>JBBQZR010000006.1:0-145769 GCA_038207515.1 Lysobacterales bacterium | reverse complement strand
GAGCTGGGGGGAGAGGGAGTAAATGCAGCACGTTGGTGGCCGATCACGTGATACGTCCCGGCCCGGCCGCGTTCACCGCCGGCGCCACACGCCGCTTGTAAGCCAGCCGCAGGGTCACGAACAGCATCGCGAGCGAAACGCCGGCCCAGACGATCGTCCAGACCACCGCGGGAATTCCGGTCGACTGGGCCATGCTGAGCGCGTCGGTCTGCACGTTGCTGCCTGCGGACAAGCGCAGCAGCGTGAACAGGCTGTTGAAGCCGTCGAGCACCAGCTGCAGCGCCAGCACCATGAGCAGCCCGTCGCTCCACGGCGGGCGCAGGCGATAGCCGGCGAGAAACATCGCGGCGGCCAGCGCGAGACCCGTCGCGATGCCGAACAGGTTGCGCACGAACAGCAGGCAGAGCAGGCCGAGTATCAGACCCAGCGCCATCAGCAGCACGCGCGAGGCCGCGCCGCGCGCGGCGAGCAGGATCAGCACGCCGCCGAACACGGCGCTGCCGACGTAGCCCGCGCTGGAAATGAGCCAGCGCCAGCCGCCGGCGGACCAGGCCAGACCCGACAGGTCCGGGCTCACGGTGAACCGGTGGAACTCGCCGCCGGTGACGAGCGCGGCGAGCCCATGGCTGATCTCGTGCACGAAGGTGCCGAACAGGCGCAACGGGTAGACCACGAGGCCGACGCCGGGTATCTGCCAGAGCACCAGCAAGGCCACGGTCAGCGCAGCCAGTCCGGCCAGTTCGGTCCAGCGCCATCCATCCGAAAACCCAGACATTAATTAGCTCCTAAGCGCACCTATCAGGACCGCTTTTGTACTCGGCACCAGATCTCCACAACCCTGGCCAACGCTGCGCGTTGGCCGGTCCGGCCCGTTGGGCGTTCAGAGTGATCAGAACCTGCGGTTCTGAGCGATCACTCGTCACCCCCTTGACTTAAGGGGGCTCCAAAAGCGAGGCCGAACCGCGTTGCCGGCCGGCGCTTCGGTGAACTTTAGCGCCGCTATTTTTGCCATGTCGCTGTTTGGTCCTACGACCTTTGCGGTTCCAAGCGTTGTCGGCGGTGCCGTACCTTGATTCTGGCTCAGCCCGTGCGCTGCAGGAACGCGCGCACGGCCGGGACCAATTGTTCGTGGGCGTCTTCGAGCACGTAGTGGCCCGCTTGCGCGTACTCGTGCGCTTCTGCGCCCGGGAAGCGACGGCGCCATTCGTCCAGGAAGGCTTTGTCGAAGACGAAATCCCGCAGCCCCCAGCCGATGAACATCGGCCGGTCGCCGAACTGCGCCAGTTCGCGCCCGCTGCGCTCGACCAGATCCCAGGCGCGGTCGCCGGGGCCGAGCGGGATGTCCTGCACAAAGCGCAAAGTGGATAAACGATTGTCCGGGGTGTCGTACGGCGCGAGGAAGGCGCCTCGCACTTCGGGTGCCATCGGCTTCTTGACACCCCAGTGCGCGGCACCGCGCGCGAACGCGTTGTGCTTGAGGATCAACCATTCGCCGAGCTTCGAATCGCGTCCGAGGCGCAGCGTCGCGGGCAGCCGCTGGCCCTTGGGATTCGGGAATGCCGCGGTATTCGTGACGACGATGCGCCCGATTCGCTCGGGCCGGCGGCAGGCCCAGGCCAGCCCGATCATGCCGCCCCAGTCGTGCACGGCCAGGGTCCAACCGCGCTCGGGCGCGCCTTCGCGAATCAGATGATCGACCAGCGCATCGAGATCATCGACGCGCGATTGCAGCGTGTAGGCATAACGTTCGTCGCCGGGCTTGTCCGACAGGCCCATGCCGATATGGTCGGGAACGATGCAGCGGTAGTTGTCGCGCAGACCGAGGACGAGGCGACGCCAGTAGTACGACCAGGACGGATTGCCATGCAGCATCAGCACCGGCGGCGCATCGCGCGCGCCTTCGTCGAGGTAGTGCTGGCTCAGGCCGTTGGCATGGCTGAAACGAAGCCCGCGGAACGGGTAGTCGGGTAGGACAGGCATGCGCGGCGTCGGCACTCGTCAGGCGGCGCAGGCCGCGGCTGCGAGATGATAGCCGAGCCCGCCGGTTTTCCGTGCGGGCCGCGGCCTTGGCAGGCCGTTGAAAAACAGCCTGCCAAGGCGATCCAGAATGGATCGCCCGAGAGTAGGTCGCGTAGGCGACCTACTCTCGGGCAGGGTGACGTCGATCGCAAGCGATTGATTCTCGGAGAACGTGGGCAAGCTAAGTTTGCACCGTTCGATTGAGAAAGGAGCGTTCGCTCCTTTCTCAACAACCAGTCGCACGCATTACCAGACGACTTCGGCCATCGAGCAGTTCAACCCCGAACCGATGCCGAGCAGGGCGATGCGCTTGCCCTTCTGCAGGCGGCCCATTTCCTTGAGCTTGGACAGCACGATCGGCACCGAGGCTGGACCGATGTTGCCGTGTTCCGGAAAGATCGCGTGCACTTTTTTCGGATCGATGCCGAGCAGGCGGCAGAATTCCTCGGTGTGCACGCGGCTGATCTGGTGGATGACGAACTCGTCGAGTTCCTCGATGACCCAGCCCAATGCGGCACGTGCGGCCTGGAAGGTCTTCGCGGCGAGCTTGAGCCCTTCGGTCAGCAGGCTGCGCGTGTCGGTGATCATGCGGTCGATATTGCCGCGGCACAGGTGCGAGAACTCGGTCGCCGCACGCGTGACCGAGCCGAGGAACTGGTGGCCTTCCGGCAGCAGCTCCGAGCGGCCCATGACCATCGCGGCTGCGCCGGAACCCAGCGTCAGCGAGGCGAATTCGCTGCGGAATTCCTTCTCCTCGATGTCCGGCGAGAGCATGCGTTCGATGGTCTTTTCGGTAATCAGGTTCGAGGTTTCGCCATCGACGATGAGCGCGTACTCGATGTCGCCGCGCTCGATCATGCGGGCGGCGATGTCCATGCCATTGAGGAACGCGAGGCAGGCATTGCCGACGTCGAAATTCTGGCAGGTGTCGGCCAGGCCGAGGTTGCCGTGGATGATGCTGGCGGTCGACGGTTCCAGGTAGTCGCGGCAGACCGACGTATTGATGAGGATGCCGATCTTCTCGTGCGGCACGCCGGATTCGGCGAGCGCTTTCTGCGCGGCGGCGGTGGCCGCTTCCGAAGGCATGGTGTCCTTCGCCCAGATGCGCCGGGCGTAGATGCCGGCAATGTCTTCGAGCACGTTGTCGCGGATACCGAGCCGCTGGATCGTCGGCTTGAGGCGCTCGTTGAGTTCGGCCGAGGTCAGGCGGACGGGCGCGTCGATATGAGCAACGCTGGCGATGGCGACGTGCTTGAAGAGCATCGTAGGGATGTGCCGCAATGGGATGACCGCGAAGGCTATAGCCTTGGTGTGGAAGCCGCAACCGATGGCAGGCGCGACCAAGGTCGCCCGGGATCCTTGCCGCTCCGGCAAGCTGCAGGCTCGCACGCGGACGGATCGGGCGCTACGCCCGAAGGCTGGTAGGCAACCGCGCCGCCGGACCGGGATGAGCCACGAAAAAGCAAGCGGACACAAGGATTTGCAACGGTACGCGACCGATATTGCCGAGCGCGCAGGCTGGCACGTCTGCTGCCACTGTCCGGCAAGGCGCCGGCGCAACGATGACGTTCAGATTGCTCCGGCTATGGTTCGCCGTCGTACGTTCGTTGCAACGAGGGAAGTCATGAAACCGGGGATCGGACTCATCTTTGCGGGCCTTTTGGCACTAGGGCTCGCCGCACCCGCCGCCGCTGTACGTGAACTGCAGGGCCAGGCGCCATCCGGGGCTTACTACAGCATCGCCGTTCCTGACGGCTGGAAAACCGGCGATGTCCTCGTGCTGTACCAGCACGGCCTCAACTTCTCTCACGACACCGACCCCGGCCTCGGCCCGCTGCGCGACCTCGCGCTGGAACAGGGTTACGCCATCGCCGGGTCCGGCTTCAGTTCGCGCGGCTGGGCGCTGCTGCGCGCCGTCGACGAAAACAAGGAACTGCTGGAGATCTTCCGGCGCGACGTCGGCAATCCCGGCGAACTCGTGCCGTTCGGCGGCTCGATGGGTGGACTGATCGCGCTCAAGCTCGCCGAAGACCGCGAGCTCAATCCCCTGATCAAGGGCGTGCTCGCGCTGTGCCCGCCGGTGGCCGCCTCGCGCGCCTGGGACAGCGGCCTGGACGTGCGTCTGGCCTATGACGTGGTCTGCGGTGACGTCAGCAACGGCAAACTCAAGACGGGTGCCGAGCCCTATCCCTGGGCGTACAACCTCAACGACATCCCCGACGATCTCGACGACCTGCAGTTCGATCCGGACGTCCGCAGCGCGCTGCTCAGCGTGACCGTCTGCACCGGCATCACCTTGCCGCAGAGCATCCGCACCAACGGCATGCGCGATCGCCTCGCACGTCTGCAGCGCATCACCGGCATCCAGGACGAGCGCTTCCTGCTGACCAACATCGCCTATTCCACCTTCGTCATGAGCGACGTGCTCCGTGCGCCGGACAAGATGGGCGGACGCAACCCGTTCGGCAACATCGGCGCGATGTATACCGACGCGGATCTCGACAGCCGCATCCGTCGCGTGACGGCGCAGCCGGCGGCGGCGGTGGAATTCAACTGGCACTCGGACTTCCGCGGCGATGTCGGCACGACGCGCGTGCTGTCGCTGCATACCAGCGGCGATGAGCTCGTGGTTCCGGAACATCAGTCCGTACTGCGCCAGCGCCTGCCCGCCACGCAGCTACTCAGCGCAGTCGTGCGCGAGACCGAACCGAGCCACTGCGGCTTCAGCGAAGCCGAAGGCCTCGTCGCGTGGGAAGCGCTGCGGCGCTGGAAGGACGGTGGCGCGAAGCCGACCGCGGCGCAGCTTCAGCAAGGCTGCCTCGGGATTGCCGCCGGTACCGACTGCCGCTTCGACGAGAGCTATGTGCCGGGTTCGTTCGATGCACTCGTGCCGCCGCGCGCAGCACCCGTGACCGTCGATGCGCGCTTCAACGGCAGTTGGTTCGATCCGTCGCGCAGCGGCGAAGGCATCGCGCTGGAAGTGCTCGACGGCGGACGCGCCATCGTCTACTTCTTCACCTTTCCTCCCGCCGGCATGCAGCCGGCGCAGGCCTGGCTCGTCGGCGACGGCAAGGTCGTGCCCGGCGGCATCGCGTTCGACACGGTCTACCACCGCCCGAGCCGGCCCGACGGCGGCCCGGTATCGACCGATACGACCGACTGGGGCCGCCTGTTCATCGGCTTCTCCGACTGCGACCGCGGCGAGCTGCGCTGGGAAGGTCCGCAAGGCTGGGGCCGCAAGACCGTGCGGCTGACGCGACTGACCGCGCTGAAGGGACTGGGTTGCGGAAACACCCTCCCCGCGCCGGCGCAGGCCAGCGGCTCGTGGTTCGATCCCCGCCGCGGCGGTTCGGGTTTCCATGTGGAGCAGTTCGACGGCAACCGCTTCCTGGTCATGTACTACGGCGCGCCCGGCAGCAGTGATTTCGTCGGCTGGGCCAGCGGCGTGGCGACCGGCGACCTCGCGGCCGGCGCGACGGTCGATCTCGCAACGGTGACCGGTCCGGTTTTCGGCGATGCTTACGATCCAGCTGTGGTGGTCAACCATCCCGGTGCGATCAGCCTGCAGATCCGGCTTGGTTGCAGCAGCGGCACGGCCACGCTGACCCAGGCCGGCGGCACGCCGGTCGCGCTGAACCTGCAACGCCTGACCGCGCCCGATGACGTCGCGCCCTGCACTGGCAACTGACCGAGAAACCCGACCATGAAAACACCGCTGCTGTTTGCCGCCACGCTGGCGCTGCTCGCCGGCTGCACCTGGGTCAAGCTCGACGATGCCGGCGCGCGCGTGCGCGTCGCCTACGACGGCCGCGTCGAGGGTTGCGACAAGGCCGGCGAGGTCACTGTCTCGGTCAAGGACCGCGTCGGTTTCTACGACCGCAACGACCTGAAGGTCAAGGACGAACTCGAAACGCTCGCGCGCAATCAGGCGATCAGCCTGCCCGCCGACACGATCGTCGCGCTCGGTGCGCCGCGCAACGGCGAGCAGTCCTTCACCGCCTACCGCTGCGGCGCGAGCCGGCGCGCCGCAACCGATCGCGATGCGCCGCCGGCGCGCGACAAGGCCGGCGCGGAGACGTATCCGGTGCGCTAGCGCCGGGTCTCAACGCCGCTGAAAATAGGCCCGCCGCTTCAAGAGGACGGCTTTTCCGGCTTGGCCTTTACGATTCCCAATTCCCGATTCCCAATTCCCGATTCCCAATTCCCGATTCCCGATTCCCCGTTCAACGCACCACCTTGCCATCCGCATCGACGACCTTGACCTCGCCCACGTTCAGCGCGCGCACGCCGGCTTCGATCTTCGAAAGATCACCGACGACGACCCAGGTCAGCGCGTCGGGCTTGATGACTTCGCGCGCGGCGGCGCGGATGTCGTCTTCTTTCTGCCCTTCGACGCGCTGCTTGAACGTCTGCACGTAATCGTCCGGACGACCGTTGCGCACGATGTCGACGACGGCGCCAAGTACCGACGTCGTGGTCTCGAAGCGGCCGGGCAATTCGCGTATGTCGTTGTTGCGCACCTTGTCGATTTCTTCGCGCGTGATCGGTCGCGCTCCGTTGATGTCGCGCGCTTCCTTGATGAGTTCCTGGATCGACTCGGCGGTCTTGTCGGTCTGCACCGGCGCGTACAGCAGGAACAGGCCCGGCCCTTCGGCCGACGGCATCAGGCTGCGCACGCCGTAGGCCCAGTGCTTGTCTTCGCGCAGGTTCATGTTGAGGCGCGGGGTGAAGCTGCCGCCGAGGATCGTGTTCATGGTGCCGATCTCGAGATAGTTCTTCGCGCGCGAGGACGGCGCGGTTTCGCCGGCGAGGATCAGCGACTGCTGCGCGCCGGGGCGATCCATCAGGAAGACGCGCGGCTTGGACGGCTGCACGACCTGACCGACGGCCGGTTTCTTCAGCTCCGCCGCCGGCGCCTTCCAGTCGCCGAACACGGCATCGAGTTCGCGCGTGATTTCCGCGAGCGTGGTATCGCCGGCCACCATGATGCGGGCGTTGTCGGGACGGATGAAATCGCGGTGGTAGTCGGCCAGATCCTGGGTCGTCAGCGAGCGGACCGACTCCACCGTGCCCGAGCCGGTCAGCGGAATCGCGTACGGATGGCCTTCGCCATAGACCAGGGGCGGCAGCAGGCGCAGCGCGATCGATACGGGCTGGGTGCGTTCCTGCGCGATGCTCGACAGCCACAGGCCGCGCACGCGCTCCATGTCGGTCGATGCGAATGCGGGATTGCGCACGATCTCGGCGAACAGGGCCAACGAGGGCTTGAGCTGCGCCTTCAACGCGTCCATCGAGACGGCCGCCGCATCGAGGCCGGCACCGGCGCTGATGCCGACGCCGAGTTCTTCCTGGCGCTTGGCGATCTGCAGCGCATCGAGCGAGCGCGTGCCTTCGTCGAGCATGGCCATGGCGAACGACGCGGTGCCGAGCTTCCGGCCCTGATCGGAGGCATAGCCGCCGTCGAACTGCAGGCTCAACTGCACGACCGGCAGCGACGTGCGGCGCGCCAGCACGACCTCGATGCCGTTGCGCAGCGTGCCGCGCTCGATCGCGGGGAAGCTCAGATCCGGGAATCGGTCGACCGTGGGCAGGCCCTTGCTGCGGTCCACGCTTTCGGTTGCGACGCTGTAGTCGGCGAACGGTTCCACGACGAGCGTGTAGTCACCGCGCGCAATCCAGACTTTTGCGGCGTTGTGGACATCGGCGGCGGTGGCCGCATCCAGGCGCGCGAGACTTGCCTTGTACGAGGCGGGATCGTCGTTGAAGACCTGACCCTCGGCCAGGGTGCGCGCCTTGCCCCCACCGCCGACCTTCTCGACGCTGCGCACGACGCCGGCCAGGATCGAGGTTTTCACGCGCTTGAGCTCTTCCTCGGTCGGCCCCTTGTCGAGGAAGCGTTGCCATTCCTCGGCGATGACCTGCTCCACGCGCGCCGGATCGACGCCCTGCTTCACGTCGACATCGAGGCCGAACAGGCTCGCCAGCTCCATCGGTTCGATGCTGACGCCGACGGAATCGGCCAGCTGCTCGCGATAGATCAGGCGCTCGTACAGGCGCGAGGTCTTGCCGCCACCGAGGATCGCCGCGGCGATCTGCAGCCGGTTCAGGTCCGCCGTATAGCGCTGCGGCACATTCCAGCTGCGATAGATGCGTACCTGAGCGACGCGATCCTGCGCGACGTCGCGCGACGAGTCGGTGCGCGGCGCGACCCAGGCCTCGCGCCGCGCGAGCGGCGGACCGGAGCCGATCGCGCCGAAATATTTCTGCATTTTTTCCTTGGCCGTGGCGATGTCGATGTCGCCGGCCAGCACGACCGTGGTGTTGGCCGCGCCGTAGTAGTCGCGGAACCACTGCTTGACGTCATCGAGGCTGGCCGCGTTGAGATCGTCCATCGAGCCGATGGTGTCCCAGCGATACGGATGACCTTCGGGAAAGCTGGCGCGCAGGATGCGTTCGTAGGCCAGACCGTAGGGCTCGTTGTCGCCCTGGCGCTTTTCGTTCTGCACCACGCCGCGCTGTTCGTCGAGCACCTTCTGGTCGATCGCGCCGAGCAGATGGCCCATGCGGTCGGACTCCAGCCACAGCGTCATGTCCAGCGCCGTGGTCGGCACGGTTTCGAAATAGTTGGTGCGGTCGGCATTCGTGGTGCCGTTGCGGTCGGTCGCGCCGACCTGTTCCAGCGGGCGGAAGAATTCGTCACGGAAATTTTCCGAGCCCTGGAACATCAGATGCTCGAACAAGTGAGCGAAGCCGGTCTTGCCGGGACGCTCGTCCTTGGAGCCCACGTGATACCACACGCCGACCGCGACCACCGGCGCCTTGCGGTCCTCGTGCACGACCACGGTGAGGCCGTTGGAGAGCTGGAATTTCTCGAACGGGATATCGATGGCGTCGGCCGCGCCGGCGAAGGTGCGGCCGGCCATGAACAGCAGGCCGATGGCGAGGGCTAGCGTCTTGCGCATGAAGTGCTCCATAGGAAATCGCCGGGGCGAACCGCCGGAGGCTAACGACGCCGGCCGCAGCACGCAATTGCGTGCCTGACCGCGCCCGACGGGCGAAAGTTCGCCGTGTGCGGTACGGCAGAGGTTGCGTGCGCCGCAGTGCTGCCCCAGCATGCGCTGACATCACTGCACGGAGTCGCGCATGCCGATCGCCATCGTCAGCGGTGCCAATCGTGGGCTGGGCCTTGAACTGGTGCAGCAACTGCTGAGCCGCGGCTGGCGCGTGATCGCCGGCTGCCGCAAGACCCAGGCCTTGCGTCTGACCGAACTCGCCGGCGCCCATCCGGGCCGCCTGCATGTGATGCCGCTGGACGTGGCCAGCGAACGTTCCATCGCCGCGTTCGTCGGCGAGGCGCGCATCGTCACCGACCAGCTCGACCTGCTGATCAACAACGCCGGCCTGCTCGTGTCCGGCGAGCGCTTCGGCCAGGTCAACGCGAAATCGATGGCCGAGAGCTTCGCAGTCAATGCCTGCGGGCCGCTGCTGCTGACCCAGGCTTGCGCCGAGCTGTTGCAGCAGGCGACCGGCGCGCGCGTGGCGAACATCTCTTCGATCATGGGCTCACTCGCAGCAACGGACACGTTCCGCACGCCGAGCTACGCGATGACCAAGGCAGCGCTGAACATGGTCACGCGCCTGCTCGCCGCCGAGCTGTCGCCCCAGGGCATCGCCGTGGCGAGCTTCCACCCGGGCTGGGTGCAGACCGACATGGGCGGCGCGAATGCGACCTTCAGCGTGGAGCAGGCGGCGAACGCGCTGATCGAGCGGATCCTTGCGCTGGACGCCGGCGACGCGGGCCGTTTCATCGCGAGCGAAGACGGCCGCGAGCTGGCGTGGTAACTGCAACACCGCGCATCACACGAAAGCGTTGCGGAATTGCCTGGCCGTGCAGGCTTCGCGTCAGCGGCCGGCGTTGGCGACAGCCGGCGGCGGCGATGGAAAACGCACCGCCGGACCGGCCGGCTCCGCACCCGGCGGCAGCGCGTCCGGCGCCGGCACGCCGGCCTTGCCCAGGGCTTGTACGACGAACCAGATCGCATCCAGGTCCGCATCGCTCATGCGGTTGAGGACCCAGTACGGCATCGGCGGTCGCGCCTTCATGACGCGTGCATACGCACGCCATTCGTCGCGGCTCAGCGTATTCAGGCGCAGGCGCAGATTGGTCGGATAACTCGTGCCCCATGGGCCGTTCCAGCCGAGCTGGTCGCCGATGAGCCACACGGATTCCGGCGCCTGTCCGCCGTTCATGGCAAAGCCGGGCGTGTGGCAATCGTGGCAGCCGGACTGGAACAGCAACTCGCGGCCGCGCTGCTGGACCGCGGCCGTATCAGCGCTGGCGACAGGCAGCGAAGAAGACGCCAGTACGAGCAGCGCCGACAAGAAGAATGTATTGCGCATCGAGGTTCCCGGATCGACCGCACCGGCGGCCGCTTGTGCACCGAGGACGCAATGGCGCGCGCAAGACTGTCATGGGCGTCCGTCTGGCCTCTCCCGGCGACCGCAGCGATAATCCCGTGATGCTGCATGTCGTCCTGCACCAACCCTAGATTCCGCCAAACACGGGCAACGTGATCAGGCTGTGCGCCAACAGCGGCGCGCGCCTGCACCTCATCCGTCCGCTGGGATTTGACCTCGACGATGCGCGTCTGCGCCGCGCCGGCCTCGACTATCGCGAATACGTCGACCTGCGCGTGCACGAGGATTTCGCCGCCTTCCTGGGCGATGTCGCGCCCACGCGCGTGTTCGCGCTGTCCACGCGCGGTACGGCGCGACCGCATGACGTGCAGTTCGGCCGCGACGATGCGGTGATGTTCGGTTCCGAGACCCGCGGACTGCCGCAGGCCCTGCTCGACACGCTGCCGCCGGATCGTTGCCTGCGCCTGCCGATGCGGCCGGACAACCGCAGCCTC
Source organism: Lysobacterales bacterium (assembly GCA_038207515.1). Taxonomy (GTDB): domain Bacteria; phylum Pseudomonadota; class Gammaproteobacteria; order Xanthomonadales; family Rhodanobacteraceae; genus Tahibacter. The sequence continues at coordinate 134,838 of JBBQZR010000006.1, read as the reverse complement.
AATCTTTCCAACGCCGTTGCCGTCGTCGTGTACGAAGCCTGGCGGCAGATGGGTTTTGAAGGATCACTCTAGTTTTCAATGTGCAGTTCAGCGTCATGAATCCGGCGTAAATCTGGCCGATGGTCGTGGGTTGGTTTGACCGCACCGCACCATAGTTTGTTTTTCACGGCGATAAAGCCGTCTGTTAAAGCAAACTAGGAAGACCAAAATGAAACGTACTGCCCTCGTGCTTGCTTCGCTGCTGGCCCTGCCGTTCGCTTCGCAGGCCGCGGACCTGAGCTACTCCTGGCTCGAAGCGGATTACGTGCACGTCAATCCCGACAATTTCGACAATGCCAATGGCGTTGCCGTCCGCGGCTCCGGCGAACTCGGCGCGAACTTCAACGTGATCGCGGGCTGGAACCAGGTCAATGTCGACACGCCGCTCGTCGATGACCTGAAATCCTGGTACCTCGGCGTCGGCTACCACACGCCGGTCGGCGACCAGACCGACCTGTTCACCGACGTCGCCTACGTCAAGAACACCACGTTCGACAACGACGGCTACGGCGCACGCGTCGGCATCCGCTCCGCGCTGTCGCCGAAGTTCGAAGGCGCTGCGTGGCTCGGCTATGAAAAGCTCGACCGCACCGACGGCAACGGCTCGCTCGGCGTCTCCGGCCAATACAAGTTAACGCAGAACTTCGGCCTGGTCGCAGAAGCCCGCGTAGCGGAGAACGACAAGTCGTTCCTGGTCGGTCCGCGCCTGAGCTTCTGATCGATCCTTCCCCGCGACTTTGCGTCGCGACACTCCGAGCCCGGCTTCGTGCCGGGCTTTCTATTGGCAAGGCCCGTCCCACAAAGATGCCCGTTCGTCAGAGGCACCGTGTGGCGCACACGCGCGCATGATGGCCCGCGATAGGCGCCGCAGAGAGATACAGAGGAGAGGGGCAGGCGGCCGAATGAACCATCGGCGGGCCTGGAAACAAAGCGGGCCAGGCAAGGTGCCTGACCCGGTACCGGTGATCGGGGGGGGAGGAGGGAGTCAGCCGGTACCGGGCAGGCGGGGAACCCGGGTATTGCGAGAACTGGGGACGCGTCGTGCGTCTTCAAGTCCCTTACAAATTTACATCTCTTGCCAGTTTCCCTGACCCGTCCACCAGGCAACGGAGGGCAGGGAGGAGCACGGACGGTCGGGCCAGGGAGTCCTGTGACGGCCGTCCATTGCCGCGTTGTCGCAAGTGGCTAGCTCGGCGCTTCGATTCCGTGCAGCAGCAGATCCAACCATTGCCGCTGCAGTTCTGGTCGTGTTGCCAGCGAACCAGCCACCATCAATTTTTCGTTGACGCGCTCGGTCTGGAAACCGAACAGGTTGAGCGAAAGCACCACTTTGGCTACCAGAGCCGGGCTGATGCCCTCGCGCAACTCGTCCGACACTTCGCTCAACAGCCCCACGACGCGATCGAAGTTGCGCTGAATCAGCGGAAACACCGGACTGCGTTCCAGCACCGTCGGCGAACCCGTCAACTCGCGCAAGATCAGCCGCGTGCCATGCGGACGCTGGTGCAGGAAGGCGTTGTGCCACTCCACCAGCCGGCGCAGGCGAGCCGCCAGACCTTGCTCCTTGAGCTCCAGCGCATCGAGCGACCTGCCGAAAATATCGCAGGCCTGGGTGAGCACACGCTCATACAGTTCCTGCTTGGTCGCGAAATGATGGAACACATTGGCCTTGCAAACCCCGGCGGCCAGTGCGACCTCGTTGATCGATACTCCATCGAAACCGCGTTCCGCAAACAGGACTTCGGCTTCGACCAGGATCCGCGTCAATGCCGATTTCTCGGAGGCCTCGTACGCGGATGCCAGCAGGGTAGGGACCACAGGCGCTAACTAACTGACCGATCGGTTGGTAGGCATTATCCGGTCGCCGCCGAGCCGATTGAATAGGACAAAAGTCGTATGACTTTTGACATGGCACAAGCGCTTTTTGCACTCAATCGCCGCGAAGATGGCCGAATCCGTCAAATGGTTTTGCGCCGATACGACACGGGCGCGGACCAGCGTGCGCAGTCATTGATCGGCCGCTCGATGTGCCCGCTCTGCATGTTGCAGAAATGCTCGTCATAGCAGCGCTATGCATCGTCGTCCGTCGGTAAATCGCCGGGCAGGTCGATGTCGCGCGCCAGCGCCTCGTTCACGACGACACGCGTTTCCGTCGCACGCGTCCGCAGCAATCCGCGTGCGCCGCGATCGCCGGCGAATTCCACGCCGTGCAGCCAGCCGCGCGGCAGCAGTGCCGGCACGCCGACAGTCTGCGCGTAGCCGCTCGCAGCAGCTTCACGGGGTGCTTCGCGCCAGCACGCCACCAGCTGCCGCAGATGCGCCGCATCGAGCGCCGGCTGGTCGCACAGCACGACCAGCACACCGCTGCAGTCCGGATCCAGCGCATCGGCTCCGCTGCGCAAGGAATGCCCCATGCCGTGTTGCCACGACGTCGCGCCGATGCAGCGCACGTCCAGATCCGACACGGCCGCTGCCAGCAGCGCGGCCTGATGGCCGAGCACGACGACGAGATCCGCCGGCTGCGTCGCCAGCGCGGCACGTGTCGCACGGTGCAGCAGCGTCTCACCATCGATCTCGATCAATTGCTTGGGCTGGCCCAGGCGCCTCGATGCGCCGGCGGCGAGCACGACCACGCCATGGCGCGGCATCACGCCGCCACACCCTGACCTTGCAGCGCGGCGACGATGGCCAGCGCGATCGCCTCGGGACCTTCGCCGCCGAGGCGCAGCCCGACCGGTGCCTGCAATCGCGGCAGCAGCCGGTCGCGCGTCGCCGCATCGAGTTCGGCGAGCAGCGCATCGCGCCGCGCTACCGGACCGAGAAGGCCGATCCAGGCGATGGCGCTGTGCGCGCAGTGCTGCAGGAATTCCAGATCGCGCGAATAATGGTGACTCATGACGACGGCGGCGGCGAAGCGCTGTGTCGCGAGCAACGCCGGCAGCGCCGCCGGCTCCGCATGATGCGCATCCGCGCCGGCCAGCAGGCCGAACCAGCGCGCACGCGATTCGACCACTTCGACGCACCAGCCGAGCAGATGCGCGAGGCGCAGCAGCGGTGCGGATTCCGGCCCGGCACCCAGCAGCAGCAGGCGCGGTGGCGCGCGCAGCGCGAGGCGCCAGCGCGGTGCCGCATCCGTCGCGCCGGACGCGGGCCAGTGCCACTGCTGCGTGTCCGCGCGCGCCACGCCGCTGCCGTCGACGGCGAGTTCCAGTTGCAGGTTCGGCTCGTGCTCCAGGCTCCGCAAGGCGGCGAGCAGCGGTGCCGCTTCGGCTAGCGGCAGCAGCAGCAGCTCCACCACGCCGCGGCACCCCGAGGACGAGCCGAACAGCAGATCATCATCGCCGCGCGTGTCCAGCCGCAGGTGTTGCGCCCTGCCCTGCGCCAGTACGCGCGCCGCGGCCTGCTCCAGTTCCGCCTCGAGGCAGCCGCCGGAAAGCCAGCCGACGCGGGCGCTGTGCTGCGGCAGCAGGATCAGCGCGCCAGCCTTGCGATAGGTCGAGCCTTCGGTCGCGACCACGACGGCGAGCACCGCCGGCGGCAGCGGCGAATGCCGCAGGTTACGCAGGATCGCGCGCAGACCGCCGTCGCTGTCGTCCTGCGCGGGAATGCGGGCATCGTCTGCCGCCATCGTCATCCGCCGGTGCTTCGATGCGGCGATTCTACGCGTGCGGTCCGGATGTGCTTCACCGCCCGCACGATGCGCGCGTCGCTTCGGCGCGCCACGCGCCTCAACCGGCGCGCACCGCAGCGATGACCGGCCGCGCATGGCCGAACAACGCTTGCTCTGGCCGTGCGATGCGCGCGTCGGCAAAGCCCGCATCGCGCAGCCGTTCGACGATGTCGCGGCCGTAGTCGCGCTGCACGAGGACGGTCGCGCCGCGGTAGCGGTCGGCGTGATACATCGGCGGCAACAGCGCGACGCGCCGGCCGTCGCGTACGGTCATGCGCTCGACGGTATCCGCGCTGTCGTGCAGCGGCACGGTGAAGAGAAAGCGCCCGCCGGGGCGCAGCACGCGATGCACTTCGCGAAAGCCGGCTGCGTCATCCTCGACATGCTCGAAGACTTCGCTCGACGTGCACAGGTCGAAACTCGCGTCGGCGAAGGTCAGACTTTCCACGTTCTGGCACAGCACGCCGTCGCGCGATTCGCCGGGTTCGACGCCGTCGAGGAGTTCGCTCGTCGTCAGCGTCGCGGCATGCCGGCGCAGGAACGCGACCAGCGGACCCTGTGCGGACATTTCATAGACCGAGGCATGGGCGAGCCTGGGCAGCTCGGTGCGAATCACGCCGGCCAGCGATTGCGTCACCGCACTCGCGCCGCAGCGCGGGCAGCGCACGCCGAGTTCGCTGCGCGCCAGGCGCAGCAGCCAGCCGGATCCGCAGACGACACAGCGTTCCCGCGCGAGGCCGAGTTCGGCCGGACGCAGGGTTTGCAGCAGGCGCAGCAGACGCGAAGAACTCATGAACCGCCATTCGCAGCGAAGCAGCGGCGCAGTGTAATCGCCGTCGCGGCGCCCTGTCCCGGGCGCCGCGGCGTCATGGGTTCCTACCAGGCGTAGCGCGCGACGAACTGATAGACCGGCCCGGCCTTCTCGCTTTCGATCTCGTACTCGTCGTAGTCGCGCTCGATCTGTTCGCCCAGCGTATTGAACTTGTGGAAGATTTCATCCTTCGACGCGTTGAGCAGGTTGGTGCCGGTGATGCGTATCGACCACTGCGTGCCGAAGCGCTTCTCGACGAAGGCTTCGAGATCGGCGCCGTAGCGCGTCTCGACTTCCTCGGCGAGCAGGCGTCCGTAGGCACTGCCCTGGCGCCGGTAGCTCGCGCCGAAATTGGCATCCAGCGATGGCAGGTCCTGGATGAAGCCGACGTTGAGCACCGACCGCGCCTGGTCGTTGAAGCGGCGCCCGCCGAGCGCGTCATTGACCTTGCTGTCGAGCCAGGAATAGTTGAGGAATACGCCGGTGTCGGGCAGACCCAGCGCCGTCAGCGGCGTGGAAAGATCGAATTCCACGCCGTACACCTCGCCGTCGCCGACGTTCGCGGCCGAGTACAGGAAGCTGTCCGGATCGAGCACCGGATAGCCCGGCGTCTGTGGCGTCGCGCCCGGGTTGCCTTCCAGGAACTCGGTGACTTCGTCTTCGAAATCCTCGAGCGAGGTCTCGCTGGGATTGCCCGTGTTGGTCAGCTCGATCAGGTCTTTGACGTCGCGGTAGAACAGGTTCACGCCGACGACACCGCGCTTGCCGAGGCGATGCTCGAAGCCGAGGTCCACGCCCCAGGCCTTTTCCTGCTCGAGATCGGGATTGCCGATGAAATCGTTGTCGCCGTATTCGCCTTCGCGCAGTACCGGCAGCAGGAAATTGAAGTTCGGCCGGCGCACGCTGCGCGCGACCGAAAAGTTCAGGCGATCCGCATCGCCGAGATCCCAGCGCAGGTGCGCCGACGGCAGCGGCAGGTTGTAGTCCTTGTCCCAGCGACCCTCGGCGGACTCGATGCGGCCGCGCGTCGTTTCGTAGCGCAGGCCGGCTTCCCAGGCGAGCGCGCCGCCCTTGCCGGTGAACATCAGGTACGGATCGACGCGGCGTTCGTCGATGGTGCTGCGCTCGAGGTCGAATTCCACGTATGGCGGCAGCGGCTCCCCTTCCTCGTCGGTATCGACCTCGCTGACGCGCAGCGCGAAATCGCGCTGCTTACGCAGATAGTCGATGCCGAATTCCATCTTCGCCGCGCCGACCGCGAGCGAGTGCGACACGGTCAGCCCGTTCTCGCGGTCGCGCAGATCGGAGAACTCCAGCGCGCCTTCGTATTCGTCGAACGACGGCGGCGTGTCTTCGTCGTCATAGCCGATCTCTTCCTCGACGTTGCGGGTGTCGTCGGTCATGCGCGCCAGGTTGAACGACAGCTCGGTCTTACCGCCGTCGGCGTGCTCGATGCCGTATTCGCCCTGCAGCGCGTAGTTCTGCTGGCGAATGTCGGCGACCTGGTCGTTGACCGAGAGCAGGTTGTCGCGCGACGTGCTGGTGCGGTCGTTGTATTCCAGCGAATGCTCAGTCTCGGTGCGGTCGGTGCGCACGAACAGGCCCGACAAAGCGAGCTTGCCCGCGCCGACTTCACGCACGTACGAAAGATTGAACGAATCGTCGGTACCGTCGCGCGTATCGTCCTGGTCTTCGCGATTGTCAAAGTCGCCGCCCGGCTCGTCGTAGCGCAGGCTGACCTTCTCCTTCGGGTTGTAGCGACCCTGATGGCTGACACCGGCGAGGATGCGGCCGCCGGCGAGTTCGCCGCTCGCGACGATCGCGGCCGTCGGCTTGATCTCGCCATCGTCGAAATGCGAGATGCCGGCGCGCACGTAGCCGCCGTCGAATTCATAGGCGTCGCGCAGCACGATGTTGATCGCACCGGCGATCGCGTCGCCAGAGCGGTTTGCGCTCGCGTTGCGCACGATCTCGATCCGCTCCACGACTTCGGCCGGGATGCGGTCGACGAAGAACGAGCGGTCGTCGCCGCCACCGGGCACCTTCTTGCCGTTGATGAGGATCTGCGTATAGCCCGGATCGAGGCCGCGCAGGCGCGCGCCGTCGTATTCGAGCACGTCGGAGATGAAGCTCACGCTCGGCACGCGCTTGAGCATGTCGCCGACCGTGCGCGGCTCGAAGCGCTGGAAGTAGTCGAGATCGTAGACCAGCACGGGCGCGGTATCGTCGGTGCGGTCGCGGTAGGTGATCTCGCCGGTGACGATCACCTTGTCGAGTTCCGTCGCCGTGGCCGGATCGGGCGCGGCGGCCGCATCCACAACGGTTTCCGCGAAAGCCGCCGTGGCCAGCGCGTTGAGCAGCGCCAGCGCCAAGAGTCGCTTGGTCATGGTCCGGATCCCCTGAAAAAGATCAGGAGTTGTAGTGTCGGTAGATGGCGACCGCGTGACAGCGCGCTTAGGGAAACTCTGAACAAGGCCTGGCACTGTCGCTTCTGTACTCAGCACCAGATCTCCACAACCCCGCCAAACGCCGGCTGCGCAGGCGTTTGGCCGGTCCGGCCCGTTGGGCGTTCAGAGTGATAAGAACCTGCGGTTCTGATCGATCACTCTTCACCCCTTCACTCAAGGGGGCTCCAAAATCAAAAGCATATATCGACTTGTCGGCGGCTTTCATGTTGCTGCAAAAAATCCGTCATGTGGAACTGCTAAAAGCGCCGTCTCTTTGATTCGGGGGAAGCCCATGTACCTGCGCCTGCCGCTGGCCGCAGCGCTGATCGGCGTCGTGCTCAACGCGTGTACGGTCGCGCCGGCGACGACCGCGTCGACGGCGACGAAAGAGCCTGACGAGCGGGCCATCGTCGATCCGCTGCTGTCCGCCTCGGGTGTTGCGCACGCGACCGTGCGGGAGAGTTTCGTCACACCGCTGACGCCGGAAGACAACGTCGACTCGCCGGCCGTGTGGCTGGCTCCGAACGGTACCGCCGTGCTGCTCGCGACGGCGAAGAAGACCGGCCGCCTCATGCGCTACGACGGTGACAGCGGCGCGGCCGCGGGTGTCGTCGGCACGCCTGGCACGGCAGCGGGACAGTTCGACCGGCCCAACGGCATCTTCATCACGGACGATCTGTTGTTCGTCGTCGAACGGAACAATCGCCGCGTGCAGGTGCTGCGCCTGCCGGGCTTCGAATCCCTCGGCAGCTTCGGCCAGACCGAGCTGCAGCAGCCCTATGGCATCTGGCTGCGCGCCGCCGAGGGTGGCGGCTACGACGTCCTCGTCAGCGACGCCTATATGGCCGGCAAGGACGCGAAGGGCGACGACATCGTGCCGCCGCTGACGCAGCTCGATCGGCGCGTGCGGCGCTATTCCGTCCGCATCGCCGACGCGAAAGTCGCCGCGACGCTGCGCGGCGCTATCGGCGACACGGACGCGGCCGGTGCGATCCGCATTCCCGAATCGCTCTGGGGCGACAGCCGCCACGATCGACTGCTGATCGCCGAGGAAGACACCGTCACCGGCACCGCCGTGCGCGAGTACGATCTCGCCGGCCGCTACCGTGGCCGCACGCTGGGCCTGCGTCTGTTCAAGGCCCAGGCCGAAGGCCTTGCCCTGTGGCAGTGCGCCGACGGCAGCGGCTATTGGATCGCGACCGACCAGTTCAAAGATCGCTCGCTATTCCACATTTTCGATCGCGTGACGCTGGAACACCTCGGTGCCTTTGCCGGAGAAACCGTCGCCAATACCGACGGCATCTGGCTGCACCAGAAAGGCACGACACGTTTTCCAGACGGCGTGTTCTATGCGGTGCATGACGACCAGGGCGTCGGCGCGTTCGATTGGCGCGAGATCGCCAAGGCGCTGAAGCTGCGCGCGAGCTGCGGCACGGCGAAGTCCTGACCGACCGGCGCGTGAGCCGCGCGCGCGGCGTGACGGCGCAGCGTCACTGGCACGCTGGCCGGGAACGGGATCCCGGCCTTACTCAATGGCCGGTGCTGTCGATTCGCACGCGCTGCATCCACTCGTCAAGCCGTGCCGGCGCATCCGGCGGCAGATGCAATCCCAGCTTGCTGCGTCGCCAGAGAATGTCCTGTGCCGTCTGCGCCCACTCCTCGCGGCACAAATAGTCGATCTCGGCGGCATACAGCTGCGGCAGCACTTCCTCGCCGAGATCGTCGAGACGCTTCGCGGTGCCCAGCACGCGCAGCACGCGCGAACCGTAGGCCCGCGCATACCGCGCGCGCAGCGGCGGCGGCAGCCACGGGCAGCGGTGGGCGAGGTCGTGTTCGAAGCGCGCGAAGTCGGCGTCGGGCAGATCGCCACCGGGCAGATGGGCATGCCGCGTCCACGCGGGCGCGGACAGACGCAGCGCCGCGGCCAGCGCGTCGACGGCTTCTTCGGCGAGGCGGCGGAAGGTGGTGATCTTGCCGCCGAATACCGACAGCAGCGGCGGACCGTCGGCATCGATATCGAGCACGTAGTCGCGCGTGACGGCGGAGGGATTGGTCTCGTCATCGCGTAACAGCGGGCGCACGCCGCTGTAGCTCGCGACGACGTCGGCAGCACTCAGCGGCGCGCGGAAATAGCGGTTGGCGAGCGTGCACAGATACTCGATCTCGTCGGGTGCGATCTGCGCCGCGGCCGGATCGTCGGCGACGTCGGCCTCGGTCGTACCGATCAGCGTGAACGCATCTTCGTAGGGCAGCGCGAACACGATGCGGCGGTCCTCGCCCTGGAATACGTAAGCCTGGGCGTGGTTGAACTGGCGCGGCACGATGATGTGGCTGCCGCGAACCAGGCGGATGTCGTGGCGCGCTGGCAGGTTCGCGATCTCGCGCAGGAACTGCACGACCCAGGGCCCGGTCGCGTTGACTACGGCGCGCGCGCGCAGCGCGAGACCGGTTCCGTCGGCGCGCAGCAGTTGCGCGTGCCAGTGATCCGCAGCGCGGCGCAAGGCGGCGCAGCGCGTGCGCGTCAGCACCGTCGCGCCGTGCTCGGCGGCGTCCTTGGCGGCGACGACGACGAGCCGTGCGTCATCGACCCAGCCGTCGGAGTAGACGAATCCGCGCGTGAAATCCGGCAGCAGGGCGGAGCCGGCTTCATGGCTGCGCAGGTCGACGAGGCCCGACGCGGGCAGGCGGCGCCGTCGCGCCAGATGGTCGTAGAGCAGCAGGCCGAGCCGGATCATCCATACCGGCCGCAGATGCGGCGCATGCGGCATGACGAAGCGCAGCGGATGGATCAGGTGCGGCGCCGCGTCGATCAGCACCTCGCGTTCCTGCAGCGATTTGCGCACCAGGCCGAACTGGTAGAACTCCAGATAGCGCAGCCCGCCGTGAATCAGCTTGGTGCTCGCCGAAGAGGTATGCGAGGCGAGGTCGTGCTGTTCGCACAGCACCACGCGCAGGCCGCGCCCGGCCGCATCGCGCGCAATGCCCGCGCCGTTGATGCCGCCGCCGACCACGAGCAGATCGCAGTCGGTCACCGGGGCGGACGCCATCGGGGATGAGTTCTCGGTCACGCGCAGTCCCGTCGCGGAATCCGCGCCCATGCTAACGCGCCTGCGCCGGGGCACCTACAATCGCGGGCATGACCCATCGCCGTCTCGCATCCGAGCACCCCTGCGGCGTGCACAGCCGGGCCGGAGTGCCGCACGCGCCCTGGAAGATGCACGCGCTATGCCGCACTGTGGCGGGCGCAGCGCTCCGCCGAGGAACTCCTGCGGCACGACGCCGGACCGTCCGGACGCCAGGAACGTGATACGTCCGGCGGCCTGCCGTCCACCGAACGAGGAAATGGAACGTGAGCGCAAAACACGGAAGTTCCCCCGAGTACCAGCCCGCGACCTTCGCGCGCGCCGTCGGGATCTGGACCGTGCTGCTCGTCGGCTCGATCGCCGCGCTGCTCGCCGCGCTGTTCATCGGCAGCAGCGACATCACGGTGCGCGATTCGGTGGCGGCGCTGTTCGGGCACGGCGATACGCTCACCGCCACGGCGGTATACCAGTTGCGACTGCCGCGGGCGCTCGCGGCGTTCGGCACGGGTGGCCTGCTCGCAGTCTCCGGCTGCCTGATGCAGGTGCTGCTGCGAAACCCGCTCGCGGATCCGTACATCCTCGGCTTGTCTAGCGGCGCGGCGGTCGGCGCGCTCGGCGCCATGCTGCTCGGCGCGGGCGTGTTCGCGGTGACCGCGAGCGCGGCGGCCGGCGCGCTCACTTCGAGCCTGCTGGTTTTCGTGCTCGCCAGCCGCGATCTGGCGCGGCTGCGGATTTCCACCACGGTCGTCGATTCGCCACGGCTGATCCTGACCGGCGTGATGCTCGCGGCCGGCTGGGGCGCCGTGGTGACGCTGATCCTCGTGCTCGCGCCCGAGCGGAATCTGCGCGGCATGCTGTTCTGGGCGATGGGCGATCTCGGCGGCGTGCAGAGCTACGCGCCGGTGCTGATCGCGCTGGCCGTGCTGCTGCTCGCGGTCGGGCCACTGCTGCGCCAGTTCAACGTGCTGCTGCGCGGCGACGCCGTCGCGGCAACCCTCGGCGTACGCGTCGGCCCGCTCAAGAGCCTGATCTTCGTCGCCGCATCGATAGCGACGGCGACCGCCGTCACGACGGCCGGGACGATCGGCTTCGTCGGCCTGGTCGTGCCGCACGCGTTGCGGCTTCTGATCGGCAACGACCAGCGCGTGCTCGTGCCGGCGTGCGCGATCGCGGGCGGCGGGCTGCTCGTGGTGGCCGACACGATCGCACGCACGATCGTCGATCCGCAGCAGCTGCCGGTCGGCGTCGTGACCGCGTTCGTCGGCGTTCCGGCATTCCTGACGCTGCTGCTGCGCGGACGCTGAGCCATGACCGACGCGTCCGGATCGCCCCGCATCGAACTGCACGACCTTGGCCTGCGCGTGGCCGGCCGCGACCTGATCCGCGCGCTCGACCTGCGCGTCAACGCCGGCGAAATGTGGTGCGTTCTCGGTGCCAACGGCAGCGGCAAGTCCACGCTGCTGAAGGCGCTCGCCGGCCTGCAGCGGATTTACCAGGGAACGGTGGCGTTTTCCGGACGCGACGCATCGCGTATGGACCCCCTGCAACTGGCCCGGACGCGCGGGTTCATGCCGCAGACCATCAGCGACGCGTTCAGCAGCAAGGTCCTGGATGTCGTGCTGTCCGCGCGTCATCCGCGGCTCTCGCTCTGGGAATGGGGCGGCGATGAAGACCGCTCGGTCGCGCTCGCCGCGCTGGACGCTGTCGGCATGAGCGATTTCGTCGGACGCGATGCCACGACCTTGTCCGGCGGCGAGCGGCAGCGCGTGGCCATCGCGACACTGCTCGCACAGCAGGTCGACGTGATGCTGTTCGACGAGCCGACCGCATCGCTCGATCTGCATCACCAGATTCTCGTGCTCGCCCATCTCAACGCGCTCGCGCGCGACGGCAAGGCCATCGTCTACTCGATCCACGACACCAACCTCGCGTACGAGTATTCGACCCATGGCATCCTGCTGCTCGGGGACGGCACGCTGGTGCACGGACCGATTCGCGACGTCATGAGCGGCGCCTCGCTGTCGGCGGCGTTCCGCCACCCGATCTCCGAGAAGCTCGTCGACGGCGAGGTTTTTTTCATTGCCGACCGCACGCGCAGCATGCCGCGGCCGTAGACGACCGCCTGATCAAGGACACGCCATGCCCCGTACTGCGACATTCGTCGGCACTATCACCCGGCTGGCCCTGCATGCAGGTGTCATCGGTCTCGCGCTGTCGACGCTGGCAATCCCCGCGCACGCCGGCGATGCGATCCGCGTCGTCGACGATTCCGGCCGCACGATCACGCTGAGCGCGCCGGCACATCGCATCGTCAGCCTCGCGCCGAGCACGACCGAACAGCTGTTCGCCGCCGGCGCCGGACGCTATGTGGTCGGCACGTCGAGCTATTCGGACTATCCCCCGGAGGCCAGTCAGATCGCACAGGTCGGCGATGCGGCGATGATCAACATGGAACGCATCGTCAGTCTGAAGCCGGATCTGATCATCGTCTGGTCGCATGTCGATTCGGCGGCGGTGCTGGAAAAGCTGCAGGTCCTCGGCATCCCCGTGTACTACAGCGAGCCGCGGCGGATCGCCGACATCGCGAAATCGATTATCGACATGGGCACGCTCGCCGGCACGACGGCCGAGGCGACGCGGGTCGCCAACGCATTGAACGAGCGCATCGGCGCGCTGCGCAACAAATATGCCGGACGGCCGCCGATTCGCGTGTTTTATCAGGTGTGGGAACGTCCGCTGATGACAATCAACGGCAGGCAGATGATCAGCGATGCGATCGAACTTTGCGGAGGGGTGAACATTTTCGGCAACCTTTCGGCGACCGTGCCCACGGTCAATCGCGAAGCGGTCGTCGCGGCGAATCCCGACGTCATCGTCACCTACGATGGCGAGACCGAGGATGCCCTCGCGGGGTGGAAGACGCTGACGACGATGCACGCGACGGCCTGGGGCAATCTCGTCGCCCTGTCGACGCCGACGCTGGGACGGTCCTCGCCGCGGTTTATCGAAGGCGCGGAGAATCTCTGCATCGAACTCGATCGCGCACGCGCGCGGCGGCCCGGCGCGAAGTGAGAGATCGGCGGTACCGGGTCGGTGGGCGGCGTCGTGCATCGGTTTGGCGGCGTTCCGGCGGCTGAGCGCGGCGAGGCTGCGCCCTGTCCAATGCGTGCGACGCGAACCCGTCCGGCTGGGCGCACGCGATTCCGCGCCGTCGACGGAGCCACCGGTCGCGCGCGAAGCGGCACCGCAGTGACGCCGGCGCCGGCGCGGCCTTGACCACATTGCGCACTATGCGTGTTCCGCGACGAGTTCAGGTGTAGGCTCCCGCGGTCCGCGGCGCGCAGGGGAAAAGCGATGGTCTCCACGGAAACACAGGCGGTGGTGGACGCGGCGGCGCGGATCACTCCGCCCGCGCCGGGGCCGGGCATCGATGCGGATGCGCTGCGCCGCGCGGAGCTGGACCTGATCCTGGGTCTGCAGCCCGGCCAGACCCGCACCGATGACGCCTCGGCCTGGGGCCTCGCGCTGTCGGGCGGCGGCATCCGCAGCGCGACGTTCTCGCTCGGCGTGCTGCAGGCCCTGGCCCGCGACAACCTGCTGCGCTGCTTCCACTATCAGTCGACGATTTCCGGCGGCGGCTACATCGGCGGTTTCCTGCAGGGGTTGATCCGGCGCCGCGGCTTCGCCGGCGCGTTCGAGGTGTTGCGTTCGACCTTGCGCGAACGCGCCGCCGCGCCGGGACGGACGGCGGCGGACGATCCGCAGCAGCCGATCCAGCACCTGCGCGAGTACAGCAACTATCTGAGTCCGCGCAAATCGCCGCTGTCCGGCGACACGCTCGGCATGATCGGCACCTTCGTGCGCAATGTGCTGCTGGTGCAGGTGCAGCTGTGCGCGCTGCTGCTCGCGCTCAGCCTGCTGCCTATTCTGTTGTTCCACTTTGTCGCACGCTGGGCCGGCACGGCCCCCGGCGTCTCGCTGTCGGTCGCGGGGCTGCTCTGCGTGTTCGCCGCCGTCCTGCTGGGCTGGATCGGCGGGCAGACCAATCGTCCGGTGCGCGCCGAAACCGACGACGAGCGGCCGCGCACGCGCGTCGCGCTGGCCGCGCTCGTCGTCATCAGCTCGCTCGCTGCCGGTTCTTTCCTCGGCGCCACGGGTCTTAGCAAGCTCGGGCGCCTGCCCGAACCGTGGGACACGCTATCGCTGGCGCTGTTGCCGCAGGCGGCGCTGGAAACGCGGCTCGGCATCCTGACCGGTGCGTTGTATATGGCGATCTGGCTCATCTGGATCGTGTTCGATCGCATGCTGTCGCGGCTGCGTCGCAACGACGACGAGTGGCGCGCGCCGTTGCAGCAGCATCCGTGGCGGTTTCTGTTCGCCGCGCTCGGCTCCGCGGTGTTCAGCGGCTTCGCGATCATCGCGACGCTGCGCCTGCTCGCGCCCTGGGGCGCCAGCGACGCCACGCTGTGGCACAGCATGATCATCGGCCCGGCCTTCGTTCTCGCCGCGGTCACGCTGACCGGCGTCGTGCATGTCGGCCTGGCCGGCGACGCCCTCAGCGACCTGCAGCGCGAAGTGTGGGCGCGGGTCGGCGGCAAGACCGCGGGCCTGGTGCTCGTCGGCATGGTGCTGACGCTCGCGCTGACGATCTACGGCCCGTGGCTGCTGCTGAACCTGTCGACCTTCGTCGGCGAGAAATGGCGCGCCGTTTCCGGCTGGGCCGGCGTCGTCGCGTGGCTGTTCACCTCGGGCTCGGGCGTGATGCTGGCCTACAGCCAGCGCAGCGGCGGACCGAAGCCTCGCTCGGCCATGCTCGACCGCCTCGTGCGCATCGCGCCGGCGGTGTTCGTGCTCGGCCTGCTCGTCGGCATCAGTCTCGGCGCGCAGGTGCTGCTGACCGTTGGCGGCTGGGACGGGCGCCCGCCCGGCGCCGACAGGGATTTGACGACCTACCTGGGCCATCTCGCGCTGAGCGCCAATGCGCAGATCGGTGTCGTCGCCGTGGTCGCGCTGATTGCCGTCGGCATCTGGCTGCTGTTCGGCCTCGCGGTCAACGTGAACGAGTTCAGCATGAACGCGTTCTATCGCAACCGTCTCGTGCGCTGCTACCTCGGCGCCAGCAACGCGCAGCGCCAGCCCGAGGCGATCACGAATTTCGACCCGCATGACGACATCGTGCTGGCCGATGTGGTCGAGATGGAGCGCGATGACGGCTGCCGGCCGCTATATCCGCTGATCGGCACGGCGCTGAATCTCGTCGCGGCCAAGCAGCTCGACTGGCAGGACCGCAAGGCCGCATCGTTCTGCCTGACGCCGGGCTATTGCGGCTACATCCCGCCGCCCTCGCGCGCCGGCGCAACCGCGGTCGGCGACCCGGCGCCGTGGGCCGCGGCGACAGCCATTCCTGGCGCCACGCCCGACCCGCTCGCCGCCGCGCTGACGCTGGGCAGTGCCGTGTCGATCTCCGGCGCCGCCGTCAGCCCGAACATGGGCTATCACAGCTCGCCCGCGGTCACCTTCCTGCTGACGCTGTTCGATGCGCGCCTGGGCTGGTGGCTGGCTAATCCCAGCCATCCGACCAGACCCGGCGCCGACAGCGCGCCGTTTTCCGCCGGCTGGCTGCTGGCCGAGATGCTCGGCCTCACGCGCGACGGCGGTCGCTATGTATACCTTTCCGACGGCGGCCATTTCGAGAACCTCGGCCTGTACGAACTGGTGCGGCGGCGCTGCCGCTTCGTGCTCTGCGTCGATGCCGGTGCGGATCCGGCACGCTGTTTCGCCGACCTCGGCAACGCGGTACACAAGTGCCGCGTCGACTTCGGCGCCGACATCCGCATCGACGTCAACGCGCTCAAGCCCGGCGCCGACGGCTACAGCCCGCGCAGCTGCGCCGTCGGCAGCATCGTCTACGCCGACGGCAGCAGCGGCACGCTGCTGTATCTCAAGCCGACGCTGACCGGCACCGAGCCCACCGACGTCGCCCACTACTCGAGTGCGCACCCGAGCTTCCCGCACGAATCCACCGCCGACCAGTTCTTCGACGAGGCTCAGTTCGAAAGCTATCGCCGCCTCGGTGATTTCGTCGCGACCTCGGCCATCATCCCGGCGCTCGAACGCGCCGGCGCGGATGCGGCGACCGCGCCGCGCGCGGGACTCAGCGTGCACGACTCCGGCCTCAAGGAACGCATCCTCGTCGAGCTGCGCCATCAGTGGGTCGCGCCGATCGGTGGACTGCAGCAGCGCTTCGCCGCGCACGGCAAAGCGATGTCGCACCTGTTCGAAAAGCTCCGCAGCACGCCGGCGCTGGCAATTCTCGACGCGCAGATCTATCCCGCCTGGACCGACCTCGTCGCCGCCGACACGACGGCGCCCGGCGATGCGGCCAAGCCCTACGCGCGCCGCACGCGCCTGCCGGTCGGCGCCGACTTCCGCTGCTGCTTCTATTTCTGCCAGGAGCTCATGCAGCTCATGGAGTCGGTCTATCACGACCTCGATCTGGAACGCACCTGGCAGCATCCTGACAACCGCGGCTGGATGAATGTGTTCCGCCACTGGAGCTGGGCGCCGATGTTCCGCATCGCCTGGGCCGCGAGCGCACCCACCTACGGCGCGCGCTTCGTCGCGTTCTGCGAAATCCGCCTGGACCTGCCGCGCATCAACGACGCAGTGAAAGTCGAGGAACTGCTGCCGGGTGCGGGGCAGGGCTGGCGCGAACAGATCGACGCGCTCGCCGACAGCGGCGTGATCAACCATGTCGAGCGCGGCATCCTGCTGTCCGACGCACTGGGCGTGCTGCATGACCCGCAAGCCACGCCGCGGCTGTTCGTGCTGCGCCTGAAATGGAAACAGGTGCTGTCGCGCAGCGCCGAACACATCCACGACAGCACGCTCGGCGTCGCCGTCGTCGACGGCAGCAGCCTGCGCACGCTGCGCATCCAGGACCACCTGCGCAAGCTCGGCCTCGGCGCCGAATTCATGCGCCTGCTGCTCGCCCGGGTTCATCTGCAGCGCGTGGAACTGCGCAGCGGACACTACGGCGCCGTCGGCGTGGTCACGGCGCGCGAAGCCGCGGCGCTGCAGCACGATATCGAGACGCTATGGCAGCAGGCGTTGAAGCATCGGCGGGCGGAGGGGTGACGGCGTGAGCAGTCGACCGAGTAAGCAGTGAGCGCGCCGCGTAGTCACGCAAACCGCCGTTCGGGGAAGCAAGTGCGCGCCCCGTGCGGTCACGCGAACGGACGTTCCGGATAGGCGGCGTGCGCACTGTGCAGTCACGCGAGCGGTCGTTCCGGGTAGGGGATGCGCGCCCCGTGCAGTCACGCAAACGGCCGCTCCGGGCAAGCGGTGCGCGCACTGCGTAGTCACACGAATGGCCATCGACGCGATCTCGACGTGCGCGTGAGTCCGGTCGCGGCGCAAATCGCACGCGGCGGCGATCAGGGAGTCGCCGCGCGTCCCCCTGTCCACGCACGAGACTCAACAAGTTCGTCGTACCGTCGGTTCATGGCTCAGCGCCTCCTTTCCAGGTGCCGATACTGGATCGCTTCGGTCAGGTGGGCGGTGCCAATCCGCTCCGCAGCATCGAGGTCCGCAATCGTGCGTGATACACGCAACAGACGATGGTAGGCGCGCGCCGACAAGCCCAGCGCGTCGACCGCACGTTCGAGCAAGGCGCGATCCGGCGCGCGCAGCGGACAATCACGCTCCGCTTCGCCGGTGTTCAATACCGCGTTGGTCTTGCCCGCGCGATCGAGTTGGCGCCGCCGCGCTGAAGCGACACGCTGTGCGACGCACGCGCTGGTTTCGCCATTCGCGCTCATGGCGTTGAGCTCGGACAAGGGCACGCGCGGCACCTCGAGCTGCAGGTCCAGGCGATCCAGCAGCGGGCCGGAAACGCGCGCGCGATAGCGTTGCACCTGATCCGGCGTGCAGGCGCAATTTCCGCGCGGATCGCCGGCGTAGCCGCAGGGGCAGGGATTCATCGCGGCCACGAGCTGGAAGCTGGCCGGAAACTCGGCCTGGCGCGCCGCGCGCGAGATCAGGATGCGGCCGGTTTCCAGCGGTTCGCGCAGCACGTCGAGCACATGCCGGTCGAATTCGGTGAGCTCGTCGAGAAACAGCACGCCATGGTGGGCGAGACTGATTTCACCGGGACGCGGATTCGAGCCGCCACCGACGAGTGCGGCCGCCGACGCGGTGTGGTGCGGCGCGCGAAACGGACGCTGGCGCCAGCGCGCGATGTCCACGCCCTGCCCGGCCACCGAACGTACGGCGCAGGATTCCAGCGCCTCGCTGTCCGACAGCGGCGGAAGGATGCCCGGCAGGCGGCTTGCGAGCATGGTCTTGCCGGTACCGGGCGGACCAACGAACAAAAGGTGATGCGCGCCCGCCGCGGCGATCTCCAGCGCGCGGCGCGCCTGCAGCTGGCCGCGGACATCGGCGAGGTCGGCAAGCAGCGGCTGGCGCGTACGAGACACCGCTGTAGCCTCGGCAGCCGTGGCTGTCGCGCGCTGTGACGCCGTCGCGGTAGCCATGCCTGGGGCGGCCCCCGAACCAGCGTGCAATCCCGCGCCGGTGATGCCCCTCGCGCCCGCAGAAACCTCACCCGACGCACCAGCCATGGCACCGATCCGCGAACGCGCATCGCTTTCCGCGGCCATCTGCGCCAGCGCAACCGCCGCGCGCGGCAACTCCGCAACGCCACGCAGATGCGCGCAGACATCGAGCAGGCTGCCCGCCACGCGCACATCCGCACTGTCGATCAGCGAAGCCTCCGCGACATTCGCGAGCGGCACGATCGCCTGACGTCCGGCCGCCTGCGCGCACAGCAGCGCCGGCAGTACGCCGTTGACGGCCCGCAGCTCACCCGACAGCGCAAGCTCACCGACGAATTCCCGAGACTGCAACGCCTCGCGCGGCAGATGCCCCGACGCCGCAAGGATGCCCAGCGCGATCGGCAGATCGAAACGACCACCGTCCTTCGGCAGATCCGCCGGTGCGAGATTCACCGTCACACGCCGACCCGGATAGTCGAGCCGAGCATTGAGTATCGCCACCCGCACGCGATCGCGAGCTTCCTTCACCGCCGTCTCCGGCAACCCGACGATCGACGTGCCCGGCAGTCCGCCGGACAAGTGAACCTCGACCGTGACCGGCGGCGCGGAGACGCCTTCCTGCGCGCGGGAGTGGACGATGGCGAGGCTCATGGCGACGTCCCTCCCTGACGCAGGGCGCGCGTATCAGATCCTGGGCGACGATGGATTGACAGTTTGTCCATAGTGCGATCTTGTTGCGTTCGCACGGGGGATGCATCGTGGGATTTCGGAACGGGGGATCGGAATATTCCGGGACGAATTTCCGAATGGCTTGCCCAGACGGACAGCCCGCGTCTTCTTATGTGACGCCAGCGAGCCGTTCCTGCCAGATATGCAGAACTGGAAAATACGAGCCACGCGTACCTACCCAAGCCGCTCCGGGCGCCGGGTACGCTTCGCGCGTCTTTCACGATGGGGTGTTCGAGCGCTGGGTGAGAGAAATCATGCAGCAAAGGCAGCTTCAGTGCGGTTGCATCCAAAACCGAAAACGACAGGGGAATCCTATGCGCTGGCTAGTTGTTGTTCTGCTCTCGATGACGCTGCTCGCAACGGGCGGCTGCGGTCCGGCGATTCGCGGTGGCCCGCCGTCGACGCTCGACGTGCCGGCCGACACGAGCGACACGGTTGGCACGAGCAAGATGCGTCTGTCGCTGGCTGGCCGGGATCTGCTGCTCGCCGATACGGACGCCAAGCGCAATGACGTGCTCGGGCCGCGTCTCGTGCTGATCGATCAGGTGTACGAGACCTACATCTCCAACCTCCGCCGGGACAAGGCCATCATGGATCTCGCGACAGGTCTGGCCGGACTTGCGATCGGTGTCGCCGGCACGCTGACCGATGGCGTCACCGCAAAGACAAACTATGCCGCGGCCGGCACGCTGCTGTCCGGCGGTGTCGCGATCGTCGACCAGACGCTGTTCTACGAACAGACGGTGCTCGCGCTCGTCGCGGCGATGGATGCGAGCCGCGCGCAGGTGAGGCTGACGATTGAAACGGGAATGACCAAGGATCTCGACACGTATCCGGGCCGCGACGCGTTCCGCGACCTGCAGGCCTACGAACGCGCCGGCACCTTACTAGCAGCAATCAGCTATGTCAGCGCGACGTCGCGCGGTATCCAATCCGATGCTGAAGCGGATCTCAAGAATGTGCGCGACATCGTGAAGCTGTCGCCACAGCAAATCGACCTCAAGGCGTGCTCGACACGCAGCCTGTTCACGACGAACCCGAAGCGCACAGCACCCGCGTTGCTGAAGGCTGCCCAGGCGCTGGGAGTCACTGTCGACGACGCGGACCAGTCAGACGCTGACAAGATCGCGACGCAGTTGCGCGCATTGAACCGGGATGCCGACCCCGCAGAGGTCGCGAAGATAAACAAGGCGCTCGCCGATGCGGGCGTACTCACCAACTGCGCGTCCTGACCGGACGCGGCAACCTTTGACAAGGCGGGTATAGCCATGTACTACCGAACGATACCGACGAACCTCGCGGTCGACGACATCACGACACTGGTTGTCGGTGAAGAGGCCGGCGCGTCGAAATTTATCGACAACAAAGTCACTTTTCTCAAGACATCGGCCGACAAGACCGGCGGTCTGAAAAATGTGGCGCAGTTCCTCGCGCTGGACGACAGCATACCGGCGCCCCCGGTCGTCATCGTCAGCGGCGATGCCAAGCCCGACGGAAAGGCGCTGCAGTGGACCGGCGCCATGCTCGTAAAGGGCGTGATGAAAATTGTGGAGATCTATCGCTGAGGAGCTCGTTTTGCTCTTCCTGAAAGTCTTTAAGCGCCCTTACGAGTATCTCAGCTGAGCCCCTGAATCGCTCCAAGTCTAAGCCCGGCGTGGTACCGCTACGCCGCCCCTACGCAATATCTCGGCTTCGACCCGAAAAATGTCGGGAACATTGATCTTTCCATTAGCACGCTCCTCCATCACAGCGACGCTAACCATTGCCTCTAAGAGGTCAGCCGGCTCTTCGCTATTTCCAAGGAGAGCGGGCATATGTGCGACTTGGTCAGTCCTAGATGCCCTAATCTGTTCGATGACTTTCTTGTCGCGCCAAATTTCAAACAACTGCGCTCGCGGCATTGGTACAAATTGACGACGGAGCGCCTCCAAAGAAGGGCGGATCCACTCGTAATCTTCATACAGCTCGTTTAGACGACTGGTAGAGGCCGACCGAACGCCTTCTATTAGACCAGCGTGGTCAACCGCATAGTTAGTTGGGGCCGGGAAATGTTCCGCGGCCCGTTGCCACGCGGTGAGGAAGCTACGCGGCGAACATGTGCTCGCAGCGTCGCTCAAATGCAATGGAACCCATGTGTAGACAAGTCCCCGTTTCTTGCTGCTGCCCATATACTCACCAGCCAACGCGTTTACGAGCCTTTGCTGTGGTCCAACGTGATCACGGCTATCTCGGCCATCAACAGGCAGAGCAGATTCAGCGTTGACACTTATGGCCACTTCCCGCAAAGCCGAAGCACCATCGACGCACGAGCGCATAACTTCGAAAAAAAGAAGGCTGTATAGCTCGCTAGACTGCCAAGTTAGGCTTACGTGGTCATTTCGAATCTTCGAGCTGTCCGGAAATTTGAAGAGCTCGGTGTCCGAGAACTGGTCCACGCGCATAAAAATTTTTGCACGAATAGATCTAAAGGATTGCAAACCGAGCACCAAACGAAGAAGCGCTCGAGTAAGGACACGAATGCGAGCCCAGTCGTGTCCGAGTCGATCAAGTGCGTCGAATACCAGCAAAAGGTGGCGGTTCTCATTGGCTAAAGCGTCATCCACTTCGGTTAAGGTAGTGGAATACAACTGCGGATCCTTATCGAGCATTGCCACGAGCTGTGGCAGAGTTGGAAGATCCTGCTGCAGAGTCGTTAGGCTCTTCACGATGCGTAGGACTACGGCGCGCCAAAGCAGCCCTGGGTCCGTTCCGGCGCTTTGTAGCGCTTGGATTGCTTCGGTCGTTGGAGCGAACTGTAGCTTCTTTGTAGATCCATTGAAGCCAATGATGACTTCGGTCTGCTTGAGTGAAGGTTGGCCGTAGGCTTCGGAAAGCCGGACTCTCACGTCTTTGTTGAGCAACGCATGTGTCCAAAAACTCTTTCCTACGCCACGGTTGCCGATCACTAGCTGCCGCCGTGAGTCGAGCACGCCACGATGGCCGGCGGGAAAGAAAGCCCTATCCAACGAAATTTCTTCGTTCGGCTCTACTCTAGGCGAGAGCTTGAATTGGGCAAAGGAGCGCCGAATCGTGGCGATGTGATTATTTTGCGTAGTCATTGCTGCAGACTACCGTCGTTCGCGGCAATGATTCGATCCACTTCCTTTAGAAAGGCGCCGTAAGTGCTGTCATAAAAATTCTCGGCTAGCTGTCCGGGCGTGCGTGTTGGGTCAAAATCAATGAAGGTCTGGCTGAAAGGGATATGGAGAGGCCAATGAGGTGCCGTTCGGTCATCTCGTGTAAACCTGAGCCCGTCTGTGTCATCCACACGACCATCTTCTTCATCATACAGATGCGTCGAGAAAAGCTCGTACATATCGTCCAAGAAGAGCTCTTCTACCTTAGGGTCGAGGCCTGCTTTCGCGTATACCGGCCGCAAGGATGTCCGCCATTCTGCGGCTCGTCCCAGTGAGCGGTCGCGTTGCGCTAAGAGCTGCAGTGCCGCAAATAGGGACCGGTAACCCTCGATCGTTTGCTTCTGCGCAGTACCAAAAAGAAGCACGGTCGCGCCAATTCCAATGACGGCAGGGGCCGCCAGCTCGGCCATGCCAGCGCGGCTATCGACGAGCACGACGTCGTAGTTGCTCATCCTAACCATCCGATCAATCATTGCCGAGATTTGCTCGCCAACAGAAATGATTGCTCCTTCACTCACATCCTCAACCATTGCCCGTGAGAGCTTTGCAAGGACGTTATGCGGCGAATGGAGCGACGACTTGCCTAGAGCAGGCATCACGTCAACTCTGCCACCGCCCGCATTAGTTAATCCACTTGTTCCTAGGAATGACAGCAGCAATTTCTCTCGTATCCCCTGTATTCCGTTCTCAACGAGATAGTCGATTACTCCGAACTCTGGCGTTCGATCGTCGTCCAGCATGAGATTCCCTAGGCCCGGCGCCTCCAGATCGAGATCAACGACCAGTACATTTTTATTACGCCTAGCCAGATCAGCGGCAGTTACTGCTAATGCTGTCGATCGACCAACGCCACCTTTTAGTGTCGCGAAGACGATGCGAGGGGGTTTCAGCACAGCTTCCAGAGGAGCAGCGAGCCAACCGGAACCAACGATGCGCCTGTCGACCAGGTAGCAGAACCTATTGTCTATTTTGAGCGGTATGCGCTCGCTAGAACTCAGCAAAGGTGATCTTTCGCCATCATCGGGAAAAACAAGCGAGCGCCCAGTTCGCCCATATGGGCCTAAACTATCCTCTAATTCCTTGGCCGATCGATCTTCCTCGGCCCTGGAGGAAAGATTGTCAGCAGCAAAAAAACTCAGGCGGCCGGAAGCATCGCGAAGAATCGTCCCGCGCTCCACAGCGTCGATCCCAAAGGCGCTGATCAGGTACTGGAGTAAACATGGCAGGGAATCATCGAAGAAAACGCGATGCGGCATTGCTACGACTCCATTTGTTCCAGCAACCTCTTGGCATCAGTGCTCCATTGCGCAACCCAACGATCTTTGATGTCTGCGGTTGGCGCGTAGCGCATGGCTGTATTCCAGTATTGAAAGAAGCTTGTCTGAACTATCACATTTAGTTGGCCCGCACGTCGCCCATAAATTTGGTCGCCTAGCTTAAGCAACAGGTCCGGGAAGTGGGCGTAATACGGATCGTCCCTTTTTTGCGAGCTCGGTAGAGGCGAGATTCCGCTGTCGCGCATCATTTCCTTTACAGCAAGCTCGCCCGCAAGGCCGAACAGGTAGCCCGCCACGGCTACGCATGGTGGGCGAGCTCCTGGAGCTTGAATTTCATACAGCTCTTGGGCCGCCCTGAAGTGGCGTCTGGCAGCATTCACGAGGTCTTGTTGGTACGCCATATCTGACCTAGTCAAGGACTTGCCAGCACGAGCAGGGTGCCGGCGCTCAGGAGCTACAGGATAACGCAGCGCCGGGCCGGGTGGCCGCACCTTGAGCAGCCACTTCTCGGGAGTCAGCTGCCGACTCCCGAGAAGCGGATAGGGCAACATAAAGCTGGTCTTGAGGAGAACCAACCAAGATTGCGGGCTCGGAATAGGGAAAAGGCTTGCCAGAGTATTCGGCTCGCAATAGGAGCAGCGTCGTCTCTAGCTGCGGTGGTGGACTCTGTTTAAGTCTGACCAGCCGCTCGGACCACGTGGAGTCCCTATGGGATGCTGATACCCCTCCGCCGTAGTGCTGGAAGGGGCCGGAAACCTGTCCTGGTCGGCGCGGCGCGAGACGGGGATGTAGCCCGTCTTAGGGAGTTCACGCAGTTCTTTGAGCAAAGACCGGTCGAACTCGGAGCGCTCGTCAAGGAACAGGACACCATGACGGGCGAGACTGACTTCGCCCGAGCGCGGAATTGAGCCGCGCCGGCGGCAACGCCATGTCCACGCGCTGCCGCCCGCTCGCCTTCACACGCGACAGCCGCCGCTGCACTCACTACACTCCCGCGCCCCGCGAACCCCGGAACCGTGATGCAGATCGGTATCGATTTTGGAACCAGCTATTCGGCCGCGGCCGCGTACGTGCAGGGGCTGCTCGAGGGCATTCGCTTCGGTGAGCAGGATCAGTTCCGCACGGCGGTGTTCTTTCCGGCGGCGGTGCCCGATCCGGCGGACTTCTACCTCGATGCCGAACGCGAGCGTGAGGTGGAGGACTATGTACGCTCGGCCCGGGCGGCCCAGCGCAGCATGTCGGCCGCCCGGCAGCAGCGCCGCGAGGAGACCGATGGACTGAGCGGCCGGGACAGTGGCGATGCGGCCTGCTACGAACCGGCTGCGCGCAGCGATGCGGACCTGCGCGCGGCCGGCATACGTCATGTGCGGCGCAACTGGATGGAGCGTCTGGTGCGCGAATCGCAGGGCGCCGTGGTCAGGGTCAATGACGCGCTGTTCGGCGATGAGGCGATCGACGCGTACATCAACGATGGCATGGGTCATCTGGTCGAATCGCCCAAGTCCATGCTCGGCTACAAGCTGTTGCCGAATGCGCGCCGCGTCATCCTGCATATCGCCAGCCATGTGCTGGAGCACATACGACTGAGCGCGACGCGCCAGCTCGGTGCGCCGGTGCGTACGGCGATCCTCGGCCGCCCGGTGGAGTTCAAGAGCGCTATGGGTGCCCAGGGCACGGCACAGGCGCTGGAGATGCTGACCGAAGCGGCGCAATCGGCCGGCTTCGAGCGGATCGCGTTCCTCGAAGAGCCGGCCGCCGCGGCCATGCACTATCACACCCAGCTGAGCGTGCCCGAGCGCAGCCTGATCGTGGATGTCGGCGGCGGCACCACCGACGTGGCCTTCGCCGAAGTCGGCGGCGGTGCGGCCGCGGCACGGATATTAGGCAGCTGGGGTCTGCCGCGCGGCGGAACCGACATCGACATCGAACTGAGCCTCGCCGCTTTCATGCCGTTGTTCGGGCGTGGCCATCCCCTGATCCCGGTGCATCACTTCCGCGAGGCGGCCAGCGTGCACAGTCCGCCGCAGCAGAAGGAGTTCCGCGGACACAACTACCGCGACGCGCCACAGCCCTTCGGTGCGCGGTTGCAGGCCTTGCAGCGCACGGGTTCGACCTCGCTGCTGAACCGCGAGGCCGAACGCATGAAGATTGCGCTGGGCCAGGTGGCCTCGGATCGTGTCGACCTGGATTTCATCGAGGACGGGCTCGTCGCGGATATCGATCGGCGTCACCGCGATCAGGCCTATACGGATTTCCTCGACCGCCTGGCCGCGCTGTTGCGGCGTGTGCGCGCCGATATCGACGCGGTGCCGGATTCCATTTTCCTGACCGGCGGCTCGTCGCGGGCGCCGTTGATTCGCGAGGCCGTGGCGCGGGAGTTTCCCGGCATCCGGATGGTGATCGGCGATGCGTCACTCGGCGTGGTTTCGGGGCTGGCGGTAGCGGCGCAGCAATGGCAGTTGTAGCTTTTGTCTAATCTGTTGTTTTATTCGCACGCGTTTCGCCGACAAAATAGTCGGCCGCTGCTCAAGCGACCGCCCTGCCCCACACCGCCCTGAGAAAAACTACGGCGACACCGCTGGTGTCGACCGCACGAACGCCAGCACGTCGGCCAATGTCGGCGCGAGCGAGGTGAAGCGCAGTGCGGCAAGCACGCGGAAGTGGCCGGCGTTCGGATAACGCTGGAAAGTGACCGGCACCTTGGCCTGCTCCAGCGCGTTGGCGAGCGACACGGCGTTGCGCGGCTGTACGACGCGATCGCGGTCGCCCTGCACGATGAGGAACGGCGGTTCGTCGCCGCCGACGAAGCGCACGGGTTGCGAGGCTGGCCACTCGTCCTCGCTGCCGAAGACTTCGATGAGGGCGGGGTCGGTGAGCGGCAGGAAGTCGTAGGGGCCGGCCAGACCGATCGCGCCGGCGAAATCGGTCGGCTTCAGGCCCTGGCTCGCGAGGTAGTGCGCGTCGGTGGCCAGCAGCACGGCGACGTGGGCACCGGCCGAATGGCCCATGAGGAAAATGCGCTGGGGGTCGCCGCCGAAGTCGGCGGCGTGGTCGACGGTCCAGCGTGCCGCCGCGGCCGCGTCGAATTCGAATATCGGAAATTTGCCGGCCGGATATTTGCGGTAGTCGGCAATGACGGTCAGCACGCCGCTGGCCGCCAGCGTACGCCCGACGAAGGCGTAGTCGCCGCGCTCGCCGTTGCGCCAGCTGCCGCCGTAGAAGAACAGCGCCACGGGCAACGGACGGTCCGCGCGCCGCGGCCGGTATACATCAAGCTTCAGATCATGTTCGCCGGAATAGGTATGCGCGCTGGCTTCGATACCGTCATGCCCGGTATTGACCGTGCGGAAGAACGCGGCCTGACAAGCGGCAAGCAACGGCAGCGCCAGCACGGCCATGACGGCTCGAAACAGCGTTCGCATGCGTGGCACTCCGGGGCGAGGCGGAAACATTGGGCAGCCAGGGTAGGGCCGGGTATTTGCAGGCGGCGTGACGATGCCGGTGGCAGGCCGCGCGCGAGGCAGGGTGTATGCGCATCGTGCGCAGGCAGGGGCGCGGTGAGTTCGATGGATGCCGCGCGCAACTGGCTCCTCGTGTTCCCGGCAAAGC
Source organism: Lysobacterales bacterium (assembly GCA_038207515.1). Classification (GTDB taxonomy): domain Bacteria; phylum Pseudomonadota; class Gammaproteobacteria; order Xanthomonadales; family Rhodanobacteraceae; genus Tahibacter. Next base: position 107,442 of record JBBQZR010000006.1, on the reverse strand, counting down.
GGACCGACTGACCGATGCCGTGCTCTGGTTCAATCCCGCTCGACGGCGCAAACGCCGCGAAACCGGGAAACGCCATGACCATCACGATACGCCGCCTCGCCGCACAGGATCGCGCCGGTTGGGATCCGCTCTGGGCTGCCTATTGCGCGTTCTATCGCGCGGAGGTCGACGCGACGATCACCGCGCACACGTTCGGGCGGCTGTGCGAAGGCGCGAGTATGAGTGGCTTCATCGCGCTCGACGAACAGGGCGCGGCAGTCGGGTTTGCGAATGCACTATTCCATGAATCCACATGGTCGCTGCGCGGCTACTGCTACCTGGAAGATCTTTACGTCGCACCGGAACAGCGCGGAACCGGCGTGGCACGCGCCTTGATCGAACAGGTCTACGCGGAGGCCGACGCGCGCGGCGCCGAGCGCGTCTACTGGCATACGCAGGAGTTCAACGCGGCAGCGCGTTCGCTGTATGACACGCTGGCCCGCCGCACGTCCTTCATTGTCTACCGGCGCTGAGGTGACGGGCGCCGGCGCATTCGCCGACGCCCGGCCTGGCGATCTCAGTAGGCTTGTTTCACGTAGGTGATCTGCACGTTGCCGCCGGTGACATAACCGGCGCGCTGGTTGTTGCAGGTGCCTGCGTCGCTGCGCTCGTCGCAGTAGAAGGTCTTGCCGTCGGGCGAGACGATCGGCGTGTAAGCCACGCCTTTGGGCGTCGCGCACGCAGCCGGCGTGCCGGTCGCCAGCGGCGCCTTGTTCGGCGCGGCGCAGGCGGCCGAAGGATTCGGATAGCCGGCGTTGGCCTGTGCGCCGTTGCAGTTGGTCGCGGCCCAACCGAAGACGCCGGGCTTGTTGGCGTTGGTACCCAACAAGCCGTTCTGCGCCGTGCTGGTCGCGGCCGGCCAGCCGCTGCCGCTGGTGACGACCTTGAGGATCGCGTTGACGCCGTTGACCGCGCTGATGTCGGTGTCGTCGGCATTCGCACAGCTGCCGCCGACCGAGCCGTTGACGCCGAAATTGATCGACGCTTCCGCCAGATTGGTCGCGTTCGGGAATGTCGCGTTGCTGCAGCCGTTGTTGTCGGCGAAGCCGACGTTGGTCGGCGTGAAGAAGAAATTGAAGGTGACAGCCGGACTGCATTGGGCAGTGCCGCAGGCGGCGGTCTTGGGCGTGTAGGTGATGGTCTCGCCGGCAGCCATCTGGTAAGAGCCCTTGTCGGTCACGCCGGTGACCGGGGTAAAGGTCACGGTCTTGCCGGCGACGCTCGACGTGAACGCGAGGTTGGCGTCGGTCAGACTCGTGATCTGTGTACCGAGGCTGCTGCAGCCCGGCGGTGGCGAGGCCGGCGGCTGGCCGAGCACGAGGTTGGCGTAGACGCTCGCGCTGGAAGTGTTGGTGACGGTCACGCCGGTTGGCGCGGCCCCGTTCTTCAAGTTATTCATCGCGCCCGATTGGGCCAGCGCGTATCCCACCGGCAGCAGCGCTGCGACGATGAGGGAGACGCGGAACTGAAGTTCGCTGTGCTGCATGCCATTCCCCTTGGATGGTTGCAAGAAACCCGCCGAAGGCGGGCATGTCGCAGCCGGCATGCGTTCGATGATCCGTCGGATCGTCATCTTCCCGTACACGCCGCCGCTGTCCGCGCAGAAGCTACCTGTGTACTTCGTGTCTTACAAGCATTGTGCGCATTTCATCTTCGTGAACAAGGCAATATCGTACCCGGCGCGGTTGCTCGTGGGGATCGGCGCGGGCTCGCGTCGCCCGCCGCGGGATCCGGCGAGCAGCAGGCTCTGCATTTCCCGGTTCGGAACCGACGACGTGATGCCGACGCGCAGTCGGTGCCCGCGGCAGGCACGGGCAGAGTGTCACGGGGACAATGAGGGTGGCCATCCATGGCCGGTTTCCGCGGTCCCCGCTCAGGGGGAACGGACTCCAAACGGGCGCACGAGGTCGCGTCGCGGCGGCGACGGCTGTAGCGCAGAGAGGGGCAGCGGAGCTGAGTGGGATGTGCGGCTAGTGCTTCGGCGCCTGCAGCAGCTGTTCGAGCTGCGCGACGCGGGTCTCGAGCGCCTCGACCATTTCCCGGGTGCGCAGCAATACGCTGCGTTGCACATCGAATTCTTCGCGGGTGACCAGGTCGAGCTTGCGCAGGCCGGCGCGCAGCGCGTCCTTGATGTTGTCGGCGACGTCGGCGCCGGCGCCGCTGATGCCGGCCGGAATGAGTTCGGTCAGGCGGCGGGCCAGTTCGTCTACGGTGCGGGCGTCGATCATTGCGTTCTCCGAGGCAGTGACTGCTCGTGCGGCCTGCCGACGGCGGCGCGGACCAGCCGCGTTGCGTGGCAGAACGGGAGCAGGGCCGGCGCGTGGCCGGCGATGGGCCTAGTTTAGCCGAGGCAGCTGCGGCCGACCCTCGGAATCGTCTGAGAAACGCCTCGGAAATATCCGAGTGGACTTGCGCCCTCTGCAAGCGACGGTCCGCGATGGCCTGGCAGGCTGTCGAGAGACAGCCTGCTGGCGATCCAGAATGGAGCGCTCAAGAGTAGATCGCGTCAGCGATCTACTCGGGAAGGGTGGCGTCGATCGCGCCGGCGATCGACGCTCGGAGAACGTGGGCAAGCGCGGCTTGCACCGTTCGATTGAGAAAGGGGGGGCTTTAGCCCCTTTCTCAACAACCTGCTGATAGCGACCGGTGAGCCGTCGCAAAGGCTTGGGCTATAGTCGCGCCGACGCGCAGTCCGCGCGCAATCGGGCCGGGGCCGCAACCATGAAAATGATCACCGCCATCATTAAGCCGTTCAAACTCGATGATGTGCGCGAAGCGCTGTCCGAAGTCGGCGTGCAGGGCATCACCGTGACTGAGGTCAAGGGCTTCGGCCGGCAGAAGGGCCATACCGAGCTCTATCGCGGCGCCGAATACGTCGTCGATTTCCTGCCCAAGATCAAGCTCGAAGTCGCGGTCAGCGCCGACCTGTGCGATCGCGTGGTCGAGGCGATCATGCAGTCGGCCAATACCGGCAAGATCGGCGACGGCAAGATCTTCGTCTATCAGCTCGACCAGGTGCTGCGCATCCGCACCGGGGAAATGGACGCCGAGGCGCTGTAAGGAAGTCCGCGGGCGCTCAGGCCGAAAAGCGGAACCAGGTAGGGCGAGCGAGAAAAGCGTACTGGCGGAGTCTTACTCGTTTCCTGCTGCGCTCTCCTCCTTGCTCGCGTCACCGCCTTCCGCGGCCAGATCCGCCAACGCCGCGCGCACCGGCGCAAGATCAGGCCACGGGGCCGTCGCCGCGGACCCGCGCAGCACCTGCTCGATCACTCCCGCCCGTTGCGCCAGCTCGCCCGCGCCGACCAGCCGCGCCGCGCCCTTGATGCGGTGCGCTTCGCGCGCGGCGCCGGCGCGGTCGCCGCGCTCGAGCGCGTGTTCGAGCGCGAGCAGGTCGCTTTCCGCGCTGGCCAGGAATTCGTCGATGAGCTGGCGCGCCTCGCGCGCGTCGCCGCCGGTGATTTCGTCGAGCACGCTGCGGTCGATCGCAACCGGCAGCGCGACCGCGGTGGCATCGACGGGCGGCGTCTCGGGAAACGGCACATGCGGCAGCCAGATCCGCAGCTTGGCCGCGAGCTGCGCGATGCTGACCGGCTTGCCGAGGAAATCGTCCATGCCGGCCGCGATGCAGCGCTCGGCTTCACCCTTGGTCACGTTCGCGGTCAGCGCGACCACGGGCGTGCGTGCGCGCGACTCGCGCTGCTCGGTCGCGCGGATCGCCGCGGCCATGGCATAGCCGTCCATGCGCGGCATGTGGATGTCGGCCAGCACCAGGGCGAAACGGCCGCTGAGCCAGTGCTGCAGGCCTTCCTCGCCGTCGCCCGCGCTGAGGCAGGCGTAGCCGGCCTTGGCCAGCTGGCGGGCGATGACGTCACGGTTGGTCGGGTGGTCGTCGACGAGCAGGATCAGGCTGCGTTCGCGCTCGGCCTGCTCGATGCCCGGGGCGGGTCGCTGCGGAATGCGCGTTTCGCGACGCGGCGGCGCGGCGTCCGCCGCGACCGCTTCGCGGCTCGCCGTCGGCAGCGCGAGGACGAGGCTGACCGACGTGCCTTCGCCGAGCCGGCTGCGCAGGCCGAGTTCGCCGCCCATGGCCTGGGTCAGGCGCTGGCTGATGGCCAGGCCCAGGCCCGTGCCGCCGTAGCTGCGCGCCGTGCCCGCCTCAGCCTGGGCGAACGGCGTGAACAGTTTGTCCTGCTGTTCCTGGCCGATGCCGATGCCGCTGTCGTGCACGCGCAGCGCCACCGTCTGGCTGGTCGGGTCCTCCATCAGCAGTTCCAGATCCACGCGCACGCCGCCCTTGTGGGTGAACTTGAGCGCGTTGGACAGTAGGTTCGACACGATCTGGCGCAGACGCAGCGGGTCGACGAGGTGCGCGTCCGCAATACCCGCGTCGATCTGCAGGGTCAGGTACAGGCCGCGGGACGACGCCACGCCGAGGAAATTGTTGACGGTCTGTTCGAGCAGCCGGCGCAGATCCGTCGCCGCGGGCGCGATCTCCAGCCGTCCGGCCTCGATCTTCGAGAAATCCAGAATGTCGCCGATGATCTGCAGCAGTGCTTGCGCCGAGGTGTCGATGACGTCGACGCAGCGGCGCTGCTCGGCGTCGAGGTCGGTATGCGTCAGCAGTTCGAGCATGCCGACCACGCCGATCATCGGCGTGCGGATCTCGTGGCTCATGGCGGCGAGGAACGCGGTCTTGGCGCGGTTCGCTTCGGTCGCCAGCGCTTCGGAATGACGCAGCTCCACTTCGTGACGCCCGAGGGTCTCGCGCATTTCGACGAAGGCCGTGGCGACCTGGCCGAGCTCGCCACGCGGCCATTCACCGATCGGCGCCGCGTAGTCGCCGACGCGCGCCGCGCGCGCGAGCCGCACCAGTTCTTCGACGCCGCGATAGATGTGTCGCAGGATGCGCCGCCCGGCCACGACGACGATGGCGAACGCCAGCAGGCTCAGGCCGAGACGCCACAGGCTGATACGCACGGTGCGCCGCGCATCGGCGTCGAGATTGCCGTTGGCGGTGATCATCTGGAGTTCGGACAGGAACTTCAGCCGTGTCGTGACCGGGTCTATCGCCGGATACAGCTCGGTGTCGGCGAAGCGGCCGAGATCGCCGAAATTCTGCGACTTGAGGATCGCGCGCAGCTTCGCCGCGGCGCGGTCGGCGCTCTCGCGCTGGCGACGGATGTCGTCGATCAGGGTCTGCTGCACTTCGGTCAGATGCGTGTTGAGCAGCTTGTCCCACTGGTCCTGGATGCGGTCCGAGGCGCGATCCAGCACTTCCACGCCCTGTTCCCAGCCCATGAGGTCGTTGCGCACGCGGAACGTCGTGTCGACCACGTCCATGCCGTAGGCATCGGAAATGTTCTTGACGTAGCGCAGGCCGGCGAGCGAATCCTCGCGCAGCTGGGTGATGGTCCTGACCGTGGCGCGCTCATTGAGCGTGTCGAGCACGAGCACGGTGGCGCCGGTTGCGAGCAGCAGACCGAACAGGCCCAGCAGCTGCTGGCGGATGCTGAGCGTGAAGCGGCCCGTTCGCGTCAGGCCCGGCTTCATGACGGCATCTGCGGCGATCTCCACTGGCGCACCTGTTCGACCAGGGCCGTGCCGGAGACGGCGGGACTGATCAGATAGCCCTGTGCGTAGTCGCAACCCAGTTCGGCCAGCATCTGCCAGTCCTCGATCGTTTCGACACCTTCGGCCACGGTGCCGAGGTCGAGCTTGCGCGCGAGCGCCAGGCTCGTCTCGACGACGGCGCGCTTGCGCGGCAGGCCTACCGCGCCGGTGACGAAACCCTGGTCGATCTTGAGTTCGGTAAAGGGAATCTGCGACAGCTGCGACAGCGAGGAATAACCGGTGCCGAAATCGTCGATGGCCAGGCCGAAACCCTTCAGGCGCAGCCGCGCGAGCACGTTCAGCGCGCTGGCCGCCTCGCCCATGACCGAGCCTTCGGTGACTTCGAGCACGACATCGCGTGTGCGCACGCCGGCCTGCTGCACGATCTGCTGGTAGCGGTCGGCGGTATCCACGCGCGCGAGGTTGAGCATGGACACATTGACCGACAGGCGCAGGTCCAGCCCGGCCGCCGCCCAACGCACGCGCCAGCGGCAGGACTTGCGCAGCATGCTTTCGGTCAGCGCATCGATGAGTCCTTCGCGTTCGATCTGGTGGAGAAACTGCGCCGGCAGCAGCACCTGATCGCCGCGCACCCAGCGCGCCAGCGCTTCGACGCTGACGGCATGACCGCTCGCGATGGACACCTGCGGCTGGAACCAGGGTTCGATCTCCTCGGCCTCGATCGCCTCGACGAGGGTCTGGCGGTCGAATTCCACCGGCGGGAGATAGCCGTTCTCCTCGGCTTGCTGATGGAAAGCCGTCAGCACTTCCTGCAGCTTCGCCGCGGTCAGCGGTTTTTCCACCGCGCCAAGCACGCGCAGGCCCGAGGCACGCGCCATGGTCTGCACGGTGTGGAGCAGGGCCGGGTCGAGCGCCGACAGCACGACCACAGCGCGCGCGAGGCGGCGGCTTGCGACATGCCCGATCAGTTCGATGCCGTCCATCTCCGGCAGATCCAGATCGACCAGCAGCACGTCGGGCTTGTCCTGCAGCGCAAGCAAGGCATCCAGCGCGTCGCGGCCGTTCGCGGCTTCGTAGACGCGTTCGACACCGAACCCGGCGAGCAGGCGCAGCGCGATGTTGCGCTGAAAGCTGTGGTCCTCGACCACCATCACCGACAACTCAGCGATCCGCGTAGTCATCCGGCCCCCGTCCCCGTGGCGTGGCCGACTGTACCGCGAACGCCGGGTCTGAAGGAGATGCGAAGTTGGCAACTCCAGATGACTCAGTGTCGCTGCGCAGGACGCGCCACGGTCGGCACCTCACGTGCTGCGCGCGGCATGATCACAATGTGGATTCCGCTGCATGCACGGGCATGACCGGACATTTGATGGATTGCTCGGATCGCTTCTGCGAATGCTCCGCAGCGGTTTCGAGTTTGATTATTTGACGCATCGCAACATCTATGTTTGATTCGAAGCCGTAGCCCGGACCGGGCTTTGTCATCGGGCGCGAGGGAACGCGCGCCGCCCAAGCTTCCGTCGCGCTCGGCCGCACTGGATCGGTCCGCGCGGCTCCGCCAGGATTGCAGCATGACGCGACGCAACACGCCGCGCCTGTACGACCCCGCCTTCGAGCACGACAGCTGCGGGTTCGGACTGATCGCGCAGATCGGCAACCGGCCCAGCCGCTGGCTCGTCGACCAGGCCTTTGCCGCGCTCGCGCGCATGGCCCATCGCGGCGGCGTCAATGCGGACGGCGTAACCGGCGACGGCAGCGGCATCCTGCTCTATCGCGCCCAGCCCTGGCTGCGCGCACTCGCGACCGAAGCCGGCATCACACTCGGCGAACGTTTCGCCGCCGGGCTGATTTTCCTGGACCGCGACGAGGCGCGCGCACAGGCCGCGATCACTCAGTTCGAACAAGTGCTCGCCGAGGAAAACCTCGTGCCGGCCGGCTGGCGCGAGGTACCCATCAACGCGGCGGCCTGCGGGCCGATGGGCCAGGCGCATGCGCCGCGCGTGCGGCAACTGTTCGTCGAACCGGTCGGTTGCACCGACGAAGCCGCCTTCGAGCGCCAGCTGTTCCGCGCGCGCCGCCGCGCCGGGCATGAGCTCGGTACCGATGCGAGTTTCTACATCGTGAGCCTGTCGGCCGCGACCATCACCTACAAGGCGATGACCGCGCCCGGCGCGTTGCGCGACGCGTTCCCCGACCTCGCCCACCCCGCGCTCAGCGCGAGCGCCGCAGTGTTCCACCAGCGCTTTTCCACCAACACGATGCCGAACTGGCGGCTGGCCCAGCCGTTCCGCCTGCTCGCCCACAACGGCGAGATCAACACGATTCGCGCGAACCGCACCTGGGCGGCGGCGCGTTCGGTGAAGATGGTCTCGCCGCTGCTCGATCTTTCCGACATCGGTCCGCTGGTCAGCACGCGCGGCTCGGATTCGCAGAGTCTGGACGAGATGCTCGACGTGCTGCTCGCCGGCGGCATCGATCTGCTGACCGCGATGCGCATCCTCGTGCCACCGGCCTGGAACGCGCGCGAGTCCATCGACGAGGACCTGCAGGCGTTCTACGAGTACTACGCGCTGCACAGCGAACCGTGGGACGGTCCGGCCGGCCTGGTCATGTGCGATGCGCGCTACGCCGCCTGCACGCTGGACCGCAACGGCCTGCGTCCGACGCGCTGGCTGCGCACCGAGGACGAGCATCTCGCGATCGGCTCCGAAGCCGGCATCTGGGACATCGCCGACGAGACCATCGTGGCCAAGGGCCGGCTCGGCCCGGGCGAGATGCTCGCGATCGACCTGGCGGAGGGGCGCCTGCTCGACAACGCGGCGATCGACGCGATCAACCGCGCGCGCGCGCCGTTCAAGCAGTGGCTGCGCGACGAGATGCACTATCTCGAGTCGCATCTGATCGACCCGGCGCTCGCGGCCGAACCGTTCGCGCCGGACATGCTCGCGCGCTTCCAGAAGCAGTTCGCGCTGACCCGCGAGGAGCGCGACATCGTGCTCAAGGCGCTGGCCGAGGACGAATCCGAGGCGACCGGCTCGATGGGCGACGACACGCCGATCGCGGTGCTGTCGCTGCAGTCGCGGCCGCTGTACGAATACTTCCGCCAGGCCTTCGCCCAGGTCACCAATCCGCCGATCGACCCGCTGCGCGAACGCCTGGTCATGTCGCTCGTGACGCAGATCGGGCGCGAGGGCAACGTGTTCGAGCTCACGCCCGAGAACGCGCGCCAGGTGTTGCTGAATTCGCCGATCCTGTCGCAGCGCAAGCTGCGCCAGATCCTCGCGCTGCCGCAGGCGCGCGATGCGCAGGTCAGGCTCGATCTGTATTACGACCCGGCCGTCGGCCTGGAACAGGCGATCCGCGATCTGTGCACCGCAGCCGAGAATGCCGTACGCGACGGCGCGCTGATCGTGCTGCTGTCGGACCGCTATCCGGTGCCAGGCCTGCTGCCGATCCATGCGCTGCTCGCGACCGGCGCGGTGCACGCGCACCTGTTGCGTACGCAGCTGCGCTGCGACTGCAACCTGCTCGTAGAAACCGGCACGACGCGCGATCCGCACCATTTCGCCTGCCTGATCGGCTTCGGCGCGACGGCGGTGTATCCGTACCTCGCCTACCAGACGCTGTTCGACATGAACCGCCGCGGCGAACTCAGGGGCATGGAAGGCGAACCGCCGTCGGAGATCGGCCGCAGCTACCGGCGCGGCATCCGCAAGGGCCTGCTCAAGATCATCTCCAAGATGGGCATCGCGACGATCGCCGGCTATCGCGGCGCGCAGCTGTTCGAGATCGTCGGCCTGTCGCGCGAGGTCGTGGACCTGTGCTTCCCGGGTGCGCCCTCGCGCATCGGTGGCGCCGACTTCGCCGACATCGAAGCCGAATACCGCGCCCAGCTCGCCGCCGCGCGCGATCCGAGCTACGCGCTGCCGCCGGGCGGTTTGCTCAAGGCCGTGCCCGACGGCGAATACCACATGTATAACCCGGCCGTGATCGGCAGCCTGCAGGCCGCCGTGCGCACCGGCGACGTGCAGCGCTATCGCGACTACGCCGCGCACGTGAACAACCGCGCGCCCGCGGCGCTGCGCGACCTGTTCGCGCTGCGGCCGGCCCGCGCCGCGATTCCGCTCGATGAGGTCGAACCGATCGAGGCCATCCTCGCGCGCTTCGATTCGGCCGGCATGTCGCTCGGCGCGCTGTCGCCCGAGGCGCACGAGGCGCTCGCCACGGCGATGAACCGGCTCGGCGCGCGGTCCAATTCCGGCGAGGGCGGCGAAGACCCGGCGCGCTACGGCACCGAACGCAGTTCCAAGATCAAGCAGGTCGCCTCGGGCCGCTTCGGCGTGACGCCGGCCTATCTCGTCAGCGCCGAAGTGCTGCAGATCAAGATTGCCCAGGGCGCCAAGCCCGGCGAAGGTGGCCAGCTGCCGGGAGACAAGGTCAACGGCCTGATCGCGCGGCTGCGCTACGCCAAGCCCGGCATCGGCCTGATTTCGCCGCCGCCGCACCACGACATCTACTCGATCGAGGATCTCGCCCAGCTGATCCACGATCTGCGCGAGATCAATCCGCAGGCGCTGATCTCGGTCAAGCTGGTCTCGCACGCCGGCGTCGGCACGATCGCCGCCGGCGTGGTCAAGGCCGGTGCGGATCTGATCACCGTGTCCGGCCACGACGGCGGCACCGGTGCGAGTCCGTTGACCTCGATCCGCTACGCGGGCTCGCCGTGGGAACTGGGCCTGGCCGAGACGCAGCAGACGCTGGCGATGAACGGTCTGCGCGATCGCGTCATCGTGCAGACCGACGGCGGCCTCAAGACCGGCCTGGACGTGGTAAAGGCCGCCGCACTCGGTGCGCAGAGCTTCGGCTTCGGCACTGCGCCGATGGTCGCGCTGGGCTGCAAGTTCCTGCGTATCTGTCACCTGAATTCCTGCGCCACGGGCGTGGCGACGCAGAACGAAGTGCTGCGCCGCCAGCATTTCCACGGCATCCCCGAAATGGTGCAGAACTATTTCCGCTTCGTCGCCGGCGAGACGCGCGAGATCCTCGCGAGCCTCGGCCTGCGCAGCCTCCGCGACGCGGTCGGCAATGTCGGACTGCTGCGCCGCGTCGACGGCGTCACGCGCAAGCAGAACGAACTCGAGCTGGATGGCCTGATCCATGCGGCCGGTGTGCCCGACATGACTGCGTGCGGTCCGTGCATCGCACCACCCGCGTCCGACGGCCTGGCCGCGCGGACCGTGACCGACACCGCCGCCGCGGTCGCGGCGCGTCAAGGCGGCGATTTCCACTATGCGATTAAAAATACCGATCGCTCGATCGGCGCGCGCCTGTCCGGCGAGATCGCACGCCGCTGGGGCGACGAGGGCATTCTCGAAACGCCACTGACCCTGCATCTGAGCGGCAGCGCCGGGCAGAGCCTCGGCGCCTGGAACGCGACCGGCCTGCACATCCTGCTGCGCGGCGAAGCGAACGACGGCGTCGGCAAAGGCATGCACGGCGGCCGCATCGTCGTGCGTGCGCCGGAGACGGCGCGCTATGCGAGCCAGGACAGCGCGATCGTCGGCAACACCTGCCTGTACGGCGCGACCGGCGGCGAGCTGTACGTCGCCGGCCGCGCCGGCGAACGCTTCGGCGTGCGCAATTCCGGCGCGCTGGCCGTCGTCGAGGGCGTCGGCGACCACGCCTGCGAATACATGACCGGCGGCGCCGTCGTGGTGATCGGCCAGTCGGGTCTGAACTTCGGCGCCGGCATGACCGGCGGCTACGCCTACGTGCTGGATCTCTCGCGCGACTTCGTCGACCGCTACAACCACGAGCTCGTCGACATCCACCGCATTTCGCTGGAAGGGATGGAGAATCACCTGCAGCATCTGCGCGCGTTGCTGCGCAACCACATCGACTGCACCGCCAGCCAGTGGGCCGCGCGCCTGCTCGGCGACTTCCGCGACGTGCTGCACAAGTTCTGGCTGGTCAAGCCCAAGGCCGCGAGCCTGGATGCGCTGACCGAAGCGCTGAGGCGCGCCGCATGAGCGAGAAGACGTTTCCGTTCCTCAAGTTCCATCGCGCGCTGCCGCAGGAAGTGCCGGTGGCTATCCGCGTGCTCGGCCACGGCGAGATCCATGGCGGCTTCGCCAACGGCGACGCGAGCGACCAGGCTGCACGCTGCATCGACTGCGGCAATCCGTACTGCTCCTGGGGCTGCCCGCTCGGCAACCGCATCCCGCAGTGGCTGCAGCTCGTGCGCGACGGCCGCATCGAGGACGCGGCGACGCTGATGCACGAGACCAATCCGCTGCCGGAAATCTGCGGCCGCGTCTGTCCGCAGGATCGCCTCTGCGAAGGCGTCTGCACGCTGGAGGAAGGCGGCTTCGGCGCGGTCACGATCGGCGGCATCGAACGCTGGGTCACGGACGAGGCCTTGCGTCGCGGCTGGCGTCCGGCCATGCATACGCAGGAACGCAGCGGACAGCGCGTCGCCATCGTCGGTGCCGGCCCGGCCGGGCTCTCGGCAGCGGACCGGCTGATCCGTGCCGGCATCGCGGTCGACGTGTTCGATCGCTACGAAGAAGCCGGCGGCCTGCTGACCTTCGGCATTCCGGCGTTCAAGCTCGAAAAATCCGTCGTGCGCACGCGCCGCGCGGTGCTCGAGGAACTCGGCGTGGTGTTCCGGCTCGGCATCGAGATCGGCCGCGACCTGCCGTTCGCGCAGCTGCTCGATGGCTACGACGCGGTATTCCTCGCGACCGGCGCGTATACCAGCGTCGATGCGCGACTGCCCGGGGCGGAACTAGACGGCGTGCACTCGGCGCTGCCGTTCCTCGTGGCGAACACGCGCCGGCTGCTTGGCACCGCGATGGCACCGCACGCGCTGCCCGATCTCGCCGGCAAGCGCGTGGTCGTGCTCGGCGGCGGCGACACGGCGATGGACTGCGTGCGTTCGTCCATCCGCCTCGGCGCGCAGCGCGTCTCCTGCGTCTACCGTCGCGACGAAGCCAACATGCCCGGCTCGCGGCGCGAAGTGAAGTACGCGCGAGAGGAAGGCGTCGAATTCATTTTCCAGCGCCAGCCGCTCGGGATTCTCGGCAGCGAGCGCGTCGAACGCGTGCGCGTGGCGCAGACCGAGCTGGTCAGCGCGGCGGTTGGCCGCGCGCAGAGCCGCATCGTTGCCGGCAGCGAGCAGGAGCTCGGTGCCGACATCGTGATCCAGGCCTTCGGTTTTCTCGCCAGCCCGCCGGACTGGTGCGCGGAACACGGCATCGCGCTGGACACGAACGGCCGCATCCTCGTCGGCGGCCCGGGCCGCGCACCGCAGCAGACCACCCACCCGAGAGTCTTCGCCGGCGGCGATACCGTGCGCGGCGCCGATCTCGTCGTGCGCGCGGCGCTCGACGGCCGCGAAGCGGCGCGCGCGATCTTGAGCCGCCTGCAAGCTGTGACGGCGTCGACATAGGCGCTTGCGACGGGAGCGGAACGCCGCCGACAATCCGTCGGCCCAGGGGCGGGCCATCGCGGAGTCACTCTTTCATGCGGGCAGTGTGGGCAAGTGCAGTGATGGCCGTGGCCATGAACGCGTTCGCGGCCGAGCCGGACGAGGCGCAGATCGAGCAGCTGATGAATGCACCGGCCAAGCCGGCGACCGCTGCGGCGGCCAAGCTGGACCGGAAGGGCGCGGCGAAGAACGAGGTCGACAGCACCGCCAGCCTGGTCGGCCAGCGCGTCGCGGTCGAAACACGCCAGCGCGGCTTCTACGTCGGCACACTCACCGCGGTCACGCGCGAGACGCTGACCCTGGCCATCGAGCTGCCGGCGCGCAGCGTGAGCTATTCCCTGCCGCGCGGCGACGTCGCCAGCGTCACGGCGCGCTGAGGCTGCCATGAAACTGATGCTGATCGCCTACGCGCTGTCGCTGATGTTCGTTCTGCTCATGGTCGTGCGCGTCTGGCGCGCGAGCGCGCTGGACGGCATTCTGACCCTGCTGGTGCCGTTCTATTTCATCATCGCGATGATCAAGTACTGGAACGAGCCGGATCACAACATTCGTTTCCATGTGCTGGGTCTCGTGGTGTGCAGCGGCATTGCCTACTACGCGGCCACGAACTTCGTGCGCGACACCATCGTGGGCACGCCGGAGCAGCGTACCGCCACGGTGAAGGCCTTGCGCGACCAGGGCGTGGCCCTGACGCCGGAGCAGGAAAAGGGCCTGCTCAGCGATGATCCCGACGTCGTGCTGGCCACGCTGCAGTCGCTGGACATGGAATCCGCCGAGGGCGATGGCGCAGTCGTCGCCACCCGCCCGCGCGACGCGGAGTTCCAGAATCCCGCGCCGGTCCCGGCCCAGGAGCGCCCGGCCGAAGTGCTGAGCTACGCCGAAGCTGCGCGCCGCGCCGTGTTCAATCGCGGCCGCTATACGCGCGAGGCCATCGGTATCACGATCGATGTGCCGGCCAAATTCCGCCTGATCAGTGCGACCGATGCGCGCCGGCTCGACCAGGCGCGCGGCCGCCCTGACGACGCGCGCGGCCTGGGCTGGATCATCCACGAGAATCTGGCCTTGACCGATCCGGATGCCTGGCACGTCGGCGTGCGCTGGCACAGCGATGGCTGGGTGGCGACGGCGGCGCTGGATCCCGCCGGCCTGCTCGACAGCGCGCTCGCCAACAAGACACCGGCGCCACGAGTCGCGGTCAGCCACGGCGACCTGCTCGGCTACGCGGTCGCGCCGCGGTTCGATGGGCAGGTGATCGACTGGGCCGAGGAGCGTGTACTGGCCAATTCGGACGAACAGGTCGTCGACTGCCACGCCGTGCGCCTGGGCCGTCGCGGCGTGGTTGAGTTCAGCATCATCGGCATGGCACCGAAATCGGCTGCGCTGTGTCATGCGACCGTACGCCTGCTGGCGACGCGCGCGAGCTTCTCGCCCGGCAAGGAATACGAAGCGGCCGCACCGGCCGAAGGTCTGCGCGCACCGTATACGATCGCGAGCCTGGCGACCCACGCGCCTTGAAAGCGGCGAGACGCGGCGACGAAGGGGTAACGAAGGGGCGGTGAGGTAGGCTGGGGTAAGCGTCCAGCGCACCCCAGCATCGAGGCGTACCACCCGAGCCGATCGCCAGGCGAAGGAACAACCGGGCCTCGGCGATTGGTGCGTCGGCTTCGGCCGGATGCGCGATCAGGCGGGCGTTCTTCGCCCGAGAGGGCGGCGTGGCGGAATACCTCGATGTTGGGGTGCGCTGGCGCTTACCCCAACCGACGCCTACTTTCTCGCTTTTTACGCGTTGTACCCTTTGTACAGCGTCCCATGTGCGTCGCGCGCTTCCTCGGGCGGACGCTGGGCCGTGTAGTAGTACAGCGCGATGGACTGGCGGTAGACGCCGTCGGGCGCAGCCCAGGAATTCGGGTGGCCGTGGAAGGTGTCCGAGCGCGTGGTGAACACCACGGCGCGGTTGAAAAGCGGCTCGACGCTGCGCACACGGCGCGTGCCAGTCGTATCCCAGAGTTCCAGTTCGCCGCCGTAGCCCGGCTCCCAGTGCGGGCTCAGATAGATCAGCAGGTTCAGGCGCCGGTGCAACCGCAGGCCTTCATGCCAGTTGAAGTCGGCGTGGATGCCGAGATGGTCGCCCTGCCGGCTCAGGTGGATGCCGCCGCCGACGAGGCCCGGATCGGGAAGCAGGTGGTCGATGCCGCTGAGGCGCTCGAGGAAACGGATGAAGGGGCCGGAGTTGAGGTCGTGGATCGCGCGGCGCAGCGGCGGCGGGAAACGCACTTCGTCGGACGAGCCGAGCTTGACTTCGTAGCCCATCGCGCCGAAACGGTCCCAGGACAGGCGATCTTCGGGCTTGGGGAATACGTCGGACAGCTCGCTCACGGACGCGGGCTTGAGGAAGTCGTCGAACACGGCGTGCGGGTACGGGTCGGCGGCGCGAAAGTCCGCAGTCGCGGCGGCGGCCTGCGCATCCAGCCTGTCAAGATCGAAAACGTACGGCATAGAATAAGCAACTACCGTGAAACGTCTGATGATAGCAGGCGCTTCCCCCCCAGCCGCAGGAAGGCGAATCGTGAGCAGCAAGCAACGCGTAGGCATCATCGGCGGGGTACGTATCCCCTTCTGTCGCAACAACACGGCCTACTCCGACGTGGGCAACCTCGGCATGTCGATCAAGACGCTCGGCGCGCTCGTGGAGAAATACGGCCTGCACGGCGTGGCACTCGGCGAGGTCGCGATGGGCGCGGTGATCCACCACTCCTCGGACTGGAATCTCGCGCGCGAAGCCGCGCTGTCCTCGGGACTGGCACCGACCACGCCGGGCATCACCATGGCGCGCGCCTGCGGCACGTCACTGGACACCGCCATCCACATCGGCAACAAGATCGCAGTCGGCCAGATCGAGGCCGGCATCGCCGGCGGTTCGGACACGACCAGCGACGTGCCCATCGTCTACGGCAGGAAACTGCAGCAGCGCATACTCGCGACGGCGCGCGCCAAGACGCCGCTGGACAAGGTCAAGACCTTCCTGCGCGGCTTCGGTCTGAGCGAACTCAAGCCGCATTTCCCCGGCGTGTCCGAACCGCGCACGGGCAAGTCCATGGGCGATCACTGCGAACTCATGGCCAAGGAATGGAAGATTCCGCGCGAAGAGCAGGACAAGCTCGCCTGGGAAAGCCACCAGAAGGCCGCGGCGGCGTATCAGCGCGGCTTCTACAAGGATCTGGTTGTGCCGTTCCGCGGCGTGGAACGCGACAACATCCTGCGCCCGGACACCACGCTGGAAAAACTCGCGAGCCTGAAACCCGCCTTCGACAAGACCTCCGGCAACGGCACGCTGACCGCGGGCAATTCGACACCGCTGACCGACGGCGCCTCAGCCGTGCTGCTGGCCAGCGACGCCTGGGCGCAGGCGCGTGGCCTTACGGTGCAGGCCTACCTGACCCACGCCAAGGCGTCCGCCGTCGATTTCGTGCATGGCGAGGGACTGCTGATGGCGCCGACCGTCGCGGTCGCGCAGATGCTCAAGGACGCCAACCTGACCCTGCAGGATTTCGATTTCTACGAGATCCACGAAGCGTTCGCGGCACAGGTGCTGTGCACCTTGCGGGCCTGGGAAAGTGCGGACTACTGCAAGAATCGCCTGGGCCTGGATACGCCGCTCGGCAGCATCGACCCGGCGAAAATGAACGTCAACGGCTCCTCGCTCGCGCACGGTCATCCGTTCGCGGCAACCGGTGCGCGCATCGTGGCGAACCTGGCCAAGCTGCTGGAGGAAAAGGGCAGCGGCCGCGGCCTGATTTCGATCTGCACCGCCGGCGGCATGGGCGTCACGGCCATCCTCGAGCGGCCCTGACCGGGCCGCGCCGGCGGCTCGCCGTCGGCACCTCGTGTTCGGTTCGGGTTGCATGCGCGTTTTGAAACGGTAAAGTCGGGCCAGCGCGCCGGCCCGGCGCGTCTGCGTCTTCGGGGAGTCTCATGCAGAACACCAAACATGCCTTGGTGCTGACCGGCATCGTGTTGCCCGGTCACGCCGCGGAAACGGTCTGGCCGGCATTGGCGAGCTATTTCCGCATGGAACCGGACAAGGTCAGCGCGCAACTCGTGCCGCGGGCACCGGTCACGCTGAAGGAAAGCGACGACCTCGGCAAACTACAGGGCCTGCAGGACGGCCTGCGCAGCATCGGCGCGGACAGCGAAATCCACGCGCTGGACGATCGCGGCAGCCTGTTCGCGGTGATCGGCGGCAAGCCGCGCGGCCCGGTGCCGTATGCGTTCGTCGAGAGCAAGGTGGCCACCGGCGATTGGTCCGGCAATGTGGAAGTGGCGAAGGTTGGCGAAAACAACTGGGGCCCCTTCAGCCGCCTCGGTGCACCCGCCGCCGCCGCCCCTCCGCCGCCACCGCCGCCGATGGCACCGCCACCCGCGCCGCGCGCGGCCGCGGCGCCGCCGAGTTTCTCGATGTCCGCAGCGGCCGCGGAAACTGCGGTGATGCCGCCGTCGATGCCTGTCGCCGACCCATATGCCTCGCCCTACGCCGCGCCCGACGCGCCGCTGGTGCGCAGCGGCGACATGCTCGAGGCCGGCGAACCGCTACCGCCCGGTGACGCGATCCACGCCGGCTTCTGGCGCCGGTTCGCCGCCTACACGCTGGACAATCTCATTCTGATCATCCCGGCGATGATCCTCGGCATCATCCCGATCCTCGGCATCCTGCTGTTCTACGTCGGCCGCTGGCTGTATTTCGCGCTGCTGGAGAGCGGCCCGAACCAGGCCACGCTGGGCAAGCAGGCCTTCGGCCTGAAGGTCACCGACGACTACGGCATGCCGATCACGTTCGGCCGCGCGACCGGCCGCTTCTTCGGCGGCGCGGTGTCCAACATCATCCTGTACATCGGCTACATGATGGCCGGCTTCACCGAGCGCAAACAGGCGCTGCACGACCTCATGGCCAACACCTGCGTGGTGTTCAACACGGTCGAGCCGGGCCAGGACTACGAACTCGAGCGCCCGCCGATGCCGTGGTACGGCTGGGCGCTGAACGTCGGCATCATCGCGCTGAGCGTGATCGCCATGATCGCGTGGTTCTGGGTCATGGCCGCTTTCATGAACAACTATCGCGGCTGAGCGAAGATCCGCGGCGCAGCGGGGATCCCGTCGCGGCGTGCGCGGCGCAGCGTGCGTTGGTTCCGTGCGCGTGAACGCGGCTCATTGCGGGATCTTGCCGGCATTCGCGGACTTTTCTGCTTTTTCACGCACCTCGCGCATGCGGACATGCAGGCCACGCGTGATCGGCTGCTCGGACACGGCCAGTATCGACTCGGCTTCGACGAGAGCAGCGGTGGCATCCCGGAAGCCAGCAGCGCCTCGGCGATACCGGTGCGGAATTGCATGGGAGCGCGTGTGTCGGCGGATAGCGCGTGAGCGCGAGACCCAATGCGCGGCGCCACAATGCGACGGCTGCGGCGGGCTTGCCTACCACCATGCTGGTATCGCCCAACGCGTCCAGCACGAAGGTCAGGTGATACGCCTCGGGGCCCATGATCCGTTCCATCTGCGCTAGCGCCTCGCGCTGTGCTGCCTCGGCGTCGGCCCATCGCCCCTGCGCCAGCAGCGCTTTTGCCCATTCGCTCTGCGGATACCACACGATGCTGTCGTCGGGGCCGCCGCTTTCGCGACGCAGGCGCAATGCCTCGCGGCGCGCCGATCAGACGGGTCAGATCGAATGGACGTTCAGGAACTGAATTTCTGATCGATCAGCACCTCGGACGGACACTCTTCTTCTCGTAGTAGCCGCGCAGTTGTGTCGACGGCGGCAAGCGAAGCAGCAGCTGGCCTCGAGTGCGCTCTGGTCCCGCCGGTGCGATTGCCCAGCACGCGAGCAGCCCAAGGCAGTCGCAGGCCGAACATCGCCATTGCTACGGCGTTGCCGGAATCTCCGTGACGATCGGCGTCTGAATCATCGTTTGGATCGGGGTGTAGAGGTCGACCTCAAGTGCCTCGTCGATTTCCAGGGAAACGATCAGCGTGTACCGGATGGCCGTGCCGGCCTGGCCCGCATCCTTCCAGTCCTTCCACCAGCCGCCAACGGGGAAGACCGCCAGATGAGACTTCTCCGCAAGTTGTGCCGCGGTGCCCCGCCACACGTCGGAATGCAGTGAGCCGCGGGCACGCAATTGCGTCCCGAACAGCCAGCCTTGCGTATCCGGATCGCTCATAGCGTCGCCGCCGCCATCGCCAGCCGCCTCGGCATCCTCACGTTCGATCTTGTTGATGCGTTGGCCAAATATCTCTGGGGTTTCGGTAGCGCCCTTCACCGCGAAGCGAAGGCCGTGCGATTGATACCGGAACTTGCTTTGCCAGCCCCGCTGGCTTGGATTAGGGTCGATGAAATAGGACAGGGTGATACGCATCTCCACCGTCGCCTCACCCAGTGCCAGCAACTGCTGGATTGGCCATGGCAAAGCATGCAGGTTCAGTGCGTTGAGCTTGATGCTCCCCGCATCGTACCGATAGGGATGCAACGTCTCCTGCAACACGAGCGTCGGTCGCCAAGCGCGCGAATTCAACGCGCCCTCGGCGTTCACAGCGCCATGTCCGAATCGACGCAAGATACCCTCCTTGTCGGAGCGCACAGGGTTGAGCGGCAGCAATGAACGCATCGCCGGCGTATAGCGTGCCCCGTGAACCACTAAGGCGCGAATCGTTTCCGGCCAGTAGTTCGGATAGCGGGTACTGAGGTGCGCGCACAGACGCGCCACCTCGGCCGCCGCTGCGCTCGTGTCTCCAGTTTCGGTCAGCAACGCCTTGGTCATGTCGAAGTTGGTCGTCAACAGTCGCAAACTTTCCGGCCCCACGAGCGGTTGCCCCTGGTCAAGCGAGCCGTTGCCACCTTCAGCGACCACGTCCGGTTTGAAGGGCCAAGACCGCCGCCACATCAGGGACGTCGTCGAACACGGGGACAACGCGCCCGCAGGCGCGATGCCACCGAGGCCAGGCCATGTATTGGCATCGATCTCGGTCAAGTCGGTGTGTGCACCGACCGTCAGTGCGTTCCAAGCCTGCGCTGGGCTTTCGATACCGGTGACCGCATTGATGTTGGGGTACCCGGTCCACTGAGGCCACTGGACGTTGCCACCAGCCAGTACGAACAGGCGCCGCCGGCGCTGACGCTCGCCGTCCGGCTCCAGCGTCCCGGAGGCATCAGCCGCCAACTGGTCGATGCTTGCCGACCATTCGGACGGCAAGCCCGTGGACGCTTCGGTACAAGTCGTCATCATTGCGAATGTCCGCCGGCGGTCTGCCGCGGCGCCCTCGATGATGCTTGCGGCCTGTCGCATCACCCATCCATACAGGTGATACGGGTTGTGGCCATGGGGTGGATGGATCTTGACGGACTCCATCCGATGCGGAACCTCGTGCATGTCCGCGGAGGCCAAGGGATGGCTCAGGTTCCCATGCAAGGCGATGCCAGCCATCTCGGTGCCATGGCCTTCAGTATCCGCGCCTGTCCAGGCTGGATCGATCGCATGCAAATCCGCGCTGGCAAGGCTTGCCTGGATCAGGGGGTGGGCGTGCGCCACGCCCGTATCCAAAAGCGTCACATAGGCCACATCTGCGTCATCGCCGGCCTGCAAACGTGCTTCCAAGTTTCGAACCCATTGCACTTGATCGACAGGCGTCAGATCGCTCAGGAAAAAGTCGGCTGTCGGCTGGACGGAACGGATTTCGGCCATGACATCCAGCAGATCGACCGCCTGTTCCAGGACGGCCCGGGTCGTGTACGCGGCGAGTACTACGCGGCCTGGGAAAGGAACGAAGCCTGCCTCCACTTCGATTTCCAGCCGCGCCGCGACCCGCATGAAGCTGTTTCGGGCCTCCAACGGGCCTGCCGGTCCGACGCGAAGCCACAGCTGAAACCACTGTTGGACGTCGGAAGCCGGCGGCTCCTTCGGATCGGTCCACAACTCGCCAAATGCAGCGCGACGAAACCCTTCGATCACGTTGACCAGCGCCGCATTCGGCGGGTTTTTGGCGTCCTTGTTGTTCTCCACATAGTCGGTGATGCGCTTCTCGAACGCAGTCAACTTGCCGTCAGGGACGTGCACCACCACCAGATCGAATTCGTCACCAGGCGTGACATTGAGCAGTTCGATGCCATCGCGCTTCCAGTCGAAGATCTTGTAGTCGAGCATGCCGCTGGGACGGAGCTCGACGGCGATCGTCAGACCCGCGGCCGGTAGATCGAGGTCGCTTCGCCTACGGACGAAATCCGCTTCGACCCGACTAAGCTCTTCGAGCTGGCGCAGGAGGCGCTGGCCATGCGTGTAACGCTCGCGTGCGGGCGCTGGCTGTTTGATGACTCTGAGGACGGACTTGAATGGGCGCTCGGTGACATACGCCGATGCATTCAAGTGGTTGAGCGGTTCTGCCATGGCCCTCCCCCCGACAGGCCATCAGCCTGTCCTTAGCTGAACTTCACGTGCCTGAGGCTAGCAAAACGTTCGGCCAGATGCTGCAGGACGCTGTCGTGGCTGACATGCGGCCGCTGCTCGAGCACGGCATCCTTCATGGCGTCCTGGCACGCACGCACGATGTCGGAGTGCGACAACCCTTTGCTGGCTTCAACCAGTTCCGGATAGATCAGTCCGGGGTGCTCGAGCAATGCGAGACTGTTGCGCAACAGCTGTTCGATCTGGCGTTCATCTGGCGCGTCGTACCTGATGACGTCGTCGAAGCGCCGGAACAGGGCCGTGTCCAGCGAATCCCCGTGGTTGGTCGCGGCCACGATCAAGCTGTCGGAAGCATCTTGCTCAATCAGCTGCAGGAACATGTTCAGCGTGCGGCGCATTTCCGCGACGTCGTGTTGGCCACCACGCTGTAGTCCTAGCGAATCGAACTCATCGAACAGATAAACGCCTCGGGTGCTTTTCAGCGATTCGAACACCAAGCGCAACTTTGATGCGCTTTCGCCCATGAACTTCGTGATCAGGCTATCGAACCTGGCCACGAACAGGGGCAGGCGCAGCTCGGCAGCCAACACACTTGCGGTCAGGGTCTTGCCCGTTCCCGGCGGGCCGACGAGCAACAGCTTGCGCCGCGGTAAAAGCCCGTGACCGCTCAAACGCTCGTGATGCCGTTGCTCGCGCAACACGCGCATCAGCTTCACGCTGACATCCGGCGAGACGACCATTTCCGAGAGGTGTTGGCGCGGGTATTGGACGGTCAGCAGCTCTGCCAGTTCGCCCTTTGGCTGGGCCAAGGGAACGGGCCGCAGGGTCTGCACAGGCCTTGCCTGATGTCGAGCCTGCCCGGCCTCGATCAAGCTTTTTAGCTCGGTCGCGAGGCGTATATGTCCCTTTTGCGCCGCATCTGCGGCCATCTGCAAGGCGATGGCATAAAACTGCGCATCCTCGTTCCCGGCGTATGCGCGCAATAGAGCTTTGAGTTGATCAGCACGCGCCATACGTCCTCCGCATTCAGATGGTACCCGACAGATCCTGCCGTAACTCATGTGCAAATATAGCACATCTGTGCAATAGTCACACAATGAAGGAAATCGCCTTTCCCACCTCCCAGCGCGAGCTTCTGGTGACAGCTCGCGGCCAAGAATCACAAGCTGCCTTCGCCAAACGCCTCGGGGTCGATCGGACGTGCCTATCTCGTTACGAAAGTGAACGACTGGGCGCGCCCGTTGCCGTGGTCAACTTCTGCCTGCGTCGCATTTCGGACCAACTACAAGCCGGAGAAAGCTCCCCGATCCAGGAAGCGCTAGCACTAGTACGACGCGCCGCGGATAAGCTAGAACGCGTGGCGGCTGCAGCCGGCCAGCACGCATAGTTTGCGTCGACTGGGTCGCTTGGCGTGAGACTGCGAAAAGCTGGTTCGACGGGGACCATTGCATGGCCGTCAGTTGGACCCACTAACCCAACTGGGTTGCTATAGTTAGCAATTTAATCCACTTATACAGAAAGTAATTAGCACTATCCACCCTCAAGGCAGCCGCCGCCACAACAAAAAAACCCCCGGCTCGCCGGGGGTTCTTTTCATAACGATCCGTCTTGGCGCGTCACCCCAACGGGATCAGCCAAACTTGAACAGTGCCGGCTTCCAGGAACTGCCGCTGCCGCTGTAGGAATCGCGGCGGCGGCGGCGCATGCGGTCCTGCAGTTCTTCGCGGCGGCCTTCGAGCCAGCGCGCGCGCTGCACGTCGTGGCTGGCCGGATCGACGCCGAGGCGGCCGGCTTCGGAATCACGGAAATCGCAGAAGTCGTCGTACGCGTCGAGTTCATGCTTCAGTTCGCGCACGCAGAGCTCGATCATGATCGCGTCGTCGAGGAAACCCAGCACCGGCACGGTGTCCGGGATCACGTCCTTGGGATCGGCGAAATAGGTCAGCGCGGAAAGGACGCGGGTCTTGTCCTCGTCCGGCAGTGCCCAGCCGGCGTCGTGGACCATGTTGATCATGGCGTCGAGCTTGGCCAGGCGCTCGGCGATGAAATGCGGTACCACCACGTTGGCCGAATCGGCCAGCAACTTGCGCGCCGCGTCGGTGATCTGCTGCGCGGTCAGGTGCCTGGTTTCCTCTTGCGCCTTCTTCATGCCGTCGATGAAGTGCTGCAGATCGGCGTCGCCGAGGTCGATCGTGATGGACAGGGACATGGCTGTTCTTCGGGTAGGCGGAGACTTCGCAGACTAGCCAGTGCAGGCCCGCGACGTCAATTGAACCTTGGCGGCCTGCGCAGCGTTGCCAAGCATCCAGACAGCTGTGCTGCTGCAGTGCCCACGTAGCACACCGGTCGAGCGACCGTGCCCCCAGCCGTCGCCGGCAGAACGTCGGGAGCGCCCGCATTGACTCACAAAATCCCGACCAGCCCGGCCCCGAACGCGGTCACGATGCGCGTATAGATGTGCTTCAGCGGCAGGTCCACGCCCGGAAAGTCCCCGACGGCTTCGTAGCAGTCGTAGAAGCCCGGATCGTTGGTCCGCAGCGGCGCGCAGCCGGGCTTGAGCTCGAAGCTGGTCGCGTAGCGGAACGGCCAGAAATCAAACAGCGGCAGCGCGGTGGAGAAATCGTTGATCGCGTTGTTGACGCGTTCGACCAGCAGCGGCCTGGGCCGCTTCGCGATGACCCAGGCGTTCTGCGGCTCGGTGTCGCGCAGCACGGAGGCGCGCAACGCCTGCGCGAACGCTGTGTCGTGGATGATGAAGCCCGACTCGGTGTTGTAGTTGTCCGAGCGCGGATCGAAGTTGTGCGAGCCGATCAGGCTGATCCTGCCGTCGATGACGATGGATTTCGCATGCAGGCCGACGCGCGGTCCCGGCGCCTGCTCGACCGGCACCGGCGTGGCATCGCCTTGCGGCGGATCGTCCGCGCTGCCGGCCAGGGTTTCATAGCCCGGAATCATTCGCGCCGCGTCGCCGGGGAAGGGCTTGAACTCGTGGATCTCGAAGCCGAGGTGCTTGATGTAGCGCTTTTTGTATTTGTGCGACAGCGCGTAGACGTAGAACGCGTCGGTCGCGGCGAGCGAGTTGGTCGACACGATCACGCGCAGGTCCGGTACGCGTTCGCGCAGGCCGCGGAACACGCGGCGCGCGGGCCGGCTGATGACGAGATACGGCGTCTGCAGCACGATTTCGTGCCGCGCATGCTCGAGCAGGTCGACGATATGCCGCGTCAGCGCCTTGTCGGCGCGGTTTTCCGGCTCGAGCGGCTTGTTCGGCGAATCCGAGAAGTAGTCGACCTGGGCCACGCGAAAGCCGTGCGAGACGAAGCGGCCGGTGATCCAGTTGCCGTCATCGGCCTGGCGCAGGATCCCCGCGACGCGGTCGGGCCGCTGCCAGGCCGGCGTATCCCAGGGCGGCGCGGGATCGCGCCCGATCTGCATCACGCGGCGGTTCACATCCTTGAGCTGGGTCATCGTGCGCGTGCGCTTGTGCGACCAGAACTGCTCGAACGAAGCCTGCATCTGCTTGCCCGCATGCACGCCGGTCACGGCCACGTCGCGATCGCGGTAGTCGAACGCCGGATCCCAGTCGAAATAGCGGTCCTCGTAGTTGCGTCCGCCGGCCAGCCCGGTTTCGCCGTCGACCAGCAGCAGCTTGTTGTGCATGCGCTGGTTGAACTGGAAAAAGCAGCACAGGATGCTGGCGGCGAATTCCAGCGGCTGCGTCGCGGCGTCGTCGAAGGCCGGGTTGTACAGGCGCAGCTCGAAATTCGCGTGGGCGCGCGCCAGACGCGCGAGCAGGGTGTAGTCGCCGAGCGAGAACAGCTGGTCGGCGATCACGCGCACGCGCACGCCGCGGCGCGCGGCCCGGATCAGTTCGTCGAGGAACAGATAACCGGAGTCGTCCGGCGCAAAAATAAAGGTCTGTACTTCGATACTCTTGCGCGCGCTGCGCACCAGGTGCAGGCGCAGCGCGAGCGAGTCGGCGCCGTGGTCGAGCAGGGTCACGAAATGGTGCGCGCCGCCGGTCTGCACGCTTTCCTGGTACAGCTCGTGATACGGCGAGTCGGCCGCGCAGTGGTCCGCCCGGTCGCAGCTGAGCGTACGGTCGCGCAGCTGTTCGATCACCACGTCGGCACGGCGCACGCGTTCGCGCGACAGCGAACATCCGGCCAGCAGCAGTGCCGCCAGCGCCAGCACGATCAGGCGTCCATTCCGCATGGGGATCAGGTCCGTTTCATTCGGGCGGCGCAACCGTGCGCACCGTGAAGTGCAGGCGCACTTTGTCCGCCAGGGTAGCGCGGCGCGTGCGCATGCCGAAATCGCTGCGCTGCACGGTGCCGTCGGCGACGACGGCGCAGCTCAACGCGACGGCGTCGGGACACTCGGTCGGCTGTAGCCGCAGGCTCGTCGGCCGGGTCAGACCGCGCAGGGTCAGGTTGCCGACGATATCGCCGCCCTGTTCCAACGTTGCGAGCGGAAAGGGCTCGGATTCGAACACGATGAAGGGATGCCGGGCCGCGTCGAAGAATTCGTCCGACTTGATCCATTGCTCGTAGCTGGAGCGGCGCATCGACACCGCCCGCGTGTCGATGCGGGCTCGCACGCGCACGCTGCGCGCCGCGTGGTTGATGTCGACCTCGCCGGTAACCGCCCCGAAGCGGCCGGCGACGTCGAACATCCATATCACGCGTACCTCGAATTCCGCCGAGGAACGCGCCGGGTCCAAAGCGATGGGCTCGCTTCGGGCCGAAAAGCCGGCCAGCGCCAGTAGAAGGGCGCCCGTGAAGCTCCACGCGCGCGGATTGGGCATGGCCCTTCCGCCTAGGGCGACCAGAATGCCTTCAGGCTGCCACTGCCCGGTTCGATGTCCTTGTCCTTGCCGATGTCGAGCCAGGCGATGCCGGCCGGCGGCACGCCGCGGAATTCGCCGGACTGGCCGGTGGCCAGCAGGGCGACCAGGGTTTCGATGCCGGGATTGTGGCCGACGAGCAGCACCTGTTCGGCGTCGCGGTGCTGGTCGAGCAGGCCCATGAGATCGCCGGCCGTCGCTTCGTAGATGGCCGGTTCGTAGCGCGTATCGGAATACTCAATGCGCGATAGCACGCGTTCCAGCGTCTGACGCGTGCGTGTCGACGGCGAACACAGCACGCGCTGCGGCCGCGCACCGCTGGCCTTGAGCCATTCCGCCGCGGCTTCCGCTTCCGCCTCGCCGGTCAGGCTCAGCGTGCGGTCGCCGTCGGCCTGTTCCGCGCCGGGGTTGCCGGCATGGGCGTGTCGCAGCAGGATGAGTTCTTGCATGGCTGGCTTCCTCGCCTGTCGTTAAGGGCTCTATGGTGCACCAAGCCCGGGCGGGTGTGGCGACCGCTCATTCGCGTTCGAACACATACCCGGAATAGTGCAGGCGGGTACGGACGTCGCTGCGCTCCACCTGCAGGCGTTCGCCGACGATGGAACCCAGTCCCGGCACCCGCAATCGGTCCGTATCGCCACCCTCGGTGTACGGTTCCAGCGGCACGCGCGTGCGCAGCAGCGGGATGTCGAGCGGATAGCTGACGCTGAGCACCCCGTCGTCGAGATCGACGCGCAGCTGTGCGATGCCAAGCTCATTGGTGATGCGGTCCGGGTTGAGCAGGCGGTATTGCCCGGCCAGCGCTTGCAAGTCCGGGCTCAGCGCCGGTGGATCCCAGGCGCTGCCGATCAGAAAACGGCGCCGCACGGTCCAGACGATCAGCACGCGGTGGCCATCGACGCGGGCCGGCGCGACCAGCACGCGGCGCAGTGGTCCCAGATCCAGCGGCAGGCCAAGCACGCGCAGGTGCAGGCGATACCAGCCGTCCGCGCGATGCTCGGCGGAAAAGCGCAGGCCGAGCACGCGCACGTCTAAATCGGCGCCGTCCGGCGTCAGTTCGACCAGGCCCGCGGCGCTTGAGTAGTAGCGCGCGGCTTCGTCCGGCTGGGCCGTCTGCGGCCATTCGGCGGTTTCCGGCAAGGGCGCCTTGCGCTCGCGCGGCGCGATGCCGTGCGTGGCCTGCAGCCAGCCGTCGAGCAGGCGGTCGGTGGTCTCGTCGACGGCGTCGCCCGCATCCGCCCCGTTGGCCAGCACGATGACCGCGGCGCGCTGGTTCAGCGCGATGTCGATGCGCGCGCGCGAACCCGGATACAGCGAGCTCAGTCGCGCCACGGTGCCCACGCTCGCGCGCTGGTCGGCGAACAGCGAAAAGGCCAAACCGTTGCGGTAATCCAGATCCAGCACCGATTCGGTGTTGTACGGCTGGAACAATGCACTGAGGTTCATGGCCGGCTCGGCAGCGGTCAGCTGTTCGGCCAGGCGGGCGAGGTCGGCGAGACTGCCACGCAGCCCTAGCGCGGCCTGCTCACGCGCCAGCGGCGCCACGATCGGCTTGCCCTTGCGGTGTCCCCGGGCGTCGTCGTCTTCGGCGGCGAAACCGGTATGACTCAGGCCCAGCGGCGCCAGCACCTTCTCCTGCAGCAACGGCGCATAGGCTGCATCGCCGGCAGCGGCCAGCGCCCGCGCGGCGAGTTCCACGCCGATGTTGGAATAGGCGTAGACCTGTCCCGGCACCTGGGCGAAGTACAGTGCTTCGGTCGGCGGCGATTCCAGGCCCGGCTCGACCGCGTCGCGGTACATGCCGGCGAGGTGATTGGGCGGCAGCCCGGCGTGATGGGTCAGCAGGCGTATCAGCGTTGCCGCCTGCGTATCGCCGCCGGCAATCGTCAGCTGCGGCAGGTAGCGCGCCGCCGGCGCGGCCAGGTCTACGCGGCCTTCGGCGGCCAGCCGCAGCGCGAGCGCGGCGATGAAAGGCTTGCTCAGATCGCCGAGCGCGTGACGCGTCTCGTTGGTCAACGCGCGGCGCGTGGCGCGATCGGCAAAGCCGAAACTTTCGATCCAGCGTGTACGGCCGTCGACGACCAGAGCGATGCCGAGTCCCGGCACGGTGCGTGTTCCGGCGAGATCGGCGAACTCCGGGCGCAGTTCGGCCTGGATCGCCCCCAGCGGGTCCGGATCAGCCGCGATGGCGGCATGCGCGAACAGGCTCGATACGAGCAGGCTCGATACGAACGGGCTCAGCAGCAAGAGGCAACGAACAAAGGCGGGCATGCCGGCGAGTGTGCCGATTGCCGGTAACGGTTTTGCGAAATGAATCGGGGGAGCCGCAGCGGCGACGGGCGGCGACGTTCTGTGATCGGCGGACGGGCGTTGAAGAAACCGGAACCGACGGCCGCGAAATCGGCTGCACGGCGACGAGCGGCTAGCCCGCATTTCCCACGCCCGTTCGTAGCGAGGGCGTCGAGACGCCGTCCTGATGCGCGCCGCGGACTGAGTGACGGCGAAGGCGTAGCCGACACTACGTCGAGCCGGCACGAGGGAGCAGCGCGCGTCAGGGCGAGCGTATCGGCGGCCGCAGTAGAAGGGGTGTGGGAAATGCGGGCTAGCTAGGCGCCGCTCTTCTTCAGCCACTTCAGCAGCGGCTTCCAGTCGTCCTGGTGCGAGCGCACCGCTTCGGAGTGGTAGTCGAACAGGCTCTTGCCCAGTCCTGTAGCGACGACGTAGCCCTGCGTGTCGCGCAGCTGCGCAATTACCGGCAGGGCGAACCGCTGCATTTCCTCGAGACCGAGCTGGCTTGCATGCGTCCAGGGCCGCAGGCGGTTGCCGACCAGCCCCGCGGCGACCTTGCCGCGCTTGATGCGGCTGAGTCCGGCGATGGATTCGACGAACGGCCGGCAGGCCTCGAG
Organism: Lysobacterales bacterium; assembly: GCA_038207515.1. GTDB lineage: Bacteria > Pseudomonadota > Gammaproteobacteria > Xanthomonadales > Rhodanobacteraceae > Tahibacter. Next base: position 78,144 of record JBBQZR010000006.1, on the reverse strand, counting down.
ATCGAACGGCGACGGCAATATCGGGATCAGCACGGCGTCGACGTAGTCGAGCAGTTCGTCGACGTCGTCGGCGCTCGCGCCGGCCGGCGTGTCGACGATGACGCGGTCGGCGCCCGATGGGATGCGTTCCCGCCAGTTGCGCTTGGTGCCGTCGATCGGCAGCACGGCGCTGGCCAGGCCGGCGCGGCGTTCACACCAGTGCCGGCTGGACGCGAGCCTGTCGCAATCCACCAGCACAGTGTTCTTGCCCTCGACCGCATAGTGCGCCGCAAGATGCGTCGCCAGCGTGGTCTTGCCGCAACCGCCTTTGCAACTGGCAATCAGGACTTTCAACATCGAAGCGTCCTCGCGCGAGCCAAACGCCCCGCAGGGTACACGTTGTCACAAAGTCTGCAAATCGTGTCGCGCAGGGCCTGCGCTGCGGCGCCGTCAGTAGCCGGCGGCCTGCCCGTCCTTGCGGCTCTCCGATGCCCCGATCCAGACCTGGTTCTTCTCGTCCCAGGCGATCGCCTGGTAGCCGCCGTAGGGACCGTCGGCATAGGTGACCTTGTGGCCTTTCTGCATCAGGCCGCGCACGGTTTCCCAGCTGTAGCCGGTTTCGAGGTTGATCTCGCCACCGTCGCTCATCGCGGTCGCCTGACCGGTCGGTTCGGTCGAGCCGTCGTGCTGGATGCGCGGGGCGTCGCCGGCCTCCTGCAGGTTCATGCCGAAGTCGATGAGGTTCATGACGATCTGGACGTGACCCTGCGGCTGCATCGCGCCGCCCATGACGCCGAAGCTGAGCCATGGCTTGCCGGCCTTGGTGACGAACGCCGGGATGATGGTATGGAACGGCCGCTTGCCCGGCGCGTAGGAGTTCGGATGGCCGGCCTTGAGGACGAACATCTCGCCGCGGTCCTGCAGGATGAAGCCCAATCCGGTCGGCGCCATGCCCGAACCCATGCCGCGGTAGTTGGACTGGATCAGCGAAACCATGTTGCCGTCCTTGTCGGCCGTGGTCAGGTAGATGGTGTCGCCATCGTCGAGCGGGGGATGCCCCGCCTCCACCGACTTGGCCGCGGTTGCGCCAATCAGCTTGCGCCGCTCGGCGGCGTAGTCCTTGGACACCAGGCCCTTCAGCGGCAGCTTCGCGAACGCCGGATCGGCGAAATGCTGCGCGCGATCGGCGAAGGCCAGCTTCTTGGCTTCGGTGAACAGATGTACATGTTCAATACTGCCGAATTCGATGTTCTTGAAGTCGTAGCTTTCAAGGATATTGAGCATGGCCAGCGCGGCGACGCCCTGGCCGTTCGGCGGCAGTTCCCAGACGTCGTAGCCGCGGTAGTTGGTCGACAGCGGTTCCACCCATTCGCCGCGGTGCGCGGCGAGATCCTCGGCGCTGAGAAAGCCGTCGTTGGCTTTCATGTAGTCGCCGATGACCTTGGCGATGCGACCCTTGTAGAACACGTCGCGGCCGCCCTTGCCGATGGCTTCCAGCGTGTCGGCCAGGTTTGGATTCTTCCAGCGTTCGCCCTTCTGCGGCGCGACGCCGTCGCGCGTGAACTGCTCCTTGAAACCCGGGAACTTCGACAGGCGCGGCACCGAACGCTGCCAGTACCAGGCGATCAGTTCGCTAAGCGGGAAACCCTCGCGCGCGTAGCGCACGGTCGGCGCCAGCAGATCCTTCATCGGCAGGCGACCGAACTTGCCATGCAGCGCGAACCAGGCGTCGACGCATCCGGGCACGGACACCGGCAACGGGCCGAGCGGCGGGATGTCGCGGTAGCCGTGCTCGACGAACCAGTCCAGCGTCAGCGATTGCGGCGATCGTCCCGAGCCGTTGTAGCCGTAGAGCTTTTGCGTTTTGGCATCCCAGACGATGGCGAACAGGTCGCCGCCGATGCCGCTGCCGGTCGGTTCCATGAGGCCCAGCGCCGCGTTCGCGGCGATCGCGGCATCCAGCGCGCTGCCGCCGCGCTGCAGCACATCAACGCCGATCTGTGTCGCGAGCGGCTGCGAGGTCGCGACCATGCCGTGCGGCGCGATCACTTCGGATCGCGTCGCAAAGGCTTTGCCGGTGACGCGGTCGGCCGCCGATGCGGCGAGCGGGAGCAACAGCAGCAAAGCAACGGCCAGACGGGACATGCGACGAACTCCAGGGTTCCAGAGAACGCGCAGCATAAGCCGATTGCGCGCGCCGTTCATGGGCCGGACGGCGTGCGCGACCAAGGTCGAGCGGCGGCGCTTTACCGCGGCGAGTGCGATACCGGCCAGGCAATCGGCGGCCACGGAATCGTGCCGGCGCCTTCCTCGATGCGGAACTGCTCGACGTGGATCACGCCGGTCCGAACGATGGTGCCGGCCTCGTCCGCCGCAATCTCGTCGGCGACGAGCACGACCTCCTCGCTATCCGGCACGGCGGTCAGCGCGACGTTGCCGACCGGCTGCGTGAAGGGATAAGCATCGATACTGCGACGCCACATCTGCTTGCCGTGCGGACTCATCGCAGCGACCTGCACCGGGCCGGAGTCGTCGGATCGCGGCAGCTTGAACACGACGACGCTGTTGCCGAGGTCATCGCCACTCCAGGCGAACCGCGTCGGCGGAAAGTCCGGCAGATACGGGAAGTTGGCTCCTGACAAGGCCGGAAAATCGAGCCATTGCTCGCGCCCGTCGATGAATTGCCAGGCACCGATCGCATGACCGGTCGTGTTGATGGCGGGAATCAGTCCGCCGCCCGTATGACGCGCGACGGTCTGCGGCACGAATCCCGCCGGCAGCGGCAGGGCGTCGCCGTCGACGTCGATATCGACGCGGCGCAGCACGCGCTCGCCGCTGGCTGCATCGTGCTGTTCGAGCACGAATGCGCCGTTGCCGATCGGCTGCGCCGCCACGACGGGTGCGGCGCTGTCCGGATACGGCCAGGCGCGGCGCACGGCCAGCAATGCGCCAGTCGTCGGATCGAAGGTCTGCACGGCGATCGTTCCGGCGCTCGAGGCATCGAGGCAGCGGCTGACCGCGTTCAGCGTGCCGGTCGACGCGTCGAGGTCGAGCGCGAGCAGTTCGACCTGCAAATTCGTGCCACCCGCGCAACCGCCGACGTAGTGCGACCAATAGGCCGAACCGACGCCGTAGAAGACCAGGAGCGGACGCGACTGCAGGTTCGGCGACCGATAGGCGATATGCATGCCGCCACTACCGTTGCTGAGGGCATGAGTGACGACGGCACCGGCCTGGAAACTGGCGGCGCGGCTGAAGGCCGTCTGGCCCGAGCGATACAGGAACACGCGGTGCTGGCGCGCGCCGTCCGGCCCGGACTCGACCCAGTTGACGCGATCGCCGGCACGCGCGCTGATGCCGTGCGGCACGAAGCGACCGTCGTTGAATTGCGGCAGCGACGAAGTCAGCGCGGTGAGCCGATTGCCCTTGTGGTCGAGCGCATGCACGTCGATCGACGACGGGCCGACGATCCGCAGATTGCTCGTCTGCACGAAGAAACGGCCTTCGCCGTCGGCTGCAAGCGCGCGCTCGGGCGACAGCGAGAGGAACTGTTGCGGCGTGGCAGATTCGATGACCTGGGTCCAGGTCTGCGCCTGCGCGATCGGTGCGGCGCAGGCGAGCAGCGCGGCAAGTAGATTTCTTTTCATGGTTATCCCTGTGTGGATGGATGCCGCAGCCTTACTGTGGCCGCGACATGTGGCAACGGACGGGCATGTCCACGGCGTCTTGCTGACGGACCGCAGGCGCAGATCGGCAACATCGGGGGTTTCGGAAGATCGTCACCGTAGCGCGGGCGAACACTTCGATCGTGTCTGCTACGGTGAACCGCCCACACGCCGGACGTACACACCGGGCGTCCCCGTCGCATCCTGCTGACCGACCGTCACGACGAAACCACTGGCGACATCTTTCGCTGGCACCGCTTGCGTCGCGCTGCAGGGCTCCGCATAGATCCTCCTTGAATCGCTGTCGCAGGCCGAATGGCCGGCGTTCCGACAGTATCGGGGGGCGATGTCTCAGCGATTGCGGCAGGGCCGGCGCGGCGTCGTTTACTGCACTTCCTCGACCGCGGTGCGCTTGGCGCGGCGGATCAGCCAGGCCACGCCGCGCAGGTCGGCGATGCCGACGAGGGCGCGATTGAGATTGTTGTACTTGGATACGCCGGCGCCGCGGGCGCGATGGTTCACCGGCACACTGACGGTTTTCCAGCCCGCGCGCTGCATCAGCGCCGGCAAATAGCGGTGCATGTGGTTGAAGTACGGCAGGTCGAGGAACGCTTCGCGTTCGAACAGCTTGATGCCGCAGCCGGTGTCCGGCGTGGCATCGCGCAACAGGCGCGAACGGATCGCGTTGGCGATCTTCGAGGCCCAGCGCTTGCTGCCGGTGTCCTGGCGATTGACGCGCCAGCCGGCATACAGCTTGACGTCGGACGGGCCGGTATCGCGCGCGGCGATCAGCTTGGGTATGTCGGCCGGATCGTTCTGGCCGTCGCCGTCGAGGGTGGCGATCCAGGCGCCGCGCGCCGCCTTGACGCCGTTGCGCACGGCGGTGCTTTGTCCACTCTGGGAAATATGCTTCACGACGCGCAACTCGGGCACCTGCAGCTTGAGCCCCTGAAGCACGGCCAGACTGTCGTCCTTGCTGCAGTCGTCGACGTAGACGATCTCGAAGTCATGCCGGCCGCGCAGCGCGGCGACGATTTCGTCGATCAGCGGTTTGACATTGTCGCGTTCGTTGAAGACGGGCACGACGACGGAAAACTGAGGCATTGCAGGAGTCCAGAACCGGTACGGCGCGCATTATCGCCGCTGCGCCGCCCAGGCCCAAACGCGGCATGCTGCCGCAGCGGGCAGGCAGTCGGGAAGCAAACCGCTACGGTACGCCGGCGGCCGTCGCCGGGCTGCCTTCCAGACTGCGCCGCCAGCTCGCTTCCAGCGTGTCGAAATGACGCGCGTCGGCGGCCACCAGCGCGAGCGTTCCGGCCCCCATCGGTATGGCGCGCACCTGCATGCCGCCGTCGGCGTAGTCGCTGCGAGGTTCCGTGTGGCCGGGGAGGAAGAACACGGTGACCGGGCCTTCGCGCTCGGGCATGACCATGTGTACCGACCCGAGCAGGCCGACCGGACAGGCCTGCGCATAACTGATGCCGGCCGGCAGCGGCGCCGCGAGGCGCACGCCACGCTGGGTGAAGCGGCGCTCGACGTCCTCCACCGGCAACGGCGTATGCGTGATCAGTGCGGCGGGTTCGTGCTGCAGATGGACGATGAGCTGCTGCGCCAGCGGAGAGAACAACCGCAGCTGCTGCACGCCCAGCCCGAGCGCGACCAGCACGACGGCGGCGGCCGCGAACCAGCCAAGGCGCCGACGCCGGCCACGGTCGCCGCGCACACTCGTGGTTTGCGTCAGCAGGATGCGTTCGGCCAGGCCGTCGGGTACGGGCACGGTCAGCGCACGCTTCAAAGCGAGCTCGAACCCCAGCGCGCGCGCATGATGCGCCGCGCAGCCGGCACAGCCACGCCGATGTTCCTGCATTTCGGCGCTCTCGCGGCGCGGTTCCGGGCCGAGCTCGCGGCGGTAGTCGAGGCAGTTCATGCGCTGGCCTCGCCGCGTCCATCGACGAGCAGGCTTTTCAGCTTCTGGCGTGCGCGAAACAGTTGCGTCATGACCGCGCCGACACCCAGGCCGAGCTCGTGCGCGATCTCGTCGCAGGAAAAGCCGCCGAGCACCTGCAGCAGCAAGGGTTCGCGGTACTTGGGTTCGAGCTGCAACATGGCTGCACGCACGATGGAATCCTCGCCCAGTTGTTCGGGGGTGAGCGAATCGCGGTCGTCCAGTTCCAGTTCGCCGATGTCGGTGGTCTCCAAGCGCTTGCGCTCGTACAGGCGCGCATGCTCGCGACGCAATATGGTGATGAGCCAGGCCTTGGCCGCATCCGTTTCGCGCAGCGCATCGAGCGAACGCCAGGCGCGCAGGAAGGTTTCCTGGGCCAGGTCCTGGGCCAGGGACGAGTCACCGCACAGCCAGTAGGCATAGCGGTACAGGTCCCCGTTGTGCGCCCGGACGAGGGCGTCGAACTGTCGTTGTCGGCTGCTCACGCGCATACAGACCCTCGTTGCGCCAAAACGCTTTCACACGATCGCCCCGGCGGATGCAGCGGCAGCGTGGCTGCCGATGGGCAAGGCCTACTTGATGCGGCCGAGGATGCCGTCGAGCTCTTCCAGGCTGTGGTAGCGGATCGTGAGCTTGCCACGGCCGTTGCGGCTGTGGGTGATCGCGACGCGGGCGCCGATGCGCTCGGACAGATCGCGTTCCAGCGATTCGACGTTTGGATCGCGCGGCGGCGCGGCAGGCTTGCTCGCCATCGGGCGTGGTTCGGTTTGCGCGGCGCGCGCCGCCTCCTCGAGGTCGCGCACCGACCAGCCGTGTTCGGCAGCCTGCCGCGCCAGACCGACGGCCAGCGATTCCGGCAGCGTCAGCAAAGCGCGGGCATGGCCCATGTCGAGTTTTTTCTGCTCGAGCAGATGCTTGATTTCGGCCGGCAGGTCCATCAGGCGCAGCAGATTGGACACCGCCGCCCGTGAACGTCCGACGGCATCGGCGACCTGCTGGTGGGTCAGGTCGAATTCGTCAATCAGGCGCTTGAGCGACTGGGCTTCTTCCAGCGGCGTGAGTTCTTCGCGCTGGATATTCTCGATCAGCGCGATTGCGACGACGGCGCGATCATCGACATCGCGCACCAGGGCCGGAATCTCAGCCAGACCGGCCAGTTGCGTCGCGCGCCAGCGGCGTTCGCCGGCGATCAGCTCGAAGCGGTCGCCCGCGGCGCGCACGACGATCGGCTCGATGACGCCCTGGGCCCTGATCGAGGCAGCGAGTTCTTCGAGCTTTTCCGGGTCGATGATCTGGCGCGGCTGGTACTTGCCCGGAAAGATGCGGCCGACGGCGATATGGCGTAGTTCGCTGCCGCTGCCGTCCGCCGAATCGCGGGTTTCCGGTTCCAGGTTGCCGAGCAGCGCGTCCAGGCCGCGTCCGAGTCCCCGTTTCTTCGCTGCCGACATGGTATTCCTCAGTTGGAATGCGCCGCGGCGGCCGCGGCGGCGCCGCGTTCCAGACGCAGCATTTCGCCGGCCAGACCGAGGTAGGCGATGGCGCCGCGCGACTCCCGGTCGTACAGGTTGATGGGTTTGCCGTGGCTGGGCGCCTCGGCCAAACGGATGTTGCGCGGAATGATCGAGCGCAGCACCTTGTCGCCAAAATGCTTGGTGAGCTGGGCCGACACCTCGTTGGACAGGTTGTTGCGCACGTCGTACATAGTGCGCAGCAGGCCGTCGATTTCCAGGCGCGGATTCAGACGCCGGCGCACCGCCTCGATGGTTTCGCGCAAGCTCGCCAGGCCTTCGAGCGCGAAGTATTCGCACTGCACCGGAATCAGCACCCCGTGCGCCGCGCTCAGCGCGTTGATCGTGAGCAGGTGCAGGGTCGGTGGGCAATCGATGAGGATGGTGTGGTAGGTGTCGCCGAGCTTGGCCAACTGTTCCTTGAGGCGGCTTTCGCGCGCTAGCGCATCCATCAGCTTGAGTTCGGCCGCGGTCAGGTCGGAACTGCCGGGCAACAGGTCGAAATGGGCTTCGGTCGTGATGATGGCGCGTTCGATCGGCACTTCGTCGAGCAGGACCTCATAGCCGTTCGGCTTGGCCGCGCGCTTGTCGATGCCGGAGGCCATGGTCGCGTTGCCCTGCGGGTCGAGGTCGACCAGCAGGATCTTGCGCCGCGTCTCGGCCAGCGCCGCCGCGAGATTGACCGCGGTCGTCGTCTTGCCGACTCCGCCTTTCTGGTTGGTGATGGCGATGATGCGCGTCATGGGGAAACCGGTTCGTTCAAGCCCTGCGTACAACGATGAGATGGCGTTCGCCGACGATTGCCGGTACGTCCAGCGCGACGACCTGTTCGATGCGGAATCCGGCCGGCACGGCCGCGATTTCCTCGTCGGCCAGCTTACCCTTCATGGCGAGCCAATGGCCGCCTTCCGCGAGCAGTCCTCCGGCCCAATCGAGCATGTCTGCCAGCGTGGCAAACGCGCGCGCAGTGATGCAATCGAACTGTCCCGGCACATCCTGCACCCGACCCTCGATCACGCGGACGTTGGCCAGCTTCAACGAACGCACCGCTTCACGCAGGAAGCGGGCTTTCTTGCCGTTGGAATCGACCAGCGTCACCTGGCGCTGCGGCGCGACGAGGGCCAGCGGAATACCCGGCAGGCCAGCGCCGCTGCCCAGATCCGCAAGCGTTGCTCCGCTGACATGAGGAACGATCACGAGCGAATCCAGCAGATGGCGCGCAACCATGTCGCCTGGATCGCGCACCGCCGTCAGGTTGTAGGCCGCGTTCCAGCGCGCCAGCAACTCGACATAGGCGATCAGCTGAACGCGAATCGCGTCCGGCAGATCCAGACCCAGGACCGCAAGCCCGTCGTCGAGCCGGTGACGCAGACGATCCCGTTCCGCCATCGCCGGGCTGTCCGTATCGAAAAGGCCGGCAAGTATCCGGGCCACGGTCGGTAAAATCCAGTCGCGGCAACAAAAGACCCGCGAGTGCGGGTCTTGCTGTGGTGCGCGCAGGGATCAGAGCGGGATCAGGCGAGGCCGACCTGAACACGGGTGACGACGATCCCGACGTCACGCAGGCTTTCGTTCAAGACCGCCTTGAGCCGGCTGTTGCGGGCTTCCGGGCTTTCCTCGCGCGGGTTGTCGGTTGCGCGAGCCGCGTTGAGTGCTCTGGCCCGGATCAGCGCTTCGGCGCGATCGATCGAGGCATCGGCACGTTCGGCATCGACGACTTGCCAGAAGATCTTGCCGCTGAGGCGTGCATTGGCGCCGGAAACCGGGAACAGCTCGTCGAGCGGAAGGACGTGGCCGGTTAGGGAAATGCGATGGACCACGCGTTCGAGCAGCGGCCAGATGAGATGAGTGCCGGACTGCAACGTACGCGCCTGGCCGTTGAAACGGCGCAAGGTGTAGACGGTGCCTTCGGGTATGCGCTTGATCGACAACAGAGCAGCGACGACGGCAGCGCAGAGGACGAGGAGCAGTATGTTTTGCGACATAATAAAACCTCTTTATTTCAAGAGGTTACGGCGAACTCTTCGATGGGTGACCAGATTTGTAGTCCAGTCATATGAAAATTAGCGAGTTAATTATTCCTTAACGGAATCCAACTGTCGCTGAACGGTTTCGCGGAAGTCACGGAACTGCTTCACAGTTCTTGCACGTTCCGCGCCTCGCGACGGCCGGCAGCCGCCAGCAGCGCGCGCGTGTGGGTATGACGCGGCCGAGCGAAAATCTCCCCAACGAGTCCCCGTTCGACGAGTTCTCCACGCCACAGCACGCCCACGTCATCGGCGAAATCCGCAACCAGATCGAGATCGTGGGTGACGAACAGCAGCGCCAGTCCGCGTTCGCGCTGCAGGCGGCGCAGCAGTTGCAGGATCTGGTGCTGCACCCTTACGTCCAGTGCGCTGGTGGCCTCGTCCAGCAGCAGCGCCGACGGTTGCGCCGCCAGCGCGCGCGCGATCGCGACACGCTGGCGCTGGCCGCCCGACAGCGCATGCGGATATCGCATGACCAGCGCCGGATCCAGGTCGACATCGGCCAGCAACGCGGCGACGCGCCGACCACGCTCCTCCCGCGACAGCGGCGGCCGGGCGAGGCGCAACGGTTCGGCGACGATATCGCCCACGCGCCACAGCGGATCGAGCGAGGCGCCGGGATCCTGGAACACGAGCTGCAGCCGCCGGCGCAGCGGTGCCGCATCGGCCAGATCGGACAGGTCGAACGCCTGCCCATCGAGGATCAGGCGGCCGCGGTCGGCGCGAAGCAGGCCGAGCAGACAACGCAGCAACGTGGACTTGCCCGATCCGGATTCGCCGACGATCGCGAGCGTGCGGCCCGCGCACAGGCTGAATCCGATATCCCGCAGCGCCATTCGGCGGGTTGCGCCCCAAAAGCCGGCCGGAAGGAAACTGGCATCGAGCCCATCGAGTTGCAGCAGGGCGGCTGCCGCAGCCGCCGGTGCTGCCGGAGACGGGCTGCGCGATGCCAGCAGCGCGCGGGTCTGCTCGTGTACCGGCGCGGCGAACAGCGTCGCGGTGTCGGCCAACTCGACCAACCGGCCCTGATCGAGCACCGCGACGCGGTCGGCAATGCGCCGCACCAGCGCCAGGTCGTGACTGACGAACAGCAAGGCCAGGCGGCGCTCACGGCGCAACCGGTCCAGCAGTTCGACGATCTGCAGGCGAACCGTGCTGTCGAGCGCGCTCGTCGCTTCGTCGGCGATCAGCAGGCGCGGATCGGCGGCCAACGCCAGGGCGATCAGCACGCGCTGACGCTGACCGCCGGAGAGTTCGTGGGGATAGCTCGCCAGACGCTCGGCCGGCCGGTCGATACCGACCTCGATCAACAAGTCCACCGCGAGGTGCCGTGCCGCCGCGCGCGCAACCGTACCGGCATGACGCAAGGCTTCGACCAGCTGTGCCCCGATCCGGCGCAAGGGATGCAGGCTCGCCTGGCTGTCCTGCCAGATCATGCCGATACCGCCGCCGCGCACGCGTCGCCAGTGATCTGGCGCGGTGCCGATCAGTTCTTCACCGGCGAAAACTATAGAACCGCTGACACGCGCCGCCGCCGGCAACAGGCCGATGAGCGCGGTGCTGGTCAGGCTTTTGCCCGAGCCGGAGGCGCCGACCAGTGCGAGGCATTCGCCAGAGGCCAGCGTGAAATCGACCCCATCGACGAGCGCATCCTGCCGTGGCGGCAGTACGATGCGCAGTCCGCTGACCCGCAGCAATGGCGCGTTCACACGGTGGCCCGGCGCGGATCAAGGCGCCTGCGCAAGGCTTCGCCCAGGAACTGGCAGCAGATCAGGGTCAGGCCCAGGGCCAGCGCGGGTGCGATCAGGGTCCAGGGCGCCACGTCCATTTCCTGCGTGCCGTCGAACAGCATGCCGCCCCAGCTCGCGCCGGGCTCATCGACCGAAAGACCCAGAAAACCGAGGAACGATTCGATCAGGATGGCGTTGGGCACGCCCAGGCTCAGATAGACCACGGCCAGTCCGAGCAGGTTGGGCGCGATATGCCGCCCCATGATCCAGCCCGGACCGGCGCCGAGCAGGCGCGCGGCGTCGACGAACGCGAGGCCGCGCAGGCGCGCCGCCTCGGCGCGCATCACGCGGGCGAGATCCATCCAGACATAGCCGCCGATCGCGCCCAACAGCAACAGCAGCGAGCGCTCGAACACGGTCAGCAGCAGGATCACGATGAGCAGGAACGGCAATGCCGCCAACAGGTCCAGCGCGCGCATGAGCACGCGGTCGACGATGCCGCCGACGTAACCGGCGACCACGCCGTAGGCCATGCCGAGGATCAGCGCGACGCCGCTCGCGAGCAGGCCGATCAGCAGCGACAGGCGCCCGCCGATGCACAGGCGGACGAACACGTCACGGCCGATCGCATCGGTGCCGAGCCAGTGGCCGTGGGCCAGCCCCGGCGCGACGGAGAGGTGTTCCCAGTCGGTATGGTCAACGCCGTAGCGGCTGAACCAGGGTCCGGCGATGCACAGCACGGCGAGCGCGCCGAGGACAGTGAGACAGCGCCGGATCGTGCGGCCGGCAGCGTCGGGGACAGCAATCGCGGCGGCCGGATCGCCGCGTCCCGGGGACGCGGAATCCTGCGCCGGGATTTCAGCCATGCGGGAACAGCGCGGCGAAATCGACGCTGCGCAGCGGGCGCGGTTCGCCGAGATAGTTGCCTTGCGCGTAATCGGCGCCGGACGAACGCAGCGCCTCGAGCGTGGAGAAGCTGTCGACGTGCTCGCCGATCACGCGCAGCTTCAGCGACTGCGCCAGCTGGGTGATCGAACTGACCATCTTGCGATCGAGCTCACTGCCCGGCATGCCTTGCACGAAGCTGCCCTCGACCTTGACGAAGTCGACCGGCAGATGACGCAGATGGGTGAAGCTCGAGAAGCCCGTGCCGAAGTCATCGAGCGCGAAGCGGCAGCCGAGCTTCTTCAGCGCGGAGATGAACTTGCGCGCGCTGTGCAGGCTGGTCAGCTCGGAGGTTTCGGTGATCTCGAACACGAGCTGGCGCGCCGGGACGCCGGAGGTGCGGATCGCCGCCTCGATGAGCTTGAGGGAATCCGGGTCGGCCAGCGTCATGTTGGACAGGTTGACGTGGAAGGCGACCGGCGCCTTCACGCCGCGCACGCCGGCCAGGTAGCGCAGCAGGCGGTTCAGCACCCACAGATCGAGCTTGGGCATCATGCCGACGCGCTCGGCCAGCGGCACGAATACGCCGGGCGAGATCAGCTGCCCGTCCTTGCCGACCATGCGGATCAGGATTTCGAACAGGTATTCCTGCCCCGCCGTGCCCGAGCCGTTGACGCGCCAGCCCTGGCGCTGCACCACCGCCGATTCGCTGCGCGGCAGCGCGGCAATGGGCACGATCGGCTGCACCAGCAGCACGATGCGTTCCTGCTCCATGGCCTGGCGCAGGCGTTCGGTCCAGCCGGCTTCGATCTCGCGCGCGATGCGCGCGTCGTGCTCGCCGACGTAGATCTCGGTCTGGTCGCGGCCACGCTGCTTGGCGGTGCGGCAGGCCAGGCGCGCATGCTCGACCACGTATTCCGCCGACGGCGTCTCGCGGCTGATGACGGCGACGCCGATCGAGGCCGTGACCGGCCGCGTCGCGCCGCCGGCCTCGTATTTGCACTGGTGCAGCAGTTCGCGATAGCTGTCGGCCAGCGGAAACAGGTTTTCCAGCTGCACGCCGGACAGCATCAGCGCGAGGCGGTCGCCTTCGATGCGCGCGAGCACGTCGTGCTCGCGCAGGCGCTTGCCGAGCACGGTCGCAATCTCGACGAGCAGCCGCTCGCTGGCAGGCACGCCGGCGGCGTCGACGATCGCGCTGAAACGGTCGAGATCGATATAGAGGATCGACGAATAGCCGCCGGCTTCGCGCCGGCGCTGCAGTTCCTGCGCGACCTGGTGCGTGAAATGCCGGGCGTTGACGAGGCCGGTCAACTTGTCGTGGGTCATTTCCCAGCGCAGGCTGTCGGCACTCTTGCGTTCGGAGATGTCGCGGAACACCACGACGGAACCCTGGCGCCGGTTCTGGATCGCCAGCGGCAGTACCGAGCATTCGACCGTCATGCCGCTCTTGTCGCGGCGCCAGAACACGGTCTCGTGACCCTTGAGCGAATTGCCCGCGGTATAGGCATGACCCAGGCCCGATTCGACGACGTCGGCGCTGGCCTCGTCCGCCGAATGATGGATCAGGCCCTGGACCTGTTTGCCGATCAGCTGCTCTTCGTCGGCATAGCCCAGCAGGCGCAGGCCGGTCGGATTGATGAAAGTGATCACGCCCTGCTGGTCGACGCCGTACACGCCGTCGCCGACCGAACCGAGGATACCGTCGAGTCGCTGGCGTTCGGCCTCGACCGACTTCTGCATCTGGATCTGCCGCGACAGCGTCTTGACGCGTGCGAGGAATAGCTCCTTGGCTTCGTTCTTGAACATGCACTCGATCGCGCCGGCGTCGAGGCTCTTGACGATGATGTCTTCGCGGTAGGTGCCGGTGATGACCGCGAGCGTCGGCGCGCCGGGCAATACGGCCAGCCGGCGGCACAGTTCGTCGCCGTTTCCGTCCGGCAGGAAGTAGTCGACGATGGCCAGATCGAACTGTTCGCGCGCGGCTTTCTCGGACGCTTCGTTCAAGGTGCCCGCGGTCGCGACCGCATAGCCCTGGCGCTCCAGTAGCTGCTGATAGGCCAGGCGCACGCTGTGCGAATCGTCGACGAAAAGAATGCGTATGCCCTGCGACGGCACCGCGACCACCGCGGCCTGCACGGCGAGTTGCGCGGGACTCGGCTCGAGCTGTGCCAGCGCGGTCGGAATCTTGCTGAATTGTGTCCACAGCACGATCAGGGCCTTGCCGTGCCGGCGCTGCCACGCGTCGAGCTCGGGACTTTGCTCGTGCACCATCAGCAGGACCGGCAGCACGCGCTGCGCGTCCGTCGCAAGAAACTCGAGCAGAGCCATGCAATCGCGCGTCGGTCGCGCGGGCACGCCGACGATCAGCACGCCGTAGGGCTGAGCGAGTTCCACCGAATGCTTGAGATGGTCGATCGTATCCAGATACGTCGTCAGCTCGCTGCGGGCCGCCAGACCGGCGGCCGCGAGCGTGCGCTTGAGCAAATGGCTCAGCGTCGTTGACCGTTCGACGACCAGAATACCGGACAAGGTGTGGTTTCCTGCTGGACCGCGCCTGCATGGCGAGCATCATGCCCGCACTGCATCCCCGCAGCGGCCGCGCAATATGACCAGCTCAAGCCAGTCATTTCAAGTACGGATGCGGTCTGCACGGCGATTGCCGCGGGGCGGCCGCACTATTGTCGAATACGGAAAAGTGCAGCGAAAACTGCGATGCCGCGACTTTGGTCGCAGCGGCAGGCTGCCGCGGACCGGCACGACTGCCGCGACGATGCGCTACGCTGTTGCGCTTCGCACGATTGCCGGAGTGTCTGCCATGGCCTTTCCCGCCACCCGTCCGCGACGCATGCGGCGCGATGCGTTTTCGCGCGCGCTGATGCGCGAGACCACGCTGACCAGCGCCGATCTGATCCTGCCGGTGTTCGTGCGCGAAGGCAGCGGCCGCGAAGCGATTTCCTCCATGCCCGGCGTCGAGCGCGTCGGCATTGCCGAACTGCTGGAGCTCGCCGGCCAGGCCCAGGCGCTCGGTATCCCGGCACTGGCGCTGTTTCCCGTCACGCCGCCGGAGGCTAAGAGTCTCGATGCGGCCGAGGCGTGGAATCCCGATGGCCTCGCCCAGCGCGCGGTGCGCGCGCTCAAGCAGGCCTGGCCCGAACTCGGGGTCATCACCGACGTGGCGCTGGATCCGTTCACGACGCACGGTCAGGACGGGCTGATCGACGAATCGGGCTACGTGCTCAACGACGAGACGGTGACGGCGCTGGTGCGCCAGGCCGTGTCGCATGCGGCGGCCGGCGCCGACGTGGTCGCGCCGTCGGACATGATGGACGGCCGCATCGGCGCGATCCGCGCCGCGCTGGAAGACGCCGGCCATATCCACACGCGCATCCTCGCGTATTCGGCCAAGTACGCGTCCAGTTTCTACGGCCCGTTCCGCGACGCGGTCGGCTCCGCCGCCAATCTCGGCAAAGGCAATAAATATACTTATCAGATGGACCCGGCCAACAGCGACGAGGCGCTGCGCGAGGTCGCGCTCGACCTGGACGAGGGCGCGGACATGGTCATGGTCAAGCCGGGCCTGCCCTATCTCGACATCGTGCGCCGCGTGAAGGACCGCTTCGGCGCACCGACCCTGGTCTATCAGGTCAGCGGCGAATACGCGATGCTCAAGGCTGCCGGCCAGAACGGCTGGATCAACGAACAGGCCTGCGTGCTGGAAGCGCTGACCAGCATCAAGCGCGCCGGCGCCGATGCGATCCTGACCTATTTCGCGCTCGACGCCGCGCGCTGGCTCAAGGGCTAACGCAGCAGCGGAAGCGCCCACTCGAGCGTGATCTCCCGCGTCGATATCGCGCATTGCCAGACCAGTACCTCGACACCAGCGGCCTGCGCCTCGCGCAGGCCGCGCGCATAGGCCGGGTCGATCTCGCTGGCCGCACGCACAGCAAGCACGTCGGCGCGCTGCACGCAGAACAGCAGCACCGCGCGGCCGCCCAGGGCCGCGACACCCTGCAGCTCTCGCAGGTGCCGCAGGCCGCGTTCGCTGACCGCATCGGGAAAGATGCCCAGGCCGTATTCGTCGGCCGCGGTGACCGACTTCACCTCGACGTAGCAGTCGGCACGACCGACCGCGCGCAACAGCAGGTCGATGCGGCTGCCTTCCGTGCCGTAGCGCACCTCGCGTCGCAACTCGGCGTATCCGGCCAGCGGCGCGATGCGCTGCAGCACTATCGCCTCCGACGCCAGCGCGTTGGCCCGCGCCGGGTGCACGCCGACCAGCGCGCCGCCGACGTGGGCCAGCTCCCAGGTCCAGGCACAGCGCCCGCCCGGCCCGCGCTCGCTCGCCCATACCGTCATTCCGGGCGTCGAATAGCCCAGCATGCGGCCGGTGTTAGGACAGTGCGCCAGGATGTCGCGGCCATCGTCGAGGCGGATGTCGGCGAGAAAGCGCTGGCGGCGCGCGAGCAGCGTGCCACGATGCAACGGGGGAAAATGCATGCGGCGACGATGCGGGCGGTTGCCGGGCGGCGCAAGCGGCGCTGGTATCATGCCGCGATGAACGCCTCCGACCCCGCCAATCCCACCGTCCAGCTCAAGATCGAGCGCCGCTCCAACCATCCCTGGATCTTCCAGAAGATGGTCGAGAAACCCGCCGAGCGACCCAGGCCCGGCAGCGTCGTCGACATCTACGACCGCGACGGCAGCTTCGCCGGCCGCGGCTTCTACAACGGCCACTCGCGCATCGCCCTGCGCGTACTGACCCAGGATCCTGACGAAGCCGTCGACGTTTCATTCTTCGAACGCAAGATCGCCCGCGCCGTCGAACTGCGTCGCGAGGTGCTCAGGCTCGACGCGGTGACCGACGCCTACCGCGTCGTGCATTCCGAAGGCGACGGCCTGTCCGGGCTGGTCGTGGACCGCTTCGCCGACACGGTCGTGATCGAGTTCTTCTCCGCCGGCATGTTCCGCCAGCGCGACGTGATCCGCCGCTGCCTGCTGGCGCACTACCCCGACAGTCAGGTCTACGCCTTCGCCGAGGACCACGTACAGAAGCAGGAGAGCTTCGACTGCTCCACGCCGCCGACGCCGCGGCCGACGGTGATCCAGGAGCACGGCGTGAAATTCCACGCCGCGCCGGGCACCAAGCACAAAACCGGTTTTTTCGCCGATCAGCGCGACAACCGCCTGGCTCTCGCCGCGTTCTGCCAGGACAAGCGCGTGCTGGACCTCTGCTGCAACTCCGGCGGGTTCGCGATCTACGCCAAGACCATCGGCGGCGCGAGCGAAGTCGTCGGCGTCGATCTGGACGAGGAGATCCTCGAGGTCGCCGAGTCGAACGCGCGGCTCAACAAGGTCAAGGTGCGCTTCGTCCAGGCGGACATCTTCCACTGGCTGCGCGACATCGCGGCGGGCCGCGCCGAGAAGTTCGACGTCGTCGTGCTCGACCCCGCCAAGATGACGCGCGACCGCGAGCAGGTCATCCCGGCGCTGAAGAAATACCTGGACATGAACAAGCTCGCCCTCGGCGCCGTCAAGCCGGGCGGCCTGTTCGTGACCTGTTCCTGCACCGGGCTGGTCAGCGAAGAGCAATTCCTCGACATGCTGCGGCGCGCGGCGTTCTATTCGAACCGCACGGTGCAGGTGCTCACGGTCACCGGCGCGGGCCCTGACCATCCGTGGCAGGCGCATGTGCCCGAATCGCGCTATCTGAAGGCCGTCTTCTGCCGCGTCGAGTGAGTGTGACCGCGGTCACCAAATATTTTTGGCTCGGGTGAGCCGGTCGCGAACCCCACTTCGAGTAACTATTACAAGGCGGTCATCGCCTTGCCAAGGCGCCACCGTAGGGCACCCCCTGAGCCCTGCGGTGGCGTTTTGGTATCTGCGTTTCGGAAGTTCGCACGGCTCGCGCAGAGCCGCCTCGCGAGATACGCCAACCCTACCGTTCCAACCAGCCTTGATCGCGTTGTCTCGGATCGACGACCTCGGCGACGCCTGGCCGATCGCGGGCGTCCGCACGACACTGCCGGCGCCGAGGAGACCATCGACCGCACCAATGAGAAGGCCGCCTCGCGGCGGCCTTCTCGTCATGCCCGGAACCCATAGCCTCAGGGTTCGAAGCCGTTCTTGAAGATCAGGTCGACCGGAGCCATCGTGCAGCTCTGCACCTTGATGTCGTCGACGAACCAGCCCAGCGGCGTGTCGCCGACCGAGCCGTCGGTCGAGGCGCGGAAGCGGAAGTTCACCGTCTGGCCGGCAAAGCTGGTCAGGTCGACGATCGTCTTGCGGTACGGAATCGTGCCGCACCAGCCCTGCAAACCGTTGGCCGGACCGTCATTGAGCGCGCCGGTGTACGGCGTGCTCATCTGTGCGCTGGTGATCTGCGTCCAGGTCGAGCCGCCATTCGTCGAGACTTCCAGCAAGCCGCCATCCCAGCAGCCGCCGGCCGTGCGCTCTTCCATGTTGACGTCGTTCTGGAAGCTCAGGCTGAGCGGGCTCTGGCCGGTCGGCAAGGCGATCGCTGGCGAGATCAGGCGCTGGTCCGAGGTCGTCGCGAGATCCACCGCGAGCCAGGACTTGGTCGGCGAAGACGGACGCGCCGTGCTCACGGCCCAGGTCGACGCGCCGGTGCTGCCGGTCGTGGCCCAGCCAGTGACGCTGCCTTCCACATCGTCGCTGAACACGCTGGCCGGTACCTGCGTCTCACCGCAGTCGCCGAGTGCCGGTGCGGTCTTGAACGTGAACACCGTCGAATTGGCGCTCGTGCCGCAGATGTTGTTCGCGCGCACGCGCCAGTAGTAGCGCGTGTTGCTGGCCAGGGCCGGCGTCACGGTGACATTGGTGCCGCCGCCGCTGACCGTCTGGGTGAACGCGATGCTGCCGAACGCGGGATCGGTCGAGACTTCGACGACATAGCTCTTGGCCTGCGC
Source organism: Lysobacterales bacterium (assembly GCA_038207515.1). Classification (GTDB taxonomy): domain Bacteria; phylum Pseudomonadota; class Gammaproteobacteria; order Xanthomonadales; family Rhodanobacteraceae; genus Tahibacter. The sequence continues at coordinate 59,476 of JBBQZR010000006.1, read as the reverse complement.
CGAGGCGCTCCAGCTCAGGGTCGGCGAGAACGCGACGTTGACCGCGTTGTCCGCGGGCGAGGTCAGGCCCGGCACGACCGGTGTCGCCGTCGCGACGCTGACGCTGAGGTTGGCGGTCTTCGTTATCGCGCCGCTGGTACCGGCCAGACCGATGGTCTGCGTGCCCGGCGCGGCGGTGTTGGCCACGCTCATCGATACCGTGCTGCTGCCTGGCGGCGTGACCGCGGTCGGCGAGAAACCGCCGCTGAAGCCGGTCGGCAGCGCGTTCGCGAAGGCCAGGTTGACCGTGTTGGTGAAGCCGTTGACCGAACCGACGCTGAGCGCGACCGGGGTCAGCGCGGCCGTACCGGCGGCGGTACAGACTTCCTGGATCAGGTTGGTGCCGTTGAGGGTGAAGGTCGGCGAACCGCAGGCGTCGAACCGGAACGCGCCGATGCGCGTGCCCTTCTGGGTGCTCGGCATGTATTCGCCCGTGAACCAGAAGGTACAGCCGTCGACCGGGTCGACGCCCATCTGGAAGTAGTCGCCCCAGCGCTCGTTCGGGTGGTTGCCGACGCCGGCGATCAAGGTCGTTTCCGGCGTCGTCATCGTGCCGAGCGGATCACCGGACAGGCGGCCCACGTAGCCCAGCGCCGGGAACAGCGCGGGCGACTGGCGCACCATGGAGTAGGCCATCGCGATATTGCCGGAGCTGTCCATCGAGATGCCGGCCATCCAGCGGTCGATGCCGTCCTGCGGCGAGGCGGCGCCGGCCCAGGTACCTTCCTGGTACAGCGTCCACGGATTGGCGATGCCGCCGACGCGACGCAGCTCGAACCAGCGGATGCCGCCGGTGTCATTGGCGTCGATATCGGTGACGAGATTGCCGATCAGCGCTTCGTAGCTGCCGAAATTGCGATAGGCGAGACGGTTCATGATCGGTTCGCGCAGCGGATCGAGCTTCTGGCCGCTCGGCTGCGGGAACGCGTTGAACGCGGTCAGGCCGTTGAGGTTGGAGCTGAACTCGGCGATCGGAATCTGCACCGGACCGGTCAGCACCGTATTGGCCGGCGTGGTGAAGTCTACGGCGAGCTGGTACAGCTCCAGGAAGTCCTGGGTCGGGTTGTTCGAACCGGCGTTGTGCGATTCGTCATCGCGATGACGCATGAAGATGCCGCGCGCGCCGGCGGGCGGCGCATCGATGCCGTCGTGATCGGCCGGCGTCGTCATCTGGAAGCCGAAGCCGGCCAGGTTCGGAATCGTGATGCGCTGGAAGGTGGCGGGCAGGCCCGCGAGCATCTTGGTGCGTTCCATGGCATAGACCGGGCGTGCACCGCCGGTGCCGCTTTCATTGGCGCCGACGTAGTACGCATCGCCCCAGACGCCGTATTTCGGGTAGTCCGGGAAGGACGGCATGGTAAAGGTGTACTTGTACCAGGTGACCGTCGGTGCTTCGAGGTTGTCGGTGTCGCTGACGTAGACGCAGAGCGAGCGGCCGGACTGGCTGGAGAATTCGGTCAGCACCCAGCGGTCGGCAATCTCGTCGAACAGGATGATCGGATCGCCGAGGCCCGAGGCGCAGGCGCCGGTGCCGCCGAGCGAGACCAGCGAGAAGCTGCGCACGAAGCTGCCGTCGGCCTTGCGGTAGATGCGGATTTCGCTGCCGCCGCTGCCGTTGACACCCTGCACGAAGTGGCTGGTACCGATGTCGCCGGTCGGATCCGGCGGCGAAGCCTGCGACGTGCTGCCGGCGACATTGACGATCGGCGTCGTGAAGGCACCGGTGCCGCGCGTGGGCTCGTTGAACTGCAGCGGGACCAGCGGATCGTTGAGGTCGGTCGGATTGACCGGCGTCGGCGCCTGGTTCGGTTTGAATTCCCAATGCTGACGCGGAATCTCGACCAGCGGATCGCCAGGCTGCCACGGGCGGACCGGCGGCAAGTCGGCCATGTTGACGCGGACGACATCGGGGTAGGAGATACCCAGCGCCTCGGCGCCGCGGACGACGCGCACGCCCTGCGCGTCGACGGTGACCTCAGGCTGATAATCGGGTTTTTGCGCGACGGCGGCGCCGCACAGCGCCAAACCCAGCGCGCAGAAAAGACTGTTGCGTAACAGATTCACTTGAAACCTCCCGACACCTGATGAAGAGCCCACCGCTGCGATGGCGGTGAATTCCGACTGAAGTAGCCCCTGGTCAGCCGTGCAGCCCCGAACAGAGGCCAGCCTGACGACTGACTTCGATTCATACCACAGACCTAGTCGCCAACAACAGTGACCCTGCGCCGGCTCGACGGGACATCCGTCGGCGCATCCGTTCCGAACCGACTCAGCGCTGCGGCAGCCGTTCGATCGGAATCAGATAGATGTCGCCGGACTCGCTGGTCACGCGGATGTGCTGGCTGCCGCCGGCGCGACGCAGCTGGCCGTGCTGCCGGCCCTTGCCCGCGTCGCGCAGCTCGAGCGGCACCTGGCCGGCGATGCTGCCGGCGGTTTCCACGTCGAGCTGAAGCTCGCCGTACAGCGGCACTTCCATGAGGATGTCGCCGCTACGCGTATGGAGTTTCATGGGCTTGCGCCACTTGGCCAGGGTGGGGAATACGCGCAGGGACCCGCTGTCGGTCGCCGCGTCGATGGAGTCGGCACCGGCCACCATGAGCTTGCCGTCGCGCGTGCGCGCGAACACTTCGTTATCGACACGACGCACCTGGATGTCGCCGTACGTCGTGGTGACGTGCAGCTCCGGGCCGGTCGGCAGGAACATGCCGAGGTCGACACGACCCTTGCGGTAGCCGTTGACCAGCTTGTCCGTGCCGAGGCGCTGGTCCGAGGCATAGCTGACCTCGACGATGGCGCTGTCGCCCTCGATGCGCATCTGGATCTCGGGCTTCTCGGGTGTGTCGCCGATCAGCTGCACGACTTCGTAGGCGCCCAGCGTGCGGTTATCGATGGCCTTGATGCCGACGCTGCCATGCGGATTGTTGATGCGCACATGCTTCACGCTGTCCGGCAGGAGCAGGTCGCGCTTGATGCGCTCGACGGTGTAGGGAGGATCGGCCGCCGGCGTCGTTGCGGTCTCGCTGCGGACCGGCGTCTTGCCGCAGGCGGCCAGCAGGACCATTGCGCCAACGGCGAACGCAAGGCGGAGTGATACGAAAGCGGAAGTCGTAGTACGCATGAACGAATCTCGGCAATGAAACCTAGCCACTGACCATACCATCGTTGGAAACGCCTGCCGACCCTGCCGCTGCTGCCCGGCGCGCCGGCATGGACGGCGGCGCCACGCTGCCACGACAATCGGCGTTTTCCCGTCGCGGCCCTCCGCCATGTCCTTGTCCCGCTCGATTTCCCTGACGCGTTTTCTGATCGAGGAGCAGCGCGCGCACCAGCACATCAATGCCGACCTGCGCCTGCTCATCGAAGTCGTCGCGCGCGCCTGCAAGACCATCTCGATCGCGGTGGGCAAGGGCGATCTCGGCGGACTGCTCGGCGAGGCCGGCAGCGGCAACGTGCAGGGCGAGGCGCAGCAGAAGCTCGACGTGCTCTCCAACGAGATCCTGCTGGAAGCCAACGCCTGGGGCGGCCACCTGGCCGGCTGCGCGTCGGAGGAGATGGACGATCCGCACCCGATCCCCGACGTCTATCCCAAGGGCAACTATCTCTTGCTGTTCGATCCGCTCGACGGGTCGTCCAACATCGATGTGAACATTTCTGTCGGCACCATCTTCTCGGTGCTGCGCTGCCCGGACGGCGTGACCGAGCCGCGGGCCGAACACTATTGCCAACCCGGCACCACCCAAGTCGCTGCCGGCTATACGGTCTACGGGCCGAGCACCGTGCTCGTGCTGACCCTCGGCCACGGCACGCACGTCTTCACGCTGGATCGCGAGCTCGGCAGTTTCGAGCTGACCCGCCGCGACGTGCAGATCCCGGCGCAGACCCGCGAATTCGCGATCAACATGTCCAACCAGCGCCACTGGGAGGAACCGACGCAGCGCTACATCGCGGACCTGCTGGCCGGCAAGGAAGGGCCGCGCGGCAAGGATTTCAACATGCGCTGGGTCGCCTCGATGGTCGCCGACGTGCATCGCATCCTGACCCGCGGCGGCGTCTTCATCTATCCCTGGGACCGTAAGGACGCGACCAAGCCCGGCAAGCTGCGCCTGATGTACGAGGCCAACCCGATGGCCTTCATCGTCGAGCAGGCCGGCGGCAAGGCGACCACGGGGCGCGACCGCATCCTCGAGGTGACGCCGACCGCGCTGCACCAGCGCGTGCCGGTATTCCTCGGCTCGCGCGACGAAGTCGACGAGGCGACGCGCTATCACCGCGACGCCGACGCGGCGCGGTAACCAGCCGCACCGGTTTCGCAAAGCCGGCATCGTTGCGGGCTAGAATCGGCGCTCCAGTAGCCAGGAGCGGGTCATGAGCATTCTCGATTTCATCAAAAGTGAATTGCTGGAGATCATCGAGTGGACCGATGACTCGCGCGACACGTTGTCGTACCGGTATCCCGACGACGACAAGGAAATCAAGAACGGCGCGCAGCTGATCGTGCGCGAATCGCAGATGGTGCAGTTCGTCGCCGCCGGCAAGTACGCCGACGCGTTCGGCCCCGGCAAGCACACGCTGACCACCGAGAACATTCCGGTCCTGTCCACCATCCTGGGCTGGAAGTACGGCTTCAACTCGCCCTTCAAGTGTGACGTCTACTTCGTCAACACGCGCCTGTTCACCGGCAACAAGTGGGGCACGTCCAACCCGGTAATGATGCGCGACAAGGATTTCGGCGTCGTACGCCTGCGCGCGTTCGGCACTTTCGATTTCCGCATCGTCGACGTGCCGAAGTTCCTGCGCGAAGTCGCCGGCACCGACCAGAATTTCCGCCTCGACGAATTCGCCGACACGATGCGCTCGCGCATCGTCAGCGTATTCACCGAAGCCCTCGCCACGGCCCAGGTGCCCGCGCTCGACGTGGCCACGCGCTACTCGGAAATGGGCGAGGCGCTGCTGCCGATCATCAACCCGGCCATGGGCGGCAAGTACGGCCTGGAGATCACGAGCTTCGTGCTGGAGAACGTATCGGTGCCGCCGGAAGTGGAACAGGCGATCGACAAGCGTTCCAGCATGGGCGTGATCGGCAATCTCAACGACTACGTGAAGTACCAGATGGGCGTCGGCATGGGCCAGGGCGGCGAAGGCGCCGCCGCGGCGGCCGCACCGGCGCAGATGGCGATCGGCTTCGGCATGGCGCAGGAACTCATGAAGGGCATGCAGGGCCAGCCCGCCGCCGCCGCACCGGCTGCCGCCAGCGGCGGTCTCGACGTGCTGACGCCGGAACAGGCGGCGCAGGCACTCGGCGTCTCGGTCGAGGACGTCATGGCCTCGATCACCGCGGGCGAACTCAAGGCACGCAAGATCGGCAGCGCCTATCGCATCGCGCGCGCGGCGCTCGAGGAATTCCTGCGTGGGTGAGTGAAGCCCGGCATACCGACACCCATCCCCACCCGACCCTCTCCTTAAAGGGGAGGGCTAAATCCCAGCGTCGCGCTTTAGAGCCCTCCCCTTCAAGGGGGTGAGGGACGATGGTTTAGAACCGCAGGTTCTCATCGTTCTGAACGCCCAACAGGCCGGAGGGTTGGGTGGGGATGGTGTTAGTTTTGACGATTCCCGATTCCCGATTCCCGATTCCCCATTCGCAGCCCAATCCCATGAACGCGACCGTTGGCAAACATCCCTGTCCGGAATGCGGCGGCGACCTGCAATGGAATGCGGCCAAGCAGTCGCTGGTCTGTCCGTATTGCGGCACGGTCGTGCCGTGGACGCCGACGCAGACGGCCGACCCCGGCACGGCGGTCGTCGAGCACGACCTTGAGACCGCGCTGCGCAACCCCGCGGTCAATCGCGACTGGGGCGAGGAGCGCCGCGAGGTGCAGTGCCAGAGCTGCCACGCGATCTCGGTCTTCGTCGACGGCAAAGTCGCCCAGCGCTGCGATTTCTGCGGCTCGCCTTCGATCATCGCGCACGAGTCGCAGAAGGATGCGATCACGCCGCAAAGCCTGCTGCCGTTCAAGATCAGCGACGGCCAGGTGCGCGAACTGATCCGCACCTGGTACGGCACGCGCTGGTTCGCGCCGGACAAGCTCAAGCGCGCCGCGCTGACCGATACCCTGCACGGCATCTACCTGCCGTACTGGACCTTCGACGCCCACGTCGACGCGCGTTGGACCGCCGACGCCGGCCACTACTACTACGAAACCGAAAGCTATCGCGACCAGCAGGGCAACATGCGCACGCGTCAGGTGCAGCGCGTGCGCTGGGTGCCGGCCGCGGGTGAGCTTGCGCACTTCTTCGACGACGAACTCGTGCCCGGCACGGCGGGCGTGGATTCCGGTCTGCTGACGGCGGTGGAACCGTTCCCGACCCTGACCGACCTCAAGGCTTATTCGCCGGAATTCGTGCGCGGCTGGACGGTGGAACGCTACCAGGTCGATCTGCGCAAGGCCTCGGAACTCAACCGCGCCGACCTGGACAGGCAGGTGCGCGCGCTGTGCAGCAACGAAGTCCCCGGCGACACCCAGCGCAACCTGCAGGTGGACGCGCACTACCAGGGCCGCACTTTCAAGCATGTGCTGATGCCGGTATGGCTGGTCAGCTATACCTACGGCTCGCGCCGCTTCCAGATCGTCGCCAACGGCTATACCGGCAAGATCGCCGGCAAGCATCCGTACAGTTGGGTAAAAATCTTCTTTGCGGTGCTGGCCGCCGCGGTAGTCGCGGGCCTGTTCCTGTATTTCTACAACTCACAGTAGCCCGGCGTGCTCACGGCGTGGCCAGCGGCCTGAGTTCGACGTCACGCACGTAGCCCCAGTCGCAGGCGTAGTGGCTGCCGCCGTCGACGTCGTCGATGCTCAATCGCAGGGAATCGCCGGGCCGCAGCTCGATGCGCGGCACGTCGAACGCCTGTGCGCCGCGCTCGGTCGCGTTGCCGAACGGATTGATATTGCGCGCGTACAGCGCCTGCGCGTTCGTGCCGATGATGTCGATCCGCAGGCTCAGCCCATCGGCCTGTGCGCTGCCGCAGCCCTCGGCCGCGTAGACCGCGCTGAACAGGCCAAACTCGCCGCGTAGCGCATAGCTGCCCGGCGGCAGTGTGAACTCCAGCGTCGCCGGTGCGTGCATGAACAGGGCCGGCTTGTCGTTCTCGACGATCAGGCTGATATTGCCGGCACGCTGCGAAGGCAACTGATTGAAGCCCGGATAGATCGCCGAGACCACATCCGCCGGCACCTCGGCGGCCGCGCCGCGCGGCAGGTCCAGCGGCGTGAAGCCGACCGTGATACCCGGTGCGAACAGCGATTGCTGCCAGTCGACCGCCGCCTTGACCCGCACGCGCGTGACGGCGAGATCGTCCAGGCGGTAATACCAGCGCAGGTAGTCTTCATCCTCGAGCAGCCGCGGTGACAGCAGAAAGCCGCTGTGCGCGATGGAGCGCACGAGACGGAACGCGCGCACCTGCTTGTCCGCGGTTTCGACTTCGAGTGAAAGACTCGGCTCGCGCAGGAACAGCGCGTGCAGGCGGCCGGCCAGACTGAGGCCGTAGTCGAGGTGGATGCGCGTCGCCACGTTGCCGCTGGGCACGTCGATCCACTGGCCCGGCTCCACCGCCACGGCCGCGGTGGGTGCGGGCGATGCGGCCAGGGGAACAACGTCAGCGCGCTGCATCAGCACGAAGCTTTTCTCGGCCGCGACAGGATGGTAGTTGCGCAGCAAGACGAGCAGGGCGAGCGCGTCTTCGCTGGTGGGATAGTGCAGGTCGATCGGACACAGGCCCAGCATGACGAAGCGCGGCGCGGCGGCACCGAGATAGAACGCCTCGTTGGCCTGCTGCAACGGCGGCGTATACGCCGCATAACTCTGGAACACCGGCCGCGGCGCATAGTTGAAATCATTCAGCAGCAGCACCGCCTGGTTGCAGCCGAACAGATCGACACGTTCGCTGCCGACGAGGCGACGAAACATCGGCAGATCGTATTGCCGGCGCAGCGCCTCGCGCTGTTGCGCGCGCTGCGCGCCCAGTTCGCCGCGCAGCACCGTGCCGGCGTGCCGGCGCAGCTCGCGGCCCGCGATCGCGTAGTCGGCTGCCTTCATTTGCGGCAAGGCCATGCTCAGAACGCCGGCGATACACAGCAGCGCGACTGACACCAACACCTGACGCGAGCGCGGCGCCAGGCGCTCGCTGGCCAACGCCAGCAGCGCGAACGCGACGAAGCTCGCGAGCGGAAAGAAAAACCGCACATGCCAGATGTCCGCGCGCGTAAACGCATTGCGCCAGGCCAGAAACAGGCAGAACGCGAGGTAGCCGAACAGCAAGATCGCACGCAGGTCGCGCGGCGACTCGCGCTTGAGCCAATAGAGCAAAGCCACCGCCGTCGCGACCAACGTGGCCAGTCCCAGCGCCAGCAGCGCCGGCGTCGTTTCCACGCCCATGCCCGCGCCGTAGCCCGCGACGATCATCAGTGCGCCGCGCAGGAACGTGGGCAGATCGCCGAATTGCTGACCATGGCCCAGCCACAACGCGACAAGGCTGACGAGCCACCCGAGCAGCCAGGCCGCCGCGGCCCGCGGCCGCCGCTCGCGCAGCAACAGCAGCACGCCGACACCGGCCAGCAGCAGCGTCAGCGGGAACAGCGTAAATTTCATGAGCCCCAACGCATTCATCTGCAGCGCGACGACGGCCAGTCCGGCCCAGGCGCGGCGATCGTCGCGCGACGCGCGCACGAAGTGATCCAACGCCACCAGCGCGAAGATGCCCGTCCCGACCAGCAACACATCGTTCTGCAAGCGGCACGGCAGCACCACGACCAGCGCGAACAGCACGCGCTCGACGCCGCCGAGGCTGCGGAACGTCGTGGCGAAGATGAAGGTATAGCCCAGCGTCAGCAGCACCTGGCCGAACACATAGATCCCGAACAGCTCCGGGTTGTACGTGCCGCGCGGGTGCAGATAACCGAGCGGGCCGTAGCTGAACACCAGCTCCTCGCCGAAACGCACGCCGTGCAGCTGCGCCCATCCGAGTACCGTCGACCAGGACGGGTCGATCTCGATGCCGGCCGGCGTGCCGAAGCGAAACACGCAGAGGAAAAACACCACGGCGAACGCGGCGGTCCAGTACCAGGGCGCAGTGCGCAGTGCGCGGTCGGTTGTTGCAGGCACGGCTTCCCCTTCGATTTCGCCGGCGCGGGCCGGCGTTTCCCGTTTGCAGTGACGGTTCGCGCGGACAGCGTGGTTGACCTGGCCGCGCAGTTTCCGCGCCAACGCTCCAACCGCCCTGCGCGCCGAAGCATAGGGCGTTTCAGGGAACCGCGGACAGCCGCGGAGACCGGCCGGCGCATACGCCTACTGCCGCTGGCGCCACGCCCATGCGCTCTTGCGCGCCGGCGTGGCCGCACCGATCATCGACCGTCTGCCCACGCCGCGAAGCCGCCATGCATCCCGATTTCATCGAGGTCTACGACGAAGCACTCGATGCCGCGACCTGCGCCGCACTGATCCGCCGCTTTGACGCGAGCAACAAGGCCGTGCGCGGCCAGACCGGCAGCGGCGTTAACACCTCGCTCAAGGACAGCTGGGACATCTGCATCACCGACCACGCCGAATGGAACGACGTCGTCGCACGCTTCAACCAGGCCGTCATGGGCGGCCTCAAACTCTACCTGCGCCGGTACGCCCACGCCGCGCTCGCGCCGCTGCAGCTCCAGATTCCCGACCCCGAGACCGGCCAGCACAAAGTGCTCGACGCGAAAGGCCTGGCCGATCTCGACGACAAGATGCTGACCGCGATCATCATGAAGGTCTTCCGCCCCGGCACGATCAACATCCAGAAATACATCGCCGACCAGGGCGGCTATCCGTACTGGCACTGCGAGCTGTACCCCAAGGCAGACAACGGCGAAACCCTCCACCGCGTCGTGCTCTGGACCATCTACCTCAACGACGCCTTCGCCGAAGGCGAGACCGAGTTCTTCTACCAGCACCACAAGATCAAACCGCGCACCGGCTCGCTACTGATCGCCCCGACCGCGTTCACCCACACGCATCGCGGCAATATGCCTAAAGGTGGCAATAAGTACATTGCTACGAGTTGGATTTTGTTTAATCGGGCTGAGGTGTTGTTCGGGCAGGCTGCACCGCCGCCAATACCGTCAACGCCGGGGAAGCCGGCGAAAAAGAAGTAACGACGCGCTGCTATTGAAGTGCCGTGCGATCGGCGCGTCGCCTGATCATCCATCGTCGTGCCGTGTACATCGTCCCAATGCGGCAGGCCCGCGCAAACCGGCGCTGATCCAAAGGTATTCCGTCACCCGAACAAATCTGCCTGGGGCGAATCCACACGCGGTGCCCTGAACTGACTCGTATCCAATTCCAGATTCGCCCGCCGCCGAATCCCATACTTCCTGCACGCCAACGCAATCCGATTCCGGATCAGGTCCGCAAACGGCCCCTCGCCACGCATGCGGAATCCAAATCGCGGCTCGTTGAGCTCACCGCCGCGGATATTGCGCAACACGCTGAGCACATGCTGCTTGCGTTCGGGATAGTGGGTTTCGAGCCAGTCTTCCCAGAGCTGCTTGAGTTCCCATGGCAGGCGCACGACGGTGTAGCCGGCGCTGAGGGCGCCGGCGGCGGCGGCTTGTTCGATGATGGCTTCGATCCAGATGTCGGTCAGCGCGGGAATGACAGGCGCGACGTTGACGCTGGTCGGGATGCCGGCGCTCGTTAACGCGGCTATCGCCTGGATGCGCCGGTGCGGGGCGCTCGCGCGGGGTTCGAGGCGGCTGCTGAGTTTATTGTCGAGTGAGGTGACGGAGACGAAGACGTGGACGAGCTTGCGTGCGGCCATGTCCTTCAGGATGTCGATGTCGCGCTCGATCAGCGCGTTCTTCGTGATGATGGTGCAGGGGTGGTTGCACGCGTTGAGGACTTCGAGCACCTGGCGCGTGATGCGGTAGCGCCGCTCGATCGGCTGGTAGACGTCGGTGTTGGCGCCGAGGTTGATCGCGCTGCACTGATAGCCGCGCTTGCTCAGGTCTTTGCGCAGGATTTCCGCGGCGTTGGTTTTGGCGAACAGCTTGGTTTCGAAATCCAGTCCCGGCGAGAGATTGAGATACGCATGCGACGGCCGCGCGTAACAGTAGGCGCAGCCGTGTTCGCAGCCGCGGTAGGTGTTGATCGAGGTGTCGAACGGCACGTCGGGTGACACGTTGCTCGAGATGATGTGCCGCGCGCGTTCTTCGCTGACCTGGGTGCGCGGCGGCGCGGCGGGTTCGCCGTCCTGGTACCAGCCGTCGTCGACGGCTTCGTGCGTGGTGACCTCGAAGCGGCCGGCCGGATTGTCGCGGCTGCCGCGGCCTTTGATGCGCGCCGGCCTGTCGAGGGCCGGCTCATGGAGGACACGTTTGTTGAGGTCGGACATGACGCGGGAGTCTGCGGCGGCGGCGTCGCAATCCCTGCGATCGGCGGCGGCGCTACGACGTGGCGGCCATGCCGCGGGGCTGGTCGCGCAAACGCCGCCAGACGCGGCGCAGCGCACGCCAGAGCTTCGGCAGCAGCCAGACGGCCAGCAGCAGGAAGAGCGCCAGCAGCGCAAGGAACACCAAGGGGTAGTTCCAGATCAGGTACAGCCCGCCGAGCAGGGTCAGGTCTTCGCCGATGCTCGCGCCCCAGTTGGTGAAGGGTTCGGGCGAGGTGTTGATGATCGCGCGCGTGCCGGCCTTGGTCAGGTGCGTGCCGGACGTGATCACGCCGCCGAGCAGCGCCGCGGCGAGTTGCACGGCCGGCGTGGCGTCGTGAAACACGCCCCAGGCCAGCAGTGAGCCGGCCGGTATGCGCACGAAGGTATGCAGCGCGTCCCAGACCGAATCGAACGCGGGGATCTTGTCGGCGAGGAATTCGCCGACCGCGAGCACGCCGCTGACCCAGAGCACCCAGTCGTCCTGCAGCAGCGCGAGCCCGCTCGGCAGCGTGATGACGTCGTGGCGGCCAAGCAGGCCCAGCAGCAGCACGGCGGCGTAGAGACGGAAACCGCTGGCCCAGGCCAGGCCGGTCGCCAACGCGGTGGATTGAAGCAGGTCCATGGCAGGCACTCGCCGATCAGGCCGGAATGGTGTCCATGCTCGCCGCGATCAGCCAGCGCTTCAAGCGCGCGAGGCGTTGCGGCTGCCATTGCGCCGCCTGGGCGGCATCGAGCACGGCGCCGATGACGATGGTTATGGGGTCGATCGCGAGGGGGTCGGCCGACGATTCCGCAGCGGACGGCGGCGGCGCGTAGCCGAACCAGTCGTTGACACTGGCCAAGCGCGCACCGAGCGCCGCCTGCATGTCGGCGTCGAAGCGTTCGCGCCATTCCCCGGCGCGACCGGCGCGGTTGAATTGCGCGGACAGTGTGCCGGCCGCGATCAGATGCTGCTCGGCGGCCGCACTTCCAGGTTGATGGCCGTCGCATCGGCCGGGATATGCGGCGCGGTAGACACAATTTCCTACGCTATCATGCGGCCCGCACGCGATTACAAATTTGGAGTTACGCCATGCGGATTGTCTGGCTGATGCTGATGTTCGGGGGAGTTGCCCTCTCGATCTACACCAACAATCCGCTGCTGTTGGGATTGGGTTTGATTGTCGCGATGGTCAGCGGTTTCTGCGCGGTATTCGCGTTTGCCGCGGCGCGCATCGATTCCACGGCGCGGCCGGACTCGGCCTTGCTGACGCCCGAAGTCCTGGCCGCCGTACGTGCCCGTGCGGCGCAGCAACGCGGTCCGCAGCCGCCGGCACAAGGGGTCCGTCCGTCCCTGCCGCCGCACGGCGATCAGGGCTGAGGCCCGCACCGGGCCGGCCCACTAGCCGGCGCCGCGAATCCACGGCGCCGGCCACGGGTTTACTTCTTCACTTCCTGCGTGTGGGACTTCAGCGCCTCGGCCAGTCCGGGCACGCCGCTGCTGCCTTCGGGCACGCTGATGCTGGATCCCTTGAAGTCATCGCCGATCGGCTGCGCACGGCCGCCGAGGCACTGCGACAAAAAGCCTTCGGCCACCGCATTGAAGGCCTTGTTGTTGGCCGGACGCGCAAAGCCGTGGCCTTCGTCGGGAAACAGCACGTAGGTGATCGGGATGTTCTTCGCCTTCATCGCCTTGACGATCTGGTCGCTCTCGTCCTGCTTCACGCGCGGGTCGTTCGCGCCCTGGCCGATCAGCAGCGGCTTCTTGATCGCGGCTACGCGGCTCAGCGGCGAACGGTCGGCCAGAAGCTTCTTGCCCTCCTCGGTACGCGGATCGCCGACGCGCTTGGCGAACTGCTCGAAGAACGCGGCCCAGTACGGCGGAATCGTCGCGAGCAAGGTGTTGAGGTTGGACGGGCCGACGATGTCGACGCCGCACTTGAACGCATCCGGCGTGAAGGTGAGTCCGACCAGTGTCGCATAGCCGCCGTAGCTGCCGCCCATGATGGCCACGTCTTCCTTGCGCGTGACGTTGTTCTTGACCGCCCAGTCGACCGCGTCGAGCAGATCATCGTGCATCTTCGTCGCCCACTGCTGGTCGGCGGCGCTGATGAACGACTTGCCGAAGCCGGTGGAGCCGCGGTAGTTGACGCTGAGCACCGCATAGCCACGATTGGACAGCCACTGGTGCGAGCCGTTGTAGCCGTAGTTGTCGCGCGCCCACGGACCGCCGTGGACCAGCAGCACGAGCGGAACCGGCTTGTCGGCCTTGCCGTCCTTGTTCGCATCGGCGCCGGCCGGCAGGGTCAGATAGCTGACCAGGGTCAGTCCGTCGCGCGCCTTGATCAGCTGCGGCCACATCGGCACCAGCGGCTTGCCTTCGAGCGCCGGCCGCGCCGAGAACAGCTTGTCGAGCTGGCCGGCCTTGCCGGTGTCGCGCGTATAGCGGTAGTACACCGCGGGCTGCTCGGCCGCGGAATACGCCACGATCCAGTGCCTATCGTCGAGGCTGCGCGAGTTGACGAAGAACGTGCCCGGGCCGATGCCGCGCAGGGTTTCGAGATCCTTCGCGATGGCCGGGTCCAGCGTCTTCCATTCGCTGCGCTCGTAGTCGACGGCAACGGCCTGAGCCACGCCGGTCTTCGGATCGGTGAGGAGGTTGTCACCGATGTCGGCACGCTTGTCCTCGGCCACGACGGTTTTCTTGCCGCTGGCGACGTCGACGGCGAACAGCGCCGCGGTATCGCGGCCGCGCGAGTCGGTCAGGTACTGCGTCTTGCCGTCGGTCGTATAGCCCATCGGCGAGGTCAGCAGGCTGTCCTCGAACGGCACGTCGCCGCTTTTTTTCCAACCGCCCTTGCCGTCGGGTTCGAGCAGGTCCTGGCCGCCATCGGCGCGGGACTTCTGCGCCATGCGCACTTTCAGGTCGGCGTCGGAGAAATAGTTCGCGATCTCCTGGTCGTTCTTCTGCACGAGCTCGCGCTTGCCGTCAGCGAGATTGACCTTGTACAGATCGTGCCACTTGGGATCGCGGTCGTTCATCGCGACCAGCACATGGTCCGGATGCAGGTGGCTGGCCTGGTTGAACATGGCGCGGGTCTTGGGGTACGCGGTCAGGTCGCGCTTGACGCCGTTGCCGACATCGACCGAGAACAGATGGAAGTCTTCGTCGCCACCGGTATCGCGCAGATACAGCAGCGTCGCGCTGCGGTAGCTCCAGAAATAGTTGCGGATGCCGCGCGCCTTGTCGTCGGTGACCGCCTTGGCCTTGGCCAGGTCGTCGGCCGGCGCGACCCAGATATTCAGTACGCCATCCAGCGGCGCGACCCAGCTCAGGTACTTGCCGTCGGGACTCATCTGTACGGCGAGCTTTTCTGGATTACCGAACAATGCATCGCGGGAGATGAGTTCGACGTCGGCCGGCGCTTTTTCAGCCACCGCCGGGCCGGCGCAGACCGCGGCAATCGCGGCCGCAAGGATCAATCGGGATACGCGCATGATCTTTCTCAGGGTTTCAGGGGGGCTACAGAGTCCACTGCGCCGCGGCACAAGGCAACGGGCCGATGGTCATGTGCTTGCGGCGGCGCGGCTCCGGCCACGTAGAATGGTTCGCATCGAGCGGGGGTGCCGTCTGAAATTCCGGACAAGGCAGGACGAATCCTCGCTTGTCTTTGCTGCCGTCGCCGCCTTGAATCGAAGCGGCGGCCGGGGGCCTGCGAGGCAGGCGCTGGCGGGTTGCGGGATCTGGTGTAGCTCACACATGCGAAACTCCAACAACGTACTCAGGACGTCACCATGAGCGAAGGTTCCCAGCGCCACGCCGTTTTCGGCCACCCGATCAGCCATTCGCTGTCGCCCGCGATTCACCACCGCTTCGGCCAGCAGACCGGCATCGCCCTGAGCTACGAGGCCATCGACGCACCGCCGGAAACCTTTGCGACTCAGCTGGACGACTTCCGCCACGCTGGCGGTGGCGGCGCAAACGTGACCCTGCCCCTGAAGACGCTCGCGTTCGGACGCTGCGCCCAGGTTTCCGACTACGCCGCGCGCAGCGGTGTGGTCAACACGCTCGAGGCGCTGCCCGGCAGCGGCTGGCGCGGGCACAACACGGACGGCACCGGCCTGATCGTGGACCTCACTGAGCGCCATCAGCAGGATCTGCGCGAACGCGACCTGCTGCTGTTAGGCGCGGGCGGCGCGGCCCAGGGCGTGGCCTTCGCCTTGCTCGACGCCGGCGTACGCTCACTGACCATTGCCAACCGCAACGCCGAGCGCGCCGACGCGCTGGCCGACCGCATCGGCCAGCCCGGCCGTGTCCATGTGCGCTACTGGAATGACCTGGCGACGCTCGGCAGCTGGGACTTCATCATCAACGCGACCTCGGCCGGCGTGCAGGGCACGGCCATCGACCTGCCGTTCGCGATCGTCGCGCCGCGCGCGCTGTGCTACGACCTGTCCTACGGCCGCGCCGCGACCGCGTTCCTGGCCTGGGCGCGCACGGCCAAGGCCGCCCACGTGTTCGACGGCCTGGGCATGCTCGTGGAGCAGGCCGCCGAGGCTTTCGCGATCTGGCACACCGTGCGTCCGGACACCGAAGCGGTCCACGCCGAACTGCGCGAGCGCCTGGACGCCGCGTGAGCGCACTGGTTTTCGACCCGGCCAGCGGCCGCTACGCCTGCCGCGCCGGCTGTGGCGCCTGCTGCATCGCGCTGTCGATTTCCTCGCCGATTCCGGGCATGCCGCAGGGCAAGCCGGCCGGCGTGCGCTGCGTGCAGCTCTACGCCGACAACCGCTGTGGCATCTTCGGGCAGCCCAGCCGACCGGAAGTCTGCGGGCGGTTGCGGCCGGAGCCGGCGATGTGCGGCACGAGCCGAGAACATGCGTTGCAGTGGATAGACGCGCTCGAAGCGATGACGTCGCCCCGAAAGGCTGTCTGACGATGTGATCCCACCGCGGCCGATCGGTCGTGCCTTCTTCCGATCTGTCGTCAGCCGGGTGCGTGCATTGGCGCGCGCCAACAGTCATTTTCGCGCCAGAGGTTGATACTCGAACGAAGCGACGGCGCACTGCGGTATAGGCAAACTCCTGAGCCACAGCCGGATTTTTCCGTCCATTCAGTTCGGAATATTCCGACGACCTTGCGGGTGACCCTCTTGCCGTCACTGGCGAGCGCAAGCTGAGAGTGACAGCCACGCCTGGCAAATACTGGCTCGGTTAAAGCTCGCTTTAATTGCGATCAGGGAAATGCAAGCGCAGTTGCATGGCTTGCCGGCCAGCGCTCCATTCGAGCCGGCATTTGGCCACCGCTCTCAGCGCGGGATCGATAAGTCTGCGCCAGGAACATCATTTCGAAGCGGCTGACAGGACCAGAAAACGATCTTGCTGCCTGTCAACCGCGGCAACGCCGGAGCGGATGGACACACTCCCCGCGCACCAGACCATGAGTTCGCAAGCGCTGAGCTCCGAGCGCGTGCACGACGGGTTGCGCGATATCCTGCTCGGCCCCGCGCAGTTGTACGAAGCGTTGCGCGCCGTGTCTGTATCGCGGTAGCGCGGCCCGTTCCAGTCCGGCCTCGCCGGTTCCGTCGACGGATACGTCAGGCGTAATCGTTCTTCAGCTCGACGTATTTCTCGGCCGAGTAGTACAGGCGCTGGATTTCCTCGTCGCTGAGCCGGCGCACGAAGCGGGCCGGGTTGCCGAGCCAGAGTTCGCCTTCGCCGACTTCCTTGCCCGGCGCGAGGACCGCGCCGGCGCCGAGGAAGCCGTGTTTGCGCACGCGGGCGCCGTCGAGCACGGTCGCGTGCATCCCGATCAGGCAGGCGTCCTCGATCGTGCAGGCGTGGATCACGGCCGCATGGCCGATGGTCACGTCGTCGCCGATCAGGGTCGGAAAGCCACCCGGCGAATACGGCCCGTCGTGGGTCACATGCACGATGCAGCCGTCCTGCACGTTGGTGCGCGCGCCGATGCGGATGTGGTGCACGTCGCCGCGAATGACGACGCAGGGCCAGATCGAGCTGTCTGCGCCAATGTGCACATCGCCGATGACGACGGCGGCCGGGTCGACGTAGGCCGAAGCGGCCACGACAGGATCGATACCGCGATACGGACGCAAAGCCATGGCCAGCCGGGAACAGGGGAAGGGACCGCGAGGGTAGCGCGGGCGTCGCCGTCGGGCCAATCGCGACAAACGTATCGAACGGCCGTTTACCGTGCGCGATTCCCGACTACCATTGCCGCATGGACACCGCCATCCGCCCGCCGTCTCTGAACGCCACGCTCGCCGAACTGCGCGACGCCTGGAATGCGCAACGCCCGGACTATGCCCAGCGCATGGACGACCTGGCCCGCCTGAGGTCGGCGTTCAAGCGCCGCCTCGACGGCCTGGTCGATGCGATGAGCGCCGACTTCGGCCGGCGTTCGCGCCACGAGTCGCTGCTGACCGACGGCATGACCGTGCTGCACGAGATCGATCTCGTCCGCAGCCACCTGCGCCGCTGGATGCGGCCGCGTTCGCGCAGCGTGGACTGGACCTTCCTGCCGGCCAGCGCCGAGATCCGCTATCAGGGGCTCGGCGTGATCGGCATCATCGCGCCGTGGAACTACCCGGTGAACCTGGCCCTGATCCCGCTGGTCAGTGCGATCGGCGCCGGCAACCACGTCATGCTCAAGCCCTCGGAATTCACGCCGCGCACATCGCAGGCGCTGGCCGAACTGCTGAGCGAAGTTTTCCCGGCCGATCGCGTTGCGACCGTGCTCGGCGATGCGGACGTCGCCGCCGAATTCGCCGGGCTGCCGTTCGACCACCTGCTGTTCACCGGCTCCACGCCGGTCGGGCGCAAGGTCATGGCCGCCGCGGCGCCGAACCTGACGCCGGTCACGCTGGAACTCGGCGGCAAGTCGCCGGCGATCGTCGCGCCAGGCTATCCGGTCGCCACCGCGGCCGCGCGCATCGCCGCCGGCAAGTTCCTCAACGCGGGACAGACCTGCATCGCGCCGGACTACGTGCTGCTGCAGCGCGAAGACCGCGAGCCCTTCGTCGCCGCGCTGCGCGACTATGTGGAAAAGCACTATCCGAACCTGCGCGAGAATCCCGACTACACCAGCATCGTCAACGCGCGCCAGTACGCGCGCCTGCAGGGACTGGCCGACGAAGCCGCCCTGCGCGGCGCGCAGGTGCTGACGATTCCCGCGGCCGAGGCGCACGACATCGACGCACGCGTGTTCGCGCCGACCGTGATTCTGGACGCACCCGAGGACTGCCGCGTGATGCAGGACGAAATCTTCGGGCCGATCCTGCCGATCGTCACGGTCGACTCGGTCTCTGCGGCGATCGACTACATCAACGAGCGGCCGCGACCGCTCGCGCTGTACCACTTCGACCACGACCGCGGCCGCACGCGCCAGGTGCTGGAGAACTGCGTGGCCGGCGGCGTCAGCGTCAATGACTGCATTTACCACAATGCGCAAAGCGAGCTGCCGTTCGGCGGTGTCGGTCCGTCGGGCATGGGGCATTACCACGGCCACCACGGTTTCCTGACCTTCTCCAAGCAGCTGCCGGTATTCCGCCAGGCGCGCTGGAGTTCGCTGTCGCTGCTGCGGCCACCGTATCGCGGGCTGGCCGGTTTCATCACGCGCTTCCTGACGCGCTGACCGGCGCCGCCGGTTGCCGCATCCACCACCGCGCATGTCTGCCAGCGCGTACTGCCTCGACGATCTCGCGATCGATGTCGCGCGACGCCGCGTGCGGCGCGGCGACATGCCGCTCGACGTCGCCGGCCTGAGCTTCGATCTGCTCGCCTACCTGCTGGCGCAGGGTGACCGCGTCGTCGGCTTCGACGAGCTGATCGCCACCGTGTGGGCGCCGGCCGTGGTCGGCGAGGAAACCGTGACCCAGCGCGTCAAGCTGCTGCGCCAGGCGCTCGGCGACGACGGGCGCAATCCGCGCTACCTGCGGTCGGTGCGCGGCAAGGGTTACCAGTTGTGCGCACGACCGCAGCCGGTCGCGGACGATGCGCCGGCCGCGGCGTCAGCGGCGCCGGCCGCGCAGACCCCGCGCGAACTGCGCTGGGTGCTGTTGCTGATCGCGCTGCCGCTGGTCGTGCTGACCGCACTGATGCTGTTGCGTCGCCCGCTGGCGACCACCGGACCGGCGAACGAGCGCGACGAAGTACTACAGCGTGCGCGTTACTACGCCGGCATCGGCCAGAAGGATGACGTCGATCGCGCCGTGAATCTGTTCGAGGAACTGCTGCGCCGCGATGCGCGCGACCGCGATGCGCAGCTCGGCCTGAGCTTCGCCTACAGCACGCGCGTGTGCCTCTACAACCAGGCACCGGAATGGGCCGGCCGCGCGCAGGCGCTGGCCGACGCCGTGCTCGCGGCAGAACCGCGCAACAGCCTGGCGGAAGCGGCACTGGGCTATGCGCACGATTGCCGCGGCGACATGGCTGACGCGATCGCGCATTACGAACGCGCCGTCGCGCTCGATCCGCACGCGCGCGTCGACAGCGCCGCGTCGCTGGCCTATCTGTACATGGTCAAGGGACGCCTGGCCGATGCGCTCGCGCGCAATCTCGACGTGGAACGGCAGCCTGGCAGCCGGCCGCGCTTTCTCGATATCCAGATCGCGCGCAATCTCGAACTGCTGGGCGAGACGGCCGCGGCGGAACAACGCTACGAACGCAGCTTTCGCCTCTATCCGGACAATGTGTACTCCAATGCCGCGTGGCCGCGCTGCCTGTTCCTGCAGGGCCGCCTCGCCGATGCGGAAACGGCCCTGGCCGAAGCGCAGCGGCGCAGCGAGCATCCGGAACTGTATCTGCTGCAGGCGGAACTGGACTTGCTGCGCGGCCGGCACGAGGCCGCCGCCACGGCGTTCGCCGCCGCGGCGCGGCTGCGTCCGCATGCCAGCCTGCCGCAGACGCTGGCCCGGCTGTACACGCTACAGGCGCCGGATCCGGCCTGGCTCGACCAGCGCACGGCCGGTATCGTCGCCGCCGGCGCGCAGCGCCGTGGCGGCTGGCCGGAGGACCAGCTCGAACTCGCCGTGCTGCAGCTCGCGCGCCACGACAAGGCCTCCGCCATCGCCGCGCTGCGCGACGCGGTCGAGGACGGCTGGCGCGACCGTGCCTATCTGCAGACCTCGGCGCTGTTCGCGAGTCTCGCGGCCGAACCGGAATTCGCCGCCTTGCTGGAGGACATCGCCGGACGCGTCAAGCGTGAGCGCGACGCCGCGGCAGCATCGATCGCGCAGGCTGCCGGTGCGCGCAGGTTGGAATAGCCGTACGCGCACGCTTTCCGCCGAACGGTGAAAACGCTGGCGCGCCACACCTCCGAAGCCGCCGGTCCGCGCAGCACCGGACCGATGGCTGCACACGTGCAATCAGCGCGGAGCGACCGGCAGCGCTTTCAGCACGTAGTCGCGAAACAGCGCCTGCGAGCGCGGATGCGATTCGCGCTGGTTGTAGCCCGTGCTGGTGATGACTGCGACGAGATCGAATTGCGGCGCGACGAATACGTAGTTGCCGCCGTTGCCCGACATGGCCCAGACCCATTCGTCCTTTCCGCGCACCGGAAAGCGGAAACGCCAGAGCTGGTAGCCGTACTCGGTCGCCTCGCGCGGCACCGCGCGCGGCGTCAGCATCGCGCTGACCCACGCGGCGGAGACGACCGTCTTGCCCCGCCAGCGTCCTTCGTCGCGCAGCAACTCGCCGAACTTCGCGATATCGCGCGTGCGGTAGCGAGTTCCGCCGCCGCCCATCCCCACCCCTTCCGACGACCGGTTCCACTGCACCTGACTGATGCCCAGCGGCTGCTCCAGCGCATCGTGCGCAAAGCGCGCCAGCGGCAGCCCGGTCGCGCGCTCGACCACGGCGCCGAGCACGAACGAGCCCGCCGTGCAGTAGGAGAACGCACGCCCGTACGGACTGTCCGCCGGCCGCGGGTTCCACGGCGCGTAGCCGCGCACCGGCAGGTTCAGCGCGAACGCGGTCCAGTTCTCGCTGACATACATGCGTTCCTCGTTGCCGCTGGAGAAGTTGTTGTCGTCGTTGCAGTCCCAGACGCTGCTCATTGTCAGCAGGTCCTGCAGCGACAGGGCGGCCTTGCGTGCGTCGAGACCGCGCGCGCGGACGACGTCGCGGAAATACGGATAGACCTTGGCCTCGTCGCCGCTGATCGTGCCGCGATCGATGGCCGCGCCGACGAGCAGCGCGGTCAGCGTCTTGGTCGCCGAACGCATGTCGTTGAGCGTGTCGCGGCTGCCGCCGTTGGCGTAGGCCTCATGGATCAGCCGGCCTTGGTGCGCCACGAGCACGCTCGTGATCGCGGCGTGGTCCTTCTCCGCGAGCTTCGCGCCCAACGCGTCGAGTGTGGCCGAGTCCCAGCCGACGCTGGCCGCATCGGCAACCGGCCAGCCGTCAGGCTGACTCTCGGGCGGCTGGTAGGCGGCGCCGACCGCGGCATACGCAAGCAGGACAATGAATGAGAACGTTCGCAGCATGGTTTCCTCCGTCGATGACGGTGGCAAGCCTGGCGGCGCGGCGAATGATTCGCCTGAAACGCGAATGAAGATTTCTGAAGGTGCGTCCAGACTGGAGATCGGGTGCCGGGCACAGGAGCGGTAGTGTCCAAGCTACCTAGAACAACGGCGTGTCGTCAGCCAGCGCGTCCTTCGGCCCGCCGATCTCGCGCAGCGCGTACTGGTAGCCGAGTTCGATCGCGCGCTCGTAGGACATCCAGTCGAGCAGGCCCACGCCGGTGACCGGCGGTGCGAGCAGCAGGCTGGCCTTGGCGCGGCGGTCGGCATTCGCCGCCTTGGAGTTCACCATGCCGGCGCGCAGCAGAATGCTGACGACGCCCGGGCGGCTGGGTTTGCCGAACTGGTCGAGCAGCAGGCGCCAGCCGTGCGGCGAGGCGAATTCCTGCACGCCGGCGTGGAGCACGTCGTCGGCGCCGATGTCCACCGCGACGACGTCGCCGACCGACTGCTCGCGCATCACGTCGGTCGGCAGGTTGTTGATCACGGCACCGTCGACGAGCACCTGGCCATTGTGGAACACCGGCGGCAGCACGCCGGGAATCGCCGAACTCGCGCGCAGCCAGTACCACAGCGGGCCCGCGCGATGGGTCACTGCATCGCCGCTGGTCAGGTTGGCCGAGACGGCGAAGAACGGCAGCGCGAGGTCCTCGATGTGCCGTTCGCCGAAGGCTTGCTGCAGCAGGTCCGATACTCGCCGGCCCGTGGTCATGGCCACGAACGGGAAGGTGTAGTCCGACAGCGGCCGGCCGGCGACGAAGGCGCGGCGGTAGTTCTCGACCATCTCCTCGTCGCTCCAGCCCGCCGCGACGCCGGCGGCGATGATCGCGCCGATGCTGGTGCCGCCGACCGAGTCGATGCGGATGCCCGCCTCTCGCAAGGCACGGATCACGCCGATATGCGCAAAGCCGCGCGCGCCGCCGCCGGACAGCACAAGGCCGAGGCTGCGGCCGGCGATCAGGCGCGCGATACGCTCGATATCGTCGGGCCGGCACCAGTGATGCAGGCGAGCGCCGGGCGCGACCGCGAGCCAGTCGGCACCACGACCCCAGACGACATCGCCGCGCGCATGCTGCAGCACGAGATGCCGCTGCCGGTGCAGCGCCTGCTGCGTGCCCTGGCAGGCGCGCTCGGACCAGGGCGACGGCACCGTGCCCGCGTCGGCGAGCAGCACCAGCGCATCGGCCTGGCGCACGCACAGTTCGCGCCAGTCGTCGTGCGTCGCATCGGCCAGATAGATCACGAAACGCGATGCGGTTTCCTGCGCCGCGAACCAGGCACTGGTCTGATCGGCGGCCTGGTCCGCGTCCAGCACACGGCAGCTGCCGTAACTTTCCAGCGACTGCTGCAGCGCGAGCGCGAACGCGCGCGCGTCGATGCCCGCATCGTGCGGCAGAACGGCGAGGGTGCGCGGCGAGGAGACCAGATCTCCGGTGCGCCGCATCAGCAGGCGTTCGACGGCGACCCGCGCCGCCTCAAGCATGGCCGTCGGCTGGCGCCGCACCAGGTCGTTGAACGCCGCGCGCGACAGGCGCAGCAATTCCGAATCGCGCAATGCCCGCACCGTAGCCGAACGCGGCTGGTCGACGATGAGACCCAGCTCGCCGACGCTTTCGCCTGCGGCGATCAGGCCGATGCGCTCCTCGATCTCGCTGTCGGCGTGCCGGCGGAACGCGCCGAGACTGCCCGAGCGCAGCAGATACAGCGCGTCGGAGGTTTCGCCGAGTTCGAACAGGGTCGCGCCGCCGGGCAGCACGAACCACTCCAGCAACTGTTCCAGCGCGGCGAGCTCGCCGTCGTCCAGATGCCGGAACAGGGTCGACTGGCGCAGCAGTTCGCGCACCGGCAGGGTCAACGGAATATCAGCAGCGCTCATGCGCGCATGCTACGCCGAGCCCGGCCGCGGCCGCACGGCAAGCGCCCACCGCGCTTGATTTTCCCCCGGCGGCGCTACACCTTGGCGCATTGCCTGATGCCGGAAGATGACCATGGATGCGACGAATCCCCTGCTGCGCGACAGCGAACTGCCGGCCTTTTCCGACATCCGGCCCGAACATGTCGTGCCCGCGGTGGAACGCATCCTCGCCGACTACCAGGCCGCCATCGAGCAGCTGACCGCCTCGACCGGGACGCGGGATTTCACCAACACGCTGCTGCCGCAGGAGGCCTGGGACGAGCTGCTGGGCCGCGCGTGGTCGCCCGTGTCGCACCTGCACTCGGTCAAGGATTCAGACGAACTGCGCAAGGCGTATTCGACCGCGCTGGAAGCGATCACCGAGCATTCGACCGAGCTGGGCCAGAATCGCGAGCTCTACGCCGCCGTCGATGCGGTCGCGCAGCGCAGCGATTTCGCCGCGCTGCCGCGTCCCGCGCGCACGCTGACCGAACACGCGCTGCGCGATTTCCGCCTGTCCGGCGTCGCCCTCGAGGAGCCGGCGCGCTCGCGCTTCAAGGTCATCGCCAACGAGCTGTCGCGCCTGGCGACCGAATTCGAGGAAGCGGTACTCGATGCGACCGAAGCCTGGAGCGAGCACATAGCCGACGAGGCCGCGCTCGCCGGCATTCCCGAATCCGGCCGCGCCGTGTTGGCCACGTATGCCAAAGAAGACGAACGCGACGGCTGGCTCGTCACGCTCAAGCAGCCCAGCGTGCAGGCCGTGCTCAACTATGCCGACGACCGCGCACTGCGCGAACGCGTCTATACGGCGCACTCGACGCGTGCATCCGACCAGGGTCCGAACGCGGGCGAGTACGACAACACGACCCGCATCGAACAGATCCTCGCGCTGCGCCACGAAGCCGCGCAGCTGCTCGGCTTCGCCGACGCGGCGGAGGAATCGCTCGCGACCAAGATGGCGGCCTCGCCGCGGAAGGTGCTCGATTTCCTGGAGGATCTCGCGCGCCGCGCCAAGCCGGTCGCCGAACGCGAAGTCGCCGAACTGCGCGCGTTCGCCGCGACGGAGCTCGGGCTGGCCGACCTGCAGCCCTGGGACGTCGGCTATGCCTCGGAAAAACTGCGCGAACGCCGCTTCAACCTCAACGAAGAAGAGCTCAAGCCCTACTTCCCGCTGCCCGCCGTCATGGACGGACTGTTCGCGATCTGCGCGCGCGTGTTCGGCATCCGCCTCCAACGCCGCGACGGCGTCGACGTGTGGCACGAGGACGTCGCTTATTACGACGTGTTCGATGCGCAGGACCAGCGCATCGCCGGCGCCTACGTCGATCTCTACGCGCGCAGCGGCAAGCGCGGCGGCGCGTGGATGGACGTATGCCGTTCGCGGTTCCGCGACGACAGCGGCCTGCACCGGCCGATCGCCTACCTGACCTGCAACTTCCCGCCGCACACCGCGACCGCGCCGTCGCTGCTGACCCACGACGACGTACTGACCCTGTTCCATGAGTTCGGCCATGGCCTGCATCACCTGCTGACCGAGATCGACTATCCCGGCATTTCGGGCATCAGCGGCGTCGAATGGGACGCGGTGGAACTGCCGAGCCAGTTCCTCGAGAACTTCGGCTGGCAGCGCGAGACGCTGGACCTGTTTGCGCGCCACCACGAGACCGGCGAGGCGCTGCCGCAGGAACTGTTCGAGCGCATGCTCGCGGCGCGCTATTTCCAGGCCGGCATGTTCCTCGTGCGACAGCTGGAATTCGGCCTGTTCGATTTCCGCCTGCACCTGCAGTTCGATCCGGCCCTCGGCGCGCGCACGAACGAGGTGTTGCAGCAGGTGCGCAACGAGGTCGCCGTCATCGTGCCGCCGTCCTGGCAGCGCTTCGCGCACAGCTTCACCCACATCTTTGCCGGCGGCTATGGCGCGGGCTACTACAGCTATCTCTGGGCCGAGGTGCTGTCGGCCGACGCGTTCTCGCGCTTCGAGGCCGAAGGCGTGTTCAACCGCGACACGGGCGAGGCGTTCCGGCGCGAAGTGCTCGCGGTCGGCGGCTCACGCCCGGCACTGGAGAGCTTCGTCGCCTTCCGCGGTCGCGAACCCGACGCGGCGGCGCTGCTGCATAGCTACGGACTGGACCAGGCCGCGGCGTGAACGCAGGCCCGGCGCCCACCCGGCTTCGCCGGTCCGAATCAGCTTCGCCGGCCACCGCAGCGTCCGCGCCGTTCCTGGCGGCGCGGACGACGGCTGCTAGAATCCGCCCATGAAAATCGCCACCTGGAACGTCAATTCGCTCAATGTGCGCCTGCCGCACCTCAAGCAGTGGCTGGCCGCCGCGCAGCCCGACATCGTCGCGCTGCAGGAGACAAAACTGGAAGATGCTAAATTTCCAGATACCGACATCGCCGGCCTCGGCTACCGCTGCGTGTTCTCCGGGCAGAAGACCTACAACGGCGTCGCTCTGCTCGCGCGCCATGCAATGCCGGAAAACATCGTCACCGACGTCGCCGGATTGGATGACCCGCAGCGCCGTATCCTGATCGCGAGCGTCGGCGACCTGCGCATCGCCAACCTCTACGTCGTCAACGGCCAGGCCGTCGGCAGCGAGAAATACGCCTACAAGCTCGACTGGCTCGCCCGCGTGACCGACCATCTCGCCGAAGAAGCCGCGCGCCATCCCAACCTCATCGTGCTCGGCGACTTCAACATCGCGCCGGAAGACCGCGACGTGCACGACCCCCTCGCCTGGAAGGACCAGATCCTCTGCTCCGTGCCGGAACGCGATGCGCTGCAGCGGATGCTCGGCATCGGCCTGTCGGATACGTTCCGCGATTTCCACGCCAACGACGGCGCCTTCAGCTGGTGGGACTATCGCCAGGCGGCGTTCCGCCGCAACCTCGGCCTGCGCATCGACCTCGTGCTGGCCAGCCAGGCACTGCGGTCGCGCTGCGCCGGCGCGAGCATCGATCTGGAACCGCGCCGCTGGGAACGCCCGTCGGACCACGCGCCGGCCTTGCTGGAACTCAACGAATGACCGAACGCGAAGTGGCAATTTCCCTGGAAGACCACGAACTGGACGAACTCGACCAGTTCCTGCGCACGCATGCGCGCGACAACGAAAACGACCTGTTGCTCGACGGCGTGCACGGCTTGCTGACGATCCTGGCGATAGGTCCGGATCCGGCGATGCCCGACGAATGGCTGCCCGAAGTGCTGCATGCGCCGTTCGTTGACGAAGAGCAGGGCGAACGCATCCTGCTGCTGCTGGCCAAGCTCAACGATTCCATCGTCGGCGAAATCGACGCGGAGACCTACGAGCCGATCCTCGGTGAAGTCGACCTCGAGGACGGCGGCATCGCGCTGTCCGCCGCGGGCTGGTGCGAAGGCGTGAGCCGCGCGATCGACCTGCGCGCGAGCGCGTGGGAATCGCGCCTGGCCGAAGACGCGCAGCTCATGGAGATGCTCGGACCCGTCATGGCCCTGGCCGTCGACGAAGGCGTGCTCACGGCCGAGGCGGAGTTCGAGCGCCTGACCGAACAGGAATACGACGACTGCCTCGCGCACATTCCGCAGGTGGTTTCCCAGGTCGCGCAATACTGGCGCGTGCATCCGGCCAGCGAGCGCGAGAAAGCCGGCAGCGGCGCGGCATCGAGCGAGTTCCGCGATCCGCCGCGGCGGCGTGGCGGGCGGTGGGTGCATTGACGGCTGCGCCGTCGGGAATGGGGAATTGAGAATCGTTGGAGCGGCGGGGCTGCTTTAGCCCTCTCCCCCAAGCGCTGTGCGCTTGAGGGAGAGGGTTGGGTGAGGGGGAGAAACAGCAGTTCAGGCGAGCTGCTGGATTTTCGCGGGTAGAGCGACGCGGACGCGCGCGTCACGCGGACGGTTCCGAACCACGATGTGTCCTCACGCTCGAGCCCGACCCACCCAGACGTCATTGTTGCCACCCTGGGAGCAGCGTATTCACGCCACGCCGCTTGGCTTTGCCGTACACGGCGACCATCTTGCGCGCTTCACCCTCGGAGCACGCCATGAACGCCACCGCCCTCACTTCGCGCCGCGTCGTTACGACCGTGCGCGGCCAGCCGGCCAGCGACGGGGCCGGCGTCAAGCTCAACCGTCTGATCGGCCAGCCCGCGTTGGACATGCTCGATCCGTTCCTGATGCTCGACGAGTTCCGCTCGGACCAGGCGAGCGACTATCTGGCCGGCTTCCCGAATCATCCGCACCGCGGCTTCGAGACCGTGACCTACATGCTCGCCGGCAACATGCGCCACGGCGACAACCAGGGCAATACGGGCATGCTGCGCGCCGGCAGCGTGCAATGGATGACGGCCGGCCGCGGCATCGTGCACTCGGAAATGCCGGAGCAGGAAGACGGTTTGATGTGGGGCTTCCAGCTCTGGGTCAACCTGCCGGCCAAGGACAAGATGACTGCGCCGCGCTACCAGGACATCGCGCCCGAACAGGTGCCGCAGCTGCAGCCGGCCGACGGCGTGGAGCTGCGCGTGCTGACCGGCCGCGTCGGTGAGGTATCCGGACCGGTCACCGATGTGGCGACCGCGCCGATCTATATCGACGTGCGCCTGCAGCCCGGCACGCAGTGGACCGCACAACTGCCCGAGCGGCACAACGGTTTCGTCTATGTCTACGACGGCGACGCGATCGTCGGTGACGGCGAATCGGCACGCACGCTGCCGCGTGGTGAACTCGGCGTGCTGAGCCATGGCGAAACGCTGACGCTCGCGGCGGGCACGAACGCGACGCGCCTGATCCTCGTCGCCGGCAAGCCGCTCAACGAGCCGGTCGCAAAGTACGGCCCGTTCGTCATGAACACGCCCGAGCAGATCGTCACGGCGATCCGCGATTTTCAGTCGGGGCGGTTTGTCTGAGCCTGGACCCCGCCGGACGAACGAACAAGATAGACCAGCGCTACTTCAACTTTTCTGCTTTGTGGCTGCAGGACGAAGCACCACCATCCCCACCCAACCCTCCCCTTGAAGGGGAGGGCCTGAAAGCTGAGCCCGAGATCAAAGCTGCTCCTACTCGAGAGGAAAACAGGGTTGCGTCGGCTCTTGAACCCTCCCCTTCAAGGGGAGGGCAGGGTGGGGATGGTGTTTCCACAAAGTCAAATATAGCGTAAGAGAAGCACTGTTAGTCGGTAGCTGGGCTATCCAATCACGATTTGGCGGAACCCGCGTCGCCAGCTTTCAACTGTCGATCGAACCAGCGCTTGATCGTGTTGTAGACATGCTTCTTCATCGCCGGCGTCGACATGCCGTGCTTGCCGCCCGGGTAGGTCATGAGATCGAAGGCTTTGCCGCGGCTCTGCAGTTCGGCCATGAGCTGGGTCGAGTTCGTGAACAGCACATTATCGTCGGCCATGCCGTGGATCAGCAGCAGCGGCGAGGTCATGCCGTCCAGCCACGGCAGCACGCCGCTCTTGCGATAGCCCTCGGCGTTGTCTTTGGGCAGACCGAGATAGCGCTCGGTGTAGTGCGTGTCGTAGAGCGACCAGTCGGTGACCGGCGCGACGGAGACGCCGGCCGCGACGAGGTCGGAGGACTTGGCCAGCATCATCAGGCTCAGATAGCCGCCGTAGCTCCAGCCGAATACGCCCATACGCTTGCCATCGACCCAAGGCTGCGTCGCGAGCCATTGCAGCGCGGCGCGCTGGTCCTGCGCCTCGATCTCGCCGAGCTGGCGATGGATCGGATCCGAGAACGCACGGCCGCGGCGCGCCATGCCGCGATTGTCGAGCGTGATGACGACATAGCCCTGCTGCGCGAAATACTGGTCCAGCAGGTCGCCGAAATCACGCTTGGCGAGTTGCGCGGTCGGGCCGCCATAGAAATGCGAGATCACCGGATAGCGCTTCGTCGCGTCGAAGCCGGCCGGCTTGTACAGGCGATACCACAGATCCTGCCCATCGCTTGCCTTGATGCTGCCGAACTCGGGCACGATGTGATCGGCGCGATAGGGCGCATACGGGTGGCCGTCGTCGACGCGGTTCTCGGCGAGCCAGGCCAGACGCTCGCCGCTGGGCTTGCGCACGCTGACCTGAGTCGGTGTGCGTGGATCGCTCCAGGCGTCGACGAACAGCGAGACGCCGGCACCGTCGTTCGCGAACGTCGCGTCATGCCAGCCGTCTTCGCTCGTGATGCGCTGCGGATTGGCCGCGGTGCTGCCGTCGAGCTTGAGCGCGTAGACCTGCTTGTCCAGAACATGGTCGCGGTTGGCGGCGATGTAGACCAGGCCGGCGGCTTCGTCCACGGCGAGCACGCGGTCGACGTTCCAGTCGCCGCTGGAAAGAGGGAATTTTTCCTTTCCGTCCATACCGTACAAATACAGGTGCTTCCGGCCGCTGCGCTCCGAGGACCAGACGAAGGCGCTCTGGCGCGACAGAAACTTCAGATCATCGTGCAGGTTGATCCAGTTCGTACTGGTCTCGCTGAGCAGCAGCTGCGGCTTGAGCGTATCGACATCGACGAGGACCAGATCCAGCCGGCGCTGGTCGCGCGTCTGGCGCTGGAATGCGACATGCTTGCCGTCCGGTGTCCAGTTCACGCGGTTGAGATAGATGTCCGCGTCGCTGCCGAGATCGATCCAGCGCGGCCGGCCGCCGGTCGGGCGGATCAGTCCGAGCTTCACCGTCGCGTTGGGCTGGCCCGCGGCCGGATAGCGCTGCTCGGTCACGTCGGTGCGGTCGGGCTGGATCTCGAAGCGCTGCACCGCGGGTACGGCGGCTTCGTCGTAGCGCTCGAACGCGATCCAGTCGCCCTTCGGTGACCACCAGTAGCCGGTGAAGCGATCCATTTCCTCCTGCGCGATGAACTCGGCCTCGCCGTTGTGCACCGTGTCCTTGCCATCGTCGGTCAGGCGCTGCTTGAGGTTGGTCTTGAGATCGACGACCCAGAGGTTCTGTCGGCTCACGAAGGACACATAGCGGCCACTCGGCGCGACCTGCGCGTCGATGACTTCCGCGTCCTTCGGCGTCAGCGAGCGCACCGCATCGGCCGGTGCTGCAGCGAGGTCGTACAGGTACAGCTGGCCGGCCAGCGGAAACAGCAGGCGTTGGCTGTCCGGCGCCCAGCGGTAGTTGACGATGCCCTTGAGCCCGGCGATGCGCTGGCGCTCGCGCGTGGCTTTTTCCGCATCAGACAACACTTCTTCCGTCGGCTGCAGCACGCGCGAATCCACGAGCAGGCGCGTCGCGTTGTCGGCCAGGTGGTATTCCCACAGGTCCAGCGCGTTCTGGTCGTCAGCCTTGCCGCGCAGGAAGGTCACGCGTGTCCCGTCCGGCGAAATCTTCAGCCCCCGCGGCGTGGCGCCGAGCACGGCCGGGTCGTCGAGGATGCGTTCGATCGTGAGTTTTTCGGACATCGCAGGCAGGGAAACGGCCAGCAGGCCGGCCAGAAGCATCGTACGCATAAAGCACCATCCGCGGGCGAAGGGGGCATTAGAACGGGTTTCGGGGGTGTGCGTCATGTCGCAACGCGTTGCGATGCGCACGCATTTGCACGAATCCGCGACTGGGTCGCCTGCTAGCATGCGGGTTTCTGCCTGGAAATCACGCCGCCATGGATCTGCGCATCGTCGTCGCCGCCCTGCTGTTGCCCGCCGCCGCGGCGCACGCCACCACGCCCAGCGAGCCGCGCGCCTGCGCCGCGATCGCCGCGGACTCCGAACGCCTGGCCTGCTACGACTCGCAGTTCCCGCGCCCGGTCGCACCGCCGCCGAACGCCGCGTTCGCGCCGGAACAGCAGACGCTGTACGCGCATGAACGCCGCAACGCCACGCGCGCGCCGGATCGCTCCCTGCTCGACAGCCGCTGGGAACTCGACGCGGATTCCAAGCTCGGCGCGTTCAACATCCGCGGCTACAAACCGCTCTACGTGCTGCCGTTTTTCCATACGTCGAACATCAACGCGTCGCCGACCAGCCCGTCGCCCGACCACAATGTCGAGCTGCCTGAGCGCCTGAAAGCCGCCGAGATGAAGTTCCAGCTGAGCTTCAAGGGCAAGATCCTCGAGAACCTGTTCGGCGACAACGGCGACCTCTGGCTCGGCTATACCCAGGCCTCGCACTGGCAGGTCGCGAACCCGCAGATCTCGCGCCCGTTCCGCGAGACCAACTACGAGCCGGAAGTCATGATGGTCTTCCGCTCCAACTACCGCATCCTCGGCTGGGATGGCCGCCTGCTCGGCCTCGGCGTCAACCACCAGTCCAACGGCCGCAGCCTGCCGCTGTCACGCAGCTGGAACCGCGTCATTGGACAGGTCGGCTTCGAACACAACGACTGGACCCTGATGATCCGCCCCTGGTGGATCTTCGAGGAAGAGTTCGACAAATCCGACAACCCCGACATCGGCGACTACGTCGGCCACGGCGACATTCAGCTCGTGCGCGTCTGGAACGGCCACGAATTCGCTCTCATGCTGCGCCCCAGCCCCGAAGGCGGCGCCGTGCAGCTCGACTGGGCCTTCCCGATCCACAACCAGCTTCGTGGACATGTGCAGTTGTTCGATGGCTACGGCGAGAGCCTGATCGACTACAACCATCGGGCGACCTATGTCGGCGTCGGGCTGTCGTTGCTGGAGTGGTACTGAAGTTCATCAGGCCTGACGGTACGGTCGGCCGGAACAAACGGGACGAGTGCCGGGGTCGGCTCGCCTGCGCCTCTTGCGCACGTTCGGGAACCCGGTAAGATTTGTGGCAAATGGACTGGGAGAACCCGGTCGGCGCTAAGCCTCGGTGAGTTCATCGGGGCTTTTCGCTTTCTGGCGTCGGGAAAATTCGCAGTCCCAGCCCCTCGAATCCGACTCCAAGGTTCTGGCGGCCTCCTCGACAGAACAGCTTCTTCTTGAGCACCTCGTACGCCCGGTTCATCTGCCCCGGCCGCAGTACCGCAATTCCGATTGGTCGGGCAACGAGATCCGCGAGCTGCAACCCGCAGGAGTTCGTCTTCTTGTCCGCGAACACGATCTGGAAGGGCAGCTGTCTGCCCCACCGGTTCGCACCGGAGCACATTCTTCTGAATTCCAGCTCCAGCGCCTGATCCTCCTTCTTGCCGCGGCATTCCACGACAATGTGGGTCGGGTAGTCTTCCTGCTTCTTTTCCTGCATCAGTTCGTAGAGCGTTTCCAGGCAGAACCCCAAGGCCAGATGGTAGGGGTTTCTTTCAGCCTGGGTACGTTCGCGCAGGCGCGCCTTGTCGATGACGTAGCTGATGAGAATGAAGTTGTGAGATCGATGATGCCCGTGAGTTCATCCAAAAACTCCTGCTTTTGCAGGCGGTGAACGAATCGAAAGTTGCCCTTCTCTTTACGGATCTCATGTTCGTGGAGGACGACCGTGTCGTGCACGAAATGCTTGAACTTAGAGCTCGCGACGGATGGGACAACCTTTTGAGCATAGTGCGTCTTGTGGAAGACGCAGAAGGCGAGCACGAACAACGGGTAGTTTGAATCCAACGCTTCCATTCCGTGGTCACCGCTTTCGTCCACGTAAACAACATAGTTGCTGTACCGTTCCCCCAGAGCGACGAGTAATGGCGGCGACATTGATGCGGACCGTACTTCCAGCGGCAATGCGAACTGTCCCGCCGGCATTGCTTCGGGGTTAGTACCTGCACGGCCGCGTTTTGCTCTTGGCATAATCCGATTTCCGGCGATGGTCCGGAATCAGCTTGGCACAAGTCTTATGTACTATCGAGGGCGCTTCGCACGCGTTGATGGGTGCCGCTCGCGCAGGCTTTTTGGATCAGGTCGAACAAATCGCGGAAAGCATCTTGCAGTGGCTATTTGCCGATGCAGAAGCTCGAAAAGATCGCCCCCAGCAGATCATCACTGCTGAACTCACCGGTCAGTTCCCCGAGATCGCGCTGCGCATCACGCAGCTCTTCAGCCGCAAGTTCGCCGGCTTGCTGCACGACCAGGGAGAATTCGGCTGCGACCAGATGCGCGGCGACGCGTTCGAGCGCGACGACGTGGCGGGTGCGCGCGCTGAAGGCGCCATGGCTGTCGTCGCCGCTGCCGCCGCTGGCGAGTAGCTTGAGTTCCTGACGCAGCAGATCCAGGCCTTCGCCCGTGCGTGCGGAAAGGTCGATGCGGATGCCGGCTTTGCTCTCGACGCGTGACGGCGTTGCGCCAAGCGTGAGATCGATCTTGTTGCAGACGACGATGCGCGTCTGTCCGGATTGCGCCGGGCCGAGCAGGGCGAGGTCTTCGCCAATGTGTTCGGCATCGGTGACCAGCAGCGCCACGTCGGCGCGTTCGAGTTCGTTGCGCGCGCGGCGCATGCCTTCGCGCTCGACGATATCGCTGGAGTCGCGCAGGCCGGCGGTGTCGACGAGGGTCAGCAGCACGCCGTCGAGCTGGATGTTTTCGCGCAGCACGTCGCGCGTGGTGCCAGCGATCGGCGTGACGATGGCGCGGTCCTGCGCGGCGAGCGCGTTGAGCAGGCTGGACTTGCCGGCGTTCGGACGGCCGGCGATGACGACATGCAGGCCGTCGGCCAGGCGCACGCCACGGCGCGTTTCGGCGAGCAGCGCGGACAGTTCATCGCT
The DNA here is from genome assembly GCA_038207515.1 of Lysobacterales bacterium. Lineage (GTDB taxonomy): Bacteria > Pseudomonadota > Gammaproteobacteria > Xanthomonadales > Rhodanobacteraceae > Tahibacter. Next base: position 25,009 of record JBBQZR010000006.1, on the reverse strand, counting down.
GACGCCGTCCAGGCGCGCGCGCAGTTCAGGCGCGGCGAGGAAGTCGATTTCTTCCTCGGGAAAATCGATCGCGGCTTCGATGTAGACACGCAGGTCGATCAGATTCCTGAGCAGGTGCTTCACGCGCGTCGAAAACATGCCGTCGAGCGAGCGCAGCGCGGCGCGGGCGGCGGCCTCGGACTGGCTCGCGATCAGATCGGCGATGGCTTCGGCCTGGGCCAGATCGAGCTTGCCGTTGAGGAAGGCGCGTTCGGAGAACTCACCGGCACGCGCGGGGCGCGCGCCGAGTTCGCAGACGCGGCGCAACAGCAGATCCAGCACCACGGGCGAACCATGGGTCTGCAGCTCGACGACGTCTTCGCCGGTGAACGAGTTCGGTAGTGGAAAATGCAGCATAAGGCCGCGATCGATGAGCGCATGCGTGGCGTCGCGGAATGCGCAGTAGTGCGCATGGCGCGGCTGCGGCGTGCGGCCGAGCAAGGTGGTCGCGATGGCCGTCGCGTCCGCGCCCGATACGCGCAACACGCCGATGCCGCCGGCGCCCGGTGCGGTCGCGATCGCGGCGATGGTGTCGGCGTTGGCGGTCATGGCAGGCCTGTGGGCGCAATCACCGGCGCGGAGCGTTTTTCAGCGTCGGCGCGCGGCGCGGCAGCGGGGAACAGCGACGGCGCCCGGACGTTGTCGTTCGGGCGCCGCTGGCGATCACGCCTTGTCGGATGCCTCGATGCGGCGCGTGATGATCCACTGCTGCAGCAGCGAGGTCATGCCGTTGACGGTCCAGTACAGCACCAGGCCCGCGGGGAAAAACGCGAACAGCACCGAGAACACGACCGGCATGGCTTTCATCATCTTGGCCTGCACCGGGTCCATGCCCGTGGTCGGGGTCAGGTACTGCGTCGCGATCATGGTCGCGGCGTTGAGGATCGGCAGCACGAAGTAGGGATCGGGCGCGGTCAGGTTCTGGATCCACAGGAAGAACGGGGCCTGGCGCAGTTCCACGCTCTCGACCAGCACCCAGTACAGCGCGAAGAACACCGGGATCTGCACCACCATCGGCAGGCAGCTGCCGAGCGGATTGATCTTCTCCTTCTGGAACAGCTCCATCTGCGCCTGGCCGAGCTTCTGGCGGTCATCACCGTAGCGATCCTTCAGCGCCTGGATGCGCGGCTGCAGCTTGCGCATCTTGGCCATCGAGCGGTACTGCGCTTCGCTGAGCTTGAAGAACACGGCCTTGATCAGCAGCACTAGCAGGATGATGGCGAAGCCCCAGTTGCCGGTCAGCGCATAGAGCTTGGCGAGGACCCAGTGCAGCGGCTCGGAAATGATGGTCAGGATGCCGTAGTCGATGGTCAGCGCCAGGCCGGGCGCGACATCGTTGAGACTGCTCTGCAGCTTCGGACCAATGTAGAGCCGCGCTTCGCTGCTCTCGCTGCCGCCGGGCGGCACGGTCAACGCCGGGCCCATGCTGCGGATCGTGAAGCGCGGATGCGCGCCGTCGCGAACTTCGGTCGTGAAGGTTTCGGCGGACGTCGCCGACGGCAGCCACGCAGCGAAGAAATAGTGTTGCAGCATCGCGACCCAGCCGCCGGTGACCGGACGGCCCTGCAATGGGGTCTTGAGGAATTTGTCGAATCCGAGCTTCTGGAATTTTTCGTCGAGCGAATACCACGCGGCACCGGTGAAGCTGTAGGCCTGCGGGTTCGTGATCGAACCGAAGAAGCCGTGCGTGGCCGATTGCGGGATGACACGCTGCAACTGGCGGTACGCATTGCCGCGCCAGGGCGCGGTGCCGCCATTCTTGATTTCCTGGCGGGTGCCGAGCACGTAGCTGCCGCGCTCGACCACGAACACCTTGCGTACGGTCAGACCGCTCGCGGGATCAGTCCAGGTCAGCGGCACTTCCAGCGTCTTCTGGTCGGGCGCGAGCGTGTAACTCTTCTGCTCGGCGACGAACGTGTCCTGGTGGCTGGCGGCCTTGGTCGAATCGGCGGCGCTGGCCAGGCCTGACTGTGCGACGAAGTAGTGATCGGCGCTGTCGTCGAGCAGGCGCACCGGATGGGCGTAGTCCTTGGGCTGCTGTGGATAGGCGAGCAGGTCGGCACGCACGATCGTGGCCCCGCGCGTGTCGATCCACAGCTTGAGCACGTCGTTGCTGACTTCGACGAGATCGCCCTTGTCTTCGGTGACGGTGCCCGGCACAGCGGCGGCCGGTGTATCGCCGGTCGTCGGCGTCTGCGGCATTGCGTTGGCGCTGGGAACTTCGTCGCTGGCTACGGTAGCCGTCGGCGCCGTGCCCGGAGCAGCGGGAACCGAGGTTTCCGGCGCGCCGATGGCGGCGGGCCGCGCATAGTCCTGCTGCCACTGGTTCCAGATCAGGTAGGAAACCAGCAGCAGGGCGATCAACAGGATGGAACGCGGATTATTCATGGGGTACGCAAGGGCTGGCTGCCGGGCGGGGCCGGACGCGGATGGGGACGGAACGAAGACGGATCAAGGCGGATCGGCCGCGGCGCGCGGGTCGACCGCGCATTGTGCCGGTCGACCGTTGCGGCTTCAACGCTGCGCGCGCGGCAATTTGCTCCAGAGCAGATCCAGATCGGCCAGCAGTTCGCTGCCCGCCACGGCGACCGCCGCGCTACGTGCGATGACGAGTACATCGACAGGACCGACTGCAGCTCGGTTGCGGCGGAAGCTTTCCCGCGCGAGACGCTTGAGGCGGTTGCGTTGTACGGCCAGTTTGGAGACGCGACGAGACACCGCAAGGCCCATACGGGCAGCGGTGTCGTCGGTGATACGGTATTCAGCACTGAAATAGCGGCTGCCGATCCTTCGGCTGGCCTGGCGCAAGCGGGCAAAGTCACCCGGCTTGAGCAACCGCGCGGCGCGCGGGAAGCAGAACGCTCCCATTTCGCCGCGAGTCGGAGATTCAGACTGCGAGACGCTTGCGGCCTTTGGCGCGGCGAGCGTTGATGATCTTGCGGCCGTTCTTGGTCTTCATGCGGCTGCGGAAGCCGTGGTCACGAGCGCGCTTGAGGCGGCTGGGCTGGTACGTACGCTTCATGGCGTCGCTCCGGTGGAAAGGTGGGAAAAGGGGCGGGAGAATAGTGTCGGCGACGCGACAGTGTCAAGGCGCGCGTGGCGGAAAAACGAGCGTCGGCGTAGACTTCCGCGCCCTGCCGGGCCAGCCCCGGCACCCCGCCCGTCGACGAGGAAGTAATGAGCGAACTCTGGCGGCGCTGTCTGGAACGCCTGGAAGGCGAGTTCGGCGCTGAAGATATCCATACCTATCTCAAACCGCTGCAACCGGCGGAGGGCGACGACGGTCTGCGCCTCCTCGCGCCGAATGCTTATACGCTGGAACGGATAGAGAACGAATTTCTGCCGCGCATCCGCGCGATCCTCAACCATCTGGCAGGCCGCAGCACTCCCGTACGCCTGGAGGTCGGCACGTTGAACGCGCGCCGCACGCTCGCAGCCAGACCGCCCCGCAATGCAGTTCCGGCAGCGGCGGTCGAAATGCCGCCACCGGTCGTCGAGTTCGACGGCAACCTCGATCCGAGCTACACCTTCGACAGCTTTGTCGAGGGCAAGTCCAATCAACTGGGCAAGGCGGCCGCGATCCAGGTCGCGACCAACCCGGGCAGGGCCTACAACCCGCTGCTGCTGTATGGCGGTACCGGTCTTGGCAAGACCCACCTGATGCATGCGGCCGGAAATCTGATTCGCGAGAACAATCCGCGTACCAAGGTCATGTATCTGCGTTCCGAGCAGTTCGTGTCGGCGATGATCGATGCGTTGCGCAACAAGAACATGGATGAGTTCAAGCGCCGCTTCCGCGAAGTGGACGCGTTGCTGATCGACGACATCCAGTTCTTTGCCGGCAAGAACACGACCCAGGAAGAGTTCTTCCACACTTTCAACGCGCTGTTTGACGGCAAGCAGCAGATCATCCTGACCTGTGATCGCTACCCCAAGGAAGTCGAGAACCTCGAGCCGCGGCTGAAGTCGCGGCTGGGCTGGGGTTTGTCGGTCGCGATCGAACCACCCGACTTCGAGACGCGCGCGGCTATCCTGCTGTCGAAGGCTCAGGCCAAGGGCATGAATCTGCCCGAGGACGTGGCGCTGCTCGTTGCCAAGCGCATGCGTTCCAACGTGCGTGACCTCGAAGGCGCGCTCAACACGCTCGCGGCGCGCGCGAACTTCCTGGGTCGGGCGATTACGTTGGAGTTCGCTCAGGAGACCTTGCGCGATCTGCTGACTGTGCATGCGCAGTCGATCACCGTGCCGAATATCCAGAAGACCGTGGCGGACTTCTATCAGCTGCGGCTGCAGGACTTGTTGTCGAAGCGTCGTTCGCGCTCGTTGGCGCGGCCGCGCCAGGTGGCGATGGCGCTGTCGAAGGAACTCACCGAACACAGCCTGCCGGAGATCGGCGAAGCGTTCGGCGGTCGCGACCATACGACGGTGCTGCATGCCTGCCGTACGATCCGGGATCTCACGGAAACCGATGGAAAGCTGCGCCAGGACTATGAAAAGCTGGTTCGCATCTTGACCGGCTGATTGCCTGTGGATAAACAGGGGACGGCTGTGGGGGCGAAAGTTATCCACAATCCATCGACAAGCCGGCTCCGCGTAACCAGACTAGTTTCGAGTCATTCAAGATGTTGATTTGGATAAGAAAATCCGGGTAGTCCCCAGTTTTTCGCGATACTACAACCACTGTTATCTTCCTATAAAGAATAAAAGCGTTCGTTAGCGAACCGGGAAACCCAGACCATGCGATTCAGTCTCCAGCGCGAAGCCTTGCTCAAGCCACTGCAACAAGTCGTCGGTGTCGTCGAACGGCGCCAGACATTGCCCGTGTTGGCGAACCTGTTGGTCGCAGTATCGGACGGGCGGGTGTCCTTCACGGGTACCGACCTGGAAGTGGAAATGGTTGCGACGGTGTCGGCTGTGACGAGCGAAGCCGGTGAAATCACGATTCCTGCGCGCAAGCTGTTCGACATCTGCCGTGCGCTGCCGGACGGTGTTTCGATCGATGTACGTCTGAACGGTGATCGCGTGGTTGTCACGGCGGGCCGGAGCCGCTTTACGCTTGCTACTCTGCCGGCCAGCGAGTTCCCGGTTATCGAAAGTATCGAGATGGTCGATAAGGTTGAGCTCCCCGAAGCAACGCTGAAGAACCTGATGGATCGCACCGCGTTTGCGATGGCGCATCAGGACGTGCGCTATTACCTGAATGGCATGCTGGTCGACTTGCGTGAAGACGCTTTGCGCTGTGTGGCGACCGACGGTCATCGTCTGGCGCTCGCGGAAACCATGGTGCAGGCGAAGATCTCGCAGCGTCGGCAGATCATCATTCCGCGCAAGGGCGTGCTTGAGCTGCAGGGACTGTTCGAGAACGGTGACGGTTTGGTTGTGCTCGAGTTCGGCAAGAACCATCTGCGTGTCCGGCGCGGTGATGTTCAGTTCACCTCGAAGCTCATCGATGGGCGGTTCCCGGATTACGAGGCGGTCATTCCGATCGGTGCCGATAAAGAAGTCCGTATCGGGCGCGAAACTCTGAGGACCGCGTTGCAGCGTGCGGCGATCCTGTCCAACGAGAAGTACCGTGGCGTAAAGCTGGACGTAGCACCGGGCCGGCTTGGGATCATTGCGCACAATCCGGAGCAGGAAGAGGCGCATGAGGAACTGGAAGCCGATACGGTCGTTAGCGACTTGAGTGTCGGTTTCAACGTGAACTATCTGCTTGACGCGCTAGGCGCGTTGACCGGCGAAAAAGTCGTGGTTTGCTTGCGTGACGGCCAGTCGAGCTGTCTGTTGAAGGCGGTGGATTCGGAAGAATCGCGGCATGTCGTGATGCCGTTGCGTCTCTGAGCGGGTCGGATTGTCGGGATGGATGAAGCCTGCGGGGTGTGAGCGCCGCAGGTTTTTTTATGTGCGCAACCGGTGGCGAACGCGGATGGAGCTTTGCGAACTGCGGTTGACGAATCTGCGTAACGTCGTCAGCGCAGAGATTTCGCTGGGGCCTGGGGTCAGCGAGTTTGTGGGCGCCAACGGCGCGGGAAAGACGTCGATCCTCGAGGCGGTGTATATGCTGTCGCACGGCCGCTCGTTTCGGTCCGTCAAACGCGAGAGCCTGATTCGATTCGGGGAACCGTCCCTCGAGGTCTTCGCGGTGATCGCAGGAGAGGGCGCACGTCGGCGTCTGGGGCTGTCGCGTCGTCGTGGGGATTGGGCCGCGCGGCTCGATGGTGCGGAGGTCGGTTCCCTCGCCGAGTTGCTGCGCGAAATTGCCGTGGTCTGCTTTGAACCTGGGTCTCACGCGCTGATTTCGGGTGCAGCCGAAGAACGTCGCCATTTTGTCGACTGGGCTGTGTTCCACGTGGAACCGAACTACGTCGAAGTGACGAGGCGCTATCGCCGAGCGTTGAGCCAACGCAACGCGCTATTGAGGCAGGGTGGCCGCGACGAGGATCTCGACATCTGGGATGCGGAGCTGGAAAAGACGGCAACCTCGCTTGCGAGTTGGCGCGGAGACTATTTGGCGTTACTCGCGCCGGTCATTGTTGAAATCGGTGCTGCTCTCGTTCCGGAGCTCGGCGCCCCCACAATGAAGTACAGCCGTGGATGGGCCGCGGAACTGGAATTGAGCGACGCTTTGGCAGAGCGTCGTGCGAGGGATCGCGAGCGGGCGCATACCAGTGTCGGGCCACACCGCGCGGACTGGCGCGTTTCTTTCGCCGCAGCGCCAGAGCGAGAGCATTTGTCGCGCGGACAGGAAAAGCTCGCCGCACTGGTTTGTCTGCTGGCACAAGCCCAACTGTTCCGACAGCAGCGCGGCGAATGGCCGGTAGTCTGCCTCGACGACCTGGCGTCTGAACTCGATAGCGGCCATCAGAGGGCTGTGTCGTGCTGGCTCGATTCCATAGACGCGCAGGTGCTGATTACGGGCACAGTCGCTTTGCCGGTGGACTCCCTGCGCAGTCGGAATCACACCGTGTTCCACGTGGAACAGGGGCGTGTCACCACACTGCTATAATTCCGCATCTTCCTGTTTCCTTTGTCGTGTCCGGTCCCGGACGTGACCCCGCCTGGCGAGACGCATGAGCGATCAGTACGACAGCAGCAACATCAAAGTCCTCAAAGGCCTCGAAGCTGTACGCAAGCGTCCCGGCATGTACATCGGCGACACCGATGACGGCACCGGCCTGCATCACATGGTTTTCGAAGTCGTCGATAACGCCATCGACGAGGCTCTGGCCGGGTACTGCGATCACGTCGTCGTCTCCATTCACCAGGACGGTTCAGTCAGCGTCACCGACAACGGCCGTGGTATTCCGGTCGGCATCCATCCGGAAGAGGGCAGGTCCACCGCGGAAGTCGTCATGACCGTGCTGCACGCCGGGGGAAAGTTCGACGACAACTCCTACAAGGTTTCCGGCGGCCTGCATGGCGTCGGCGTCTCGGTCGTCAACGCCCTTTCCGCGCATTTGTGGCTCAACATCTTCCGCGATGGTTTCGAGTTCATCCAGGAATACCAGCACGGCGAGCCCGTCTATCCGATCAAGCAGGGCGCGGCGTCCACGCGCCGCGGCACCACGGTCCGCTTCCTGCCCAGCCCGTTGACCTTTACCAACCTCGAGTTCCACTACGACATCCTCGCCAAGCGTCTGCGCGAGCTGTCGTTCCTGAACTCGGGCGTCAAGATCGAAATCTTCGATGAGCGCCATGACAAGCACGATATCTTCGAATACGAAGGCGGCATCCGGTCGTTCGTCCAGCACCTGGCGCAGCTCAAGACGCCGCTGCACCAGAACGTCATCACCTTCAACGCGCAACAGGACGGCGTTACGGTAGAAGCGGCCCTGCAGTGGACCGATGCATACCAGGAAACCTGTTTCTGCTTCACGAACAACATCCCGCAGCGCGACGGCGGCACACATCTGACCGGATTCCGCGCGGCGCTGACCCGTTGCATCAGCAACTACATCGAGCGCTCCGGCATCGGCAAGAACGCGAAGGTTGCGTTCGCCGGCGACGACATGCGCGAGGGCATGATCGCCGTACTGTCGGTAAAGGTGCCGGATCCGAAGTTCTCGTCGCAGACCAAGGACAAGCTGGTCTCGTCCGAGGTCAAGGGCATCGTCGAGCAGGTCGTCAACGCAAAGCTGGAAGAATTCCTGCTCGAGAACCCGGCCGAGGCACGTGCTATTGCCGGCAAGGTCGTCGACGCCGCGCGCGCACGCGAAGCCGCGCGCAAGGCGCGTGAAATGACGCGCCGGAAAGGTGCACTCGACATCGCTGGCCTGCCCGGCAAACTGGCGGATTGCCAAGAGAAAGATCCGGCGCTGTCCGAACTCTTCATCGTCGAGGGTGACTCGGCCGGCGGTTCCGCGAAGCAGGGCCGCAATCGCAAGACCCAGGCGATTCTTCCGCTCAAGGGCAAGATCCTCAACGTCGAACGCGCACGTTTCGACAAGATGCTGTCTTCGGCCGAAGTGGGCACCCTGATCACGGCATTGGGCTGCGGCATCGGCAAGGACGAGTACAACCCCGACAAGCTGCGCTATCACCGCATCATCATCATGACCGACGCGGACGTGGACGGCTCGCACATCCGCACCTTGCTGCTGACGTTCTTCTACCGGCAGATGCCCGAGCTCATCGAGCGCGGCTACATCTATATCGGCCTGCCGCCGCTCTACAAGCTCAAGCAGGGCAAGACCGAGCTGTATCTGAAAGACGATGGCGCGCTGAATCAGTATCTGATCGGCAATGCGGTCGATCAGGCCGGACTGCGCTACAGCGTCGATGCACCACCCATTACTGGCGTCGCCCTGGAAAAGCTGCTCGCGGAATACCAGACTGCGCTGGATCAGATCGACCGCCTGAGCCATCGCTGCGATCCCGTCCTGTTGGCCGCAATGCTGGAGCTGCCGGCACTCGACGCCAGCATCTGGCACGACGAGGCTACGACCGTGCATTGGCTGGCACGCATTTCCGCGCGCCTCAACAACGTCGGCCTCGGCCGGGCCCAATATCGACTGCGTGTGCAGGGCGCCACTCCGGACCATCCCGCCGCGCTCATCGTCGAACGCGACCAGCATGGTCTGACGCATACGCAGCTGCTGCCAGCCACCTTCATCGCGAGCCCGGAAATGAAGCCGATACTCGATATCGCGCGCCAACTCGCCGATCTGGTGCAGCCGGGCGCCGAAATTCGCCGCGGCAACGCCGTAACGCCAGTCGAATCCTTTGCACGCGCTCGCTCGTGGCTCATGGACGAAGCGAAGAAGGGACGCACGATCCAGCGCTTCAAGGGACTCGGCGAAATGAATCCCGAACAGCTCTGGGAAACGACGGTGAACCCGGAAACGCGCCGCCTGCTCCAGGTCAGCATCGAGGACGCCGTCGCGGCTGACCAGATCTTCTCCACCCTGATGGGCGACGTCGTCGAGCCCCGCCGCGCGTTCATCGAGTCCAACGCGCTGCGCGTCGCGAATCTCGACGTCTGATCAGACGTCGGCCGCTTGGCCGACGTGAATCTGGTGTTCACACGGGGCACGACAAGCTCGACCCCGCTGCTCTGACGAATCCGTTGCAAGCCCGGCAGGGCGCCGATCCGGTTGCGCAATTCAACGCGGAAATGTCCGGACTTGCGCAGACGCCGACCGGCCGCAGCCGGTCCAATCGATTCTATTTTTTATTGAATTGGAATTTGTTTTTAGTTGCCAAGTTAATAAAGAAACGCAACATACGAAAATCTCCGTAAATCCGCTGATTTCGACGAAGTTGCCGCTAGCCCGATCCATCCGTAACAACTCGTTGCAAGCGCATGGAATGCTTAGGTTTCTTTTTAACGCCACGATAACGAATCGAGAAACTCCTGCGCTTGTAGTTTGAACATTCGCGGATTACGCTCTGCGACCCCTTTACCGCTTGCCTGAAACGCAGGCCGCGAGAATCCAGTCGAGGCGCTACTCAATGCATGCTCCCAATGCCAAGAAGCTTGTCCTTTGTCTCGGTGCGTTTTCCCTGCTCGCGGCGGGAATCGCTTCCGCCTCGCGTCTCCCGGGCGAACGTTCCGGTGAGCAACGTTCCAGCAAGAGCAGCAGCAGCAAGCCGACCGAGAACGCGTACCCGAACGCCAAGCGCAACGATCCCAAGACCGACATGCCGGGCGCGCTCGGCACCAAGCTCAACAAGGCTCAGGAAGCGGCCAGCGACGGCGAATCCGACAAGGCCATCGGCCTGATCGACGAAGTGCTCGCGGACAAGAAGGTGACCCCGTACGCGAAGGCCTTCGCGCTCTACCTGCGCTCCAACGCGAAGTGGGAAAAGGAAGACGGCGCCGGCGCCATCGTCGACCTCAAGGAATCGATCGCCCTCGACGCGCTGCCGAATTCCAACCAGTTTCCGGCCATCTACACCCTGGCCCAGTTCCAGCTCCAGGAAGAGCAGTACGCCGACGCCGCGAAGACGGTCGATCAGTACATCGATATCAGCGGCGACAAGAAGGCCGAGGCATTGGCCGTCAAGGGCAATGCGCTCTATCGCGCCGACAAGTTCCAGGAAGCGATCGACGCGATGAAGCTGGCTATCGCCGCCAGTGACAAGCCGCAGGACAGTTGGAACCAGATCCTCATGGCCAGCTACTTCGAACTGAACCAGTACGGTGAAGCGGCCAAGCTGTCGGAATCGCAGCTGCAGAAAAATCCGACCGACAAGAAGATCATCCAGCAGCTCGCTTCGATCTACGTCAACAACGACCAGAACGAAAAGGCCTTGCAGCTGCTTACGGACGCCAAGGCCAAGGGCCTGATCACGACGGCGGACGACTACAAGCTGCTGGCCCAGTTGTATGGACAGGCCGAAAAGCCGGCCGAAGGCGCGGCGCTGCTGGAAGAGGGCTTCCAGAAGGGCGCTATCCAGCCCAGCTATGACATGTACAAACTGCTCGGCGACTCCTACGCGCTCGCCGAGAACGAAACCAAGGCCATCGATGCCTACAGCAAGGCGTCGCCGCTGGCCAAGGACGGCGAAGCCGACCTCCTGCGCGGCCAGCTCCAGATCAATAACCAGCAGTGGGCGCCGGCGAAAGAATCGCTGACCAAGGCCCTGTCACGCGGCGTCAAGCGCCAGGGCGCTGCCTATGTATTGCTTGGCAATGCTGAAAACGAACTCGGTAACAAGAGCGCCGCGATCGCCGCCATGGAAAAGGCCCAGGGTTACGAAGAAACCCGCCAGATGGCAGGTACGTGGCTCAAGATGATCAAAGGCGGAGGCGGCGCTCCGAAGAAAAAGTAAGTCATTCCGCACTCCTCGCAATACCTGCGCGGTGTTCGGCGACCTTCAGGCCGGGTTAACATAGCCATCCCGATTGCTAGTGTTGAGCGTCGGGCTGGCCTCGTGTACGGTGCCAGCCCCCGCCGCGTTACCCGCGGCTCGGCGCCCAGTGCGACAAGCCCTCAGATCTCACACAGCGAACCTTGGTTCAGAGCAAATGGCGTTGACCACAGAAGACCAGCGCGAAACGTACAGTTGGAGGCGCACCTCAGCGCTGGCCGCCGCCATGGCCGTGCACGGCATCGCTTTCATCCTGATGCTTGCGCCGGTGGCGCCGCCGCAGGCGAAGGAAAAGAAGAAGGAGACCATCGTTTCGGTCGAATTCGTCGAACCGCCGCCGCCGCCGCCGCCACCGCCGCCGCCACCGCCGGAGCCGCCTAAGAAGCCGCCGCCGAAAATCATCGAAAAGGTAAGGCCGCCGCCGACTCCGCCGCCGGAGCCACCGCCGGCCGTCGTGGTCGAGGAGGCCTCGCCCATGGCAATTCCGGCACCGCCGCCCGCCCCCCCGGCGCCGCCAGCGCCGCCGGCGGACATTGCGCCGACCGAGAACATCAGCTATCGCAAAGCTCGTCCGCCGCGCTACCCGCCGCAGGCGGTACGTCAACGCCATGAAGGCGAAGTCGTGCTGCGCGTCCTGGTCGGGGTGGATGGCAAGCCCAAGGATATTCAGGTCGAAAAATCTTCCGGATTTCGCGAACTGGATCGTGCGGCGATTGATGCCGCGCAGACTTGGGTGTTCAATCCGGGTCAGAAAAACGGTTCTGCGGTTGAGGGCTGGGCACTGGTTCCGTTCCGTTTCAGCCTCAACGAACTGTAACTTCCACCGTTTCACTTAATTCAAGGGTAGCGTCATGTTCCAAGACACTTCGACCCCGGCGGGGTCTGTTTCTCCGGCGGCTGACGCGGCGGCAGCTGTTGCGCCGACGCTCGGCACCAACAGCAATGCCGCAGCCCTGAAAGAAATGGGCTTTAGCCACCTGATCCAGAACTACAACCCGACGAATCCGAACTTCGATCTGCTTGGCGCCATTGTCTTCGTGACGCTGTGCGTGTTCTCGGTTCTCTCGGTCTACTGGATCATCTTGAACCTGATCCGTAACACGGCGATTCGTGGCCGTATGAACACGGTGATGCGCACGTTCTGGGAGACGCCGTCGGCTCAGGAAGCGATCCGCTTCATGGAAGAGCAGCCGGCCTCGGAACCGTTCTCCAAGATCGCCTTGGACTGCGCTTCGGCCGCCGCTCACCACCAGCGCCATGAAGGCAGCCGCCTTGTCGAAGCGCTGAACCGGTCCGAGTTCATCGATCGCGCGCTGCGCCAGGCCGTTGCCCGCGAAAGCGGTCGTCTCGAAGGCGGTCTTACCGTGCTCGCGACGGTCGGTTCGACGGGTCCGTTCGTCGGTCTGCTCGGTACGGTCTGGGGCATCTACCACGCCCTGATCCGCATCTCGGCATCGGGCGACGCGTCCATGTCGGCGGTGGCCGGTCCGGTAGGCGAAGCGCTGATCATGACCGCGTTCGGTCTGCTCGTCGCGATCCCGGCGGTGCTCGCGTACAACTTCTTCGTGCGCTCCAATCGCGTGATCCTGGCGCGCTTCGACGAATTTGCTCACGACCTGCACGATTTCTTTGCCACCGGTTCGCGCGTCGAAGCGGGTGCGGCTCCTGCACCGGCCCGTCCCGCAGCCCCGGCGGCGCCTGTTGCGAGGAAGTAAGCCATGGCATTCAGTTCAGGTGGTGGTGGTGGCAGCGGCGGCGCGCCGATGGCCGAAATCAACGTCACGCCGCTGGTCGACGTGATGCTGGTGCTGCTGATCATCTTCATGATCACGGCACCGATGATGCAGCACCGCATTCGTATCGACCTGCCGCAAGCCTCGATGATCACGAATCCCGAGGCTCCGCCGGAACCGATCGACCTGGCCATCAAGGAAGATGGCACGCTGTACTGGAACGACAGTCAGATCAGCGACCTGGAACTCAAGGCCCAGCTCGCCGTGAGCGCGCAGAAGACGGTACAGCCGGAACTGCAGATTCGCGCCGACAAGAACACCCGCTACGAATTCGTGGCGAAGGTGATGGCCGATGCGAAGAACCAGGGCATGGTCAAGATCGGCTTCGTGACCACGCCAGCCGCACGCGGCAGCCAGTAAACACGGTACTACGCTCGCTAACGCTACCCTGCCGGTGCGAGCCGGATAAGCGCCTCGGGAGACCGGGGCGCTTTTTTATTGATCGGCTCACGGGCTTGTCGAACGCGCAGTCCCTGCAACGTCCAGGCGTGACTAACGGCTGGCCGGTTCCATCGACGGCGCTATTCTGGAACTGCCCACCCAGGCGAGTCCGGAGTACCCCGCATGTCCGCGATCACTGTGCGCTCGACCGAACGTCCCATGGCCGAAATCAACATCACGCCGCTGATCGACGTGATGCTCGCACTGCTCTTGATCTTCATGATTTCCGCACCGCTGCTGACCGGCAAGATTGCGTTGCCGCTGTCCAATGGTGGCGACAAGGCCGTACCACGCACGGTCGAGTTGCGCATCGGTGCCGATGGCCAGGTGCTCTACAACGACGGCGCGCTGAGCCGCATCGAGCTCGAGGCGCAGTTGCTGAGCTGGGCCGGCCAGGGCGACAACAAGCCGATCCTGCAGCTACGTCCCGACAGGGCGACGACCCACCAATACCTCATTGACGTGCTGGCGCTCGCACGCCAGGCCGGCATCGAAGGAATTTCGATCGAAACGCCGCGGTAGGCCGGTGCGGCAACGGGAATCGGGCGAATGCTTCCCTAGCGGTCGCACTCGCCGCATGCCGATAGCGTCGGTGCGGCGAACTCGCCAGCACCGGATGCGCATGCGGTTCGCGCGATTGGCGAGCGTGTCAGTCGGCGGTTCGCGAACGCAGGATGCGCAGATAGTTGTGCACCGTCGGCGCAAGGCCGTCATACAGCGCCTCGCCGATCAGCGCATGGCCGATCGACACCTCGGCGAGAAATGGTATCGCGTCGACCAGGCAGCCGAGGTTGGCCTGGCTCAGGTCGTGGCCGGCGTTGACGCCGAGACCTGCGGTGCGTGCTGCCTCCGCTGTCTCTACGCAACGCGCCAGCGCTTCCGCCACGTTGCCCGCGGCGTACGCCTTGGCGAAGGGTCCGGTATAGATTTCCACCCGGTCGGCACCGAGGTCGGCCGCACGCGACATGTCCGTCGCGCCGGCATCGACGAACAGGCTCACGCGCGCGCCCAGCGCGCGCAGTTCGGCGATCAACGGCCGCAGCGTTGCGGCGTCGGCGGCGAGATCGAAGCCATGATCGGAAGTGATCTGGGCATCGCCGTCTGGCACCAGCGTGACTTGTTCGGGACGGACCTCGCGTACCAGCGCGATCAGTCCGGGATAGTCGCCGCGCGCCGGCGCAAACGCGTTGCCTTCAATATTGAACTCGACGCGGCGCGCGATGCGCGCGTTCAGTTCACGCACGTCGCCCGGACGGACATGGCGCTGGTCCGGGCGCGGATGCACGGTGATTCCACCGGCGCCGGCAGCGATCACGCAATCGCAGGCGTGACCGATGTCGGGCTCCTGCTCGCCGCGTGAATTCCGCAACACCGCTATTTTGTTCAAATTGACACTAAGTACCGTCATCCTTGGTTTCCTTTTTGGGTTCCGCGCGAGGCGAGGGCGCGAACCGGGGCCGCTCGAATCGCTCCGGCAGGGGTTCGATCTGCGCCGGCGCGGCCGCTGGGGCGGGACGTATGTTGGCTGGTGGTCCGACGCGGCTCGACGGCACCGATACGGGCGCGGCCGCTGGACGCGCGTTTGCCGCTGCCGGCGAGGCAGTATTCGCACGCGCAATGGCGTCCCCCGGAGCACGATAAGGAGCTACCGGACGCGGCGCCAGTACGGGCAATTGCTGCACCCACGGGGCCGGCGCCGCTCTGATCGGAACTTCTGACGTACGCGCCGCAGCGGCGCGCTCGGCGACGGCCGCTCGGGCGGTTTCTTCGCGAGCCGTCCGTTCGTGTCGCAGGCTCGCGGTCATTTCCGTCGGCAGTGCTCGCCAGCGGACGCGCGGCAGTTCCGTCTCGTTGCCCAGCAGTACGAGGGTCAGCGCCTGGACCTGGCCGTCGGCAGCACGACGCGCAATCAGTTCGAATTCGCCGTCGCGACTGGCGAAGCGATCGTCGGCATACGCGAAAAGCGCGCGTCGCTGCGCGCCGCTGAACTGCAGGGCCGGGCCGTCGCAGAGAAACCGGGCCAGCACATCGCCGTCCACGGCGTAGTCACCGCAGTAGTCGCGCAGCTTGTCGGCGGAGAGCGCCTGCTCGGTGCGCGGCAGGGCCGGCGCGCGCCGACTCAATCGTTGCACCGGCACGATGAAGCCGTTCTCGGACCAGCGCAGCGTTTCGATCTGTCCCTTCGCGTCGCGCTGGAAGCGCAACTGCACCGGAGCGCCGGCGGCGCCGAACAGATCCGGCCCCAGCGGCGTGAGCGGAAGGGCCAGGCGACCGCTGGTCTGCGCGGTCAGCCCCTCAGGCGTCGCGCGGATCAGCAACTGCGTTCCCGGCGTGAATTCATAGAGGCCGGCGTAATCGGCCGGGTCGCCGGACACGGCGGTCGCCAGCGCGGGTGGCGGCGGCAGGTTGCCGCCGTCCAGCAGAACCAGACCCAGTGGGGCGAGGCTCGCTTCCGCCGTGCCGAACAGCGCGACGGCTTCCTGCCGGTCTGTGCGAAAGCCGAGAAACACGCTCTGCCCGCCCGCGCTGCCGGCTTGCCACACCAGCGGCCAGCTCTGCTCGTCCTGGCTGACCGTATTGATGCGCCAGCCCAGCCCCCAATTCGCGCGGGCATCGCGCGGCTGTCGCGACACCATCAGCGCGGCGCGCAGCGGCGAATCGCCGGGACGCAGCATCGCCCGCAGCAGCCGGACCTGATCGTTGGCGCTGGAATACAGATGGACAGGCAGGGGCGTTTCGCGGGCCGGCGGCGCAGGCCTGCCATTGCGGTGGCCGGTCGCGACGTTTGCCGCATCGATGCCGGTAGCGCGCATTCCCAAGGGTTCGGTCACGCGCTCGGACAGCGCCGCCGCGTAGCCGCCGCCGTGGGCACGGCCCAGCAGCCACGCGAGCAGAACCTGACCCACGGCCGACTGGCGAGGACCCGGCTCAGCCGGCAGACGATAGTTGGCCAGGAACTCGAGCAGATCCGCCTCCTGATAGTCGCGCCAGAGGTTGTCCGCGTCGGCGGCAAACAGGTTCGCCGGCACCGGCGGCAAGCCGGAACTGTGTGCGGCAAGTTGCTGCAGTGTCAGCGCGCAGACGCGTGGATCGGCGCAGGGGAAATCCGGCGGCAAATAACGGCTGATCGGATCGTCGAGACGTACGCGGCCGCTGCTGGCCAATTCGGCGAGCAACAGGCCGGTCGCTGCCGCCATCGCGTCGCCGAGCAGAAAACGCGTATCGCCGCCGGCGCCGTTGGCCGAGGCAGCGGGATACGTGGTCAGTGAGGTCGCGGACTGGAAGACATACGCGCTGACGACCCGCGGCCAGCTCCCTTGCGCGGCTCCGCGTTCCAGGTAAGTCGCGACCGGTGCGGGGAGTGTGGCGCCATCCTGGGCGCCGGCCGCGGCGCTGCAGCTCAGCAGTGCCGCGGTCATTAGTCGTAGTACGGTGCGCATGACGCGCAAGCATAGCCTTGCGCACAGGGCGGTGTGCA
Organism: Lysobacterales bacterium; assembly: GCA_038207515.1. Taxonomy (GTDB): domain Bacteria; phylum Pseudomonadota; class Gammaproteobacteria; order Xanthomonadales; family Rhodanobacteraceae; genus Tahibacter. Next base: position 7,948 of record JBBQZR010000006.1, on the reverse strand, counting down.
GGCGGCGCGTCACGCGGCGTATGACGAAAACGAAAAAACCGCGGGCTGTGCCGCGGCCTTGCTAAAAAGGAGGCCACGTCCGTGTGGCTTCAGGGTGCACCCTGTGGGAGGGAATGCGAGGAATTCGACACAGGGCCCGCGGCAAAGTTCCTCAGCCACATTTGTCCGGCGTTTCGCGCCAGACCACCGGATCCCAGTACTCGCCGCCGACGCGGCTGTTGCGCTTGTCCTCGTTGAACTTCGCGGCGAGGTAGTAGGTGGTATCCGCCTTGACGTTCACGGTCAGGGTCTTCACCTCGGGACCGTCACCCAGGCGCGTCGGGTTCAAGCGCCGGTAGACCTTCGCCGGAATCAGTTCGACCATCTTGACCACGTGCGTGCCGGCGGAAACACGGAACTGATGCACGCCGGCGGGACCGGTCGATACCCCATCGATCATCAGCAGCTTGACGCCATACAGATCCCGCTGCGATGGCGCGACGTCGAAATCGTTGAAGCGGCCGCAACCGCTGTTGCCGCCGTCGCTCTGTGGTTCGCGTCGGGATACGTTGGTACCCGTGCTGGCGAGGAGCTCGTCGCGACCCACCTTCAGATGAATGGGCGGCAGCACGATGCTGCTGAGCTCGCCGCGCAAGGTCACTGGCTTGTCCTGGCGCTGCAGGCCGAACTCGAGGACGCTGCCGTCGGACAGGGTATCGACCAGCGTGCGCATCGTGACGGCGGCCTGGGCATGGCCGGCGGGGTCGGCACCGAGGCCGACCAGGCTGGTACCGTTCACTGCAACGATGCGGTCGCCGGCCTTGATGCCCATGCGTTGGGCCGCGCTGCGCGGCGTCACGCCGAGCACGCGAAGGCCGTCCCGTGCACGTTCCGCATTGGCGCTGTCGACGAGCAGGCCGAGGTTGTTCACGCGCCGCGCCGGTTCATCCAGCGTGAAGGCGATTTCCTCGCCGGGTTTGCCGGCAAAGGCGCCTGATTCGATCAGACGCACCAGGGCCAGCTGCACTTCTTCGCCCAGGCGCTGCTCGACCGGCGTCGACTGGGCGTAAACCGCAGCGGTAAGGGTCAGGCTCAACAGAGCCAGCACGGGACGTTTGAACATCGACATCAGCGTTCTCCACTCAAATCCGGGTCGGCTGCGCGCCATCGGCAGCCAACGCGATCAAATTCGACAGCACGTCATTGCGTTGCTGCCACAGCGGCAGCAGTTCGTCGACCGCAGCTCCGCGGTCATAGGCCTGTTGCAGTGCCAGCTCGACGGCGCGCAGCTCCGCTTCGTTCTCCAGCGGCGAGGCGGCCTGACTCAACCCGGCGTAGGCCTGTTCCAGTTCGTGCGAGCGCCGTTCCAGCTGAGCCAGCGGATTGGCGACAGTGATCTGCGGTCGCGGCGCCAGCGCGATGACCGCGGCGAGCGCGAGCATGGCCGCCAGTCCGCTGCCCCAGCGCAGTACGCGCCCGCGCTGCCGGCGGCGGCGATGTTCCGCTTCGATACGCGCCCACAGCTGCGGCGGCGGATCGAACTCCGGCAGCGCGGCCAGGCGCAGCGCCTTCAAACTCAGCTCCGGCTCGGCCATGGCTGCATCTCCACTGCGGTATTGGGGGTCAACCATTCCTGCAGACGCTTCAGCGAGCGCGAGAGGATGGACTTGGAATAACTTTCGGTCTGGCCGAACAGTTCAGCCAGCTCCTTGTGCGTATAGCCCTCGAGCTCGTGCAGCACGAGGATCAGACGCGCCCGCGGCGGCAGGCGTTGCAGCAGCGCCATCACGTCATGTGCATCGGAGGCGAGCAGACCGGCGGTATCGCTGACATTGGCAAATAACCGTTCCGGATCGTCCTTGTCGAGATGCCGCTGACTGCGCAATTGGTCGATCGCGGCGTTCACGGTCATGCGCTTGAGCCAGGCGCCGAACGGCGCGTCGCCGCGATAGTGCCGGATCGCGTCCATCATCTTCAGGAATACGTCCTGGACGATGTCCTCGGCGGCCGCCGAGCTGCCGAGCACACGCATGGCCAGCGTGTAGCAGGGCCGCGAGAAGATCCGGTAGAGCGCCGCATGCGCCGTGCCGTCGCCGCGCCGCGCGCGCGCGAGCGTGACAGCGTCGACTTCCTGGGCAAAACCGGTTCGGGATTCGGTCGGGGTCATGTTCATGCAGAGGGCACGACGGGCACCAGCGCGCGGCCGTCGCACGCTAACGCGAATTTCGCAACATCACGTGATCACCCGCGCCGCGCGACGCGGATTTCCAGAATCCGTGCGCGCTCGACGAACAGGCGCGCCTGACCGGATTCGCGGTTCACGCTGATGGTCACGCCGGCGGCGCTGACCTCCGCGACCTTGCCCTCGATTTCCTTGCCGCCGCTCGTGATGAGCACCACGCGCGCGCCGGACTGTCCGTTCAATGCAGCGTACGGAACCACGGCGAAGGGCCGTTCGCGCGGCGCCGTCTTCGACTCGGGCAAGCGATCGATGCGAGGACCCTGCCACACCAGCGCCGCCGTCGAACCCGGCGGCGGCGGCGGTGCCGAGGGCAGGCCGGCGAGGCGCGGATCGAGTCGCGGGTCGATCCGCGGCGGCGGCGGTCTGATCGGAACCGCCGGCGCGCCAGTGACGGTCGCCGTGTCGCCGGCGATCGGTACGGCGTCAGGCAGGAGCGAACCCGGCGCGATGCCGCCCGGCGGCGCAGTCGTCGTAAGCGGCGGCGCAACCGGTGCCGGCGGTGCGATCGGCGGCATTGTCGATGGCAGCGGTGCGGCATCGACCTGCTTCGTCGCAGCGCCGATCGTCGTGGCCAGGACCGGGTTTTCCTCGGGCCGCACGACGACGGTCTCCGGCTCGGGCTCAGCCAGCGGATCATGCACCAGCGCCCGGTCGATGCCGGCCAGCGCCTCGACCGGTTCGGCCAGGAAAAACAGCTTGAACAGCACCGGCGGCGCGTCGTTGTGGCGCGCGGTCAGGTTGAGCCAGCGCAACACTTCCTCGGGATCGTAGGTGTCGTACTGCGCGGGCGCGATGTCCTCGCGCGGAAGACTCAGCAGCTTGAACTCGCCGCCGCCGCTCAGCAGCTCGCGGTAGATCTCGACCACGCCTTCGGCCGGCACGATGTGCGAGGCCTTGAGTCGTTCCTGCACGGCGGCAATATGCCGGTCGATGAAGCCGTCCACGTCGACGCCGGTTTCACGTGCGCAGAACTGGTTGCGCCGGCGCAGGAAATCGCGATCGCGGAAGTTGAAGTCGGCCGAGGCGATGCGCACGCGCTCGCGCGCCGCGGCATCGTCGAGCATCTGCGGGGTGAACTGGCGCAGCTCCGTGCGCAGGCCGACCTGCGCGAACGGCGCGTTGTCGATGCGCAGGTCGACTTCGAGGTGCTGTGCCGCCGCATCGTAGCGATAGTCGACGCTGAGCCGAGGCGCCTCCGGTTGTATCTGCATCGATGTAAAGTCGGCGGCATCGAGCCCGGCCGATCCGCCGCAGGCGAACGTCTCGAACGGAACCAGGCTCTGCGCACCGAACCAGTAAGGCGCGTTGCCGCCGGCGAGCTTGCGCAGCAACGGCAGGTTGACATCCTGCAGGTATACGCCGAGCCGCTCGGGCACAACCGCATCGCGCGTGATGGCGCGACGCAATACCCAGAACACGCCCGGCGTATCCAGCCGCAACGAGGACGCATTCACGGTCGCGGCTTCGAAGCCGGGCTTGGGTCGGAACTGCACGCCGCTGAGCGTGAGGTCGCCATCGAAGGAGCCGCTGGCCCCGGTCCAGCTCAGTTCGCCCCAGCGCTGCAGGCTGTCGGCCAGCCACTGCGCCTGCTGGCCCGCCGCCAGCCACAGGGCCAGCTTGAGGCCCAGCGCGAGCACTCCAGCCGACAGCAGCAGGTTGCGTAACAGCTTCCACATGTTGACGGCAGCCTCGCAGCGGCGTTTGGCGTTTAACCGGAACTTAGCCCGTTAAGCCCTGGCCTACAACTGGCCTTCGTATCAGGTTCGCTGCACCGGTGACCGTAGCATCGCATCGTGAAAATTGCGCACGCGGCGCGTCTCGCCGCACCAGGCGAGATGGCCGAGCCAGGGTGAGGGCAGGGGCAATGCATGTAGATGCCAGTGTGTCGCCGAGCCGCCCGCGGCATCGATCCGCAGCAGTGCCGGCGGGTCCGCAGCCGCGTCGAACTCGAGCTTGTCCAGGCCGAAGGCCAGGCCGCGACCCAGCGCCTTGAGCACCGCTTCCTTCGCGGTCCACAGGCGCAGGAAGGCGGTTTCGCGCAGCGTCTCCGGCGTGTTCTCGATGACCTGCGCCTCGCGGTCGCAGAAATAGCGCCGCGCCAGTTCCGCGTGCGGTCGCGGCCGTCCCGGTGATTCCAGGTCGACGCCGACCTCCACACCGCGCGCCAACGCGACCACCGCGGCGCTGCCGCTATGGCTGAGGTTGAAGTCGACTCCGTCCGCCGCCAGCGCGGGTTTGCCGTGAGCGCCGACCTGAAGCTCGGTGGCGTGGACGCGACGAAGCAGATACGCCGACAGCAGACGCAGCAGGAATGCCTGCGCCTGCCGCCGGCTCGCGGCCGGTTCGCGTTGCGGAAATTCACAAAACCACAGATGGATTTCATGCGAGTCCAGCGGCTGCGGCGGGAGAGCGGGCTGGAGCGGGGCAGGGTCGGGCATGCGGCATCGTTGGCCGCCCGGCGGTGGGCGGTCAAGCAAGCCGGCGCGGGTTCACTGCAACGGGTTTCAATACGGCAGGGTTCACTACGGCGGGCTTCACTACGGCCGGCTTCACTACAATCGGAAGACCAGTCCCCGAGGTCGCTGCGATGATTGCTGGCTGGATCCTGCTGCTCGTTTCCCTGGCCTATGTGGCGCTGCTGTTTGTCATCGCGTACTGGGGCGATGCGCGCCCGCTGTATCCGGGGCGGCCGGGCCTGCGGCCGTGGATCTACAGCCTCGCCCTGGCGGTGTACTGCTCCTCATGGACGTTCTACGGCGCGGTCGGCAGCGCATCGAACTCGACGCTGGCCTACCTGCCGATCTACCTGGGCCCGATCCTGCTGTTCCTGTTCGGCAGCGGCCTGCTCGAGCGGCTGACCCGAGTGGCCAAGGCCAACAACATCACCTCCATCGCGGACTTCATCGGCACGCGCTTCGGCAAGTCGCACGCGCTCGGCGCGCTGGTCACCGTGATCGCGATGACCGCGGCCATTCCCTATATCGCGCTGCAGTACAAGGCGGTTGCGCTCAGCATCGGCGTGCTCAGCCACGGCCAGGCCGGCGGCGGTCCGCCGGCGGATCTGCTGCAGGACTCGGCGCTGTATACCGCGCTGATGCTCGCCCTGTTCGCGATCCTGTTCGGCACGCGCCGCGTCGACGCGACCGAGCATCACCACGGCATGGTGCTCGCGGTCGCGGCGGAATCGCTGGTCAAGCTGATCGCGTTCCTCGTCATCGGCCTGTACGCGCAGCAGCAGTTGTCCGGTTCCGGCCAGGCCGTGGCCGATCTGCGCCTGAACGGGTCGCTGCCCAACGGCTTTTTTGCCCAGACCCTGCTCGCGTTCACCGCGATGTTCTGCCTGCCGCGCCAGTTCCATGTAGGCGTCGTCGAATGCGAAGACCCGCGCGACGTGCGCCGGGCGCGCTGGCTGTTCCCGCTGTACCTGGTGCTGATCTGCCTGTTCGTGCCGGTCATCGTCGCTGCCGGACGCGAGGCTGCGGCCGGCACGGGCTTGAGTCCCGACGTATGGCTGCTCTGGCTGCCGCTGTCCAACGACAACAACCTGCTCGCGCTGCTGGCGTACATCGGCGGCTTTTCGGCGGCGACGGGCATGGTCATCGTCGCGTCGGTCGCCCTGGCGACAATGGTGTCCAACGACCTGATCATGCCGCTGCTGCTGCGCATACGCGCGCTCAAGCTCGATCAGCGCCACGACCTGTCGCGCATCGTGCTCAGTGTGCGGCGCATCGCGATCGTGGTATTGAGCCTGCTCGCCGTGGCGTACTACCGCGCCATGCCGCAGGGCGAACAGCTCGCTTCGATCGGCCTGCTGTCCTTCGCTGCGGTCGCCCAGTTCGCGCCGGCCATCATCGCCGGACTGTATTGGCGCAGCGCCAGCCGCGCCGGCGTGCAGACGGGCCTCAGCGTGGGCTTCGTGATCTGGGGCTATACCCTGCTGCTGCCGAGCCTCGGCGCCGCGGGCTGGTTCGATGCGAACTGGCTGCAGACCGGCCCGTTCGGCCTGAGCTGGCTGCGCCCGCAATCGCTGTTCCAGCTCAGCGGCTGGCATCCGCTGACCCACGGCACGTTCTGGTCGCTGCTGGCCAACTCGGCCTGCGTGCTCATCCTGTCATTGCGCTACCGGCCGAGCATGGAAGAGCGCCTGCGTGCGGCCAGCTTCCTCGACCTGTCGGCCGACCGCAGCGGCAGTGCCGCCGGCGAGTGGCGCGGCCGCGTCAGCGTCGCCGACCTGCGCGCCATCGTCGGCCGCATCATCGGCGAGCGCGGCGCGCGGCGCGCCTTCGACGAGTACGCCGGTGCCAACGGCAAGCCGCTGCAGGACGCGCTGGCGGCGGACCGTCCGCTGCTGCAGCACAGCGAACGCATCCTCGCCGCGTCGATCGGCGCGGCATCGGCGCGGCGCATGCTGACCAGCGCGCTGCGCGGCACGGGCCTGGATTTCAGCGAGGCGGTCGCACTGCTCGACGAAGCCTCGCAGGAGTTGCGCTACAACCGCGAGCTGCTGTCCACCACGATGGAGAACATCTCCCAGGGCATCAGCGTGGTCGACGCGGACATGCGCCTGGTCGCGTGGAATCGTCGCTATATGGAAATGTTCGATTATCCCGACGATTCGGTCTACGTCGGCCGGCCGATCGCCGACCTGATCCGCTACAACGCCGAGCGCGGCGAATGTGGTCCGGGCAACGTGGAAACGCACGTCAGCAAGCGCCTGCAGCACATGCGCGCGGGCACCGCCCACGTCTACCAGCGCGTACGTGCCGACGGCAGCGTGCTGGAAATGCGCGGCCAGCCGCTGCCGGGCGGCGGCTTCGTGACGACCTTCACCGACGTTACCGACTACAAGCGCGCCGAACAGGCCCTGCGCGAAGCCAACGAGACGCTGGAACAGCGCGTATCGCAGCGCACCGCGCAGCTATCGACCGCGCTGGCCGCGCAGGAACGCGCCAAGTTCGAGGCCGAGGCGGCCAACCAGTCCAAGACGCGCTTCCTCGCCGCCGCGAGCCATGACCTGCTGCAGCCGTTGAACGCGGCCAAACTGTTCACCTCAGCGCTACGCCATCAGCCCAACCTCGACGCCGAGGCGGCGCAGCTCGCCGAACGCATCGACACCGCGTTCCGCGCCGCCGAGACGCTGCTCGACGCGTTGCTCGAAGCCTCGCGCCTGGACGCCGGCAAGTACCGTCCCGATATCGCGAGCGTCGCTTATCTCGACGTCATCGAACCGCTGCAGCAGCAGTTCGCGATGATCGCCGAGCGGCGCGGCCTGCAGCTGCGCATCCATGCGAGCCAGATCGTCGTGCGCACCGATCCGCACCTGCTCAGCCGCATCCTGCAGAACTTCATCTCCAACGCTCTGCGCTATACGCGCAGCGGCCGTGTCATCGTCGGCGTAAGGCCGCGTGGCAACGACGCACTGATCCAGGTCTGGGACACCGGTCCCGGCATCGCCCTGGCGCAGCAGAAGCGCATCTTCGACGAGTTCCAGCGCTTCGACCACGCCTCGCCCTGGGGCGAGCAGGGACTGGGTCTGGGCCTGTCGATCTGCGAACGCATCTCGCGCATCCTCGGCCACCGCCTCGCGGTGCATTCGCAGCCGGGCAAGGGCAGCTGCTTTTCGGTGCGCGTGCCCATCGTCGCGCGGCGCGGGGGCCAGCCCCGGCCGCCCGCCGGCCGCCCCCACCCCCCGGCCCCCAGACTAGGGACCCGCGAGGATGAGGGGCC
>JBBQZR010000005.1:0-167363 GCA_038207515.1 Lysobacterales bacterium | reverse complement strand
CCATTGCGGCGCATGGTTGGGGGTGATTTGCCGCAGGTGAACAGCCTTCCGCCGGTGCGTTTCGGACAGGGCAATCCCTACCCCGGCGGTGGTGGTGTCATACAGTTCAGCACACCTGCCAAGTTCTTCACCACGCGCACGGTGGAAACCGGTACGGATGTGGCGACGCTGCGCACCCGTCGCGGCCTGGCCGACCTTTCCAACCGAAGTTTTTTCACCTCGGGAACGCTGCCCGGTTTTCGCGAGTGTCAGCCGCCGGGAACGGTTGGTTGTACGCCAACGGCCGGCCCTACCTATCCGCTCCCGCTCAACGACATCACGGACCCATCCTACACACGTGTGGAATTGGGTACAGCGCTCGGCCTGCGCGTGGGCGACCGCCTGGTGTATACGGCCGAGTTCACTCAGGCGGTAGTCGATCCCGTCGCGTCGGGGTATGACGCAACGGCGCTGGCCGCCTATGGCGGCAAGGCGCCGTTGGTAACCGAAAGCGTTTGGCAAGACCTGATCCCTGACGATCTGGGCGCGTTCCGAGAAGAGCTCGGGACCACGCTGACCTACAACAACCTGCGCTACATGGCCGACGTCATGGTGCCGCGCGCAGTCGGCTACACCACGGGCTTCATCAACCATTTCTTCCGCGGTCGGTTGGAGGTTTCACCCATCGACCAAGACGTGGTTGCCGTGATGAATCAGGGCGATTTGCATACGGTCGACAGCTTTGGGTACGTACGCAAATTTTCGGCGCCTACTCAGACTTTTGGGTTCGACAAGGTCCGGTTGCGTGTGCGTAATGTCACTGAAAACGTTGTCGAGAGCGGCGCCGGCACGGTGGTGCCCCAGGGCACCGGAGGAGCGGGCACGCGGCTGGTTGCCATTGCAAAGTACCACCGCAACGCATGCTACTCGCAGGATCTGTCTGGGGAGCGAGTCCGAAACTACTCCGGAGTCATCACGGAGCCGTCTTGTGCGGGCGGCGTCCGTTCGTCCATCCAGGAGATCTCAGTCAGCGCTCCGCTCACGGTGACCGCCGGTGAACTCGACACGGCTACGCCGATCGAGAAGCTGTTCGACTTTTCAGCGGACCCGATTCCCGTCAACGCCACGGACCTGTTCATCACGCTGGCCTATCGTGGCAAACTTGGTGATGAAGCCGACGCCATCGCGTTGGGTACTTACGACGTCAGCGAGCCGACGTTCGTCGGCTTCTGGAACAACACGGACTATTTCTGGAACGGAACGAACTACCTCGGACAGAACGCGACGTATCCGCAGCGCAACGCCTTCACGTTCTACGTCTGCGCTGGTGTGCCGTCGAAGTGGCTGTTCCGCTACGGCGGAGCCGTCGGGTCGGTGGCGCTGGGGATTCCGCCCACGCCGGGCCATCTGCGTCTGGGGCTTATCGTCGGCCGGCCCGACAACACCGTGCAGCGGTTCCCCGTCCGTGGCGTACCGATCATGCAGACCTCACCGCATGCGTCGATTCGCTCTTCCGGGACACGGGGACAGTACCGGCAGGCCTCGAAAGAAGTGGTCGCGCCGTCCGTACTGGCCAGCCCCTACGACAACTGCTTCGTCAATCCGCCGCCGACGAACGTCGATACCTGGTGCTTCGATCCGATCCAGAAGCGCCGTGGTCTGCTTTCTGGCGATGTCGCTCAGCCTATTTACTGGAGCACGGCCGGTGCCGGCGACGGTCCTGACGTGGACAGCGTGCCGTTGCCGGCATTTGCGTCGGCGGCGGTGCGAGACGGCGGTGAGATCAAGTTCAACGATGCGGCTGCGCTTCAAAACTGCCCATCGCAGCCAGCGCGTCCTGAAGACGAAGGGTTCGTCGAGAGTCAGGAGGAAGGCCTGCTGTTGGGGAACGACTCGATTCAGTAGATATCAAGTCCGAATAAATCTGGGTAAGCGGACTAAATTGCGTCGCACCCGCCTGAGCCACGGTTGTCTCGTTTTGCGAGTAGGACCCCCTGTGGTGCCACACTCCGCCACGTCATCGACGCCCCACGGAACCCCCTGAACCGTGGGGCGTCGCTCTTCTACGGCGCCGGCATCTCTCCGGTTTGTAGCGCCACACTCATCACTGTTCCGCCGATGCTTCCAGTCTCGCCTTGGCCTCGCGCTTGCCGAGCGTGCGAAGCGCGGCCAGCTTCTGGGCCTGTTGCTGGCGAGGCACGTTTTTACCCTGTTCCCAGTTGTAGATCGACTGGCCACTGGTTCCGGCCAAACGTCCAAGCTCAGCGGCCGACAATCCCAACTTCGTGCGCAGTGATTTCAGTCCCTTTGCCGAAAAACGGACGCGGCTACCGCTTTCTTCAGGTTCTGAAGCATCGACCGAAGCTGCAACAGCGTTCCGGCGCTTCTTTTCTGTCGAAGCTTGTCCGCGTTGAAGGGTTGCCACCGTGCGCTTGAGCGCGGCAATTTCCTTGCGATAGCTGGTGCTGGCGCTGCGTAAAGCGTCAAGTTCCGCTTTGAGTGCCTTTCGGGCAACGCGCGTGATTTCGGTTTTGAGAACTGAGCTGACATGAGGCATGCGTGCGTTCTTCCTGCTGAGGGGATAGTTCACTCGAACAATAGCAAGCCGGTATCGCCAGCACGCAAACGAATTGCTCACTTCGGACGAACAATGCTTGGACGCCGTTTTCGGATGCCAGCTTGCGCGCCGACAATTCGAACTGACGTGGCCTTCGCGCCCTCATTGGGCGCTGTGCTCTTCGCACGTCAAGCCGAAAGCCGCCGCTTCCGATGCGTCGGCGCTGCCGATCAAACACGCCTCGTCGCTGCGGCACTGAAGGTCCACGCTGCAAATTCCACGGTGCATGGACGTCCTCGGCCGATCAGTCGGCCGGCCGCGCTGTCGTGCTGCGCATCGAGCCGCCCGCGGCGTCTCGCCCTCTGACGGGCTTCCATCGTTCCCTCGACTCGCTCGGCTGACGCATGCGGCCCAAATGCGTGAATCCGGGCCTGCGCGCTTCGCTTGCGTGCGGTCGGCACACAGGAGTGCCGGTGTCGGTCGAGCCGTCTTCCCTGACTTCATCACCTGGTCCGCACGGTAGCGCGCGGCCGTACGCCGTCAAGGCGCGCGGGGCCGTGTCCTCGGCTGCGCCTGCGGGCCGCACCACCCCGCGCTCGTTTCCTTGACGGCACCCGTCCGCGAGCTCTTGGCCGTCGCGGGCGATGAACTCAGAAAAAACGGTGGCAACCGGCCAACCGGGTTCCTCGTGCCGGCCGCACCGAACAGCCCAAAGGCGGGCTCCGAATCTAGAAATCCGGTGCGCGGTTTGAACAGCAAGAACCCATTCACTGTCAGGAGAACGACCGTGCAACTCGCATCCCGTTTCGCTTCCCATTCCCCATCGCTGCGCAGCGATTTCCCGCTGTCGGACGATCAGATCCGCAGGGTTGTCCCGTCCATCTTTGCGGACGCACCGCACGAGAGTCGGTCCGAGCGGTACAGCTACATTCCCACCGCTGCGGTCTTGACCGAATTGCGGAAAGAAGGGTTTCAGCCTTTCATGGCGATGCAGACCCGCGTACGCGATCAGGCCAAGCGCGATCACACCAAGCACCTGATTCGGCTGCGGCACGCCAGTCAGATCAACGGTGCCGAAGCCAACGAAATCGTGTTGCTCAACTCCCACGACGGGACGAGCAGCTACCAGATGCTGGCCGGCATGTTCCGGTTCGTTTGCTGCAACGGTCTCGTCTGGGGCGATACCGTGGCGGACGTGCGTGTGCCGCACAAAGGCGACGTCGCCGGGCACGTCATTGAAGGTGCTTTTGAGGTGCTGAGCCGCTTCGATCGGATGAGGGAATCCCGCGACCGGATGCGTGGCATCACGTTGGACGGTGGCGAAGCCGCCGTGTTCGCGCGCGCCGCGTTGGCGCTCAAGTACGACGATCCCGACACACCCGCGCCGATCACGGAATCGCAAATCCTTGCGCCGCGCCGGATCGAGGATTGTTCCCCGGACCTGTGGAGCGTGTTCAACCGCACGCAGGAAAACCTGACCAAAGGCGGATTGCAGGGGCGCGCCGCGAACGGCCGCACGCAGCGCACCCGTCCCGTGCTGGGCATCGATTCCGACGTACGCCTGAACCGCGCGCTGTGGCTGTTGGCCGACGGGTTGCGTCAGCTGAAAGCCTGAGTTCCCAAACGCCAGGGCTGGCTCCAGCCCTGGTGCCTTCTTTCCGCGGGCATCCCGAAGCCCCCGCGAAGCCGGAAGGCACTCGTCGCTTGATCGGCGCCGAGGCAGCGCGCCGGTTTCGTTGAAGCGCCGCGCTCCGATGTCGGCGTGCGCGGCTGTCTCACTCGATGCCGTCGAGCGAATCGGTACACGCTCACGGCGGTGTTGTGCCAGCGCTGCGGTGAACGGTACGGGCTTGGAGCGAGGGAGCTCACGCCCTGAAGAAGGAGGCCGCCGAAGCGCGGTGAGTTATCTCCATTTGGGTGCCCGGCCTCGGCCGCGTTGTTGTCTATCCAGCGCGGGCGGCGACGGCGACGAATACGGAAACCGAACCGCCCCGGCGTGCATTTTGCGGAGCTAGGTTGATCAACACTTTCCCTCGATGGGCGCGGCTTGCCTTCAGCGAGCGACGGTTCCGCGGCGTGCTGGGGCGCAAGGGGCAAGCCCTGCTCCACGGTGTTTCGCCCGGCGCTCGTCGCCACGGGCTCCTGCTTCGGTGCTGCCCCAGCTTCCCCGCCGCGCACTCCTGGGCTCGCGCAATCCGCGCTACCAACGAGGAAATACCCATGAGCAAGAAGTCCCCCGCCGCCGGCGCGCAGTCGTCCCACCACCAGCCGTTTCGATGCATACAGCGTGCGTGAGTACGAGGCCAACGGCGAGAAGAAGTCCGACTGGACGCGCATCGGTGTGGCGTTCTCTCACACGGACGGCAAGGGCTTCAACGTATTGCTTCAGGCCGTGCCCCTCGACGGCAAGATGGTACTGCGCCTGCACGAGCCGAAGGAGGACGGCGCCGACTGATCGGCGCTTCTCCCGTGATCGAGCCGGGCGTAAGCCCGGCTTCTTCTCGTCGGTGGATTACGGCGCAATCTGGTCACGGCGAGTTGGTCCCTTTTTGCGCCGCGCGCTATGCCCAGTCTCTACGCTATCCCAGCAATACGACGCGCGACGGTGCTGAGGCGTCACCGGCGTCGTCGAGCGAACAAGTTCGCGGTGAGATGCCTCAATGGAACAGGGCGCTTGGCTGGCCATGGGCCGTCCGCAAACGAGTCATGGCTTCTGGACAAAGAGGCACAGTTCGGTGACGACATCGCGCCCCGCGCCAAACAGGGCACGGAACGGCGACGAACTAACCTTGACCGGTTTTCCTGAGCCCAATGAAAGTGGTTCGCGTGCCCACGTCTGACCCGAGTGCCGAATTTCAACGAGCTTGCGCAAGAACTGCCTTGGCGGTTTCCAATGCCTGTGTTTGTGTGAGTTCTGCCTGCCGCAATACCGAGGCGATGGCAGCGATGTCGCGTTCATGAATCGCAGCGTCGAAAGCATCGAAGAGCCCAAAATGTGACAGTCGCTCGTTGACCGTCATCCCAGCTACGAATGTGTCCATAGGACTCGCCGCTTCTGCTGCCCGTCCGACACGAGCCAGTCGCACCACTTCTTGAGACGATCACTTCGACAGAAGGTGAGAGGACTCGTTAAGTTGCGGCAGTGATGGTTAACTAGCTCGCGGAACGACGCGTAGCTTCCATTGACCGTGGCTCAAGACAGGCCCGAAATGAACCTCAAGCACCGCTCCAACTCCTATGGTACTTCGGCAACGGACAAAGAGATGTATTTCGCCATCCGCCGTTTCGCGTTGATCATCGCGATGGCCGGCACAGCGAGCAGCATAGCCCTTGCGCAAGTGCCTTCGACGCTACAGCAGCATTTGCTTCCTTCGGATAGCCAAGGGAGGGAGATGGGGACGGATTTGGACGCGGATGATCGAACATTAGTCGTTGGCGGTGGGGCTAGGGTCTACGTATATGAGTTCACGTCGCAGGGATGGAGCAATCCGCAGATACTCATAGCCGCCTCGGAGAGGCCAGGACAAAACGAATGGGGGTTTGGTGTCGCGGTGTCTGGAGACCTGATTGCCGTCGGCTCACAGGGTGAGCAGAACCAGAATGGCAGCGTCGGAGCCGTTCATATTTATCGCAGGATATCAGGCAATCATTGGACGTTCGCATCCACAGTCACATCACCTGACACCAATGACTCCGCACGTTTTGGCGCATCCTTTGACCTTGAAGGGAGTCAGCTAGTAGCTGGCGATCCAGAGCACCGCTTTGGAGGGCCGTTTCCACAAGGCGCTGCTTACGTGTTCTCTTGGAACGGTACTAGCTTCATCTTCGACCAAAAGCTGTTTAGTACAACCGCCCCTCGCTCGGACAGTTTCAGTCAGTCGATTTCGCTTAGCGGAGACTGGCTCATCATCGGTGCTCCGGCAGAAGATCACGACATAAACTTGAATGACAGCGGCGCAGTGCACGCTTTCCGAAAGACCGCTGGTATCTGGTCCAACACAGCTCGGTTTGAGGCGTTGAGCCCACAAATCGATGCTCATTTCGGACAGGCATTGTCGTTGGGCGAAGATTTTGCGATTGTTGGCTCGCAGAATCGCGTAGTGAATGGTCAAGCCGTGGCCGGTGCCGCGTATATTGTGCGCGGCGGAGATTGGACAGAAGTGGCTTATTTTACCGCAGAAAATCCCGTAGGCCACGAGCAATTGGGTGTTGCTGTATCTATCTCGGGAAACATAGCAATAGCGAGCCGCACCGGCCACACACCAGTAGGGGCACCTCAAGGTAGCGGCAGCGCGAGAATATTCAAGCGAGTCGGACGTGAATGGCATATGGCGGAAGATATCGTGGCACCGGACGCAGATAGCGCTGATGCCTTTGGCAGCAGCGTGCTGATTCACAGAGGCCAGATCATTGTTGGGGCCGGCGGAGACAATGTCATGGCGCCCGACGGTACGATTTTTGACTGGGGATCCACCTATGTGTTTGGCGGAGGCTCTGTGAGCGACACACTGTTCGCTGATGGATTTGAAGTCCGCTAAGAGAGTTGTTGTCTTTTTCCACTTGACGCGCGACGCTCGCTGGCAGTGCCGAACAGGGGCGGAACATGGCAAGGACATGCCAACAGGTGGGCCGATCATGACCCGACCTTTTTTCCACAACTCCATAGAGGAGTTGGAGCGTGGGGTGGCCGAACGCGACGGCGAACTGGCCTATTTGGAAGCGGTGGCCGAGGAGCTGACCCACCGCACCACCGATCGAGCCGCTCGGCTGTCTGAAAAGGTTCGGGATGCCTTACGGGATGCCTTACGGGATGCCTTAGTGGAGTTGAAGCCTGGTCCCGTCGGTCCGCCGACCAAGGTCCAGAAAGTCAGCCGGGATCAACGGGCCGTTGAAGCTCCGGCACCGATGCCAGCGACCGCGCCCGAGTCAGCTCCAGCCCATTCGCCGGCGTCGCCGACTGCGGCAGCGTCTCGACCGCTCTACGTACCTCCCCAACGGCTCGACGGTCCACTGCCGCCGCTCGACAACGCACCGGCTCAGGTGCTGTCGGCTTGGACCGCGCTGGAGGTACTCAACCCGCAAACGTTCACCAAGCCCGAGCAGTTGGCTGCTGGCGGGCGAAGCGCGTACGTCGCCGATCTCGATGCCGAACGGCTTCCTTGGGAAGTAGGTGAAAAGGCGCAGCCGAACACGAAGCTCTTCTACCATCTCGTCCTAGGAACCCTCGACGTCGAACGCGCGTTCACGGCATTGCTGGACCGCTTCAGCGACAAGCGAGAAGAGCGGCCCCGCGTCAAGGGCGAAGCCATCGTTGCGACCGCGGTACTCGACAAGAGCGGCCGGCTCGCCGGCAAACCCGCCGTCGCGTTGTCGAGCTTCGCCTGGGCACTGCCGGTCGCCCTCGAACAAGACCTGTCGGCGCTGTCCGAGTGGCCGGCGGCCGCTCAGTCGTTGGAGGAACAGCTGGAGGGTCGCCTGCGTCGGCAGGATTCGGACGGCAACGAGTTGCCGCTCGATCGCGGGCTGATTCAAGGGGCCTACAACTGGTTGCGCTCGACCCTGCGGATCGACGCAGGGTTTGTGGCGCCGCCGCGGTTTGCGATTCGGGCCTACGAGTATTTCAAATCCTCCGAGCCGCCCGATCCGCTGCTGCTCAACAGCTTCTTCCTAGGCGATCTCGCCCGTGCGCAAAGGCTGGCAGCTTCCGGTGCGCTGCCGCTGACCCTGCGCCGTTTTCTTGGCGCCGAGCGGCCGGCCGTCCGGCACGACCTCCTGAACGATCCCGCGGCGCTGGAGTCCGCCGTCGCGCCGTCACTCATCCCGCTGGCGCGTTGGCCGAGCAACGGCCGCCATCCCCTCGTGCTGCTCCAGCAGGCCGCGGTGAACTTGGCGCTGCGGGACTTGCGAGAAGGCGGCATTCTGGCGGTCAACGGGCCACCCGGCACCGGCAAGACGACGCTGCTGCGCGACGTGGTGGCGGCCCTCGTGACCGAACGGGCCGAGGCGATGTGCAGCTTCGACGAGCCCGCCAGCGCCTTCACGCACCAGGGCCAGATGAAGGCTGGAGCGGGGTGGCTGCACCTGTACGTCGTGTCGCCGGTACTGAAAGGCCGCGAGATCGTCGTGGCCTCGTCGAACAACGCGGCAGTGGAGAACGTGTCAGCCGAGTTACCCGGCATCGGAGCCGTGGCCGACGACGCCGATCTGCGTTACTTCCGGTCGCTTTCGAACGCTCTGTTGGGGCGGGAAACCTGGGGACTGGCCGCCGCGGTTCTCGGCAACGCGGCGAATAGAGGCCGGTTCCGAAAGACCTTTTGGTGGGACGACGACGTCGGCTTATCGACCTACCTGCTTGAGGCGGCCGGCACACCCCGGTGGATCGACGAAAAGGCGGCCGACGGGAAGACGATCCAACGCAAGCCGCGCATCGTGGTCGAGGAAAACCCGCCGGACGGCCTTCCGACGGCGCTTCAACGCTGGAAGGCCGCGCGGACCGCCTTCCAGGTCGCGCTCAAGGCCAGCCGGACCGCGCTGTCCGAGTTGGCGGCGCTCCGCCAGGCGATCCAGAGCTTGCCCGAACTCGCTGCAGCGCTGGCCACGGCGCTGGCCGCGGAGGCGGCCGCGCGCGAGTCGCTGGAACGAGCGCGGTTCGGCCACGACTCGGCGAGACAGACCGAAGCCCTGCGGACCGCCGATCGCGACGCCGCGCGAGCGGCGTTGGCCGCCCACGAGCACGCGAAGCCGGCGTGGTGGGCTCGACTGGTCCGAACGGCCGACGCGCGCGCCTGGTCGGCTCAGGCAATGGACTGGGAACGCGCTGCTGCAGCGACCGAACGCGATCGCGCGGCGGCGACCGCCGATTTGGTTCGGGCTCAGCTCCTCCTGGCCGAGGCTGAATCCGAACTCAGGAGGCGTGCTGGCGAGCAGGAGCAGGCGCGCGGGCGCCACGCGGCAGCTGAAAACCGGGTGGCTGCAGCGCGCGAGCGATTCGGCGCCCACCAGGTGGACGACGCCTTCTGGGCGCGTGGTCACGAGACGCGCCAGATCACGGCGCCCTGGTGTGACGCCGCCGTGCATCGGTTGCGGGACGATCTGTTCGGCGCCGCGCTGCGCGCGCACAAGGCCTTCATCGACGCCGCGGCAAAGCCTATTCGGCACAACCTCGGTGCGCTCATGAACGCGATGGGGCCAACGGGCGGTCCGCTGACTGGACCGAAAGCGGCCCTGTTGCCGGAGGTATGGGCCACGCTCTTCTTGGTGGTACCAGTCGTCTCGACGACCTTTGCGTCGGTCGAACGCATGCTTGGCGCGCTGCCGCCCGAGAGCCTCGGGTGGCTGCTGGTTGACGAGGCCGGCCAGGCCTTGCCGCAGGCCGCGGTGGGCGCTCTGATGCGGGCGAAGCGCGCCCTGATCGTCGGCGACCCGATGCAGATCGAGCCCGTGGTGCCGTTGCCGGAGAGTCTGACCGACGCGCTGTGCCGCCGTTTCGGCGTGGACCCGGACCGCTACAACGCGCCGGCCGCTTCGGTGCAGACGCTGGCCGACGCCGCCACGGCTTACTTCGCCACGTTTGAAGGGCGACACGGCAGCCGGGAGGTCGGTGTACCGCTGCTGGTCCATCGGCGCTGCGCCGATCCGATGTTCGGCATCGCCAACGCAGTGGCCTACGAAGGGCTCATGGTTCAAGCCAAGGCGTCGAAACCCTCGCGCATCCGTGAGTGTTTGGGCGCGTCCCGGTGGATCGACGTCCAAGGAGCAGGGCGTGACAAGTGGTGCCCGGAAGAAGGCGAGGAAGTCGTGCGCCTGCTGCAGCAACTGGCCGATGCCGGCGCGCCGGCGAACCTCTACGTCGTGACCCCATTCGTCGTGGTGGCCGAGAACCTCCGACGCCGTCTGGTCGGTAGCGGTGTTCTCGGGGCGTGGACCGCGGAGCCATGGAAGTGGGCGAACGAACGGGTCGGCACCGTGCACACCGTGCAAGGACGAGAGGCCGAGGCGGTGATCTTCGTACTGGGCGCGCCGGACCCGCAGCAGCGGGGCGCTCGGGGCTGGGCGGGTGGTCGGCCGAACGTCCTGAACGTCGCGCTGACGCGCGCCCAGGAAGTCGTGTACGTGATCGGGAATCGGCGGCTGTGGCACGAAGCGGGGGTGTTTCGCCGGCTGGATCAAGGTCTGTAGCCGAACGTCAATTGTCGCGACATAAGCCCTCCTGCACTCGGCTACTCCGGCTCGTGGGCCGACCCACCGCCTCCGCTGGCTCTGGCCGCGACCGGCCGCTTGCCTTTAATCGTTCCGCCGCCGCTCCCCAGCCACAACAGCAGCGATAATCAACCGTCACCAGACAGCGGTGCGGCAAACGTTTGGCGATTCGGCGATGCCAGCGCAGCTATGGGCAAAGCCACACGTGTGCAGACATTTGGCGCAGCGAACGCGGGCCCATCTCTGTGCCTGGACGTTCTTCATTGACGTTACCTTCCTTGCTCGAACTTGCACCACGGGCGCCTGTGGCGTGCCCGTCGTCGTAGGGCCGAACAGCAACCCTGCTCTGGCGCTGCGCGCTGAGCCAGGCGACAGAGGGTGAAACAGTGCGTCCACGTTTTTTTCCGGACGAGGATGGAGCAACCGAATTCGGATCTCGGAAGTCAGGGCATCGATGCCGATCGGCGTCGGTGTTAGCGCGGGAATGCCGAGCGCCTGCCGGCGGGCCGCGCCGACGTCTGCTGTAGCCCATATGTAGCCTAGGGCAAGATTTCTCGGGAGAATTTCGCGCAAGCGTTCGGATAATAGGTATATTTTTTCCGTATCCGCTTAATGGCGCATCAGCGGCGTGTGTTCGCTGGCGCCGGAACGTTCCGAGCTTGAATCGGCGGAAACAGCGGCTTGGCTTTTTTTCGTATTCGCCATGATCGATGAAGTCGTGCTCAATGGTGTCGATGTCGGAGTTGCCGGCGTGTCCGTGCGGTGCCCATGACCTCGCAACGGCTCCCATGCAGGTGTCCACGGATCGCGTCGGCGTGGCACGGCCGACCTGTCGTCGACACACGGGGAGCAAGAGGCCGCAAGCCAGGGCCGTGAAGTATCGCCTGTCGCAGGCTCGGCTGCGGGCACTGGACGCGATTTCCGTCGGGCCCTACTGGCTCGATGTGAGCGATTTCCGCGACCGCCTGACGGGGATTGGGGCCAGGCATCGTGAAAGAACCGGCCTCGGAATACGGTCTGTTGGGTCGAATCGCTGAACGGCATCCCGTTGGGAAGCTTGGAGGACTTGATTCCTCGCGGTTACTCGCGATGTCGGATCTCGCCCACCGTTTGTTCGATGCCCTATTTCCGGAGCCGTGCCATGTCCCTTGTCCGCCATCTCCGACGTGTCGCCATGAGCTTATGCGCCTGCCTCGCGCTGGCTGCGTGCATGGCCGAGTCGTCGACGACCTTACCCGCGAAGCCTGCGGCAGCCACCGGACCGGTGGACACGATCGTGCTCGGCATGGGGTGTTTCTGGGGCGCTGAAAAACGCATGGCCGCCTTGCCGGGCGTGGTCGGTGTGGAGAGCGGCTATGCCAACGGCAGCATCCCGACGACGTACAAGGCGGTGCTGGACCATGAGCAGGCGTTGCAGCGTGGCAAGGCGACCGGCAGGAACCACGCCGAAGTCGTGAAGGTGTCGTTCGACACCGCCCAGGTCACGCTCGAAGATGTCCTGATCCGCTTCTGGGAAAGCCACGATCCCACCCAGGGCGATCGCCAGGGCAACGACGTCGGCAGCAACTACCGCAGTGCGGTCTACACGCACTCCGATGCGCAGCAAACCGTCGCCTTGGCGACCCGTGCGGCCTACCAGAAGGCGCTGACGGCGCGTGGACTGGGGACGATCTCGACCGAGATCGCGCCGCTGGAAATCTACGGCGCGGCCGAGGACTACCATCAGGAGTATCTGCAGAAAAATCCGAATGGCTACTGCGGTCTGGGTGGAACGGGCGTCGCGTATCCGCGCGAAACGGCGACCGGATCGTCGCCGATGCCTGCGGGGCCGGTCGAGTCGGTCGTGCTGGACACCAAGAGCCTCGACGCCAGCCGCCAGCTGGTCGTGTTTGAAGCCGATGAATGCCCGTACTGCGAACAGTTCAAGCGCGACGTGCTCGATCACTGGAAGTCGCCCGTCGCCATCGCTCGCAGCCGGAGTGCGAACGCGCCGCAGGGATGGACTCTGGAGAAGGCCGTGTTCGCGACGCCCACCATCGTGCTGTTCGAACGCGGCAAAGAGGTGTCGCGCTACACCGGCTACAGCGGCGAGCAGGAACGCTTCTGGAAATGGCTGGGCTTTCGCCTGCTCACGCCCGAGCAGCAGAAGATCGCATTCGAGCAAGGGACGGAACGGCCGTTCACCGGTTCGAACCTCGACGAAAAACGCGCCGGCACGTTCGTCGACCCGGTGTCCGGCGTGGCCTTGTTTCGCAGCGACAGCAAGTTCGAAAGCGGAACCGGATGGCCGAGCTTCTTCAACCCGCTGGACGGTGCCGTCACGCTGCACGAGGACGGATCCGCCGGCATGAAGCGCGTGGAAGTTCGCAGCGCCAGTTCGGGAATCCACCTCGGTCATGTGTTCGACGACGGACCGCCGCCGACCTACAAACGCTATTGCATCAACGGAAACGTGCTGAGGTTCGTTCCCGACCCGGGCACCTAGGCCGAGAAACAACAGACGCCCTGCACGATCGCGTCGTGAGGAAGCGAGCGGAGACGCCTTTATTCCGCAGCGACGAAAACGTATTCCCGCTGCTCGTCGCGCAGCACCAGCGACGGCCGGTTGTCCTTGCGGTCGACCGCGAACTCGAGCCACCCGACCAGCCCGGGCGAGATCGAGATCAGCGTCGTGGTGCCGTCGTCGTTGCGGCGCGACGCCAACTCGCTGCGCCAGCCGCCGACGTCGAGCCAGGTCGTGGCGCCTTTGCGCGAGATGTCGATGTTGCCCAGTTCCGCGCTGTGATAGCGGCCCGACAGCTGGCGCACCAGCGCCGGATCGGCCGGCACGGTCAGGGTTTTACGCTCGGTCGCGACGTCGTCTTTCATGCGCCGGCTTTGCGTCGCCAGGTTCGCGACCGCTTCCGGATTGCCGTCGAACAGCACTTCCAGCAGGCGTCGCCGGAACTGCCCGCGGATGCTGATGCCGCCCTGGTCGGCGTTCGTCAGTATGACGGCGCCGACGTCGTGCTCCGGCAGCCACATCACATCGGAAATGAAGCCGAACATATTGCCGCCGTGGTGCAGCAGCGTCGTGCCGCTGCTGTGGTCGATCTTCAGGCCGATGCCGTAGCCGAGGTCATTGCCGCGCGAAACCTGCTGCTCGCGGCGCGCCAGCAGCGGCGCTTCGGCGATGTAGCGCGTGCCATCGGGCAGCAGACCCTGGTCGAGCTCCATCTGCACGTAACGGAGCAGGTCGCTGACGCTGCTCCACGCGCCGCCGTCGGGGCGGACGGGGATGTCGGTGTACTGCAGGTCCATGCTGGCCGGTACGGTCACACCGTCCACATCTTCCGAATGCGGCGAAGCGTGGTCCGCGCGGAGCGCGCGGTCGAAGTCGAGCGTGGTCGATTTCATGCCGAGGGGATCGAACACCAGCATTTGCATGGCAGCGTCGTAGGCAGCACCCATCTCCCGCTCCGGATAGAGCGCATGACCGCCGATGAATCCCGCCGCCGCCACCGGGAAGTTGGCGTACTGGTAGATCTCGCCGAATCCGCTGGTCGGTTTCATCGTCGCCAGCGTGGTCAGTGCCGATGCCGCGGTCGCGTCTTCGCTCTGGAACACCCCTTCCATGTCCTGACGCGGCAAGCCCGTGCAGGCGCAGACCAGATGTTTCATCAGGACCTTGCGCGTGGTGTCCGCGTCGCCGAGCTTGAACGTCGGCAGCACCTGCGTGACGGGCGTGTCCCAGGTGAACCGGCCCGCGTCGACGAGCTTGGCCAGCATCAGCGTCGTCAGCGGCTTGGTATTGGAAGCGATCATGAACAGCGTGTCGGCATCGACGGTTTCGGGTTTGCCGAGCTCGCGGACGCCGAAGCCTTGCGCGAGCACGACCTTGCCGTCCTGCACGATGCCGATGGCCACGCCCGGAACGTCGAATTGCCGGCGCGCGTCGTCGATGAACTGCTTCAGAGCGTCGATACGCGCCGCGTCGAGCGTATGCGCGGTCTTGCCGGCGAAAGACTCGCGGGTGTAACCCTTCGGCTGCAGCCGGCCGAAGATCAGTTCCAGTTGCGCGTCGCGCCGGGCGATGACGTCTGTCGCCATGTCGCGGATCGCCACGATCCAGCGGTCTTCGTGCCGCATCGCCCGCGCAGCGGTTTCGCGCCGGTCTTTCGCTGCCGCCGCGTATCGGTAGTTTCGAATCTGCTCCCAGCCATTGCGTGGGGCGCCGTCGCTGGCGCCTTCGAGTGGCGGTCGCGCGCGGGCGTCGTAGGCCGCCCAGGCGGCGGCGACCGCGGCATCGGCGTCCTTGGCGATGACGTCGACCAGGGCGACATGCGAGCCGCCTTCGGGCGCGGTCAGAATGACGGCGGATCCCATCGCTTTGACAGACCAGCCGGCGGGCGCGACGAAACCATGGCCGGCCGAGGTCACCTGCGGCGTATCAGCCGCGAGAACTTTCGCGGCGCCGGTGGTGGATCCAGATGTGCCGGCTGATCCGTCGATCCCTGCGCTGAGCACGGACGTGTATGCGATCAATAGCGAGCAGATGAAAGTACGGCAGAGTTTCACGGATGTCTCCAGGAGTGAATTGCATGGCGGTGGCTGTCGCCGTTTCGTTGCCTAGGCGCGCAGCGGGGCGCTTTTCGCGAGACGCAGCGCCAGCGCGTTATCCAAGAGGTTTTGCAACTCGCGCTCGGTCCTTTTCGCTGCTTTCTCCCGTCGGTGGCTGAGGAGCTCGATCTGCTGACTGAGTGCTTCCAGGGTTTCTGTCGCACGGTCGGATTCGCTGGCGAACGAGTTCCAGGCTCTTTCCAGGGCTTTCTGACGATTGAATTCGGCCTGCTGCCGAGAATTCTCGTCGTCCCCGTCGGACTCAGGCTGGAGTTCATCGGACGGCGGTTCGACCGGCGCAGAAAGCAGTTCCACGCGGTCGCGCAAAATCGTGACCTTGTTGTGGCGGATCGCCATCGCTGCGTTCAACAGATCGATTTGCTGGCTCAGCGTGTTGGTTTCCTGCCATGCCTGGCGAGATCGGGCGAGCAGCGATTCATCGGTGATGACGTAGTCCACACCGCCGCGGCGGACCCAGAGGAACTCGTCCTGGACGCTGCGTCTCGCCGCTTCGATGGCCGCAAGATCATCGCTCGGACCCCATATCGAGATGGCGTCGCCGGTTTTCGGGACGAGCGCGAACGTGGTGCGCATCGGCGCGTCGGACGAGCGGCTCACCGGTGTGCGGCGAAGGACATCGGCCGTCGACGCGGGGCTGGACGGAGGGATCGATGCAAACGCGTAGGAGGCGATGCAGGCTGCGGCCAGTCCCAGCAACGGAAAGACGAGTCTCGCGCGGCTGTGCCCGTGTTTCCCGGGGCGCACGAGCAGCTGGATCCGTGCCAGCAGGTCGCCATCGTTGGCGGATTGCGCCAGACGGAGCGTCGGGTGGGTGTGTTGAATCTCGGACAGTTCCGACAACGCCAGAGCGAGGTGACGCGGTGTGCCGATGACCCCGGCCGCGAGCTGGTCGGCGATCAGCTCACGCTCGACGCGGATGCGATGCGACAGCCACCAGGTGGCCGGGTGATAGAACAACAGGGCTTCAACGACGTTCTGCAGCAGATTGACGAGGTAGTCGTGTCGACGGATGTGCGCCAGTTCATGGGCGAGCAGTGCTTCGATCAATTCTGTCGGCATGCGCGCGAGCAAGGCGGTGGGAAGCAGCACGACGGGACGCCACCAGCCCGCCGACATCGGCGAGTCGAGCGTATCGACCAGTCGCAGTAGCACGCCGTGGCGCAGGCCGAAGCGGACTGCCAGAGCATCGAGACGAATCTGCCAGGCGGCGTGCGGAGCGTCCCGCGGCGTTCGACGCATGTGATGGACCCAGGCCAGGCCCAGTGCCAGGCGCAGGAACATGGCAACGGTACCGGCGGCCCAGAGGGCGACGATCCAGCTCGACACGGTGGTGGACCGCGCCGTCGCGGCGAACGCGAGTACGCCCTGCCCAACAGATGCGTCCGCACCGGAGCTGATGGGCGGGAGGAGTACCCGCAGCACAGCTGACGACGCCGGCAGCGCGGACGCAGCGAGCTGCGCGATCGTGGTCAGGACAGGCACCAGCACGCAGGCGAACAAGGCGAGACACGCGACGGCATAGCGCGCCTGCGGCCGTGCGTGGCGCAGTCCGTACAGCGCAAGCATCGCGAACACGCCGATCAGCGTTCCCTGCCACAGAAAATGCAGCAGCGAGTGACCCAGCGCGGGAACCACGATGGCGAGAAAATCATTCATCCGGGTTCTCCGCAAGGAAACGCCTGATCTCCTCGCGTTCCTTGCTGCTGACATGTTTGCGCAACGCCGCCAGCACGAGGTTCTTGGCCGAACCGGAGAAGGCTTTCTGGATCAGGTCACCGAGCAGATTGGTCTGCAGCGCGTCCTGCGCATGCGCGGCGGCGTAGACGTGCGAGCGCTCGCTTTCGTCACGCGTCAGCAGACCTTTGCCGTGCATGACCTGCATCAGGCGCAGGACCGTGGCGTAGGTGAGATCAGGGCGATCACTCAGGCGTGCGGCGTGCAGGTCCTTGACAGTAGAGGGGCCGAGCCGCCAGATCACGCGCAGCAGATCGAGTTCGGCCGCGGTCGGTTTGGGCGGCTTGGGGCGTTTCTTCGGCATGCGTTACTCGGCGTATTTCGGGCCGGACGCAGCATAGAAGACCTAGACCGGATTGTCTAGACACTCTGGTCTAGGTCGGTGGTCATGGGAGATTGACGCCGCCGCGGCGCTTGATGACTCGATAGGCTCGTCACGAAACGCGAGCTGCCTCGGCGCGGTATTTCAACAGCGAGAATGGTTGCTGCGACCGCGATCCGCACCACCGGCAACGCCTTCGGCGAGATCGTCCCGGTGCGTCGCCCGCATCGTGTTTTTGGACTTGACGGCGCCTTGCGACGCTTGGCGTGAACCCCTATTTGAGCTAGAACAACCTGCCGTCCGACACTGTCGGGTGGCAGCGATCCCTCTTCATCCGTGCAGGAATCTTCATGTCCGAGTCTGGTGTACCCGATGACGGTGAACTGGTCCGGCTCGGCCAGGTGGTCGCGCAGACCCTGCAGCAACGGGCACAGATGCTGGTGACGGCCGAGTCCTGCACCGGCGGCTGGATCGCCAAGACGCTGACCGACATCGCCGGCAGTTCGGCCTGGTTCGAGGCCGGCCTCGTTGCTTATAGCTATGAAGCCAAGCAGGCGCTACTCGGCGTGCGGCCCGAAACACTGGCCCAGCATGGCGCAGTGAGCAAGGAAACCGTGGTCGAGATGGTCTCCGGTGCGCTCGCCCGCTACGGCGCATCGGTCGCGGTCGCGGTGACCGGCATCGCCGGACCCGGCGGTGCCACACCGGGCAAGCCTGTCGGCACCGTCTGGATCGGCTGGAAACGGCGTGGCGGCTACGCCCAGGCCGAAGTGTTCCATTTCGACGGTGATCGTGAGGCAGTGCGCCGTTATACCGTTGCCGCAGCGCTCGCCGGCGTTCAGAAAATTCTTAGCGCCTGACGCGACGCACGCCGCATGCGGGTCGGGCCGGTCCGGGTGTGGAATAATCCGGCAGTCTGCTCGCCGTCTGTACCACTTCGTCTCGCCGCGTGAGAACGCCGGCGTCGACACTGCGCGGCGCAAACCCCTACGACGAGGAATTCAGCAATGGCAATGGATGACAACAAGCGCAAGGCGCTCACTTCGGCCTTGAGCCAGATCGAGAAGCAGTTCGGCAAAGGCGCGGTGATGCGCATGGGCGACAAGGTCGCCGAGCCCATCGATGCGATTTCCACCGGCTCCTTTGCGCTGGATATGGCTCTGGGCATCGGCGGTCTGCCGCGCGGACGCGTGGTCGAGATCTACGGCCCGGAATCCTCGGGCAAGACCACGCTGACGCTGCAGGCCATCGCCAGCTGCCAGCGTACCGGCGGTACTGCTGCCTTCGTCGACGCCGAGCACGCGCTGGACCCGAGCTACGCCGAAAAGCTCGGCGTGAATGTCGACGATCTGCTTGTTTCCCAGCCCGATACCGGCGAACAGGCGCTGGAAATCGTCGACATGCTGGTGCGTTCCAACGCGGTCGACATGGTCGTGATCGACTCGGTCGCCGCGCTGACGCCGAAGGCCGAAATCGAAGGTGAAATGGGTGAGATGCAGGTCGGCTTGCAGGCCCGCCTCATGAGCCAGGCGCTGCGCAAGCTCACCGGCAACATCAAGAAATCCGGCTGCCTCGTCGTCTTCATCAACCAGCTGCGCATGAAGATCGGCAACATGATGCCGGGCCAGAATCCGGAAACCACGACCGGCGGCAACGCGCTCAAGTTCTATGCCTCGGTGCGCCTGGACATCCGCCGCATCGGCTCGGTCAAGAAAGGCGACGAGATCATCGGCAATGAGACCAAGATCAAGGTCGTCAAGAACAAGCTGGCGCCGCCGTTCAAGCAGGTCTTCACGGAAATCCTCTATGGCGAGGGCATCAGCAAGGAAGGCGAACTGATCGATCTGGGCGTCGACCACAAGCTCGTCGAGAAATCCGGTTCCTGGTACAGCTACAGCGGCGAGCGCATCGGGCAGGGCAAGGACAACGCGCGCAACTTCCTGCGCGAGCACAAGGACATGGCGGCACAGATCGAGGCCGCCCTGCGCATCAAGATGATGCCGGAGAAGCGTGCGGTGTCGACGCCGGAATTCGAGCCGGAAGAGGCGTGATCCACGGCGTTACGGCCGCGGCCGCGAGGCCGGCCGGGACGAAAGCCGGCAAGAGCATCGTGATCGCATGAGCCGCAAGCGCGACGAAAAACCGCTGCCCAGCGCCTATGGCAAGGCGTTGGGTCTGCTGTCACGGCGCGAGCATTCCGAGCGCGAACTCAAGCGCAAGCTGGATCGCACTGGCTATACCGGTGACGAGACCGCGCAGGCGCTGGCGCGACTGCAGGAGCAGGCGTTCCAGAGCGATGACCGCTTCGCCGACCTGCTCGTGCGCAGCCGTGTCAGCCAGGGCCAGGGACCGCGCCGTATTCTGGCCGAACTGCGCACCCACGGGATTGCCGACACCGAGGCGCGCGAGGCGCTGGAGCGCGAAGGTACGGACTGGCTGGTTCTGGCGCGCCAGATCTATCGTCGTCGGTTCCCCGCCGCCGTCGCCGACGGCGACCGTCGGGAAAGCGCGCGCCGCGCCGCGTTCCTCTTGCGCCGCGGCTTTGATGCCGCCACAGTAAGGACCATCACCCACGCCGATGACGTGGACGACTCCGCCGAGGAGTTCGATTAGGGATGGTTTGAACGGACGTGCCGGCCTTCGCGGCCGGTGCGGTATTTCCGTAGCCGCGATTTCGATCCCGATCTGCACGGGATGGCAGCTGATCCGGGCGTCCCAGGCAATCTTGGCCGATCGTTCCCAGGCGTGTCCGACTTTCGCCTCCAGTGACGACGACCATGCGCAGCAGTGCCGAGATCCGCCAGAGCTTCCTCGATTTCTTCAAGAGCAAGGGCCACGAAATCGTGCCCTCGAGCCCGCTGGTGCCGGGCAACGATCCGACGCTGCTGTTCACCAATGCCGGCATGGTGCAATTCAAGGATGTGTTCCTCGGCGCCGAGAAGCGCAGCTATTCGCGCGCCGTCTCGTCGCAGCGCTGCGTGCGTGCCGGCGGCAAGCACAACGATCTCGACCAGGTCGGCTACACCGCGCGCCATCACACCTTCTTCGAGATGCTGGGCAATTTCAGCTTCGGCGACTATTTCAAGCACGACGCGATCACGTATGCCTGGGAACTGCTGACCGACGTCTGGAAGCTGCCGAAGGAACGCCTGCTCGTCACCATCTATCACACCGACGACGAAGCGTTCGCCATCTGGAACACGATCGTCGGCCTGCCGGCCGAGCGCATCATCCGCATCGGCGACAACAAGGGCGCGCCCTATGCGTCCGACAATTTCTGGCAGATGGCCGATACTGGTCCCTGCGGCCCCTGTACCGAGATCTTCTACGACCACGGCGAGCACATCGCCGGCGGCCCGCCGGGCTCGCCCGACGAGGACGGTGACCGCTTCATCGAGATCTGGAACAACGTGTTCATGCAGTTCGACCGCGCTGCGGACGGCACGCTGACGCCGCTGCCGGCACCGTGCGTCGATACCGGCATGGGCCTCGAGCGCGTCTCCGCCGTGCTGCAGCATGTGCATTCCAACTACGAGATCGACCTGTTCCAGCACCTGATCCGGGCGGCCGCGACGTTCACCGGCACGGCCGACCTCGAGAATACGTCGCTGCGCGTCATCGCCGACCACATCCGTGCCTGCAGCTTCCTGATCGTCGACGGTGTTCTGCCGTCCAACGAAGGGCGCGGCTACGTGCTCCGCCGCATCATCCGGCGCGCGCTGCGCCATGGCTACATGCTCGGTGTGCGCGGGCTGTTCTTCCACAAGATGGTCGCCGCACTCGTCGATCAGATGGGCGCGGCGTATCCGGAACTGGTCGAGAAGAGCGGGCTGGTCGAGCGCGCGCTCAAGGCCGAGGAAGAGCGCTTCGGCATGACGCTGGAGCAGGGCATGAAGCTGTTCGAGGAGGTCGCGGCGAAAGCCAGCGGCTCGATTCCGGGCGAACAGGCGTTCCGTCTCTACGATACCTATGGCTTCCCGCTGGACCTCACCGCGGACATCGCGCGCGAACGCGGTCTGGTCGTCGACATGCACGGCTACAACAAGGCGATGGAGGCGCAGAAGGATCTGGCGCGCGCCTCCAGCCAGTTCGAAACCAAGGCCATGCTGTCCGCCGAAGCGATCCAGCAACTGCCGGCGACGCAGTTTCTGGGCTACGACGCCTCGTCCGCCGATAGGCTCAAACTCGTCGGCATCGTGCGCGGCTCGCGCCTCGTCGATGAACTTGGCGACGGCGAGGATGCGACGCTGGTGCTCGACCGCACGCCGTTCTACGCGGAGTCGGGCGGCCAGGTCGGCGATATCGGTCTGCTGAGCACGGGGTATGGACGCTTCGTGGTGCGCGACACGATCAAGCTCGCCGGCACTTTTCATGGACATGTCGGCCGCTGGGAAGGCAAGACCCTGCGCCTCGGCGAAAACCTGCACGGCGAAATCGATGCGCCGCGCCGCGCCGCCGTAGTGCTCAACCATTCGGCGACGCATCTGATGCACGCCGCGCTGCGGCAGGTGCTGGGCGCGCACGTGACGCAGAAGGGTTCGCTGGTCGCGCCCGACCGGCTGCGTTTCGACTTCTCGCATTTTCAGCCGGCCACGGCGGACGAGTTGCGTACGGTTGAGGATTTGGTCAATGCCGAAGTCCGCCGCAACGCGGCCGCGGATGTGCGCAACATGACCTACAAGGACGCGATCGATTTCGGCGCGATGGCGCTGTTCGGCGAGAAATACGGCGAGCACGTGCGCGTGCTCAAATTCGGCGATTTCTCCACCGAACTGTGCGGCGGCACGCACGTCGCGCGCACGGGCGACATCGGCCTGTTCAAGATCCTCAGTGAAGGCGGCGTCGCAGCGGGTGTGCGCCGCATCGAGGCCACGACGGGAGCAGGCGCGCTGGCGTTCGTGCGCGAAGAGGAGCGCCGTCTCGATGAAGTGGCGCAACTGCTGGGTTCGTCGGCCGGCGATGCGGCCGACAAGCTGCGTCAGTTGTTCGAACGACAAAAGCGCACCGAGCGCGAGCTGGAATCGTTCAAGGCCAAAGCAGCCGGCGCAGCGACGGCCCAGCTGGCCGACTCGGCGCTCGACATCGCGGGCACCAAGCTCATCGCGGCGCGGCTGGAGGGCCTCGATGCCAAGGGTCTGCGTGAAGGCATAGACCAGATCAAGGCGCGCCTGCCCGACTGTATCGTCCTGCTGGCCTCGGTGGCGGACGGAAAAGTCTCTCTCGCCGCCGGCGTGCAGGGGGCTCCGGCGGGCAAGGTGAAGGCCGGAGACCTCGTCGGTTTCGTGGCCCGGCAGATTGGCGGCAAGGGCGGCGGGCGGCCCGACATGGCCCAGGGCGGTGGCGAGGATTCCCCCGCGCTGCCGCGTGTTCTGGCCGATGTTCGCGGCTGGGTCGAACAGCAGCTCGTCGAGACTAACGCGTTACTTCAGCGGTGATAGTGTCGGCCTTGCCTGTTCGCTAAATACAGTCATGGCCGCACGGCAATCCGCCAAAAGTAATGCCTGACTTCAATTGCGTGGCAGGTGTGCGGTCCGCTAGTATCAGTGAGGCGTGGTCGCCCCCAATTCGCAGGTAAAAATTTCAGTGGCGACTGACACGGTTCTCGGAATTTTCGCGGACGGTGAGCAATGGGGAGGACCGCGGAATCAGCAGCCAGGCTGCGGACACGGTCCCGTGCGCATTCGCAATTCCACTGTGCGGTTGCCAGGACGTAGGGCCGGGACGTAGGGCGAAAGGAGACGAACGATGCTGATTCTGACTCGCCGGGTCGGAGAGACCCTGATGATCGGAGACGAGGTCACGGTCACCGTGCTCGGAGTAAAGGGCAATCAAGTCCGCATTGGCATCAATGCGCCCAAGGATGTCGCCGTACACCGCGAGGAGATCTACCAGCGCATCAAGCGCGAACAGGATCCGGGCGCCGGCACCGCGGGCAGCGAATCTTGAGGTACGGGCTTTACCCGGCGCGGAGTAGCCGCTATTCTTCCGCGCCTCGCTGAGCCGGCCAGTACGACACCGCGAGCAACAAATCCGGAGAGATGCCCGAGAGGCCGAAGGGGCTCCCCTGCTAAGGGAGTATAGGGTCAAAAGCTCTATCGAGGGTTCGAATCCCTCTCTCTCCGCCAGATACGAAGAAGGGAGCCGAAAGGTTCCCTTTTTTCGTTGGCGGACCGCGTAGGCCGGTGAACGGTTGCCGTCGGTGTCGCGCGATCGAATGTACGGCTCCGGAGGGTTCGCAACCGGATCTCGGGTTCTCCATGGCGCCTGTTCGCAGTCGTCGCGTTCTGTGCGCCGATGCGTGGCGCGTAGGTCGTTGCAAATCTTGACGCGATGCGCACGAGGCTGCACGTCCGGCGGCCGCGAGCCGCGCGATGGCCTGGCACAGTCGACACCGGGATGGTTCGTGCTCAGGCGCTGTGTTTTTTACACAATACTAATTTTTTGTAAATAAATTAAAATCTATTTGGCCGGCGCAATTGACCGGTTGTTCGCCATCGTGTGATGTAGGCCCAGCAGCGAAGGCCTGCGGATGATGATGGCTGCGCGCGGACCGACGTTCGCGTAGCACAGCGGTTTTCTGTCGCTGGCCAGCATCGGCCGGGTCACCGCCGTCACGACTTCGTCGCATCATCCCGGCAAAAAAATTCGTAAAACCTGTTGACGAACACAGCCAGGATCCGAATAATCCCGCCTCTCGTCGCGGTGGCAACAGCGGCGAGGACGACGCAAGGGACGCGTCGAGCATCGCAGGGAAGGCAAAGTCAGTGCGCGCCCGTAGCTCAGCTGGATAGAGTACCAGGCTACGAACTTGGTGGTCGGAGGTTCGAATCCTTCCGGGCGCGCCATTTATTAGAGGGTGCTGCGGCACCCTTTTGTTTGGCGACATCTGCAAGGTCGCATGTGGTTGCTGCAGGGCGAAGGTCAGTGCCTCGATGATTGACGGTATAGGCAGGCACCCGTAAGATCCCCGGTTCTTTGGGATTGTCACGGGTGACCGAGTTCTGGACTGACACGGGGTATAGCTCAGCCTGGTAGAGCGCTAGCTTTGGGAGCTAGATGTCGAGAGTTCGAATCCCTCTACCCCGACCAGCGTGCGCAAACTAGTGACTGCGCCTGTAGCTCAACCGGATAGAGCATCGGCCTTCTAAGCCGACGGTTGCAGGTTCGAGTCCTGTCGGGCGCGCCAATGCGATCGTAAGTTTTGTGGTGGGTGTAGCTCAGTTGGTTAGAGCATCGGATTGTGATTCCGAGGGTCGTGGGTTCAAATCCCATCATCCACCCCAATCGTGGGCCGCTAGCTCAATTGGTAGAGCAGCGGACTCTTAATCCGTAGGTTCCCAGTTCGAGTCTGGGGCGGCCCACCATCTTCTTTCGTCGGTCCTCACGTGGCTTTCCGCAAAGTAGAGCGCAACCGGAATCGAGTAGATTCCGGCGGTGTGCGAATGTGGCGGAATTGGTAGACGCGCTGGATTTAGGTTCCAGTGGGGCAACCCGTGAGAGTTCGACTCTCTCCGTTCGCACCAGATCAGACTTCGTGGCCGCGCGGCCGCCGTTGGGGCGGGCACGCGGCCGATCGCCGTTCGAGGAGCAACAATGCAAGTTTCCGTTGAAAACGTGGGCAAGCTCGAGCGCAAGCTCACCGTGCGGGTTCCGGCTGACCAACTCGACAGCCAGGTCAAGAGCCGGCTGGTCGATCTGGGCCGCAATGTCCGACTGAACGGCTTTCGTCCAGGCAAAGTGCCGGCCAAGGTCATCGAGCAACGTTTCGGCGCCCAGGTGCGCAATGAGGCGATGTCCGAACTGATCCGTTCGACCCTGACTCAGGCGATGGAAGGGCAGAACCTGCGCCCGGCCATGCCGCCGTCGGTCGCCACGACCGGCGCGCCGAGCAATGGCGAGATCGAATACACCGCCACGTTTGAAGTCATGCCGGAAATCGGCACGGTCGACGTCTCCGGCCTGGAGATCGTCCGCGTTGCGGCCGACGTGACCGACGCCGATGTCGACACCATGATCGATACCCTGCGCCAGCAGCGCCGCAGCTGGGCGCTGGTCGAGCGTCCGGCTCAGGCCGGCGACATGGTCCTGTTCGAGTATTCGGCCCAGGCCGGCGACTATCGCTTCCCGACCGAGGGTGTGGATCGCGTCGGCACCGTGGTGGGTTCGGGCGCCCTGTTCAATGAACTCGAAGACAGCCTGGTCGGCCTCAAGGCTGGCGACGAGCAGACCTTGAACCTGACTTTCCCGGCAGATTTCCGCAATGAGCATCTGGCCGGCAAGGAAGCTGAGGTCGCGGTCAAGCTCGTGCGCGTGCAGGAGCCGGAACTGCCGACGCTGGATGACAGCTTCTTCGCGAGCTTCGGTATCGACGATGGCGGCCTCGACAAGTTCCGCGCCGACGTCAAGGCGAACCTGGAGCGCGAGCTCAAGGGCACCCTGCTCGGTCGCCTCAAAAGCGAAGTGGTCGAAAAGCTGGTCGCCGCTCACAGCGATCTCGAACTACCGCAGGGCATGATCGAGGCCGAGGCGAATTCCCTGGTCCGCCAGGCCGAGGCCCAGGCCCGCCAGCAGGGCCAGACTGCCAACGTCACCGCCGAAGCGTTCGCCGATGTCGCGCGCCGCCGCGTCGCCGCCGGCCTGCTGCTCGGCGAGATCGCGCGCCAGAACGACATCCGCCTGGACTCGCGCCGCGTCGCCGAAACCCTGACCACCATCGCCTCGACCTACGAAGAGCCGGAGCAGGTGGTTGAACTCTATAACCGCGATCCCCAGTTGATGAATGCGCTGCAGAGCCGGGTCATCGAGGATCAGGTGACCGAATGGATTGCCGATCACGCCAAGGCGACCGAGCAGAAGCTCGGTTTCAATGAAGTGATGCGTCCGACGGCTTGAGTCCCTACGGCGGGGCAGGTCAACGACCTGCCCCGTTCTGGTATGCAGGCACGCCGGCATTCGCCGCCGGCAGGCCCGTAACGAACCCCTGGCCCGGGTAGATCTGATTCGGAGTGATCCATGTCCAAGGGTTTTGAGCCGATGCGCAACCTCAACCTGGTGCCGATGGTGGTCGAGCAGACCTCGCGCGGCGAACGGGCTTATGACATTTACTCGCGCCTGCTCAAGGAGCGCGTGATCTTCCTGGTCGGCCCCATCGACGATTACATGGCGAACGTCGTGGTCGCGCAGTTGCTGTTCCTGGAGTCGGAGAATCCCGACAAGGACATCAATCTTTACATCAACAGCCCGGGCGGCTCGGTCACGGCCGGCATGGCGATCTACGACACCATGCAGTTCCTGAAGCCCGACGTCAGCACCATGGTCATCGGCCAGGCGGCGAGTATGGGCGCGCTGTTGCTGACGGCCGGCACCAAGGGCAAGCGCTATGCGCTGCCGAACTCGCGCGTGATGATCCACCAGCCGCTCGGCGGTTTCAGCGGCCAGGCGTCGGACATCGACATCCATGCGCGCGAGATCCTGACCATCCGCCAGCGCCTGAACGAGATCATGGCCAAGCACACCGGCCAGCCGATCGAGGTCATCGCCAAGGACACCGATCGCGACAATTTCATGAGCGCGCCGGAAGCGCAGAAGTACGGGCTGATCGATGCCGTGCTGGAAAAGCGCCCGATCGACAGCATCAAGTCCTGATCCGGCGAGAGCCTTCCCAGCCAATAGTCCGGCTACGCCCGCGCTTGCGCCATGGGCGTAGCGGGTTCTATTCTTCGTGACGAATACGTTTTCCCGGTTTTTTTGAGGCAGAGCATGACTGACGATCGGCAGGGCCGTTCGAGCGACAGCGGAAAGATTCTTTACTGTTCGTTCTGCGGCAAGAGTCAGCACGAGGTCCGCAAGCTGATTGCCGGTCCGTCGGTGTTCATTTGCGACGAGTGCGTTGAGCTTTGCAACGACATCATCCGCGAGGAACTTGAGGAGAAGGCCGCCAACGCGCGCAGCCATCTGCCCAAGCCGCGCGAGATCATGGACGTTCTCGATCAATACGTTATCGGCCAGACGCGGGCGAAGAAGACGCTTGCCGTAGCCGTATACAACCATTACAAGCGACTGGAAACGCGGCAGAAGAGCGAGGAGGTCGAGCTGGCCAAGTCGAACATCCTGCTCGTCGGCCCGACCGGTTCGGGCAAGACTCTTCTGGCCGAGACGCTGGCACGCCTGCTCAATGTGCCGTTCACGATCGCCGATGCGACCACGCTGACCGAAGCCGGCTATGTCGGCGAAGACGTCGAGAACATCATCCAGAAGCTGTTGCAGAAATGCGACTACGACGTGGAGAAGGCGCAGACCGGCATCGTATATATCGATGAGATCGACAAGATTTCGCGCAAGAGCGAGAACCCGTCGATCACGCGCGACGTTTCCGGCGAAGGCGTGCAGCAGGCGCTGCTGAAGCTCATCGAAGGCACCATCGCGTCGGTGCCGCCGCAGGGCGGGCGCAAGCATCCGCAGCAGGAATTCCTGCAGGTCGACACCAAGAACATTCTCTTCATCTGCGGCGGCGCATTTGCCGGGCTGGAGAAGATCATCCAGCAGCGCGGCGAATCGACCGGCATCGGGTTCTCGGCCGACGTAAAGAGCAAGAAGCAAACCAACTCGGTCGGCAAGGTGCTCGCCGATGTCGAGCCCGAGGATCTGGTCAAGTTTGGCCTGATTCCGGAGTTTGTCGGACGTCTGCCGGTCTTTGCGACGCTGGAAGAGCTCGATGAACCCGCGCTCGTCAAGATACTGACCGAGCCGAAGAACGCCATCGTCAAACAGTTCAAGAAACTGTTCGAGATGGAAGGCGCCGAGCTCGAGTTCCGCCCGGAAGCGTTGACCGCGGTCGCGCGCAAGGCGCTCAAGCGCAAGACGGGTGCCCGTGGTTTGCGTACGATTCTCGAGCAGGTATTGCTCGATACGATGTATGAACTGCCGTCGCTGGAGCACGTCAGCAAGGTTGTCGTCGACGAGGCCGTCATCAACGGCCAGGCCGAGCCCTACCTGATCTACCGTGGCAACCTACAGTCGCGCGCCGTCGCCGAATAACTCCTGTGTGTCACGCCGCCGGCCATCAGGCCGGCGGCGTCGTACTGTAAGCCGGTCCATGCTGCGCCCGCTCGTACGACCCTCCGATCGCCGTGACTGAATCCGCCGCGCCGACGCCCGGCCGGCACGCAACTCGCATGCGTCTACTTGCATTCGTTCACGTCGTCCGCACTTGACGCTCCAACGGCCTGCGCTCAGGCTGAGTCCATATCCGCTCGGCCTGACCGGTCGCCGCCAGGAAACGCTTCATGGAAAAGTCCGAAAAGTCCGTCGCCGCCACTGAAACGAGCCTGCTGGAATTGCCCGTTCTTCCGCTGCGCGACGTGGTCGTATACCCGCACATGGTCATTCCGTTGTTCGTCGGCCGCGAGAAATCGATTCGCGCGCTGGACGTGGCGATGGAGGGCGACAAGCAGATTCTGCTCGTCGCCCAGCGCAGCCCCGATGTCGACGATCCGCGCGAGTCGGATTTGCACGCCATCGGCACGCTGGCCACGTTGCTGCAGTTGCTGAAACTTCCCGACGGCACGATCAAGGTGCTGGTCGAAGGCGCCTCGCGTGCCGATATCGTCGGCTATCGCGAGCGTGACGGCGTCATGGTCGGCAAGGTCAAGTCGCTGGATCCGGTCTATTCGCGCTCCGAGCGCGAAATCGAGGTCGTATCGCGTTCGCTGGTTTCCACATTCGAACAGTTTGTAAAACTGAACCGCAAGGTGCCGCAGGAGCTTCTCGCGACACTGGCTGGTATCGACGATCCCAGCCGCCTTGCCGACACCATTGCCGCACACTTGTCGATCCGTCTTGCCGACAAGCAGCGCCTGCTGGAAATGGTCGACGTCGGTGAGCGCTTCGAAGCGCTCATGGGTTTCGTCGACGGCGAGATCGACGTACAGCAGATCGAAAAGCGCATCCGCGGACGAGTCAAGTCGCAGATGGAGAAGAGCCAGCGCGAGTACTACCTCAACGAGCAGATGAAGGCGATCCAGAAGGAGCTCGGCGATCTCGAGGAGACGCCGAACGAACTGGACGAGCTTGCGCGCAAGATCAACGAAGCCGGGATGCCCAAGCCGGTCGAGACCAAGGCGCGGGCCGAGCTAAACAAGCTAAAGCAGATGTCGCCGATGTCGGCCGAAGCCACGGTCGTGCGCAACTACATCGACTGGCTGGTCGGCGTGCCGTGGAAGAAGACGAGCAAGGTGCGCAAGGATCTCAAAGGCGCCCAGGACGTGCTCGACGAGGATCACTTCGGTCTGGAGAAGGTCAAGGAGCGCATCCTCGAATATCTCGCCGTGCAGCAGCGCGTCAACAAGATGAAGGGACCGATCCTGTGTCTGGTCGGACCGCCCGGCGTTGGCAAGACCAGCCTCGGCCAATCCATTGCCAAGGCGACGAATCGCAAGTTCGTCCGCATGTCGCTCGGTGGCGTGCGCGATGAGGCCGAGATCCGCGGCCATCGTCGTACCTACATCGGTTCGATGCCGGGCCGCATCGTGCAGAACATGTCCAAGGCGGGCACGCGCAATCCGCTGTTCGTACTCGACGAAATCGACAAGATGTCGATGGATTTCCGCGGCGATCCTTCCTCGGCACTGCTCGAGGTGCTCGATCCGGAACAGAACAACGCATTCAACGACCACTATCTGGAGGTCGATTTCGACCTGTCCGAGGTCATGTGGATCGCGACGGCCAACTCGCTGAACATTCCGGCGCCGCTGCTGGATCGCATGGAAGTGATCCGCATCCCGGGCTATACGGAAGAGGAAAAGATCAACATCGCGCGCCGCTATCTGCTGCCCAAGCAGATCAAGGCAAACGGCCTGCTGTCGGAAGAAATCAGCGTCGACGAGGAAGCGATCCGCGACATCATCCGCTACTACACGCGCGAGTCCGGCGTGCGCAATCTCGAGCGCGAGATTTCCAAGATCTGCCGCAAGGTGGTCAAGGAACTGTCGCTGATCGACGGCGAGGCGAAGGAAAAAGACGAGGAATCGGCGAAGCCCAAAGGCAAGGCCAAGGCCGCCAAGACCGTCGCGATGCGCGTCGACTCGGCCAATCTGGACCAGTATCTCGGTGTGCAGAAGTTCACTTTTGGCCGCGCCGAGCTGCAGAACGAGGTGGGCCTCGTGACGGGTCTGGCCTGGACCCAGGTTGGTGGCGATCTGCTCAGCATCGAGGGAACGATCATCCCGGGCAAGGGCAAGCTGATCCACACGGGCCAACTCGGTGACGTCATGCAGGAATCCATCCAAGCCGCGCTCAGTGTCGTGCGCGGCCGCTCCGAACGGCTCGGCGTCGACCCCGATTTCCACCAGAAATACGACATCCATATCCACGTACCCGAAGGCGCCACGCCCAAGGATGGTCCCAGCGCCGGTATTGCGATGTGTACGGCGCTGGTATCGGCGCTGACCAAGGTTCCGGTGCGTTCCGAAGTGGCGATGACCGGCGAGATAACGCTGCGCGGACGCGTGCTGCCGATCGGCGGACTCAAGGAAAAACTGCTCGCGGCGCATCGCGGCGGAATCACCACCGTGATCATTCCCGAGGAGAACAAGAAGGATCTCGTCGATATTCCGAAGAACGTCACGGAAACGCTGGAGATCCATGCGGTTCGCTGGATCGACGAAGTGCTGGACATCGCGTTGGAGCGTCCTTTGACGCCGTTGCAGAGAACCGATCCGAGCGAAAAGAAGACTAGTGAAACCAAGCGTGAGGAGTCGGGCGAACCACAGCCGGTGCGTTCGCACTGACGCTAACGGCCTGTTCGTGAACGACGAAAAAGGCGGCCTAGCGCCGCTTTTTTCGTGCGCGCCATAGCGTGGACAACGGGCTTGCCAGCCTCGTCGACAGCAGGCTCAGGAGCCTGCGAAAACCTCGCAAAATGGCGCCACGCCTTATGTTGCGTGCCTACTAGGCCGCTGGTATAAAGGCCGGGACGTGGTCCGAGTGACTGCAAAGGTCCGGGCGATCACGGGGTCCGCGAAGCGCACTTTCCGAAAGTCACCCGGTGTTCCAGGGACAGAGTCGTTTCGCCACAGAATCAAGCGTAGCGGGTCGCAGTTTCCGAGAGGGATTGTTAAATGAACAAATCAGAATTCGTGGGCGCGGTTGCCGATGCCGCCGAGTTGACCAAGGTTGATGCCGCCAAGGCCGTCGATGCGATGGTCGAAGTCATCACCGCGGCACTCAAGAAGGGCGACACCGTCTCCCTCGTCGGCTTCGGCACCTTTGCGGTGCGCGGGCGCGCCGCACGTACCGGACGCAATCCGCGTACGAACGAAGAGATCAAGATCAAGGCGTCCAAGAACCCGGCCTTCAAGGCTGGCAAAGCCCTCAAGGATGCCCTAAACTAATCGGCTCCCGCGGGGGTGCTTAGCTCAGCGGTAGAGCGTCTCCCTTACACGGAGAGGGTCGGGGGTTCGAAACCCTCAGCACCCACCAACACCATGGAGTGGTAGTTCAGTCGGTTAGAATATCGGCCTGTCACGCCGAGGGTCGCGGGTTCGAGTCCCGTCCACTCCGCCATGTTTGAAAGGGCGCCGCACCAGGCGCCCTTTTTTCTATCCGACGCGCAGCCAGACCGTGCGGCCGGGAACGCGCCAGACCGGCGCAGGTGGCAGCGCACACGCGCTGCTGCAGAACTCCAACAAAGTTCAGGCAAGCCTCATGTTGCAATCGCTGCGAGACAAGACTTCCGGACTGATAGCGAAAATCGTGCTTGGTTTGCTGATTTTCGTGTTCTCCTTCTTCGGCATCGAGTCGTATTTCATGGGTCGCAACGAGACCTGGGTCGCGAAGGTCGACAAGACCGAGATTTCCTCCGACCAGTTCCGTGAGCGATTCCAGAACTACCGCCAAGTCGTGCTGCAGCGCTCCGGCGGCCAGCTCGATCCGGCCTTGCTCGAACGTCCCGAGATCAAGCGCCAGGTGCTCGACGCGCTGATCGACGAGCAGCTTCTGCTCAATGCGAATGACAAGCTCGGCGTCGTGATTCCCGACGAGCGTGTGCGAGACGTGATCCGCTCCATTCCCCAGTTTCAGGTCGACGGCAAGTTCGACGAGGGCGCCTATCGCGCTGTGCTGGTCGGCATCAGCAAATCGCCGATGCAGTTCCAGGAAGAGCGTCGCCAGGCGCTCGCCGCCGACGAGCTGCGTACGCTGATCAGTTCCGTCGGCATCGTTACGCCGCGCGACATCGACGCTCACATTCGTCTGCGCGACCAGACTCGCGATCTGCGTACGTTGACGCTGGCCAAGCCGGCCGACGCTCCTAAGATCGACGACGCGCAAGTCGAAAGCTTCTACAAGACGCACGGCTCGGAATACATGACGGCCGAGCAGGTCGCGCTCGACTACATCGAGTTCGACGCGAAAGCGGTCAAGGTCGAAGAGACGCCGGACGAAACGGCGCTGCGTGACCGCTACGAGAAAGAAAAAGCGCGCTACCTGACGCCGGAACAGCGTCTTGCTTCGCATATCCTGATCACTGCCAAGGGCGGTGACGCGGATGCGCAGAAAGCGGCGCTGGCCAAGGCGCAGCAGATTGCCGAGAGCGTGCGCGCAGGCAAGGATTTCGCGGCAGCGGCCAAGGAATCGTCGGAAGATCTGGGCTCCAAGGCACAGGGCGGTGATCTGGGCTGGCTGGAGCCGGGCGTCATCGATCCGGCCTTCGAATCGTCGCTGTTCGCCCTGAAGAAAGGCGACGTTTCCGAACCGGTGCTGTCGGCCGAGGGTTACCACATCATCCAGCTGCGCGACATTCGCGAGCGCAAGGAAAAGACCTTCGACGAGGTCAAGGCTGAACTGAGCAAGAGCTATCTCGATTCCGAGCGCGACCGCCTGTTCAGCGAGCTGGCCAGCAAGGTCGAAGACGCGCGGCTGACCGATCCGGGCTCACTTGCTCCGGCGGCGAAAGCGGCTGGCGTGGAAGTCCAGAAGACGCCGTTGTTCGCACGTACCGGCGGTGCCGGCATCGCCGCGAATCCGGCGGTGACCAAGGCGGCGTTTTCCGACACCGTGCTGGTCGAGAACAACAACTCCGACATGATCGATCTCGCGCCGGACCACAAGCTGATTGTGCGCATCGCCGAACACAAGCGCAGCGAGCAGCGGCCGCTCGATGAAGTGCGCGAAGAAATCCGTACTCGCCTGAGTCGCGAGGCGCTGGCCAAGCAGGCCAGCGAACGCGCCGAAACACTGCTCGCCCGCCTGCGCAAGGGCGAGACGCTGGAACAGCTCGCCACCGAACTGAAGCTCAGCGTTGCCGACGCCAAGGGCACCGGCCGCAGCGCGTCGAACGTGGATTCGCGCATCACGAGCGCGGCGTTCAAGCTGCCGCGTCCGGCGGAAGGCAAACCCGAGTACGGCAGCATTGCGCTGCTCGACGATGCCTATGCGCTGTTCGCGCTGGACAAGGTCGTCGACGGCGATGTGGCCAAGGTCGATGATGCCGGGCGTGAGTCGGTGCGCAACCAGCTGCAAAGCCTCAACGCGATGGTTGCGACCAGCCATTTCATCGCGTCGCTGCGCAAGTCGGCCAAGATCCAGATCGCGGAAGACCGCATGCAGTAGCCGCGCGGCGTTCCCGTCGCCGTCAAGCCAACAAAAAAGCTGCCGAGAGGCAGCTTTTTTGTTGGCTCCGCGCCGCGACGCGGGCAGAGCCGGAGCCGCGGTTTATGCGGACTTCGCTAGATCCCGGTCATGCCGAGAATGTTGTAGCCCGAGTCGACATAGGTAATTTCGCCGGTGATGCCCGAGGCCAGGTCCGAACTCAGGAATGCGGCGACGTTACCCACTTCGTCGATGGTGACGCTACGTCGCAGCGGCGCATGTTCCTCGACGTGATCGAGCATCCGGCGGAAGTTCGAGATGCCTGCCGCTGCCAGCGTCTTTATCGGACCGGCCGAGATCGCGTTGACACGGATGCCGTCCGGACCCAGATTGAACGCGAGGTAGCGTACGCACGCCTCGAGGCTGGCCTTGGCCAGACCCATGACGTTGTAGTTGGACAGGGCGCGCTCGGCGCCGAGATAACTCAGGGTCAGCACCGAACCATTGCGGCCGTGCATCAGCGGGCGTGCGGCCTTGGACAGGGCGGCCAGACTGTAGCTGGAAACATCGTGGGCGATGGCGAAGTTCTCGCGCGTCAGCCCGTCGAGGAAACCTCCCTGCAGCGCTTCGCGCGGCGCGAAGCCGACCGAATGCACGAGGATGTCGAAGCCGTCCCAATGCTTGCCGAGTTCGGCGAACATGCCGTCGATCTCGGCGTCGGTGGAGACGTCGCAGGGCAGCACGATATTGCTGCCGAACGCATTCGCTGCTTCGTCGACGCGATCGCGCAAGCGTTCATTCTGGTAAGTGAAAGCCAGCTGCGCTCCTTCGCGATGCATCGCATTGGCGATGCCCCAGGCGATGGAACGCTGGCTGGCGATGCCGACGATCAGCGCGCGCTTGCCATGCAGAAAACCCATGAAACCTCCGATACAAGGTGAAACCATCCGCGGGAAGGCCTGACCGATCGAGGACTGTCGCTCGGTGTGTCCGGCGCCGGTCTCCACAGACGCGCTGGACGCGGGCTGTGCAGCTATCGAACCCCACGAACGAAGACTGTCCAGCGTCGTCGGGAAACCTCCCTAACAACGCCGAAGTGTAGCGGTTTGTCCACGGCGGTGTTCGAACACGCGTTTATCCCTCGCCGTTGCCGCAGACGCGCATCAGTCCACTGCCTGGATGAAAAGTTTCTGCCCCGGCTTGAGCTGTGTCTTGTCGCTGAGCTTGTTCCAGCGGCGCAGATTGCCGACGCTGACTTTGTGCGTCTTGGCCAGAGTCCACAAATTGTCGCCGCTCTTGACCGTCACCGTCGCCGAGCGGCGCTGCTGCGCCTCGGGCGACAGCGGCAGCGGTGGCGGCGCCTCTGCGGTACCGATGCTCTTGATCAGCGCCGACGGCAGGAAAACGGTCGCGCCCGCAGCGAATTGGCGCGCCGGATCGACGCCGTTGGCCGCACCGACCAGATCGATGGGCACGGCCGCCGCACCCGCGAGTTCTTCGACGCCGCGGCGTTCGCGCAGCTTGACCGCGTCCCAGGTGCTCCACGCACTCGGTGCGAGCTGGGTATACCGTTGCTGAAAGCGCGACAGCGACGGCTTGGGCAACAGCAGGTGCATCGGCGCCGAAGCGGAGATGCGCGACTGACGATGGCCGGCGTTGTAGCGGCGCAAGGTGTCTTCTGGCACATCGGCCAGGCGTGCCGCGACGCGCATGTCCAGCGGTGCCGTCAGCGTCACGCGCACCAGATGATCATCGGCGGAAGGTTCCGGCAGCGTCACGCCAAAGCGCTTCGGATCGTTGATGACGCAGCCCAGCGCCAGCAGCTTGGCGAGGTGGTCGTGCGTGATCGGCGACAGCTTGAGGCTGGCAATATCCTCGCGGCTCAATGCCGAGCGGTTC
Source organism: Lysobacterales bacterium (assembly GCA_038207515.1). Lineage (GTDB taxonomy): Bacteria > Pseudomonadota > Gammaproteobacteria > Xanthomonadales > Rhodanobacteraceae > Tahibacter. The sequence continues at coordinate 131,466 of JBBQZR010000005.1, read as the reverse complement.
TGCTGCAGCAGTTTCTTGACGCGGTATTCGCCGGCGTTGAAGGCCATGTCGACCAGCCGCCAGTCACCGAATTCGTCCTGGTAGCGCTTGAGCATGCCGACGGCCGCGTTGCTCGAGGCCCAGGCGTCGAGCCGTCCGTCGTAGTGCGGCGAAACCTGCAGCCCGACACTGCGCGCGGTTTCCTGCATGAACTGCCACATTCCGGCCGGGGTGCCACTGCGGCCGGCGATCGGCTCATAGTGGCTTTCGAGGTAGGGCAGCAGCGCGAACTCGCCGGGCAGATCCTGGCGTTCGAGTTCATCCAGCACCAGCATGAGAAACGGCAGCGCGCGTTTCAGCGAGGCCGCGAAACGGCCCGGGCCTTGCGTATAGGTGCGCGCCCAGCGTTGCACCGCAGGGCTGTATTCGCAGCCGGGCATCGCAAAACGCGTGCGCAGACGCACCCAGACCGAATTCGCATCGGTGATGGCCTTGGGCTCGACCGTACTCAGGTCCGGTATCGGCGCAAGCGGCACATCGATCGACTCCGGCGGCGCCACGCGCAGGTCCAGCGGCGGCAGCGTGGTCACGGTCGGAATCGCGGTGTCGTGTCCCAGCTGCTGTTTCGGCGCGGTCGCGCAGGCGGCGAGCAGTACCGCGGGCAGCAGCGCAAGAAACCGCGTCGGCGGAAGCTTCACCATGTGGCGGGTACCCGAAACTGATCCTTGCCGCGGCGCAGTGCGGCGAAGCGCTCCACGCGCGCGCCAGCGGCGATGCCGTGCCGTTCGCCCCAGGCGATCACGCCGGGTTCGTCCGTGCGCAGGAAAGGATTGGTGGCGCGCTCCTGCGCGATCGTGCTCGGCACGCTCGGATGGCCCTGGGCGCGCAGCGTGCGCACCTCTTCGACGCGCGCACGCAGGCGGGCATTGCCGGGTTCCACCGTGGCCGCATAGGCGCAGTTCGACCAGGTGTATTCATGCGCGCAGCACACCGCCGTTTCGGGCGGCAGCGCGGCCAGCGCGTCGAGCGATGCGAGCATCTGCGCCGGCGTGCCTTCGAACAGGCGACCGCAGCCGGCGCTGAACAAGGTATCGCCGCAGAACAGCAGGCCGCTGCCGTAGTAGCCGATATGGCTGCGCGTATGACCGGGCAGATCGAGTACACGCAGGCGCAGGCTCGGAGCGGCGAGATCGACAGAGTCGCCGCCGCCGACGCGCCGTGTCGCGAACGGAATGCGTTCGTCGGCCGGTGCGAACACCTCGACGTCGAACTGGGCGCACAGCGCCGCCACGCCGCCGATGTGATCGTTGTGGTGATGTGTCAGCAGGATTGCCTGCAACCGAAGGTTCAGCCGCTGCAACGCCATGACGACCGGGGCCGCGTCGCCGGGGTCGACGATGAGGGCATGGGTGCCGTCGTGGACCAGCCACAGATAGTTGTCGTCGAAGGCGGGAATAGGCTCGATGCGCGGCACGGCGTTCTGGCGGACAGATCGGGACGCGGGACTATAGCCGCGGCCCCGGCGCTGCTCGTTAAGGTCGTTTAACGCCGTGCGTGTTGCGATGCGGGACAAGGCGGGGCGACTTGGCGCAGAATCCGCGTTCCCCGACGCTCGCCACCTATGCTCTTGCAGCCTCAGCCGCCATTTCCGACCGCCGCGCTGCGTGACGTGTTTGCGCAGGAGCGCGTCGCGCTCGCGCCCGAATGTGCCGGCGTGTTCGGACGCCAGGGACTGTTTATCGGCTGCGATGCGGAACTCGTCGGGCATATGGCAGCACCGATGCTCGGACGGCGCATAGGGTTGCGTGTACAGGCTCCCGACCGGCTGACCGGCGACGCGCTGTGCGCACCGGCCGAACTGCCGTTCCCGGACGACAGCTTCCGCCTGGTCGTGGTGCAGCACGCGTTCGAGCGCATTGCCGATGCGGCGGGAATGCGCGCGGAAGTCATGCGGGTGCTCGAATCCGGCGGTACCGCGATGATCGTGGGCTTTTCGCGGTTCGGCGCCTGGCGTCCGTGGCTGGCCTGGCACGGACGCGACCAGCCTCCCTGGCAGTACGCCTCCGCAGCCGCCTGGCGCCGCGCGCTGGCGCGCGGCGGCGTCGATGTCTATGCCCAGCGCCGCATCGGACCGTCGCGCATTGCCCTAGCCGGGGGTAGTGTCCTGCTGCCGGCGGCGTTGCGGTCGAGCTGGCTGCTGCTTGCGCGCAAGCGCAGCACCAACGCGCTGCTGCGCGCGCATCCGGTTGCCCTGCAGCCGCGCGGCGTGCACGCGAATCTGGCTTCCGGCACGCAGCGCGCCTCCGCATGAGCGAGCCGATGATCGTCGATGTCTTCACCGATGGCGCCTGCCTCGGCAACCCGGGACCGGGCGGCTGGGCCGCGCTGTTGCGTTATGGAAAAATTGAAAAAGTCATCTCCGGCAGCGAAGCGGACACGACCAACAACCGTATGGAACTAATGGGTGCGATCGGTGCGCTCGAAGCGCTGACGCGCTCCTGCGGCGTGCGCATCACCACCGATTCGCAATACGTCAAGCAAGGCATGGAACAGTGGCTGGCGCGCTGGCAGGCCAATGGCTGGCGTACCTCTGACAAAAAACCGGTCAAGAACCAGGACCTGTGGCAGCGCCTCGCCCAGGCCGTCGCACGGCACCAGGTGCAGTGGTTCTGGACGCGCGGCCATTCGGGTCATGCGGACAACGAACGCGTGGACCGCGCCGCGCGCCTCGCCGCCGAACGCCAGAGCCAGGACGCCTGATGCGCCAGATCGTGCTCGATACCGAAACCACCGGCCTGGACGCCGCGCGCGGACACCGGCTGATCGAACTGGGCTGCGTGGAACTGCTTGCGCGGCGCACCAGCGGGAGTCACTTCCACCGCTATCTGAATCCCGAGCGCGACATCGATGCCGGCGCTCAGGCCGTGCACGGCATCAGCATCGAGTTCCTCGCCGACAAGCCGCGCTTCGCCGATGTCGTGGACGAGTTTCTGGCCTACATCAAGGGCGCCGAACTCGTCATCCACAACGCGGCCTTCGACGTCGGCTTCATCGATGCGGAACTGGCGCGGCTGGGACCGCAGTACGGCCGCATCCGCGATCATGCGACGGTGCTCGATACGCTGGCGCTCGCGCGGGAGACCTATCCGGGTCAGCGCAACAGCCTCGACGCGCTGTGCAAGCGCCTGGATATCGACAACAGCCATCGAGAACTGCACGGCGCGCTGCTCGATGCGGAGATACTTGCCGACGTCTATCTGGCGCTGACCGCAGGACAGGGCGCGCTCGACTTCGCCGTGGAAACCGAGTCGCCACAGGCCAGGGTCGCCGCCTTCCACGCGGCTGGCGATCGTCCGGCCGTGCATGTGCGCCTGGCCGATGCGCAAGAACTCGCCGCGCACGAAGCGCGGCTGTCCGCCATCGACAAGGCCAGCAAGGGCGTCTGCGTCTGGCGCCGCGTCGAGCCCGCCGCTGCCTGACCTGGCCGCGTGACGCAGCTGCCGCGCGGATGTCAGGATTTGCCGTGGTTTTGCGTTCTATGCCCGAGAGCTGGAATTCGCGACCGCCGCGCGTACGGCGGACCGCGTCCAGCTCGCCGGTGCACATGGCATAATCGGACAGCGCGCCCAGCAGCCGCCAGGGTGCTCGCCGGAATGGGGAGTTCGGGGATGAGACTGCGTACGTGGATCGTTGCAGTGTGCGTGTTCCTGTTGCCTGGCCTGGTGTCCGCGACCGCGGTCGAGGCCATCGCCGCGCACAAGCACCTGGGCGTGGCCAGTTGTTCCAACAGCGTCTGCCACGGTGCTTCGCAGGTATTCCGCGAATCGCACGTCATGCAGAACGAATTCGCGGTGTGGCAGGAAACCGACCCGCACGCGAAGGCCTACACCATCCTCGAACAGCCGGCTTCGCGCGAAATCGCGCGCAAGCTCGGCATCGGCAACGCGACTGAGGCAAAGATCTGCCTCGACTGCCACGCTGACAACGTACCTGCGGCGCAGCGCGGCGAGCGGTTCCAGATCAGCGACGGCGTCGGCTGCGAGGGCTGCCACGGCGGCGCCGAGCAATGGCTCAACGCCCACGCGGACAAGAGCGTCGCCCATGCCGACAACCTGGCCAAGGGCATGTACGCGACGGACGATCCGGTCAAGCGGGCCGAGTTATGTCTGTCCTGCCATATGGGCACGAAGGACCGCATGATCACGCACCGCATCATGGGTGCCGGGCATCCGCGGCTGACCTTCGAGCTCGACACCTTCACCTGGCTCGGCCGGCCGCATTACGCGATCGACGAGGACTGGATCCAGCGCAAGGGCGAATTCAGCGGCGTGCGCGACTGGGCCGTGGGCCAGGGTGTCGCCGCGGCCAATCTGCTCGACCAGCTGACCGACCCGAAAGCCGGCATGCAGGGCATCTTTCCCGAACTCGTGCTGTTCAACTGCTTCGCCTGCCACAAACGCATGTCGGACAAGAGCTGGGGACCGCGCCAGGGCACGGGCCTGGGACCGGGTGTGGTACGGCTCTACGACGCCAATCTCGTGATGTTCCGCCATGTGCTGGCCGCGGTTGACAAATCGGCTGAGGCACGCGTGCTGGAACAGACCCGCGCGCTGCACCGGGCGACGACGGAAAATCGCGAGGCGACCCTGGCCGCCGCCCGGCGTCTGCGCGCGAGCCTGGCCGAACTGCTGCCGCGCGTTGCGCAGCACAAGTTCGACGGCGGCAGCCTCAACGCCATCCTGGCCGATATCGAAGCCGACGCGGCGCGCGGCGAATACCGCGACTATGACGCGGCCGAACAAGCGGCCATGGCGGCGCAGTCGGTCATCGTCGCCTTCGAGAACACCGGCGCGATCGACAAGGCGCGCGCGGACGCGCTGAAGGCCAAGCTCGACGGCGTCTACGCCGTGCTCAAGAACGAGAACGGATATTCCATGGGCAGCTTCCAGGCGGCGCTGAAATCGCTCAAGGGCGGCGCGCCGTAGAGGGAGCGGCACGCGCGGATCGAGCCGCGCGTGCCGGAGGAATCGTGGGTGTGTCGCATCCGCAGGCCGGTCAGTCGGCTGACCATGCGAGTGTGGTTGAGCGTGCGGCTACGATTCTCTGATCGTATGCCGGCAGTGCTCGCCCCCCCATTGGCGCGCCGCTCCGGCATGCCATCGACAGGCAGACTGTCACGCGACGTCGGGCGCTGAACCGCGCCTGCGTTCGTTTTTTGTGCATCGGACTGCGACGCCGGATTACACCGCTGTGGCGGCTGTTTTTCCCGTGACGCGGCGCGAGAATCCCCGCCGGTTCAACGCCGGCGGATCAGTACTACGGTGACGTTGTCCGAACCCCCGCCGTCGAGCGCGGCGAGGATCAGGTGATCGACACATTCCTGCGCCGACAGATCGGCGCGGGCAAGGATAGTGTCAATCTGCGCATCTTCCACTTCTTCGGTCAGGCCGTCGCTGCACAGCAGGATCTGCATGCCCGCCTGCAGCGTACCGGTGATGGTTTCCACGCGCAGACTCTGCGGATCGGTCACGCCCAGCGCCTGGGTGACCACGTTGCGGTGCGGGTGCGTGCGCGCCTGTTCCGCCGTGATCGCGCCCTGTTCGATGAGTTCCTGGACGTAGGAATGGTCCTGGGAGAGCTGCTTGAGCGCGCCGTTCCAGACGTAGACACGGCTGTCGCCGACCCAGGCCATTTCGAAATGGTCGCCGCTGACGCTGACCGCCGCCACGGTCGTGCCCATCGGCAGCGCTTCGGCGCGGCGGCTGGAATGACGGATGATTTCCTCGTCGGCGAGCTGGATTGCGCGACCGATGGCAGTGCCCTTGCGCACTTCCTCGATCAGCGTATCGCGGGCGATCGCGCTGGCGACTTCGCCGTGCTCATGCCCGCCCATCCCGTCCGCAACGAGCCACAGACCCAGGTCCGGGTCGGCGTAATACGTGTCTTCGTTGTGTTCGCGGCGCAGGCCGACGTGGGAGCTGTGTCCGAATTCGATCATGCGCGAAGCCTGGTTCGGGTTCAGTGGCCATCGCCAGACGCACGGTGCCGGCATTTATAAAACGTCGGCACAGGCGAAAAACGAACTAGGTCATAGCATGCCGCCGTGCGCCATCCCTAGGCAAGCGCGCGTCGCGGCGGTGAGGCTCCACGATGAAGTAATACGCAATCCCGGGGAAGCTTGCGTCAGCCGGAAGGTTGCCGTTCGCGCCGGCTTGAATCCATTGCGCGTAGCTCGTACTATTCGCGCCCCTCGCCGCGCCACCGGCAGGGCTGGCCGCAAGGCCAACAGTTCCGGAGAGGTGGCAGAGTGGTCGAATGTACCTGACTCGAAATCAGGCGTACGTGTAAGCGTACCGTGGGTTCGAATCCCACCCTCTCCGCCAGCACCAGCAAAACGCCCCCTCGTGGGGCGTTTTTGTTTTCACTAAGGGCGCACGCCCCCTCGCGGGGCGTTTTTCTTTTCACCAAGGTGCACGCCCCCTCGCGGGGCGCTTTCGTTTTCCGCCCGGGCTGCCGGCACTTCGGCTACGCTCGTGCTTTGCCCCGGATCCTGCCCGCATGTCGCTGATCACCACTCCGATTTCCCACGGCGAACTGATCGACAAGATCACTATTCTCGAGATCAAGTCCGAACAGATCGTCGACCTGGCCAAGCTGGCCAATGTGCGCAAGGAACTGGATCTGCTGGCCGAGGTGTGGCGCAACGATGCTGCCGCGGCGATCGACATCGACGCCGAGCGCGCGCGGCTCAAGCAGGTGAACCAGTCGCTGTGGGACATCGAGGACCGCATCCGCCTCAAGGAAAAGGCCCAGGCCTTCGACGCGGAGTTCATCGAACTCGCCCGTGCGGTGTATTTCCAGAACGACGACCGCGCCGCGATCAAGCGCGAGATCAATCTCAAGCTCGGCTCGCAGCTGATCGAGGAAAAGTCGTACCAGAACTACAAGAACTAGTTATTCAGGCCGATCTGTCTGGCTGGCGCTCCCGCGCGAAAGCCTCGAAGCGCTCGATCACGGCGTCGGTTTCGATCAGGTCCATGACGCCTTCATGTTCGATCTTCGTACCCCAGCGCAACTGCGCCGCGGGCTTGCCGCGGAAGCGCCGCGCCGCAGCATCGTAGCGATCGACACACCAGCGCCGCTCGGAATACGGGCCGGAACGATGCGGATTGCTCGCCGCGTGCAGTCCCAGCACGGCGGTTCCCATCGCGTTGGCCAGATGCATCGGGCCTGAGTCCGGCGTCAGCACCAGGTCGGCCCGGCGCAGCAGCGCGAGCAGTTGCTTGAGCGTGTCCTTGCCGATCAGGTCGACGGGCTCGCAGTGCGCGAGCCCTCGCGTGATCGCGTCGCCGAATTCGCGCTCATAGGCGCTGGGGCCGCCGCACAGGACTACGCGCCAGCCGCGTTGCGCGGCATGCTCCATGACGGCGGCGTAGCGTTCGGGGCGCCAGTTGCGCAGCCGATGGCTGGAGCAGGGGCTGACGAGCAGAGTCTGCACCGCGTCGGGCAGATGCTGCTCGGCGAACGCCTCGGCGGCCTGCGGCACCGGAAGATCCCAGCGTATTTCGGTCTGTTTCAATCCCAGCGGCTCGAGAAAGCTGCCGATCGCATCGAGCACATGTTCGCCGCTGCGCGCGGGAATGCGTTGATTCACGAACAGTCCGTGCAGGTCGCGCGCGCGCGCCGCGTCGTAGCCGACGCGCCGGCGCGCCGACACCAGCGCGCTGAGCAGATTCGAGCGGAGTGCGACCTGCATGTGCAGCAGAGCGTCGAAGCGGCGTCCACCGAGTGTGCGGCGCACGGCGGCATAGCCTTCCCGTCCCTTGGCCTTGTCGAACACGATGAATTCGACGCCGGGCAGGTCGCCGACCAGCTTGTGTTCGAGCTTGCCGACGATCCAGGTCAGCGCGGTCGACGGCCAGTGCGCCTGTACCGTGCGCACGAGCGGCACCACGTGGCTGACGTCGCCGAGCGCGGACGTGCGCAGCAGGCACAGGGTTTCGGGTGGCGTTGCTGCCGGGACGGACATGCGGTTGCTAGAATGCCGAAGAGATGATGACGAGACGAACGCGGCAGCGGCTGCGGCGCACGCGATGAACGAAGCGACCCTGAAGACCACCGACGCGAGCGCGATTCTGTGCGACGCGTCGATCGCCGCACAAGTCGACGACGATTGGTTCGATCCGGCGCACTGGCAATCCGGCGCCGTCGCTGGCGGTCGCGGTGCCGCGTGGCAGGTGTACACACCGGCAGGCGCTGCGGTGCTGCGCCACTACCGCCGCGGCGGCGCGGTCGCACGGTTGCTCGGTGATCGCTATTTCTGGAACGGCGCGGAGCGCTCGCGACCGTTCGCCGAATTCCGCTTGTTGCGACATCTGCAAGCCTTGCAATTGCCGGCGCCGCGGCCGCTCGCGGCACGCTACCGCCGCAGCGGCCTGTTCTACCGCGCCGACCTGCTCACGCATCTGATTCCCGGGGCACAGACTTTGGCCGAACTCGCGCGTGATCACCGGCTCGACGCCGCGCTGATGCGTCAGGCCGGCGCCGCGGTGGCGGCGTTTCACGCCAACCGGGTCTGGCACGCCGATCTCAACGCGCACAACGTGCTTGCGGCCGCCGGCATCGTGCATCTCATCGATTTCGATCGCGGCGAGCTGCGCGCTTCGCGGCAGGACTGGCCGCAGCAGAATCTCGAACGCCTGCGCCGGTCGCTGCTCAAGGTCGGCGCGGCCGGCGAGGGAGAAGCGCACTTCGACAGCACGCTGTGGCAGCCCTTGCAGGGCGCCTATACGGCCGCACGTACGGTGCTGGACAATGGCGTGGCCATCGCGGCGGAACGGGAATCATGACCCTCGCACTGCAGTTTCTCGGCGTCGGTTCGTCCCAGGCAGTCGAGCTGGGATCGTCCGGTGCTGTGCTCGAACGCGACGGCGAACCGCTGCTGCTGATCGATTGTGGGCCTGAAACGCTGACGCGCTATCTCGAACGCTATGCGCGCGTGCCGCAGGCTATCTACGTCACCCATACCCATCTCGATCACATCGGCGGCTTCGAGCGCCTGTTCACGAAGATCTACTTCGATGCGGCCCTGCGCGGCCGCGTGCGCGTGTTCGCCCACGCGGCGCTGGTGCCGCTGCTGCAGGCGCGCATCGCCGACTACCCCAACGTGCTGGCCGAGGGCGGTGCGAATTTCTGGGACGCGTTCCAGCTCGTGCCGTTGTCGCGTGGATTCTGGCTGCAGGACCTGTGGTTCGATGCCTTCCCGGTGCGCCACCACGCGCCCGACACGGCGTTCGCGCTGGCGCTGCGCGGCAGCTTCGTCTGGACCGGCGATACACGGCCGGTTCCGGAGATGCTGAGCCGCTACGCCGCCGCGGGCGAACTGGTCGCGCACGATTGCGGCCTGGTCGGCAACCCGTCGCATACCGGCATCGACGACATCGAGCGCGAATATCCGGCGGAGCTGCGCACGCGCCTCGTGCTGTACCACTACGGCAGTGTTGCCGACGGTGCCGCGCTGGCGGCGCGCGGCTATCGCATCGCGCGCGCTGGCGAGCGCTTTGCGCTGAGCGCGGCGCAGCCGCTGCGGCTGGCCGAACCGAATTTGCGGGCGTTGTAGTGGACTCGCACATCCCGCTCGCCCTGATCGAAGCACCGCCGGCAGACCGCTGGCAGCGCGGACTGACGGACTTGCGCATCTCGGTCGTCGATCGCTGCAACTTCCGCTGCCCGTATTGCCTGCCCGAAGACCAGTATCCCGACCACCATCAGTTTCTCGACAAGCACGCACGCCTCTCGTTCGAGGAGATCGAACGGCTGGCGCGCGTGTTCGCCGGCCTCGGGGTGCGCAAGATCCGCCTCACCGGTGGCGAACCGCTGCTGCGCCGCGAACTGCCGCTGCTGGTGCGCTGGCTCAAGCGCATACCCGGCATTGCCGACATCGCATTGACCACCAACGGCGTTCTGTTGCCGCGCCAGGCGCGCGAGCTGCGCGAAGCCGGGCTCGATCGCATCACCCTGAGCCTGGACAGCCTCGATCCTGTCGTCTACCGCCAGCTGTCCGGCAACCGCGGCGAGATCGGCGAAGCGTTGGCAGCAATCGCGGCGGCAGAGGCCGAGGGCTTCGGGGCGCTCAAGCTCAACACCGTCGTGATGCGCGACATCAATGATGCGGGCGTGCTCGATCTGGTCGCACATTTTCGCGGTACGCCGCACGTGTTGCGCTTCATTGAATACATGGACGTCGGCACGCTCAACGGCTGGCAGCGTGATCGCGTCGTGCCGAGTGCGGAGCTGCGCGCGCACATCGGTGCGCGCTGGCCGCTGCAGGCGCTGGGGCGGGCGAACAGCCACGACGTCGCGGAGCGCTGGCGCTTCGTCGACGGCGGCGGCGAGATCGGCTTCATCAGCTCGGTCAGCACGCCGTTCTGCGGCGACTGCACGCGCGCGCGTCTGTCCGCCGACGGCAAGCTGTATACCTGCCTGTTCGCCAGCGAAGGCTTCGATCTGCGCACCTTGCTGCGCGGCGGCGCGGACGATGCGACGATCGCCGCGACGATTGCGGCGCACTGGCGGCAGCGCGACGACCGCTACAGCGAACGCCGCGCCGAATTGCGCGCGCGCGGCAACGAGCCGCGCGTCGAAATGTTTGCGATTGGAGGATAGCGTCCTGGCCATGGATTCCACCCGATTGAGCCACGTCGATGCGAGCGGTCATCCGCGCATGGTCGACGTCGCGCAGAAGACGGCGACGTTCCGCCGCGCGGTCGCGCAGGCGTGCGTGCGCTTTCCGCCGGATGTCGCGGCCGAGCTGCAGCGCACTGGTTTGCGCGGCAAGAAAGGCGCGATCGTCGATACCGCGATCGTTGCGGGCACGCTCGCGGCCAAGCGCACGCACGAGCTGATTCCGTTCTGCCATCCGCTCGCGATCGAACGGTGCGACTTCGACATCGCGTTCGTTTCTCCGACCGAACTGCGCATCCGCTGCGAAGTCGGCATCACGCACAAGACCGGTGTGGAGATGGAAGCCCTGACTGGCGCGAGCGTCGCGGCGCTGACGATCTACGACATGTGCAAGGCGCTGAGCCACGACATCGTCATCGGCGATATCGCGCTGCTGGAAAAATCCGGCGGCAAGCGCGACGTCGTCGCCGGGCACGCGCCGGAATGAGTGAGCCGCTCACGTATCGCCTGCTGTATTTCGCGTCGCTGCGCGATCGCACCGGCTGCGACAGCGAAGTCGTCGCCTCGATGGCGCAGGATCCGCGTGCGCTGTATGCGCAGGTCGCCCGGCAACACGGCCTGACGCTTGCAACCGAGCGCTTGCGCGTTGCGGTGAACGGCGAATTCGCGGATTGGGACAGCGCGCTGCGCGACGGCGACGAGATCGTGTTCCTGCCGCCGGTGTCGGGCGGATGAGCGCCTTCCGTCTTGCCGATGGCGCGCTCGACAGCGCCCTCCTCGCGCGCGAACTGGCCAGCGCGAGCGCCGGCGCCTGCATCACGTTCGAAGGCTGGGTCCGTGACCACAACGAGGGCAAGCCGGTACAGCGCCTGGCCTATCAGGCCTATGCGCCGCTGGCGCTGGCCGAGGGAGGGCGCATCCTCGCGCAAGCCGCGGCGCGCTTCGCGATCGAACGCGCGATCTGCGTGCACCGCACGGGCGATCTCGCGATCGGCGACCTGGCGGTATGGGTCGGGGTCAGCGCCGCGCACCGCGACGCCGCATTCGCCGCATGCCGCTTCGTCATCGACGAGATCAAGCAGCGTGTACCGATCTGGAAGAACGAGTTCTACCGCGACGGCGCTTCCGGCTGGCTGCATCCGGATGGAAGCCCGGTCCAACCGTGACCTTGTCTGCGATCCACCTTCCGGGTATCCTCCGCGCCCCGCTTGCGGGCTCCAGGGATGGGGTTGCGGAAGCGGGTTGGAGAGGTGTCCGAGTGGTTGAAGGAGCACGCCTGGAAAGTGTGTATACGGCTTATCCCCGTATCGAGGGTTCGAATCCCTCTCTCTCCGCCAGATTTTCCGCAACAGCCTGAACGGTACACCGCCGTTCCAGTGCACGATTTATGGTGACTCCGTCGGTCCTCTCGCGACGATAGCTTGCAAACTCCGCCAGGCCCGGAAGGGAGCAACGGTAGTGAGTGATTCGGGTGCCGGGATGTGGCTGGCGGAGTTGCCGCTCTGCTTCACCTGCTAAGCGACGTCCGCTTTGCAGCTTCTTGACGTACACCAGATCTCCACAACCCTGGCCAAACGCTACGCGTTCGGCCGCCCCCTTAACTTAAGGGGGCTCCACAAGCGAGAGCAGAGCGCCTTGAGCCCTCCCGTTCAAGGGGGTGAAAGGCAGCCGCTCAGAACCGCAAGGTTCTGGCTGCCTTGAACACCCAACGGGCCGGAGGGTTGGGTGGGGATGGTGTTGACGTCGAGCGTGCGTTCACCCGAAGCTCTGATGTCTGCATCCACGTCATCTTCCATAAATTCTGCCAAACGCTGCGCGTTCCACCGCCGTTTGCCTCAATAGAGTTTCGCTGAAGCCACGCCCCTCTGCTGTCTCTGCGCGACGCGGCTCGCTGCTTTCTTGGTGTACTCAGCCATCAACCAAACGCGCCACCGCGTCGCGGGCCAGTTCGTGCAGGCCTTCGCCGTCGGCGTCGCGGCAGTGGGTGATGATGGCTTCGCGCATGCGGGGTTCCCAGAAGCGCTTGAGGTGGGTGGCGATGCCGGTGACGGCTTCTTCCCGGTCGGGTTCGGAGGCGAAGTAGCGGGCGATGTCGTTGGCCATGCTGACCAGGCGTTCGATGTTCAGGCGTCGTCTCCGGGTTGTCGGGCAGGCGGTGCGGCATGCGCTGCCTCGCGCGGTTCCGCGGGCTGTCCGGCGTAACGGCCGGCGTGGGTATAGACCGCGCAGCCGCCGGGGCGCGCGAAACCGATCAGAGTGAGACCGGCGCTGTCAGCCAGCGAGATCGCGAGCGCGGTCGGTGCCGAAATCGCCGCGAGCACGGCGATGCCGGCGCTGGCCGCTTTCATCGCGATCTCGTAGCTCGCGCGGCTGGTCACGATCGCGAAGCCCGCCTCCGCATCGAGGCTGCGGCCGTCGCGATGCAGCGCGCCGATCAGCTTGTCCAGCGCATTGTGGCGGCCGACGTCCTCGCGCAGCAGCTGTATCCGACCGCTGTCGTCGGCCCAGGCCGCGGCGTGAGTCGCGCCGGTCGCGGCGGCGAGGGATTGGTGATTGGCGAGCTGAGCCAGCGCCGCGTCCAGCGCCGCGGCCGTGATGCGCGGGCTCGCCGTCACGCGAGGCGGTACGCGCAGCAGGTCTTCGAGATGCCGGCTGCCGCAGACGCCGCAGCCGCTGCGCCCTTCTAGGCTGCGCTCGCGCCGGGCCAGCGCGGCGGCGCGTTCAGGCGGCAGGGTCAGGTGCAGTTCCACGCCTTCGAGCTGGGTCTGCGCGTGCAAACCCAGCAATTCCGCCGGTGCGGCGATCAGGCCTTCGCTCAGCGCGAAGCCGAGCGCGAAATCGTCGAGGTCGGCCGGTGTGGCCATCATCACGGCGAAATGCTGCGAATTGCACACGATGGCAACCGGTACTTCTTCCGCCACGCAGTCGGCGTGTTCGTCGACACGGCCATTGCGCCAGCGCGCGACCGGGCGCTGTACAGCTCCGGCCGGCGGACGTGTCGCGTTGCCGTCGACGTCCATGTCGCCTCAGGTCGCTGCCGGATGCGCCGGGCCGAGCAGATCCAGCTGTTTCTCGGTGAAGGCCTGGTGGCGGCGCTGCCAGTCCGACGGCTGCGACACGCGCGTGGCCTGCACCGCCGTGACCTTGTACTCGGGGCAGTTCGTCGCCCAGTCGGAGTTTTCTGTCGTCACGACATTCGCGCCGGACTCGGGGAAATGGAAGGTGGTGTAGACCACGCCCGGCTGCATGCGATCGGAGATCCGCGCGCGCAACACGGTGTCGCCGGCGCGGCTTTCGATGCCGACCCAGTCGCCGTCGGCGATGCCGCGTTCGTCCGCGTCGAAGGGATGCAGTTCCAGCACGTCCTCGTCGTGCCACAGCACGTTCGGCGTGCGGCGCGTCTGCGCGCCGACGTTGTACTGCGACAGGATGCGTCCGGTGGTCAGCAGCAGCGGAAAGCGCGCGTTGACCTTTTCCGCGGTCGGCACGTATTCGGTCAGCATGAACCTGCCTTTGCCGCGGACGAATTCGTCGATGTGCATGGTCGGCGTGCCGAACGGATGCGCGTCGTTGCAGGGCCACTGGATCGAGCCGAGTTCGTCGATGCGCGCGAAACTCACGCCGGCGAAGGTCGGCGTCAGCGCGGCGATCTCGTCCATGATCTGCGAGGGATGCGTGTAGTGCATCGGATAGCCCATGGCCTGGGCGATGAGCTGGGTGATCTCCCAGTCGGCATAGCCGGCTTTCGGGGCCATCACCTTCCGTACGCGCGAGATGCGCCGCTCCGCATTGGTGAACGTGCCGTCCTTCTCGAGGAACGAGGAGCCTGGCAGGAACACGTGGGCGAGCTTGGCCGATTCGGTCAGGAACAGGTCCTGCACGACGACGCACTCCATCGCGCTAAGCGCGGCGGTGACATGCTGCGTGTTCGGATCGCTCTGCGCGATGTCTTCGCCTTCGATGTAGAGACCCTTGAAGCTGCCGTCGAGCGCGGCCTCGAACATGTTCGGGATGCGCAGGCCGGGTTCGTCGTGCAGCGGCACGCCCCAGGCGGCCTCGAAGCTCTCGCGCACGGCCACATCGGAGACGTGCCGGTAGCCGGGGAATTCGTGCGGGAACGAACCCATGTCGCAGGAACCCTGCACGTTGTTCTGCCCGCGCAGCGGATTCACGCCGACGCCGACGCGGCCGATGTTGCCCGTCGCCATGGCGAGATTGGCGATGGCCATGACTGCGGTCGAGCCCTGCGAATGCTCGGTCACGCCCAGCCCGTAGTAGATCGCGCCGTTGCCGCCGGTCGCGTACAGCCGCGCCGCGGCGCGCACTTCGGCCGCCGCCACACCGGTTTCGGTTTCCAGTGCTTCAGGCGAGTTGTTGTCCAGCGACACGAACGCGCGCCATTTCGCGAAGGCCGGACCTTCGCAACGCTGCGCGACGAACGCGTCGTCGACGAGGCCTTCGGCGACGATCACGTGCGCCAGCGCGTTGAGCACGGCCACGTTCGTGCCGGGACGCAGCTTCAGGTGATGCTGCGCCTGGATGTGCGGCGTGCGCACGAGATCGATGCGGCGCGGATCGATCACGATCAGCTTTGCGCCTTCGCGCAGACGCTGCTTGAGCCGCGACGCGAACACCGGATGGCCGTCGGTCGGATTGGCGCCGATCACGAGCACCACGTCGGCCTGTGCTACCGAGTCGAAGTTCTGCGTGCCGGCGGATTCCCCGAGCGTCTGCTTGAGACCGTAGCCGGTCGGTGAATGGCAGACGCGCGCACAGGTGTCGACATTGTTGGTGCCGAAGCCGGCGCGCACGAGCTTCTGCACGAGGTAGGTCTCCTCGTTCGTGCAGCGTGACGAGGTGATGCCCCCGACCGAGTGCTTGCCGTATTGAGCCTGCAGGCGTTTGAACTCGGCGGCGACATGGCCGATCGCGACTTCCCAGCTGACCGGCTGCCACGGGTCGCTGATGCGCTTGCGCAGCATCGGCGTGGTGATGCGGTCGCGGTGCGTCGCATAGCCGAGCGCGAAGCGGCCCTTGACGCAGGAATGTCCGTGATTGGCCTGGCCGTTCTGGTCCGGGACCATGCGCACGAGTTCCTCGCCCTTCATCTCGGCGCGGAATGAACAGCCCACGCCGCAATACGCGCAGGTCGTAACGACGCTGTGCTCGGCCTGGCCGAGCGCGATCAGCGATTTCTCGGTCAGCGTCGCGGTCGGGCAGGCCTGTACGCAGGCGCCGCAGCTGACGCATTCGGAACCGAGGAACGATTCGTTCTGGCTGGCCGAGACGGTTGAATCGAAGCCGCGGCCCTGGATGGTCAGCGCGAACGTACCCTGCACTTCGTCGCAGGCGCGCACGCAGCGCGAACACACGATGCACTTGGACGGATCGAAGGTGAAATAGGGATTGCTCTCGTCCTTCTTCGCGTCGAGGTGATTCGCGCCGTCGTAGCCGTAGCGCACTTCGCGCAGGCCGACGGCGCCGGCCATGTCCTGCAGCTCGCAGTGGCCGTTGGTGGGGCAGGTGAGGCAGTCGAGCGGATGGTCGGAAATATACAATTCCATGACGCCGCGGCGCAGCTGGCCGAGTTTGCCGCTCTGTGTCTTCACCTTCATGCCCGCGGCGACCGGCGTCGTGCACGAGGCCGGATAGCCCTTGCGTCCTTCGATCTCGACCAGGCACAGGCGGCAGGAGCCGAAGGCTTCGAGCGACTCGGTCGCGCAAAGTTTCGGGATCGCGGTGCCGATCAGGGCGGCGGCGCGCAGCACCGAGGTGCCCTCGGGTACGCGGACCGACTGACCGTCGATCTCCAGGGCAACGGTCGCGGTCGATGTCGCGGCCGGCGTACCGAGATCGTTTTCGACGATGGACAGCATGCGATTCCTCCCGCGCGCGAGCGCCGGTTTCTGCTCAGTTCGCCGCCGCGCGATGTACGCGCGCCGGTCGATGGGGGTTAAGCCCGGGGTTCATCGGCTCAGGCCGAAATCTTCCGGATAGTGGTCCAGCGCGCTCAGCACCGGGAACGGCGCCATGCCGCCCAGCGCGCAGAGCGATCCATTCACCAGGGTGTCGCACAGGTCGCGCAGCAGCACTTCGTTGCGCTCCGTCTCGATTCCGGCGGTGATGCGGTCGATCACCTCCACGCCGCGGGTCGAGCCGAGGCGGCAGGGCGTGCATTTGCCGCAGGATTCGACCGCGCAGAATTCCATCGCGAAGCGCGCCTGCGCGGCCATGTCGACGGAATCGTCGAACACCACCACGCCGCCGTGGCCCAGCATGCCGCCGGCAGCGGCGAAGGCTTCGTAGTCGATCACGGTGTCGAAGGCCGCTTCCGGCAGATAGGCACCGAGTGGTCCGCCGACCTGCACCGCGCGGATCGGCCGGCCCGTGGCCGTGCCGCCGCCGAAGTCGTGCAACAGTTCGCGCAGGCTGAGTCCGAACGCCTTTTCGACGAGGCCGCCGCGGCGCACGTTGCCGGCAAGCTGCAGCGGAATCGTGCCGCGCGAGCGGCCCATGCCGAAGTCCCGATAGAACGCCGCGCCGCGCGCCAGGATCACCGGCACGCTCGCGAGCGTGACGACGTTATTAATGACGGTGGGCTGACCGAACAGGCCTTTGATCGCCGGCAGCGGCGGCTTGATTCGCACCTGGCCGCGCTTGCCTTCGAGCGATTCGAGCAGTGAGGTCTCCTCGCCGCAGATATACGCGCCGGCACCCAGGCGCGCCTGCAGCCGGAACGGCTTGCCGCTGCCGGCGGCATCGGTACCGAGATAGCCGGCGGCGGTCGCCTGCGCAATCGCCTGCGAAAACACCTGGAAGGCGCGCGGGTATTCGCTGCGGATGTAGACATAGCCCTCGCTCGCGCCGACGGCGAGGCCGGCGATCAGCATCCCTTCGATCAGCGAGAACGGATCGCCTTCGAGGGTCAGGCGGTCCGCATAGGTGCCCGAATCGCCCTCGTCGGCATTGCAGACGACGTACTTCTGCGCCGCGGCCGCGTCGGCGCAGGTCTTCCATTTGATGCCGGCCGGGAACGCGGCGCCGCCGCGGCCGCGCAGTCCCGAATCCAGCACTTCCTGCACGATCGCGGCGGGCGGCAGCGTCAGCGCGCGGCGCAGTCCTTGCCAGCCTTCATGGGCGGCGTAGTCGGCAAGATCGAGCGGATCGATGACGCCGAGGCGGCGATAGGTCAGGCGTTCCTGGCGCTCGAGGAAGGGAATCTCCTCGGTCAGGCCGAGCGACAGCGCATGCGTGCCACCGTGCAGGAAATCCGCGTCGAACAGATTCGCGACATCGTCGGCGTCGACCGGTCCGTAGGCGCTGCGGCCGGCCGGTGTCGCAACTTCGACCAGCGGTTCCAGCCAGAACAGTCCACGCGAACCATTGCGTACCAGACGCACATCGAGGCCGCGGCGCGCGGCTTCCTCGACGATGCGCGTCGCGACGGCACCGGCGCCGACCGACAGCGCGGCCGAATCGATCGGCACGAACACGGTCACGCTCATGCCTGTGCATCCAGCGCGTCCAGCAGTTGCGTCAGCCGGGCCGGCGTGACGCGGCCGAGGAGTTCGCCGTCGAGCAGCAAGGCCGGCGACAGCGCACAGTTGCCGAGGCAATACACCGGCTCCAGGGTGACTGCGCCACTCGCGCTGGTCTGGCCGTAGTCGATGCGCAGGTGCTGTTTCGCACAGGCTTCCAGTGCGGCCGAACCCATCGCCTGGCAGCTTTCCGCGCGGCACAGTTGCACCACATGACGGCCCGGCGGCGCGGCGCGGAAATGGTGATAGAAGCTGATCACGCCGTGCACGTCGGCGCGCGAGAGGTTGAGGCCGTGCGCGATCATCGGCACGGCCTGCGGCGGCACGTAGCCGAGGGTGTCCTGCACCGCATGCAATAGCGGCAGCAACGCGCCCGGAAGTTCGCGGCACGCCGCGATCGCGTCCTGCACCGCGGCGCGTTCGGCGGGCGTCGGACCCGGATCCTTGAGCGGCATCGCAGCGGGCTTGCGGCTGGCTGACGACATGAGGCTTGTTTTCTCCTTGCAGGCGTACGGCTGGACCACCGTGCGCGCGCCAAGCCTAGAACAACCGGCGCAAACCGCCTACCCGTTGCGAACGCCGGACCACGAGTAGGCACCGTTGGACGACCGGCCTGTCGATGGCGGCGCGCGCCGTTGCTGCTCTGCGCGTTGCGGGTGCCCGGCACGTGCGCCCGGCAACCGCCCGGCGTGGCACAATCCGCGCTTGGTCTGAAGGAAACGGCATGTCGTATCAAGTCCTTGCGCGCAAGTGGCGGCCCAAGCGGTTCAGCGAGCTGGTCGGCCAGGAACATGTGGTACGGGCCTTGTCCAACGCGCTGGATGGCGGACGTCTGCACCATGCTTTCCTGTTCACCGGTACCCGCGGCGTGGGCAAGACCACGATCGCGCGCATCTTCGCCAAGTCGCTGAACTGCGAACGCGGCCAATCCTCGCAACCCTGCGGCGAATGCCGCGCCTGTCTCGATATCGATGCGGGCCGCTTCGTCGATCTGCTCGAGATCGATGCGGCCAGTCACACCGGTGTCGACGACGTGCGCGAAATGATCGAAAGCGCGCAGTACACGCCAGCCCGCGGACGGCAGAAGGTCTTCCTCATCGACGAAGTCCACATGCTGTCGAAGAACGCCTTCAATGCCTTGCTCAAGACGCTGGAAGAGCCGCCGGCGCACGTCAAGTTCCTGCTCGCGACCACCGACCCGCAGAAGCTTCCGGTGACCGTGCTGTCGCGCTGCCTCAAGTTCAATCTCAAGCGCCTGCTGCCCGAGCAGATCGCGGGGCAGATGCGGCATATCCTCGCTGCGGAGCAGATCGGCTTCGACGCCGACGCCATAGGCCTGCTTGCCAAAGGCGCCGACGGTTCGCTGCGCGACGGACTGTCGCTGCTGGACCAGGCCATCGCCTATGGCGGCGGCAGCGTGCAGGTAGCTGATGTGCGCACCATGCTGGGGACGATCGAACGCGCCCAGGTCACGCGCCTGTTCGACGCGATCTGCGCCAATGACGGCAATGCGCTGTTCGCCGAGGTCACCAAGCTGGCCGAGTTCGGCCCGGATTTCGGCCTCGTGCTCGACGACCTGGCCGCGTTGCTGCATCGCGTACAACTGCGCCAGCTCGTACCCGACCACGTCGGCGAAAACGTCGCGGATGCGCAGGACGTCGCCCGTTTCGCGCAGTCGCTGGCCGCGGACGAAGTGCAGCTGTACTACCAATTGTGCATCAGTGGACGACGCGACCTCGCGCTCGCGCCGACACCGCGCGCCGGCTTCGAGATGGCGCTGCTGCGCCTGCTCGCGTTTGCGCCGGCCGGTGACGCGGCCGGCGGCGCCACGCCGCCGCCGCAACCGCGCGCTACGGCCGCGGGCAGCGCTGGCGCTCCGGCCGGCTCGCGCATGCAGTCGGTGCGCGAGGAGGTCGCTACGCCCTACGCCGCCGAAGCAACCGCGCCCGCCGCCGCTACGATCACGCCCGCGCGCGCGCCGGTCCCGGCGGTGTCGCCCGAGCCGACCGCAGCGATGCCGAAGCTGCCGCCGATGGCGTCGACACCGTTGCCGGAGGCGCCGGCTGCCATCGTTGCAACCGCAGTGACTTCGGTACCGCCTGCCGTGCCGGAGCCTGCCGTGGTGGCGCCGGTCGCGCTCGAGCAGCGCGACTGGCCGCAGCTCATCGAACGCGCCGGCCTGCGCGGCCCGCTCGGCCAGCTGGCGCAGCATGCGGCGCTGCTCGCGGTCGACGGTGATGTACTGCGCCTCGCGCTCAAGCCCGAACACGAAAACCTGCACTCGCCGGCAATGGCCAGCCAGCTGCAGGAAAGACTGGCTGCCGCGACCGGCCGTCCGCTGCGCCTGAATTTCGAACGCGCGCGCGCGGGTGTGGAGACGCCGGCCGAGCAGATCGCGCGCACGCGCAGCGCTCGCCAGCAGCAGGCCGAACAGGACATGGAGCAGGATCCGTTCGTGCAGGCGGCGATGCACGAATTCGGTGCGCGCATCGTGCCTCAGTCGGTCCGCGTCAACGACAACGCGACGCCCAGCGCCTGAGCCGCAGGAGCCTTGGCGCGGCCGCCCGCCGGCACCATTTCCGCAAGACTCGAACATCCCTCTGGAGCCAACCATGCGTGGACCCCTCGGCAACCTCATGCAGCAAGCGCAGCGCATGCAGGAAAACCTGAAGAAGGCACAGGAAGAAATCGCCCAGCTCGAAGTCACCGGCAGCGCCGGCGGCGGGCTGGTCAGCGTGCTCATGAACGGTCGCCACGAAGTGCGCCGCGTCAATGTCGACCGCAAGCTGCTGCAGGACGACCCCGAGATGGCCGAAGACCTGATCGCCGCGGCATTCAACGACGCGGCGAACAAGCTCGCCAGCGAAACCCAGTCGCGTATGGCCGGCGTTGCCGGCGGCATGAATCTGCCGCCGGGCTTCTCGATGCCCTTCTGAACCATGAGCGCCGGTTCGATCCTGCTGGCCGAGCTCATCGACGCCTTGCGCTGTCTGCCCGGCGTCGGCGCCAAGAGTGCGCAGCGCATGGCTTTTCATATTCTCGAGCGCGACCGTGCCGGCGCGAGCCGTCTGGCCGAGCGGCTGACCGCCGCGGTCGAGCGCATCGGCAATTGCCGGCGCTGCCGCGGGTTCAGCGAAGCCGAAATTTGTACCGTTTGCGCCAATGTGTCCCGGGACGCGAGCCTGCTCTGCGTCGTGGAAGGTCCGATCGATCAGGCTGCCGTCGAGGCGGCGACCGGTTTTCGGGGACTGTATTTCGTGCTGCTCGGCCGCCTGAGCCCGCTCGATGGCCTCGGGCCGCGCGAACTGGGTCTCGATCTGCTGGCCGAGCGTCTGCGCAGCGGCGAAATCAAGGAACTCATCGTCGCGACCAACCCGACCGTGGAAGGCGAGGCGACGGCCCATCTGCTCTCGCAACTCGCGCGCGAGGCCGGCGTGCGCGCCACCCGCCTGGCCCATGGCGTGCCGTTAGGCGGCGAACTGGAATTCATCGACCGCGGCACGCTGGCTCACGCCTTCGGCAGCCGCCAGACCCTGACCTGAAGGAGCTGTCATGAGCGATACCATCTTCGGCAAGATCGTGCGCCGCGAAATCCCCGCCGACATCGTCTACGAGGACGACGATCTCATCGCCTTCAAGGACATCAATCCGCAGGCGCCGGTGCATGTGCTGTTCGTGCCGAAGGCGCCGATCGCGACCTTGAATGACCTCACGCCGGGTCATGCGGAACTGGTCGGCAAGCTGTTCCTGGCCGCGGCGAAGTATGCCAAGGGCCAGGGTTTCGCCGACGACGGTTATCGCTGCGTGATCAACTGCAACCGCCACGGCGGCCAGACCGTGTTCCAGCTACATCTGCACCTGCTCGGCGGGGCGCCGCTGCACGGTTTCGGCTGAAACCTCACGAACGGAGATTGAGCCTTAGTTATGGGAGCCCCCTTGAGTCAAGGGGGTGAAGAGTGATCGTTCAGAACCGCAGGTTCTGATCATTCTGAACGCCCAACGGGCCGGGCGGCCAATGCGAAGCATTGGCCAGGGTTGTGGAGATCTGGTGCCGATCCCAAAGGCAGCAGTCCCCGACGCCCCCGAACTTCCTAACGGTGCGAACGCACGACGATGACCGGCGGCCCGAACGGGCGATACCAGAACGGATCCCAGCCGTAGCTCCAGGGATCGCCGACGCGTGCGTAGGACTGCTCGCTCCACAGATAGATCACGTCCGCGGCGACGCGCGGGTAGCGATATTCGTAGTCGCCGACCTTGCGCAGCTCGCTGCCGTCGACCGTCCCGGCGACGGTGATGTCGCGGCCGGCCTCGAACACGGCGGGGTCGTAGAAGCCGGCGCGGCAGGCGAGGAAACGGCCTTCGCTGGAATCGCGCTGCAGGGGGCGCGCGCGACTGTCGAGCGGTCGCGCGAGCACTTCGAAACACGAACGCTGCGCGTCATTGTCGACGCGGATGATCTGGCCGCCCCAGCGCACTTTCTGCGCCGCAGCAGGCGGGTTTTCCGGCTGGGAGGCGGCGTAGTCGCCTTGCAGCGGAGTCGGTATCGTGGCGCAGCCGCTAAGGACGAACAGCAGTCCCAACAGGCTCAGGCGGGAGACGGACATGGGAATCTCCTGACAGGGGTTGATCCGAAGACGACGATACATCGGGCACTGTCGTTGCGCCGTCTCGTTCAGACTGTGCGCCATCGCGTGGTTATGCGTCGTGCCGACCGTACGAATTCGCGCGCGGCATCGGCATCGATTCCGGTCTGGCCATAACGTAGTTGCACGTAGCGCGCAAACAAGGGTTCCAGGTCATCGCGCGCCTGTGGCCACTGCCTGAGCAGGCGGCGCAGATAATCGGCGGGCCCTTCCGGGTCGAGCCTGGCCAGGCCGCGCCGCCCGAGGCGCGCGCACAGGCGCGCATAGGCGCGATCGACCGCATCGCCACCAACCCGTTCGCGTCGCGTCGCCCACCACAGGCCGAGCGCGGCCAGCAGACCCATGCTCAGCGCGAAGGTGAGGCCGAGCTGTCGCCAGTCGGCATCCTCGATGCCGACCCCGCGCAGCAGGCCGCGCTGGGTCAGTTCATCGAATCCCACTACGGCCTGGGTCCACAGCCGGTTGGCGATATCCCAGCGGTTGCGCAGGCCAAGCAGCCATTCGCGGCCATACCACGACGCGTACGCGGAGTTCGCCGCGCCGCTGCCGAGCTCGACGCGTTCCGGCCGCACCGCCGCGGTCGGGTCCACGCGCACCCAGCCGCGACCGTCGAGCCAGACTTCGTTCCAGGCATGCGCGTCGGACTGGCGCACGACCATGTAGCCGCCGGTGGTGCTCCAGTAGCCGCCCTGGTAGCCGAGCACGACGCGCGTCGGCACGCCGGCCGCGCGCATCAGCACGGCGAAGGCCGAGGCGAAATATTCGCAATAGCCCGCCCGCGTCTCGAACAGGAAGTCGTCCATCGCCTGGCGGCCCAGCGGCGGCGGCGAGAGGGTATAGCTGAACTCCTGCCGGATCAGGTCCAGCGCCGCCTGCACGATGCGCTGCGGTTCGTCGTATTGCTGCGCCCATTGCCGGCCGAGCGCAACCGTGCGCGGATTGAAATTCGCCGGCAGGCGCAGCGCGCGTTGGCGCTGTTGCGAATCGAGCCCGTCAAGCCGGTAGGCCGGCGCCGACCGCAGCCGGTACTGGGTGAGCTTGTTCACGGGACGCGCGGTCGACAAGGTGTAGTCCTCGTCGCGCGTCTGATTGCCGGTATCGGTGGTCGGCAGGTCCAGTGCGTACAGCCAGCGCTGCTGGCTGGGTTCCAGGGTGACCTCGTAGGCGATCTCCGGTACCAGCGCCTGCAGCGGCTGCTGCTCCGGCCGCAGGATCATTCCGCCGGCGCGCGACCAGGTTCGGCCGTCGTAGCGCCACAGCACGACGCCGCGCCAGTAGCGCTGCGCTGGCGGCGGCGGGGCACCGTCGTCGAAACTGACGCGGAACGCGGCGCTGTCGTCGAGGAACAGCTCGCCCATGTTGCCGGGCGACATGGAGTCGCTGAGACCGGTCTTGCCCTGCAGCGCGGTCTGGGTCGCCCACAACGGTGCGCTGAGTCGCGGCAGGAACAGGAATACCAGCAAAGCCAGCGGCACGGCGGCCAGCAGGTTGAACAGCACGGACCGGCTTTGCAGGCCGAGACCGCGCAGCAGCGGCTGCGGCGTGTCGTTGCCATCGGGCTCGAGCATGCGCAGCGTCAGCAGCAGCGGAATCACGCAGAGCGCGACGCAGACAGTGGTCAGCAGATCCTGCTCGAACAGCAGCGCGGCCATCAGCACGAAGCTCGCGAAGGTCACGACCGCGCGCGAATCGCGCGGTGATTCGCTCTCGGCCAGCTTGAGCACCAGCATGCCGACGGAGAACACGCTGCCCGGATCGAGCCCGAAGATGTTGCCGTATTGCAGGTACACCACGACCGGCAGGGCGAGGGTCAGCGGCAGCCGCAGCAGCGCCGGCGGCTTGCCCCAGCCGGGACGCAGGCGCCGCTGCAGCCAGCGGGCGCAGATCAGTCCGGTCAGGGCGAGCGTGAGCCAGAAGGGAAAATGCGGCGCATGCAACAAGGTCGCACACAGCACGGTCAGCGCGGTCAGGTCGAACTGGCGCCGGGTCAGCGACATCAGAGCAGGGCCAGTTCGCGCAGGCAGCGGCGCGCGTGAGCGCTGCCGAGGTCCGGTCCGATGCGCTGTCCCGGCAGCAGCAGGGTATAGCGCGAGCGGCGTTCTTCAGCCATCAGCACCCAGCGGGTCAGCCGCGCGATGCGCGCCTCGAGGTCCAGCGCGGGGAGAGCATTGAAGTCGAGCACGAATTCCTGGCCGGTCAGCTGTTCGGGTTCGCGCACGAGCAGGCGATCGTGACGGGCGCTGGCCTTCCAGGCGATCAGCCGGCGCGGGTCGCTGGCGCGGTATTCGCGCAGCGCGCCGAATTCCTCGCCCTGAGGCTGCACGATGCTGCGCTGCGCTTCGCGGCTGCCGAGCGGCAGCGGCACGGCGTTGGTTTCCGGACGCGGATAGACCAGCACCTCGATGCCAGGATTGAGCCAGCTCCACGCGCGGAACAGACCGTAGGGCCAGCGCGTCCAGATGCGGATGCGCGGCAGGGTCATGAGACCGCGGCGCTCGGTCGGCAGCGCGAGGACGGCTCGCGACGGCTCGTTGGCCTGCGTCGCGACGATGCAGCCCGCCGTGCCGATGTCGATGCGCAGACCGGCGCGCGCGCGCGTAGCGGGCGCGAAGCCCAGCTCCAGCGCGAGCACGTCGCCGGCGTGGCAGGGCGTGGACTGCACGCTGGTCAGGCAAAGCCCGTCCAGCGTGCGGAAGGCGATCAGCATGCTGATCACGCTGACAGAGCCGAGCAGCGCCGTCAGCAGCAAGGCCGGGTTGTTGTAGTAGTTCAGCGCACCGACGCTCATGATCATCAGCATCGTGGCGAAGACCAGGCCGAACACGGTCGGCAGCACGTAGATGCGGCGCCGCTCGAGCCGGATGGGCAGTGCTTCGCGCGCGCGCAGCCGGGTCAGCGCCGGCAGCCGTTTCTCCGCGCGTGCGAGCAGGCGCAGCCAGAGTTCGCTGAGCGCGCGGCGGCGCTTCAACGCACGGCCACGCCGGCCAGCAGTTCGCGCGTCACCGCGACGCGGTCGCGGTTGCCGCCGCTGCCGAGGGTCAGGCGGTGCGCCGTCACCGGCACGAACACCGCCTGCAGGTCTTCCGGCAGCACGAAGGCGCGGCCGTTGAGCAGCGCCTGCGCGCGTGCGGCGGCGAGCAAGGCCAGGCCTGCGCGCGGGGACAGGCCGACGTGGATGTCGGCGTGGCTGCGCGTCGCGCCGATCAGCGCCTGCAGGTAGTCGATCAGGGCCGGGCTTGCGATCACGCCGCCGACGAGCTGGCGCAGCGCGTGGATATCGGCCGTACCCATGCACGCGCTCAGCGTCGCGATCAGTTCCTGCCGGTTGGCCGAGGTCAGCAGCTCGCGTTCCGCCTCGCGGCTCGGGTAGTCGAGGCCGATGCGCAGCATGAAGCGGTCGAGCTGCGAGTCGGGCAGGGGATAGGTGCCGGCCAGGTCGAGCGGATTCTGTGTGGCGACGACGAAGAACGGCGTCGGCAACGGATGGCTGCGACCGTCGACGGTGACCTGCTGCTCGGCCATGGCTTCGAGCAGCGCGCTCTGCGTCTTGGGCGTCGCGCGATTGATTTCGTCAGCGAGCACGAGCTGCGCGAACAGCGGTCCCGCATGGAATTCGAAGCGATTGCTGTCGCGCTCGAATATGCTCACGCCGATGATGTCCGACGGCAGCAGATCGCTGGTGAACTGCACACGCTGGAAGCTCAGGTCCAGGGTCGCGGCGAGTGCGTGGGCCAGCGTGGTCTTGCCGACGCCGGGCAGGTCTTCAATGAGCAGATGGCCGCCGGCGAGCAGGCTGACGAAGGCGAGGTTCACCTGTGGGGCCTTGCCCAGCAGCACACTGTTGACTTGTGCGACGGCGCGATCGAGGCGCGTGCGCAGTTCGGCCGGCAGGACGATCGGGGTATCGGGCGTGATAGCAGTCATGAGTAGGCCGGCAAAGGATGCGCAGTGCATCGTGAAGCGAGTGTAGCCAGCGGGACGACGCCAGCGCGACGTGCCGTGACCGTGTTCTGCGTGATGTGGTTCGCGCTGCAGATCATCAAGGTTTATATCGCCGCGACGCTGGCGCCGTTCGGCGACGAGGCGTTCTACTGGCAGGAGAGCCGCGCGCTGGCCTGGTCGTATACCGATGTGCCGGCGGCGACGGCGCTGCTGATACGGCTCGGCGAAACCCTGTTCGGTCATTCGCCGCTGGGCATGCGCAGCCTGTTCCTGCTGCTGGGCGCGGCGATACCGCTGCTGCTGTGGTCCTGCGCGCGGCGCGAATACGGCGTACGCGCGGCGTGCTGGGCCGCGAGCGGCTGGCTGCTGCTGCCGCTGGGCGGCAGTCTCGGCGTAATGGCGCTGCCCGACGTGCCGCTGACGTTCGCCGCACTGCTCATGCTGTGCGGACTGCTGCGCGCCGTGCAAGACGACGCGCGTGGCTGGGCTGTGCTGGGTATGGGCTTCGCCCTGTCCTGGCTCGCGCACTATCGCGCGGCCTTGCTGGTGCCGGGTGGTCTGGGCCTGTTGTTGTGCAGTCCTTACGGCCGGCGCCTGTGGAGCCGGCCGGGTCTGTGGGTCGCGCTGGGCGTCGGTACGCTCGGGCTGCTGCCGCTGCTGCTGTTCAATCGTGCGCATGATTGGGCGGGACTGAGCTTTCAACTGGTCGACCGCCATCCGTGGCAGTTCCATGCCGATGGTCTGGCCCAGCCGCTGGAACAGGCGCTCGTCGTGACGCCGCTGCTGTACGGGTTGCTGCTCTGGGCGCTGTGGCGCAGCTGGCGCGCGCGAGCTTCGTCGGCCGTGGCGGCGGTGCTGGCCTGGGCCGGGCTCAGCGTCGTGCTCGGCTATTTCCTGTTCGGAATGTTCGGCGACGATCTGCGCTTCCGTGTGCACTGGCCCTTGCCGGCCTACCTGGCCGCGCTGTTCGCGCTGGGCGGGCTGGTCGCAGCGGGTCGCGCTTCGCGCGCCTCGCTGCTGGCCGCCTATGCGCTGGCCTGCGTCGGCACCCTGTGCGCATTGCTCTATCTGTTGGCGGCGGCCCACTCGGCTGGGGCACAGCGACTGGCCGGCTACAAGATGTTTCCGTACAACTTCGTCGGCTGGAACGAAGTCGCGGCGCAGACCCGCGTGCTGTTGCAGCCACACGGTGCCGACGCGCCGCTGCTGGTCGCGGACAATTTTCTGCTGGCCGCCGAACTCGATTTCCAGTTCGACGGCCAGATGCCGCCGTACTCGCTGGATCATCCGCGCAACGTCAAGCACGGCCGTGCGCCCCAGCTTGCGTTGTGGCGGCGCGACGAGCGCGGCCTGCGCGAACGCGAGGCTGGCCGCCGCGTGCTGCTCGTGGTCGAGCGGACGACCGGCAGCGAACGCGAACGTCTGGTCTGGCAGCAGTCGCTGTGCCGGCGCGTGGCGGCGTTGCGGCTGGTACACGAAGTGCGCCTGTTCGACGGGCGCAAGGTTTTCGCTTGGTACGAGGGGCGCGTGCCGCGCATCGACGAGCCACCCGACTGCGACGGCGAAGCCGGTGCGCAGAAGCCTGGGCCGTGAACGCACACCTGCTCGCTGTCAGCCCGCTTCGTCCAGCGCCAGCACGTCGATCCCGGCGCGGCGCAGCAGCCGGCACAGCGCGATCAGCGGCAGGCCGATCAGCGCGCTGGGATCATCGCTCGCGATGCGCTCGAACAAGGAAATGCCCAGACCTTCGGACTTGAAGCTGCCGGCGCAGTCCAGCGGCTGCTCGCGCTGCACGTAGCGCGCGATCTCGGCGCTACCCAGTTCGCGGAACTGCACGTCGGTAAGGTCAGTTTCGGCATGGACTTGCGCGGGCGCGACCCGCGCATCGAGCACACACAGGGCGGTATGAAACTGGACGTGTCGTCCGCTGCACGCGGCCAGCTGGGAGCAGGCGCGTTCGGCATTGCCCGGCTTGCCGAGGATCTCGTCGTCGAGCGAGGCGACCTGGTCCGAACCGATCACGATCGCGCCGGGATGGCGTTGCGCGACCGCCTCGGCCTTGGCCCGGGCGAGGCGGGCGGCAAGAACGGGCGGTGCTTCGCCGGGTCGGCGGCTCTCGTCGACGTCCGGTGCGGCCTGGCGAAAATGCGGGGTGAGGCGGCGCAGGAGTTCGGCGCGGTAGCGCGAGGTCGAGCCGAGTACGAGGTCGATGCGACCGGTGACGTCCGTCGCACTCACCGCGATCGCGCCTCGCGCAGCGCCCGGGTGATTTCGTCCAGCCGTTGCAACTGCGCGTCGACGGAACGGCGCGACTGACGCAGCGCGCCGACCGCCGCATCCAGCGCGGGCTGATCGGCGACCTCCGCGTGCTGCTTGATCCATAGCCGGTGCTGCAGCAGGTCGCGCAGCGCGGCCTGCACCTTGTCGTCGGCGGCAAGCGCCTCGTCGGCGTCGACGGTCATTTCCTCGGGAAAGTCGACCAGCATGCTGCGCAGTGCCTGCATGCGCTCGCGGCAGGTGAGTAGACCTGCTTCCAGCGCGTCGGCCTCGTCCAGCAGAGCCCGTATGGCCTGCTCGCGCCGGCGCCAGCGCCGCTCGCGCAGCAAAAGAAGTATCAGCCCCGCCAGCAACAGGGCAACGATCGCGATCAGATAGCTCATCGGCGCCGAGTCTGCCCCAAGGCCGGGCGGGCGTAAATCAACCCGGGCGCGTCCAAGGAACCTCTGAATACGTCGATTTTGCTTTTGATTCCGGAGCCCCCTTGAGTCAAGGGGGGTGAAGAGTGATCGCTCAGAGCCACTGGCTCTGATCACTCTGAACGCCCAACGGGCCGGGTGAAGAGTGATCGCTCAGAGCCAGTGGCTCTGATCACTCTGAACGCCCAACGGGCCGAGTGAAGAGTGATCGCTCAGAACCGCATGTTCTGACCACACTGAACGCCCATCGGGCCGGACCGGCCAAATGCCTGCGCAGCAGGCGTTTGGCGGGGTTGTGGAGATCTGGTGCTGAGTACAAGAGCGACGGCGCCGGAGCTTGCCCAGAACTGCCTAAGTAACGGAGCGGGCGTGGGTTTCGTTTGACTTCAGGCACGGCCGAAACTACCATCGCGCGCCCATGTCTGCGCCTTTCCCCGAGATAGTGGACGCTTGGCGCATGGTTTCGGCGCGGCGTTCCTTCAATGGCATCCTGCCCGTAGCTCTCCTGCCGCGTCTGACTGACGCGCTGGCGGCGCCGGACGGGATGATCGCGTACGATATCGAGTTCGACCGCGACGATCTGGGCATTGCCTATATCGGGTTGCGGGCGCAGGGTGAGCTCACGCTGACGTGTCAGCGCACGCTGGAACCGTTTGCAATGCCTGTGAGTATCGATACCCGGTTGGGGTTGATCACGCGGGAAGAAGAGGAAGCAGGCCTGCCGGCCGGTTACGAGCCTTTGCTGCTCGAATCGTCCGAACTCAGGCCCGCCGAAGTGATCGAGGACGAGTTGCTGCTGGCCTTGCCCTTGATTCCGGTCAAACCGGGCCTGGAGGAGTCGGACCTGAACTGGTCGACCGATCCGGAACAGACTGAAGTACCGCAGCGGCCGAACCCGTTCGCCGCGCTGGGCAGTCTGAAGAAAGAATAGAAGCAGCGGCGGTGGCGCCACGCGATTGGCGCAGGTGCGGCGAATGCCGCGTAATTGATTGGTTCGTCACCGCTTCGGCAAGCGAACACACGCGTTTTTGGAGAGTCCCATGGCAGTTCAGAAATCCCGCAAGACCCCGTCGACCCGCGGCATGCGCCGTTCCCACGACGCGCTGACGGCCAAGCAGCTGGCCACCGATCCGACGACAGGCGAAGTCCACATCCGCCACCACATCACCAAGGACGGCTACTACCGCGGCCGCCAGGTGATTCCGAGCAAGACCCCGGTCCACAGCGAAGACTGATCGTTCCGGCCGCCAGCCGGCCGTAATCGTGGACAGGTAATTCCGGCGCGCAGGCGCCGGAATTCGTTTGCAGGCCATGTCGTTGCTCCCACCAGGGCATCGGCGCGGTCGTCCGGTGCAGGGGGAAGCCGCTCTGATTCATTCCCGTATCGCAGGCACTGGCAGCTACCTGCCGGACAAGATCCTGACCAACGCGGACCTGGAAAAACTCGTCGACACGACCGACGAATGGATCCACAGCCGCACCGGCATCCGCCAGCGCCATGTCGCCGCGGAAGGCCAGACTACGTCCGACCTCGCCGAGCGCGCCGCGCGCGCGGCCCTCGACGCCGCCGGCGTCGATATACGCGAGATCGAACTGATCATCGTCGGCACGACGACGCCCGACCTCATCTTTCCGTCCACCGCCTGCCTGCTGCAGCATCGCCTCGGCGCGAACGGCTGCGCGGCGTTCGACGTCAATGCGGCCTGCTCGGGCTTCATCTATGCGCTGAGCGTGGCGGACAAGTTCATCCGCTCCGGCGCCGTGAAGAAGGCACTTGTCGTCGGTGCCGAAACCCTGACGCGCATGCTCGACTGGTCCGATCGCGGCACCTGCGTGCTGTTCGGCGACGGTGCTGGCGCGGTCGTCCTGACCGCCGACAGCGCCCCGGGCATCATCTCCACGCACCTGCACGCGGATGGCGCATACAAGGAACTGCTGTGGAATCCGGTCGGCGTCTCCGCGGGCTTCAAACCCGAGGAAAAGAATGCCGGTGTGCGCGTGCTCATGATCGGCAGCGAAGTCTTCAAGGTCGCGGTCAAGACCCTGGACGCGGTCGTCGAGGAAACCCTTTCCGCGAACGGTCTCGACAAGTCCGAGATCGACTGGCTCATTCCGCACCAGGCCAACCTGCGCATCATCCAGGCCACGGCCAAGCGTCTCGAAATGCCGATGGACCGCGTCATCGTCACAGTCGACAAGCACGGCAACACGTCCTCGGGTTCGGTGCCGCTCGCGCTTGACCATGCGGTGCGCTCCGGCCGCGTCCAGCGCGGCCAGTTGCTGCTGATGGAAGCCTTCGGCGGCGGCTTTACCTGGGGCTCGGCGCTCGTGCGCTATTGAGAACGCGCGGCGCGATCCGTTCGCGCCGCCTGTTCGTCCATTCCTGCCTTCTGCTTGTTTCCTATGACGCACACCCATCTCGCCTTCGTGTTTCCGGACCAGGGCTCGCAGTCGGTCGACATGCTGGCCGAACTCTCCGCCGGCCATCTGCTGCTGCAGCGCACCTTCACTGCGGCCCGGGCAAGGTGCTGGCCGGACTGATCAAGGGTATCGACAAGAGTCGGGAAACACGCGCGCTCGGCGCACCGGCGAAACCGGATGCGGCACTGGCCGACGCGGCCCAAGCAATAAGTCACTAAGGAACAATGCCATGAGTGGAAACCTGCAGGGCGAAATCGCGCTCGTCACCGGCGCCAGCCGCGGCATCGGCGCGGCGATCGCGCGGCGTCTGGCCGAGGCCGGCGCCACCGTCATCGGCACCGCGACCAGCGAGGCCGGCGCCGCCGCGATCGGCGAGACCCTCGCACCGCTCGGCGGCCACGGCCGCGTGCTCAACGTCACCGACGGCGCGGCGGTCGAAGGGCTGATCGACGCGATCGCCAGGTCATCCGGTCCGGTTTCCCTGCTCGTCAACAACGCCGGCATCACGCGCGACCAGTTGCTCATGCGCATGAAGGAAGAGGACTGGCAGTCCATCCTCGATACCAACCTGACGTCGGTCTACCGCACCTCCAAGGCGGTCCTGCGCGGCATGATGAAGGCGCGCAAGGGCCGCATCATCAGCATCGCTTCGGTGATCGGCCTGACCGGCAATCCGGGACAGGCCAACTACGCTGCGGCCAAGGCCGGCATCATCGCGTTCTCCAAGTCGCTGGCACGCGAGATCGGTTCGCGCGGCATCACCGTCAACGTGGTCGCGCCCGGTTTCGTCGAGACCGACATGACGGCGGCGATGCCGCAGGAACAGAAGGACGCGATGCTCGGGCAGATTGCCCTGGGCCGGCTGGGCCAGCCTGACGACATCGCCCAGGCGGTCGCGTTCCTTGCTTCACCGGCGGCGGCATGGATCACGGGGGAAACGCTGCACGTCAACGGCGGCATGTACATGCCTTGAGAATCAGCGGTTTGCCTGCCGTGTTTGTATCAAACGCGCGTATCTGGCTGGTGCGTTCCGATTCCTCTACAATCGCCGGGCTTTGTGTTGCCAAGGAATTGGCCCGCGCAGGGGCGGATTGCCCGCCGGGATACGGTGCTGCCAGCCGGCGCGCCGCAGATGACAGGAAGTGTGGTTTCAATTTTTGAACTATTCCCTTCGGGAGGAATTTGCACAATGAGCAGCATTGAAGAACGCGTCAAGAAGATCGTCGTCGAACAACTCGGCGTGAAGGAAGACGAAGTGACCCAGAACGCCTCCTTCGTGGACGATCTCGGCGCCGACTCGCTCGACACGGTCGAACTGGTAATGGCTCTCGAAGAAGAGTTCGAGTGCGAGATTCCCGACGAGGAAGCGGAGAAGATCACGACCGTGCAGCAGGCGGTCGACTACATCAAGGCCCACGTCAAGGCCTGAGCCTGAGTCCCAAGCTGCATCCGAGCTGCGCCGCATGGCGCAGTTCGCGTTTTGGGAGCGCCGCCGACCGTGCGGCATTCCGGTGCGGCCTTTCCTGATTCACCGCCCTGCCGCTTCGCGCCTGCGTGGGCCATTCCGGGCCCTGCGCGGTCGCGCTGCCGCTCGGCGGTGCCAGCACTCCAGTCTGGAAGCATTCGCATGAGCAAGCGTCGCGTCGTCATCACCGGCATGGGTATTCTGAGCCCGGTCGGCAACGATCTCACCACGGCCTGGAACAACATCGTTGGCGGTGTCAGCGGAATCGGCCGCATCACGCATTTCGACGCCAGCGCGTACTCCACGCGCATCGCCGGCGAGGTGCGCAATTTCGATCCCGCGCGGTGGATCGCGCCGAAGGACGTCAAGAAGATGGATGCCTTCATCCACTACGGCGTCGCGGCGTCGCTGGATGCGCTCAAGGATTCCGGCCTCGAAGTCACCGAGGCCAACGCCGAGCGCATCGGCGTCAGCGTCGGTGCCGGTATCGGCGGGATCGCGACGATAGAGCGCACCAGCCAGGCGCTGGCCGAAGGCGGCCCGCGCAAGATCTCTCCGTTCTTCGTGCCGTCGACCATCATCAACATGATTTCGGGCAACGTCTCGATCATGACCGGCGTCAAGGGCCCGAACATTTCCGTGGCCACCGCCTGTACCACCGCGGCGCACAACATCGGCCTGGCCGCGCGCATGATCGCCTACGGCGATGCCGACGTGATGATTGCCGGCGGCGCTGAATATTCGACTACCGGTACCGCGATCGGCGGTTTCTGCTCGGCACGCGCGCTGTCCACGCGCAATGACGAGCCGACCAAGGCCAGCCGTCCGTGGGACAAGGATCGCGACGGATTCGTGCTGTCCGACGGCGCCGGTGTGCTCGTGCTCGAAGACTACGAACATGCCAAGGCGCGCGGCGCACGCATCTACGCCGAACTCGCCGGCTTCGGCATGAGCGGCGACGCCTACCACATGACCTCGCCGAGCGAGAACGGCGAAGGTGCGGCGCGCTGCATGACCAACGCGCTGAAGGATGCCGGCATCACGGTAGCGGACGTGGACTACATCAATGCGCACGGCACCTCGACGCAGGCCGGCGATCTGGCCGAAACCCAGGGCATGAAGGCCGTGCTCGGCAACCATGCGGGCAAGGTGATGGTGTCTTCGACGAAGTCTATGACAGGCCATCTGCTCGGTGCGGCCGGCGGCGTGGAAGCGATCTTCTCGGTGCTCGCGCTGCGCGACAACGTGGTGCCGCCGACGATCAACCTCGACCAGCCCGGCGAAGGCTGCGACCTGGACTACGTGCCGCATACCGCGCGCCAACATCCGCTCGATATCGTGCTGTCCAATTCGTTCGGCTTTGGTGGCACCAACGGGACGCTGGTGTTCCGGCGCGTCTGAGTCCGATGCGGCCAGCGACAGGCTGTACGCGTTCGGTGTCGCCGGCGTGATCGCGATGTCATAGTCCGGAAGTGATCCGGTCTTTCGCGGCCGTATTGAACCAAGGCGCCGCCACATGCTTGCGTTGCAAGGATGTGGCGGCGGGCGGAGATCTGGTGCACAACAACATGCGGTACTGCCCGGACGTGCTCGGAATCCTACCCATCCGTATTCCTGCGGGACCGGTCTGACTCGTGTCGGCTTCCGCTTCCCTGCGTGTGGACACCGGCGTCGTCATGCGCGAGTTGCCGCAGCGTCACGATCTGCTCGCGCTGGCCGCGCTGCGGCCGCAACGCTATCCCTGCCTGCTGCAAAGCGTGGCGATCGGCGACAGAGCCGCGTGGGACGTGATGCCGGCGTTTCCGCAGGACTGCCTGCGCGTCGATCGGACCGGCGATGTCGTCGACGCGCAGGGCAGCTCTGTCGGCAACGATTTCCTTGCCGTGCTCGATGCGCAGTGGCGCGCGCAGCCCGCGACGCCGGACGCGGCTGCGGCCGCGTTGCCGTTCCGCGGCGGCTGGGCGCTGTTTCTCGCCTACGAAATCGCGGCCAGCATCGAACCGGTGCTGCAGCTGTCCGATGCGCCGGACGTCGCGCTGCCGCGCGCGATCGCGTTGCGCTGTCCGGTCGGCGTGCTCGTCGATCATCGCCGCGGACGCACTGTGCTGGTTGCCGAGCCCGGCTACGCGCATCTGCTGGATGGGGTGGAAAGCGACCTGGCCCGCGCACGCGCACCGCGACCAACGACGCTGGCGCTGTCGGCGATCGAGGAAGACGCGCCGCAGGCTTTCCTCGACGGCGTGGCGCGCATCCATGAATACCTGCGCGCCGGCGATATCTTCCAGGTCAACCTGTCGCGTGAATGGCGCGCGCTCCTGGCGCACGCGGCGGCGCCGGCACAGATTTACGCCAATCTGCGCCAGGCCAATCCGTCGCCGTTCGCGGGCCTGTTCCAGCTCGACGAGTGGGCGGTGATTTCCTCCTCGCCCGAACGACTGGTGCAGGTGCAGGGCGATACCGTGCAGACGCGACCGATTGCCGGCACGCGACCGCGCTTTCCCGGCGACGACGATGCGGCGCGTATTCGCGAACTGGTCGGACATCCCAAGGAACGCGCCGAACACGTCATGCTCATCGACCTGGAACGCAACGACCTGGGGCGTGTCGCGCGACCCGGCAGCGTCGTCGTCGACGAGCTCATGAGCGTGGAAACCTATGCCCATGTGCATCACATCGTGTCGAATGTCCGTGCGACGCTGCGCGCCGGCGTGACGCCGGGTGAGGTGATCCGCGCGGTATTTCCCGGCGGCACCATCACCGGCTGTCCGAAAGTGCGCTGCATGCAGATCATCGCCGAGCTCGAGCACGGCGGCCGCGGCGCCTACACCGGCGCGCTGGGCTATCTCAACCGCGACGGCGGCATGGACCTCAACATTCTGATCCGCACCATCAGTCAGAGCGGTCGTCAGCTGCGCTGGCGCGCCGGTGCCGGCATCGTTGTCGACTCGATCGCCGCACGCGAACTGGAAGAAACCCGGCACAAGGCGCGCGGCCTGCTGCGCGCGCTCGGTCTGGACGCATGAGCGCGCGCGTCTACGTCAACGGCGTCGAAGGGGCGGAGGTTCCGGCGCACGATCGCGGCCTGATGTACGGCGACGGCTTGTTCGAGACGATCCTGTTCGTCGACGGCGCCGCCCCGCTGTGGTCGCGCCATCGCGCGCGGCTGGAAGCGGGCGCGGCCCGGCTTGGTTTCGCGCTGCCGCCGCTCGATACGATGTTCGCCATCGCGCAGCAGGCTGGCAGCGGCCTCGGGCGCGCGGCCGTGCGCATCACGATCACGCGCGGCGTCGGCGAACGCGGCTATGCGCCGCCGGTGCCGGCCGCACCCAATTGGATCGTCGCGGCATCGCCCGCACCGGTCGTTGCGCCCGATTGGTATGCCCGGGGAATCCGGGTACGCTGCTGCCGTTTGCGCTTGGCGTCGCAGCCGCTGCTGGCCGGGCTCAAGCATTTGAACCGGCTCGAGCAAGTGCTCGCGCGGGCCGAGTGGAACGATGCGGAAATTGCCGAAGGACTGCTCGGCGATGCCGCTGGCCGCGTCATCGGCGCGACCGCCGCCAACCTGTTTGCCGTTCGCGGTGGCCGGGTGTTCACGCCGGCGCTAGACGAATGCGGCGTAGCCGGCGTGAGTCGCGCCGAAGTGCTGGCGCGGCGCGAGGTCGAAGTCGGCAGCCTGACCTGGAACGAATTGATGCATGCGGACGAAGTTTTCCTGACCTCCAGCCTGCGCGGCATCCTGCCGGTGCGTGGCATCGACGCGCAGACGTGCGCGCCCGGCGCGGTCACGCGCGGTTTGCAGCAGGAATGGCGCGCACTCGGCCTGATGGAACCGGCTCATGGCTAAGCGCAGCCGCAAGACCGCGGCCAGGCCGGCTTCGAAAAAAAGTGGCGGTGTGGCGCGCGTGTTCGGCTGGCTGCTGCTGATCGGTCTGGCCGTGGCGGGCTGGTTCGCGTGGCAGGATGCGGACCACTTCGCCGATATGCCGCTGCGCGTCAATGCGCCAGTCGTGCTGGATGTGCCGGCCGGCGCGTCGTTTGCGGCGATACGTCGCCAGATCCGCGAAGCCGGCCTGAGCGATGCGAATGATCTGTACTGGCGAGCGCTGGCGCAGCGCATGGATGTGGCCACACGGCTCAAGGCCGGCGAGTACGCCGTCCCGGTCGGCACCACGCCGCGCGAGCTGCTGCGGCGCATGTCGGCCGGCGACGTGATCCAGCGTCGTTTTACGATTGTGGAAGGGTGGACGTTTCGCCAGCTGCGCGCCGAACTGGCGAACGCCGCCGGCGTGCGCCAGAGCCTGACGACCCGCTCCGACAGCGAAATCATGCGCGAACTCGGCGCGGGCGCGGACCATCCCGAAGGCCGTTTCCTGCCGGAGACCTATACCTGGACCCGTGGCGACAGCGATCTGGATCTGCTGCGCCGCGCGCATCAGGCGATGACCCGCGCGCTGGCCGAAACCTGGGCCAGGCGTGCGCCGGATCTGCCGCTGGAGTCGCCGTACCAGGCATTGATCCTGGCTTCCATCGTCGAACGCGAAACCGGCAAGGCGGCCGAGCGCCCGGCGATTGCCGGGGTATTCGCCCGGCGCCTGCGCCTGGGCATGAAACTGCAGACCGACCCAACCGTGATCTACGGTCTGGGCGCGGGCTTCGACGGCAACCTGCGCCGGCGCGATCTCGATACCGACACGCCGTACAACACGTATACGCGCACCGGCCTGCCGCCGACGCCGATCGCGTTGCCGGGTCTTGCGGCGCTCGAGGCCGCGGTGCATCCGGACCCGGGCGACGCGCTGTACTTCGTCGCGCGCGGCGATGGTTCGCACGAGTTCAGCCCCAGTCTCGACGCGCACAATCGCGCCGTCGCGCGCTACCAGTTGCGGCGTACGCCATGAGCCGGATGCCGCGGGGCAACGTATGAACGGCGCCGATTGGAATCGTCCACTCTGGGACAATGTGCTGGAACGCCGGCGCCGCGGCAACCTGCCGCACGCCTTGCTGCTGGGCGGCCCGGCCGGTCTCGGCAAACGTGCCTTCGCCGCGGGCCTGGCGGCGCTGCTGTTGTGCGAAAAGCCGGCCGATGCGGCCTGCGGCACCTGTCGCAGTTGTCTCCTGGTTGCCGCGGGCAGTCACCCGGATCGCGTCGAGATCAACCTGGAACTGCGCGACGACGGCAAGACCCCGCGCAGCGAGATCGTGGTGGATCAGATCCGCGTCCTGTCGCAGCGCCTGTCGATGACCGCGCAATTCGGCGGCCATCAGGTTGCGCTGATCGATCCGGCCGATCTCATGAACAACGCGGCGGCGAACGCGCTGCTCAAGACCCTCGAGGAACCCGGCCCCGGCACGGTCATGCTGCTGATCAGCGATCAGTCCACGCGCCTGCCGGCAACCATCCGCTCGCGCTGCCAGCGCGTGGATTTCGTGCTGCCGAATGCGGCCGAAGCGATCGGCTGGCTCAAACGCCAGGGTGTCGACGGCGCGGCGCAGGCGCTGGAAGCGGCCGCCGGCAACCCGGGTCTCGCGCTGGACCTCGCGCGCGGCGGCGGACTGGCCCTGCGCACCGAGGTCGCGAGCGACCTGGCCAACCTGTGGACGCGCAAGGCTGCACCGGCCGAGGTCGCCAACCGCTGGGCCAAGAGCGAGGCGGAACGCCGTACCTGGTTCGCAGCGCAGCTCGCGCAGGCCGAGACGGCGGCGCAGGCGCGCCAGTCGCGCGGTCCGCTCGCCTTGACCGCCATCAGCGATTTCAACAAGCTAGCGCAATGGTTCCGCGAAGCGGGACGCGTGCGCGAACAATTGCGTACGCCGGTGCGCAGCGAATTGCTATTACTGGAACTGTTGCTGGCCTGGCGTGCATTGGCGCCGGCGGCGAGGAGGGAGTGATATGGCTACCCCGGCAATGGGCGGCATGCCGCGACAAGGCATCCTGTCGCTGGCGATCAAGGACAGGGGCGCGCTCTACAACGCGTATATGCCGTTCGTGAAGAACGGCGGACTGTTCGTTCCGACGGCCAAGCGCTACTCGCTGGGCGACGAAGTCTTCATCCTGCTGACCCTGATGGAAGAAAAAGACCGTCTGCCGGTGGCCGGCAAGGTCGTCTGGATCACACCGCCGGGCGCGCAGGGCAACCGCACCGCCGGCATCGGCGTGCAGTTCAACGAATCCGCCGACGGTGAAACCGCGCGCACCAAGATCGAGTCGATACTGGCCGGTATCCTGGGTTCGGATCGTCCGACCCACACCATGTGATGCGTGTTCTCGTCCTCGGTGCCGGCGCGACCGGCGCCTATTTCGGCGCCCGTCTGATCCAGTCCGGCAGTGCCGTGTCCTTCCTGGTGCGTCCGGCGCGCGCGGAACTGCTGCGCCGCGATGGCCTGCGCGTGGCCAGTTCGCAGGGCGACTTCGCCGCTCCGGTCGACGTGCTGACCCACCTGCCGGCCGGCCGTCATTTCGATCTGGTCCTGCTCACCTGCAAGGCGTATGACCTCGACACCGCGCTGGCCGCGATCGCACCGGCCGTTGGTCCCGACAGCCGCGTGTTGCCACTGCTCAACGGCCTGCGCCATCTCGACGTGCTCGACCTGGCTTTCGGCGCGTCGCGCGTGCTCGGCGGCCTTTGCCATATCTCGGTAACGCTGCAGCCCGACGGCAGCGTGCTGCACATGGGGCAGCCGCATCGCCTCACCTTCGGCGCGCGCGCGCCGGATCCCCGCCTGGCGGAACTCGCGCCAGCGCTGCTGGCCGCGGCGGCCGAGGTACGTCAGAGCCAACGCATCATCGACGCGATGTGGGATAAGTGCGCCTTTCTCGCGACGCTCGCGGCAATGACCTGCCTGATGCGCGGATCGATCGGCGACATCGTCGCCACGCCCGACGGCGTAGCGCTGCTGCTGCGCTGCTATGCCGAAGCCTGCGCGGTCGCCGCCGCGGCGGGCCATGCCATCGCCGCTCCCGCCCGCGACGAGGCGGTCGCGATACTGACCACCGCCGGATCGCCGCTGAAAGCGTCGATGCTGCGCGACCTGCAGCGAGGCGCGACGACCGAGTGCGAGCACATCATCGGCGATCTGATCGTGCGTGGCAGCGCCCACGGCATCGACATGCCGCTGCTGTGCGCGGCGGCAACGCATTTGCGCGCGTACGAACGAGGAAAAAGTGTAGAGAAGTGAGAAACGGGTAGAGCGGTTTCGACAGCGCTGCTCTTGCTCGTATCGCACTCCGCTTACCTGGTTTCGGGCTCCTGCACCAACTCCCAGCCATCCTTTGGCGTGAAGCGCTTGCCGTAGCGGCTGGCCAGCGCCTCGAGCTGGGCCTTGACCTTGGCCGCGCCTTCGCTGCGGATGTGAGCGATCGGACCGCCGCGGAACGGCGCGAAACCGGTGCCGAAGATCACGCCCGCATCGAGCAGGTCGACGTTCTCGACCACGCCTTCGGCGAGGCAGGCGACCGATTCGTTGAGCATCGGCAGGATCATGCGCTCGGTGATGTCGGACGGCGCCTCGTAGTTCGGATCGACCTGCGGCTTGACCGGCTTGCCGTCCTGCCAGACATAGAAGCCCTGACCGTCCTTCTTGCCGCGCTTGCCCGATTCGAGCAGCGCTTCCATTCCCTTGGGAACATCCAGGCCGAGGAATTCGGCGAGGATCCTGCCGACCGAGGCGCAGACGTCGAGACCTACCGTATCGGCCAGCTCGATCGGCCCCATCGGCATGCCGAACTTCTTGGCGGCCTTGTCCAGCACCGGGCCCGGCACACCTTCGCTGTACAGCGTCATCGCTTCGAGCAGGTAAGGCATCAGGATGCGGTTGACGAGGAAGCCCGGCGAACTCTTGACCGGGACCGGCAGCTTGTCGATGGCCTTGCAGAACGCCAGTGCCCGCTGCACCGCCTCGGGATCGAGCCGGTCGTGCGTCACGACCTCGACCAGCGGCATCATCGCGACCGGGTTGAAAAAGTGCAGTCCGAGAAAAAGTTGCGGGCGCTGCACCGCAGCACTGAGCTGGTCCAGCGGAATGCTCGAGGTGTTGGTCGCCAGCAGTTCGCCTTCGTGGAACTGTGCTTCGACCTGCGCGTAGAGCGCCTGCTTGGCCTCGAGGTTTTCGTAGATCGCCTCGATCACGAGGTCGGCCTTGGCGATGCCGCTGCCCTGCACGTCGGCCTGCAGCCGCTCCAGCGCCGGGTTGATGCGGTCCGGCGTCTTGAGGCGCTTGGCGTAGAGCTCGCGCGCCCGGTCCAGCGCCGGCTGGACGTATTTCATCTCGCGGTCCTGCAGCGTGACCTGGAAACCGCGCAGCGCGCACCAGGCCGCGATATCGCCGCCCATGACGCCGGCGCCGACGACATGGACGTGCTCGATGCCGTGGCTCGTGCCGCCGCCAAGTCCCTTGAGCTGTTCCTGCAGGAAGAACACGCGGATCAGATTGCGCGCGGTCGACGTCTGCGACAGCTTGGCGACCGCGCGCGCCTCGTTGTTGAGCCGCTTGCCGATGCCGCCGCCGCGTTGCCAGGTGTCGATCAGCGCGAACGGCGCGGGATAGTGCGCGGGATTCGCCTTGGCGTTGGCCTGCCTGCGCACCAGCGGCGCGATGATCTGTCGTGCCGGCCAGATATTCGTGACCCAGGCCAGAGCGCGTTGCACTAGCGGCCGGACCGGCGGGTGGAGAATCAGTTCGCGTGCCTTCTCCACCAGCAGCTCGGGAGAGGTCA
The DNA here is from genome assembly GCA_038207515.1 of Lysobacterales bacterium. Lineage (GTDB taxonomy): Bacteria > Pseudomonadota > Gammaproteobacteria > Xanthomonadales > Rhodanobacteraceae > Tahibacter. The sequence continues at coordinate 89,383 of JBBQZR010000005.1, read as the reverse complement.
GTGCATCGACCAGGCCGATCGCGCGGGCATTTTCGGCCGACGCGGTACGTCCGCTGACCATGAATTCCAGTGCCTTTGGCGCGCCGATCAGGTAGGGCAGGCGCGCGCTGCCGCCCCAGCCCGGGAAGATGCCGAGCTTGACCTCGGGCAGCCCAATGCGCGTCGACGGGTCGCGGCTGGCCACACGATAGCGACAGGCCAGCGCCAGTTCGGTACCGCCGCCCATACAGTGGCCGTGGATCGCGGCGACGGTGCGGCAGGGCAGGCGCGCGAACCGTTCGAACACACGCTGGCCGTTCTGGATCGATTCCAGCACCGAGCCGGATTTCTCGTACTGCTCGAACTCACGGATGTCGGCGCCGGCGATGAAGCCGGCGCTCTTGGCCGAGCGCACGATGACGCCTTTGGGCGGCTCGATCGACAGACGCTCGATGATCTCGCCGAGTTCGTCCAGCACGGCGCGCGAGAACGTATTGACGCGGTCACCGGCACGGTCAAAGCTCAGCACGACGATGCCGTCGCTACCGCGCTCGGTCTTCCAGTGGGAAAAGCGGAGTCCTTCGAACATGGCGCGGCTGGCTGGCAGTAGGGGCGGGCTATAATCCGTGCTGCCTGCGCCTCTGGTCAATCTGCGGTGGTAGGGATAATGTCGGCCGCAGCGGCGACGACGGAGCGGGACATGCCAGCAGGCGGTTGAGAAACAGCCTGCTGGTGCGATCCGGAATGGATCGCCCGAGAGTCGATCGCTTACGCAATCGACTCGGGGAATGTGGAGTCGATCGCGTAAGCGATGGATTCCCGGAGAACGTGGGCGAGCTCCGCTTGCACCGTTCGATTGAGCGTTCGATTGAGAAAGGGGCTTTAGTGCCTTTCTCAACAATCTGCTAGGGGGCGGTGTTCAACGCGTGAATGTCGAGAGCAGCGAAAGCCAATTGAGTTCCCGCCTGTTCGATCGCGTCATCGCGTCGAAGCAGAACGTGGTCGTGGTCGAGACCGCCGACATCAGTGACGTGCTGGCCCAGTTCCGCCAGTTCGCCCTGCGCAGCGGCCAGTCCGTCTACCAGTGGCAGGACGATCTGGGCATCAGTTCGCTGCGCGAAGGCGATGTCCGCGTACCGGGCTCCAAACGCATGGCCGACGCCTTGCGCTACATCCTGCAGAGCATGCATTTCGGCATCTATCTGTTCGTCGAGTGCGAAGGCCATCTGCGTCCGCCCAACATAGGCCTGCTGCGCCAGATCGGCCGGGCCAAGGGCGGCAACGAGCGCAAGGTCGTCTTCATCGGCGGCTCGCTGACCATGCCCGACAGCCTCGAGGAAGTCACCGAACACCTGAGTTTCGAGCGGGTCATGCCGCAACGCCCGCGCCTGCGCGACGGACGCTGGGTGATCTGATGGCGCGCGACGAAAAAGGTCAGGGGTCGGTACTCATCGTCGCCACCAACCGCGACGACCGGCGCGTACTGTTCGATACGCTCGATGGCCAGAACTTCGACGCCATCTACACCGCCAAGGATCTGCAGCAGGCACTGGCCTTCCTGAATCAGGATCCGGACATCGACGTCGTGCTGATCGAATTCGTCGGCGCGGCGCGGGAAGCGGTGGCTTTCTGCACCCAGATGAAGGGCGACGAGCGTCTGGCGCGCGTGCCCGTGATCGGCCTGCTGCCGGCGGAAACCGCCGAACGCCATTGGGACTGGTCGCGCATGCCGCCCGGCGTGATCGACTGGCTGCGCTCTCCGGTCGACGGCGCGGAAGCCCTCGCGCGCATACGTCAGGCGCTGAGCGTGGCCCGCGGCGGGGGCACCAACAGCGACGTGGCGGTCAAATCGGCCGCTTCTGATCGCTACCAGTTTGCGTTCGAGGGCAGTCTCGACGAGTTGGTGATCTCCGATCCCAAGACCGGCCGCATCGTCGAGGTGAATCCGGTATTCCTGCAGCGCTCCGGCTTCCCGCTGGCCCAGGTGGTCGGCCAGCCGCTGGACATGATCAGCAAGAGCCACACGCGCGAGCAAAGGGTCGAGCTCAATGCACGCCTGACCCGTGAGGGCAGCGTGCGCTACCGCTGCCAGAAGCCGCGCGCCGACGGCAGCAGCTATCCGGCCGAAGTGGTGTCTCGCCTGGCGGTGCGCGCGGGCAAGCTGGTGCACTTCACGATCCTGCGCGATCTCGGCGAGCTGGGCAGGCTGCAACAGTCACTGGGCCTGCTGGCCGAGGCGATCGAAGTGGGCGCCGGCGACGAGGGCGTCAAGCAGGTCGTGCGGCTTCTCGTGGACTGGCTGGAACTCGACTACGTGACGCTGGTCTCCGCGCGGCCGGACCAGCCGACCGAAGTGCAGCCGATCACCCTGTATCAACGGGTCAGCATGCCGGGCGACGCGCCCGATCCGCTCAAGCAGCCGACCTTGCGCGAGGTGCTCGACGGCAGCAGCGTGATTCATCTGAGCGACGCCTGGAAGCGCGTCGAACGCGACGCCTTCCTCGGTTTCACGCGCTTCGAGGCTTTCGTCGGGCTGCCATTGCGCGACGAACGCCGCACCGTACTCGGCGCGCTGCTGCTGGGCCGGCGCACCGCGTTGCCCGAATCCACGACCATCGTCGACACCTTGCGTGTCGCCGCCGGACGTCTGGCACTGGAGCTTGAGCTGCGCCGTTCGCGCGACCAGGGCAAGGCGAAGGCGCTGCAGGACGCGCTGACTGGCCTGCCCAATCGTCTGCTGTTCAACGATCGCCTGGAAACGACGATCAACGAGGCGCATCGCACCGGCGAGATGTTCGCCGTGCTGTTCGTCGATCTCGACCGCTTCAAGAACATCAACGACTCGCTCGGCCACGGCGTCGGCGACCAGGTGCTCGACGCGGTTTCGCGGCGCCTGCGCTCCAGCATCCGCGCCTCCGATACGGTGGCGCGCTATGCGGGCGACGAATTCACGCTGATACTGCGCCACATCGTGCAGCGCGACGACGTCATGCGTATCGCCGAGAAAATCGTGCGCGTGATGGAAGTGCCGCTGACCCTCGACGACGGTTCCGAGCTGCACATCACCGCATCGATCGGCATCAGCTTCTATCCGGACGATGCGACCACGGCCGAACGCCTGCTCAAGCATGCTGACGTCGCGATGTACAGCGCCAAGGGCATGGGCCGCAACAATTTCCAGACCTATGTCGCCGTACCCGAGGAATCGCATCGGCAGCGCATCGCTCTGGAGACCAAGTTGCGCGTTGCCGAGCGCAACAACGAACTGCGCGTCTACTACCAGCCACAGGTCGATTCGTTCAGCGAAGACATCATCGGCATGGAGGCGCTGATCCGCTGGGAGCACCCGGAGCTCGGCATGATCAGTCCCGGATTCTTCATTCCGCTGGCGGAAGAAACCGGCCTGATCGTATCCATCGGAGAGTGGGTGCTGCGGGTCGCCTGCGCGGACACCAAGCGCTGGCAGACGCGCTTCAATCTGCCGCTGCGGGTCAGCGTCAATCTTTCGGCACTGCAGATCAAGCAGCCCAACCTCGTGGAGATCGTGCGCAACGTCGTCGACGAAACCGGCATCGATCCCACGCTGCTCGATCTCGAGGTCACCGAGAGCATCAGCGTCAAGTCGATCCCCAATCTCATGGAAACGCTGCAGGCGCTGCGCGATCTCGGCTGCCGCATTTCGATCGACGATTTCGGTACGGGCCAGTCTTCGCTGGACTATATCCGCCGCTTTCCCGCCGACAAGATCAAGATCGACCAGGTATTCGTGCGCAACATCGGCGTGGATCCGGACGACGAAGCCATCGTGCGCGCGACGATCGACATGGCGCACAGCCTGAAGCTCGGCGTGGTCGCGGAGGGCGTGGAGATCGAAGCGCACTTCAATTTCCTGCGCGACCACGGCTGCGAGGAACTGCAGGGCTATCTGTTCTGTCGGCCGCTCGCGCCGGTCAGTTTCGAGAACATGTTGGCCGAGCGGGAAAAGCTGTTTGGCGGCAACGGACAGGACTTGCTGTCCCGTTGAGCTCGCCGTAGCCCATAATCGGACGCTGGCAGGCCAACGGGTTCTGACCGCGCAGCCGGGTTTGGCGAGGCACATGGAACTTCCGTACAGCTGACGTTGTCTTGAACCCGGCACTGGCCTGAGCGCCGGGATCACGAAACAACGTGAGCGGGGTTCGACGTGGAAGCAGTGATGGGATCTGGATTTCTGGTTTGGGGACGCGAGTCCGAGGCCCCGCGACGCGAAACAGTGCGTCCGGTGCAGGAAGCGGCGCCGGCGAGTGCAGGGAGTACGGCCCGGATGGGCGACGAAGTTTCCGACAACGTGCTGGTCGAGCGCGTGCAGAAGGGCGACAAGCGCGCCTTCGATCTGCTCGTGCGGCGTTACCAGCACAAGGTGGTCAGCGTGATCTCGCGCTATATTTCTGACTGGTCCGAATGCCAGGACGTGGCGCAGGAAGCGTTCATTCGTGCATACCGCGCGATCGGCGCGTTTCGCGGCGACAGCGCCTTCTATACCTGGGTGTACCGCATCGCGATCAACACGGCGAAGAACTATCTGGTGTCGCAGGGCCGGCGTCCGCCTACCGATGACATTGCCGTCGATGACGCGGTTCAGCTCGATGCCGGCGTCCGCCTCAAGGACAGCGCCACACCCGAACGCGAACTGTTGCGCCAGGAGATTGAACAAACTGTATTCGCCACAGTCGAACAGTTGCCCGACGAACTACGTACCGCGATCACCCTGCGTGAAGTCGATGGGTTGTCCTACGAGGAGATCGCCGAGCAGATGCAATGCCCCATCGGAACGGTGCGTTCGCGCATTTTCCGGGCCCGCGAGGCCATCGACACGCAACTGCGTCCGCTGCTTGCGGACAGCGAGGTTTGATCGTCATGAGCACTGAAATCAAGGAACAGCTTTCCGCATTGATGGATGGCGAGATCGATCGCGATGCAGCCCGTTTCGTGCTGCGTGCGGTCGAGACGGATCGCGCACTGGCCGCGGGATGGGCACGTTTTCACGTAACCCGCGATTGTCTGCAGCGGCGGCCCATCCTGATTGCGGACGCCGGCTTCGCTGCTGCCGTCATGGCCCGGCTCGATGCCGAGTCCGCTCCGGTCCAGGCGGGAAGCACGCGCTGGTTGCGTTATCTCTCCGGCGGCGCGGTGGCCGCTGCGGTTGCGGTGGTTGCCCTGATCGCATCGGCACCGGAACAGGAAGCTCCCCGCGGCGGCACCATTGCCAGCGGCGTCAGCACGCCGGCTCCGGTTCGTGCCACCCCGTTCAACGACAGTATCCTGCAGCCGCGTCTGCCGCAGTTGGCCCAGCCGGCTTCGGCGACCGTAGGCGGCGACACCATGTTCGCCCCGGGCTACGACCTGCGTTCGCAGCCGTCCAATGGGTGGCGTCCGGTCGACGCGAACGGCATGAATCTGCGTACATCCACAGCACCTTATGTGCTGCTGATCGTGCCAGTACAGCCGGCGGAGCAGAAAGCGCAGCCACGTCTGCAATAGGATTCGGCGCGGCGTTTCCTCAACGGCCCCGGAGCCCTGCGCCGGGGCCGCTCGTTTGTCTGCGGTATTGATTCGGCCCGGTTTGAGCGCCAGATAAATGATAGCCGACGACGTGAGGCGCTGCGGAACTTTGCCGTCCAGCGGTTCTCAAAGCGGCGTCCGGAGTCCTCCGGGAACGCCCGGCCAGACCGGGTAGACCCTCAAAAATCAGCAAAGGCAAACTGTATGCAACGAGGCATGTGGAAGTCTCTCGCCCTGTCGTCGGCAGGGCTGATTTTCTTCGCCGCGGCGACCGCGCAGGCGTATGACCTGCCGGACTTCACCCCGCTGGTGGACAAGAACGGGCCGACCGTGGTCAACGTCCAGGCGCGTCAGAACGGCGGCGACAGCGACAGTGCTGGCAACGCCGAGGACGACGCGGATCAGGAGCAGGTGCCCGAAATCTTCCGTCGTTTCTTCGGTCCCGGTGGCCCCGGCGCACCGCGCGGAGGGCGTCCCGGCGGCGTCTCGTTGGGCTCCGGCTTCATCATTTCCAACGACGGTTACATCCTGACCAACAACCACGTCGTTGATGGCGCCGACAGCGTTACCGTACGCCTGTCCGACCGGCGCGAACTCGACGCCAAGGTCGTTGGTGCCGACGCGCAGTACGACATCGCGCTGCTGAAAGTGACGGCCAGCAACCTGCCCGCCGTGACGATCGGCGATTCCAAGAAACTCAAGCCCGGCCAGTGGGTATTGGCCATCGGCTCGCCTTTCGGATTCGATCATTCGGTGACGGCCGGCATCGTCAGTGCCGTGAGCCGCAGCTTCGGCGGCCGCGACCAGCAATACGTGCCCTTCATCCAGACCGACGTGGCGATCAATCGAGGCAATTCCGGCGGTCCGCTTTTCAATCTGGACGGCGAAGTCGTCGGCATCAATTCGCAGATCCTGTCCAACACCGGCGGCTTCATGGGCGTCTCGTTCGCGATTCCCATCGATACGGCCATGAGCGCGGTCAAGCAGATCAAGGACAAGGGCTTCGTCTCGCGCGGCATGATCGGCGTGCAGATTCAGGACGTGAATCGCGAACTGGCGCAGAGCCTGGGCCTGCCGCGGACCGGCGGCGCGCTGGTCAACGCGACCACGGCCGGCAGTTCTGCCGAAAAGGCCGGCGTCAAAGTCGGCGACGTGATTCTCGCGTTCGGCGGCGTCGACGTGGTGCACTCCTCCGACCTGCCGCCGATGGTCGGTGCGACGGCGCCCGGCAGCAAGGTCGACGTCAGCGTGTTCCGTGACGGCAAGACCGTCACGATCCCCGTCACCGTTTCCGAGCTGTCGCGCGATGCCACTGCGCAGGCCGGCGCCGGCGCGAATACCGCCGCCGGCGCCAACCCGCTGGGTATGGTCGTCGACGACCTGACGACGGAGCAGCGGCAACAGCTCGGCATCAAGGATGAAGGCGTGGTAGTGACGCGCATCACCGGCGTGCCGGCGCGCCGCGCCGCACTGCAGCCGGGCGACATCGTGCTCATGGTCGGAAAGCAGAAGGTCAAGACCGCGGCGGAATTCAACAACGCGGTCAAGAGCGTGCAGCCGGGTGATTCGGTCATGCTGCTGGTTCGGCGCCAGGACGCCAGCCTGTTCGTGGCTGTCAGCGTGCCGAAGTCCGCCGACTGAGTTCGCGCACACGGTCACGACGACGGCGGACCCCTTGGGTTTCGCCGTCGTCGTGACGGAAACGGCACGTCCATGCCAGCCCGATTCTGCGCCGGTCGCTGCTTCGTGCGATAATCGCCGCTTTGCCATCGCGCCAACTGCGCCGACGGCTCCCGTTTTGCGGCCCCCCGATGGACCATATCCGAAATTTTTCGATCATTGCCCACGTCGACCACGGCAAATCCACCCTGGCCGACCGCATCATCCAGCTCTGCGGCGGGCTCGAAGCCCGCGAGATGGAAGCCCAGGTACTGGACTCCAACCCGATCGAGCGCGAGCGCGGCATCACCATCAAGGCTCAGTCGGTTTCGCTGCCGTATACGGCGCGAGACGGCAAGGTCTACCAGCTCAATTTCATCGACACGCCGGGCCACGTCGATTTCAGTTACGAGGTGAGCCGCTCGCTGGCCGCCTGCGAAGGCGCACTGCTCGTCGTCGATGCAGCGCAAGGCGTGGAGGCGCAGTCAGTCGCCAACTGCTACACCGCCCTCGAACAGGGACTGGAAGTCATTCCGGTACTGAACAAGATCGACTTGCCGACGGCCGACATCGAGCGCGCCAAGAGCGAAATCGAGGCCGTGATCGGCATCGATGCCGAAGACGCGATTCCGATCAGCGCCAAGACCGGCCAGAATATCGAAGCGGTGCTCGAGGCCATCATCGCGCGCATCCCGCCGCCGAAGCCGCGCGATACCGACAAGCTGCAGGCGCTGATCATCGACTCCTGGTTCGACAACTATCTCGGCGTGGTGTCGCTGGTGCGCGTCATGCAAGGGCAGATCAAGCCCAAGGACAAGATTCTGGTCATGTCCACCGGTCGCTGGCACGAAGTCGATCAGGTCGGCGTATTCACCCCCAAGCGCAAGGTCAAGGATCGTCTCAACGCGGGCGAAGTGGGCTGGATCAACGCCTCCATCAAGGACGTGCACGGAGCGCCCGTCGGCGACACGCTGACCTTGAACGCCGACCCGGCGCCTGCGCCGCTGCCGGGTTTCCAGAAGATGCAGTCGCGCGTGTTCGCCGGCCTGTTTCCGACCGCGGCCGACGATTTCCCGGCGCTGCGCGAAGCGCTGGACAAGCTCAAGCTCAACGACGCGGCGCTGAATTTCGAACCGGAAAGTTCCGAGGCCATGGGCTTCGGATTCCGCTGCGGCTTCCTCGGCCTGCTGCACATGGACATCATCCAGGAGCGGCTGGAACGCGAATACGACCTCGATCTGATTTCGACCGCGCCGACCGTAGTCTACGAAGTGCTGCAGACCGACGGCAGCACGCTCGCGCTGGACAATCCGGCCAAGCTGCCGCCGCCGCAGTACATCGAGGAAGTGCGCGAGCCCATCATCATTGCCGACATCCTCACGCCGCCGGACTACATCGGCAACGTGATCGGTCTGTGCGAGGAAAAGCGCGGCATCCAGCGCAGCATCCACTACGTCTCGACCCAGGTGCGCATCAGCTACGAGCTGCCGCTGGCCGAAGTGGTGCTCGATTTCTTTGACAAGCTCAAGTCGGTGTCGCGCGGCTACGCGTCGATGGATTATCACTTTCACGAATTCCGCGCCGGCCCGTTCGTGCGCCTGGACGTGCTGATCAACGGCGACCGCGTCGATGCGCTGAGCCTCATCGTGCATCGCGCCGCCGCCGACCGCAAAGGCCGCGAGCTGACCGAGAAAATGAAGGAACTGATTCCGCGGCAGCAGTTCGACGTCGCGATCCAGGCAGCGGTCGGTTCGCAGGTCATCGCGCGTCAGACCGTCAAGGCCCTGCGCAAGAACGTGCTCGCCAAGTGCTATGGCGGCGACGTATCGCGCAAGCGCAAGCTCCTGGAAAAGCAGAAAGAAGGCAAAAAGCGCATGAAGCAGGTCGGCAGCGTGGATATCCCGCAGGAAGCCTTCCTTGCCGTGCTGCAGATGGACAAATAATGTTGCCCGCGCCCTCGGGCGTGTGCTTGAACCGTACGTCGTACCATCGAGTCTGAGGAACGCGAATGCACTTCGACTTTGCCGCCATCCTGGTAGGGCTGACCTTCCTGACCGGCGTGATCTGGGCCATAGACCATTGGTTTTTTGCGAAGCGCCGTGCGGCGGAGATGCCGCCGGGCGAAGCGCCGCGCGAGCCGATCCTGGTCGAATACTCGCGCTCCTTCTTTCCCGTCATCCTGATCGTGCTGCTCTTCCGCTCGTTCCTGGCGGAACCGTTCCGTATTCCTTCGGGCTCGATGATGCCTACGCTGCTGGTCGGCGACTTCATCCTCGTCAACAAGTTCGCCTATGGCATCCGCCTGCCGGTGCTGGACAAGAAGATCATCGAGATCGGCGAACCCGAGCGGGGCGACGTGGTCGTGTTCCGTTTCCCGAAGGATCCGACTCAGGACTACATCAAGCGCGTCATCGGCAAGCCGGGCGACGACGTCACCTACCGCAACAAGAAGCTCTACATCAACGGCAAAGAAATGCCGCAGGAAAATCGCGGCGCGTACGCGGGCACTGATCTCGAGTCGCGCGAGCTCGCTCGCGGCGGCGCCGAGTCCTTTGTCGAACAATTGGATACGATCCAGCACCAGATCATCACGGTGCCGGGCGGCCAGGTTGGCCCGGACTTTACGGTACAGGTTCCGGCCGGGCATTATTTCGTCATGGGGGACAACCGGGATCGCAGTTCGGACAGCCGCGTCTGGGGTTTCGTGCCCGAGGAAAATCTCGTGGGCAAGGCCTTCGTGATCTGGATGAGCTGGCGTGGGTTTGACAACGGCATCATCGAATTCGGTCGTCTCGGCACCTTGATCAAATAACAGAGGGCGTGGCCATGAAGCAGTCGCAGCGCGGTATCACGTTTATCGGTTTCATCCTCATGATGTGCGTTGTCGGCTTCTTCGCCTATGTCGCGATGAAACTGGTGCCGGTGTATTCCGAATACATGGGCATCGTGAAGTCGATGAACCAGCTGCAGACGGAGCCGGGCATCGCCAGCAAGGACCTTGGTGAGATCCGTCAGCTACTCAACGTCAAATTCGATATCCAGTACGTCGATGAGGCCATGATACCGCCGCAAAACATCCAGCTGAAGAAACAGGGTGGCGCGGCCAGCCTGCGGATTTTCTACGACAAGCGCGTCGACTTCATCTACAACGTCGACCTGCTCGTCAGTTTCGACAAGACCGTCAATCTCTCCGGTGCCGGTGTTCCGGTCGAATAAGCGCGCCGGCCCCGGCTGCTCGGCGGGCCTCGCTTTGCGCGCGGCTTTCGGGACGTTGTCGTGGACTGCGCGCGCAGTCCTTTTCCCCTGTTCCGTCCGGGCTCGTTGACGCGTTTGGCCAAGCTCCGCTTTCCGCATGAATTCCGCGATCCCGCGCTGTATCAGCAGGCGCTGACGCACCGCAGCGCCGGCAAACCGAACAACGAGCGCCTTGAGTTCCTCGGCGATTCGCTGGTCGGCATGCTCGTGGCCGAGTTGCTGTTCGAACTGCATGCGCGTGCCGATGAGGGCGATCTCACGCGCATGCGCGCGCAACTCGTCAGCGGTGCGGCGCTGGCGGAACTCGCTCGCGCGCTCGCGCTCGGCGATCTGCTGCGTCTGGGGCAGGGCGAGCTCAAGAGCGGCGGGCATCGACGCGACTCGATCCTCGCCGACGCCTTCGAAGCGCTGGTCGCGGCGGTCTATCTCGACGCCGGCTGGGAGGCCTGCCGTACCTGTGTGCGGCAGTTGTTCGCCGAACGCGCCGCGCAGCTGCGCGCGCCCGAAAAAGATGCCAAGACGCGCTTGCAGGAACTGCTGCAGGCGCGCGGACTGTCGTTGCCGGCCTACGAACTCGTGACCAGCAGCGGTGACGATCATGCCAAAGTGTTCGACGTGGCCTGCATCGTGGAACGGCCGGCACTGCGGGTGCCGGGCCGTGGATCGAGCCGGCGCGCCGCCGAGCAACTTGCCGCGAGTTCGGCGCTGGACCAGATCAAGGAACTAATCGCGAATGAACGTTGAGAATCCCACCGCTGCGGCCCACCGCTGCGGCCTGGTCGCCTTGCTGGGACGGCCGAACGTGGGCAAGTCCACGCTGCAGAACGCGCTGGTCGGTTTCCGCGTCAGCATCGTCAGCCCGAAGCCGCAGACCACGCGGCATCGCATCCTCGGCATCGCCACGCGGCCTGACGCGCAGATCCTGTTCGTCGACACGCCGGGCATGCATTCCGATGCCAAGCGCGCGATCAACCGCCAGCTCAATCGTGCCGCGCGCGGCGCCATCGACGAGGTCGACGTGCTCGTGCACGTCATCGAAGCGGGACGCTGGAACGACGAAGACGAGCGCGTCTGGCGTGCGCTCCAGGCGGCGGGCAAGCCGGTGCTGCTCGCGATCAACAAGGTCGACACGATCAAGAACCGCGAACTGCTGCTGCCGTTCATTGCGCAGGTCACGGCCGAGCGCAGCTACGCGGCCGTGCTGCTGGTTTCGGCGCGTCGTGCCGACGGCCTGAAGGTATTGGAAAGCGAAATCGTCTCGCGCCTGCCGGAAGCGCCGCCCGTCTATGGCGAAGACGAGGTGACCGATCGCAGCGAGCGCTTCCTCGCCGCCGAGCTGGTACGCGAACAGCTGATGCGCCAACTCGGACAGGAACTGCCGTATTCCTGCACGGTGGAGATCGAACAATTCGGCGACCGCGAGGACGGCGTGACCGAGATCGGCGCCGTCATCTGGGTCGAGCGGACGAGCCAGAAGGGGATCGTCATCGGCGCTGCGGGCTCGCGTCTCAAGGAAGTCGGAACGGCCGCGCGTCTGGCGATGGAAAGGCTGTTCGACCGGCGCGTGTTCCTGAAGCTCTGGGTGCGTGTGCGTGAAAACTGGTCCGACGACGAAGCGGCGGTGAAGCGCTTCGGCTACGAGGGCTGAGGCGACGAAGGCTGCGAGGCAGTGCCTGCGCGGCATCCGGTTGCGTGAATCCAGGCTCTGATCATGCGCGTCGAGGAACAGTCCGGCTGGATATTGCATGCGCGGCCTTACCGCGAAACCAGCCTGCTGCTCGAAGCCTGGAGCCGCGAGCATGGCCGCATCGGCCTCGTCGCGCGGGGCGTGCGAAAGGAAAAGCCGCGCCAGCCGCGCGCGCTGCTGCAACCGCTGGTGCCGCTGAGCCTTGGCTGGAGCGGGCAGGGTGAACTGGTCACGCTGACCGCGCTCGAAGCACGCGGCCAGCCGCCGCGGCTCGTCGGTGAGGCGCTGGTCTGCGCGATCTACGTCAACGAACTGGCCATGCGCCTGCTGCCGCGCCACGACGCGCTGCCGGATCTGTTCGATGCCTACGAGCACACACTGCTTCGTCTCGCGACGTCGCCGGCGCGGGCCTGGCCGTTGCGTCGCTTCGAGCGCGACCTGCTGGCCGAGATCGGCTACGGCCTGGTCTGCGACAGCGAAGCCGACAGTGGCGAAGCGATCGATCCGGCGCGCGAGTACATCTACATTCCGGAACACGGTGCCGTGCCCTACGCGTTGCAGCCCAACGTGCTGCGCCTGCGCGGCAGTGCGCTACTGGCGCTCGCCGACGACCGCATGCCCGATGCCGAGGATCTGACCAGCCTGCGCCGCCTGATGCGCGCGCTGATCGTGCACCAGCTTGGCGGCGGCAGCCTGCGTTCCTGGAGCGTGCTGGCCGGCAATTCGCCGGGCACGAACGACTAGTCGCCGACTAGACGCCGCCGCGTCGCTGCGGCCGCCGCACGCAGTTCGGTCAGGTCCTCTGCACTGAAGGTTTCCGCGTCGACGAGCCGGCTGCGCAGGCGCCGGCAGGCGTGTTCCAACTGCGCCGCGCCGCAGAACCCGGCCGATGCGCAGAGACGATGCAGGCGTTCGCGCAGTCCGACGAGATCCTGCAGCGCGAGACAGACATCCAGTTCCTGCGGCAGGCTGTCGAGTTCACCCAGGAACAGCTGGCGCAGCGCTGTCACGCTCTCGCTGCTGCCGAGACTGCGACAGGCGGCGGCGTCGTCCAGCAGCGGCAGGTCCGCATACGCGGCCGTGGGCTCGGCGACCATGCCGGGGTTTCCCGCCGCCGCCTGCAGTGCGCGCTGCAGGCCGGCCAGGTCGACGGGCTTGGCCAGCACGCCGGCAAATCCCTGCGCACGCAGTGTGCGTTCGTGTTCCGCCAGGTTCGCGGCCGTGGTCGCCAGCGCTGCGCTAGAGCGCGAGGCAGCCGATTCGTCGGCGCGCAGGCGTTGCAGCACGGTCGGACCGTCCAGTCCCGGCATGCGTACGTCGAGCAGCAACAGGTCGTAGCGTCGCGAACGTGCCAACGCCAGCGCGACCAGGCCATCGCCGGCGATATCGCAGCGATGGCCGAGCAGAGCCGCCGCGTCGGCGAGAAAGCGCAGACTCAGCGTGTTGTCGTCGGCGATCAACAGCTCCATGCCTCTTCCCCGTTCAGCCCGCGCTGGCCACAATCGGCATCTCTTTCCGGTCGCCCCGCATGTCCTATCGTTCTCGTGCCGCCTGCATTGTGCTCGCTATTGTTTTCTGCGCCCAGGGGCGCGCGGCCGGTCTGCGCGCCGCGGCGGATTCGTTGCAGGCTTATGGAATTAGTGTAAAAAACATAGAAGTGGAAATTGATTCAAGTGCCGAGGGCGGCCAGGATCTGCAGCTCAGGGCGGCGCAGCTGCAGTGGCCGCAGTTCGATCTGCAATTGTCGGAATTGCATGCGCACTGTCCGCTCGAACCCGAAGCGGCCAGCTGGCGCTGCGCCGGCCAGGCGCGGTTGCGCGTCGCGGCGGCCGCCAAACCCGTCGAGGCGGGTTTTATCGCCACCCTGGAGCACGGACGCCTGAATCTTCAGCTCAACCGCGCACCGGCGCGCCTGACCCTGAGCCAGCAAGGTGACGATGCGTGGCAGCTGCAGTTGCGTCAGCTGCCGCTGGATTGGCTCAGCGACCTGCTGCGTGCGTCCTGGCCCGCGTTGAGCCGCGTCGAAGGGCAGCTCGCGATCGATGCGGAATTGCCGCCAGCGGCGACAGCCCCGCTGGAGCTCGACTACAGCGTGCGCGATCTCGGCTTCGACACTCAGGACGGCCGCAGCGCGGCGGCGCACCTGAGTTTGGCCGGCAAACTCGATGTCACGACCACGGCGCCCTGGCGCCTGCGCCATCGCGGCCAGATCGGCGGCGGTGAGCTGCTGCAGGGCGGTCTGCATGTGGCCTTCGCTGATCACGGCACGCGCCTGGACTTCTCTCTTGCGCCGGATCGCGACGCCTATCGCTTCAGCGATCTGGTCTACGACGATCCGGGCGTACTCGAACTCAAGGCCTCGGCGCTGGTTGCGCCCGCCGACGACCTGCCGCTGCGGGAATTGCACGTCGATGCGCTCGCGGCCGTGCTGCCGCAAGCGCAGCAGCGCTATCTCGGCAGCCTGCTCGCGCTGGCCGGCTGGGGCGAACTTGCCAGCCGCGGCCGCGTGACCGCGCGCGCGCAGTTCGACGCCAACGGACTCGCCCGCGCCGCAGCACGACTCGACGGCGTCGATCTCGATGAAGGCAAGCGCGGCATCGGTATCAAGGGGCTGGCCGGCGAACTCGAATGGCGGCGCACCGGTGCCGCGCCGCCGGGCGAACTGGCCTGGCAATCGGCCACGGTCTACTCGCTGCCGCTCGGCGCGGCGCGCACGCAGTGGCACAGCCGCGACGGCGCGCTGACCTTGGCGCAGCGCACGCAGATTCCGCTGCTCGGCGGCAGCCTCGAGCTGGAACGACTCAATCTGCATCCGACCGCGGCCAGCGGCGAGCGCCTGCAGGCCGGCTTCGCCTTGCGCGGCATCGAGCTGTCGGCGCTGAGCGAGGCACTGGGATGGCCGCGGTTCGGTGGCAAGCTCGGCGGCGCGGTGCCGGAACTGCGCTATGTGGACGAGCGCCTCGAGCTCACAGGCGGCCTGATGCTCAACGTCTTCGACGGCACGCTGAACATGACCGGCCTTGCGCTGGAGCGACCGTTCGGCGTGCTCCCGTCGCTGTCGGCCGATATCGCGTTCGACCAGCTCGACCTGAGCCTGTTGACCGGCACGTTCGACATCGGCGACATCAGCGGCCGCTTGTCCGGCTATGTGCGTGCGCTGCGCCTGGTCGACTGGCAGCCGGTCGCATTCGATGCACAGCTGCAGGCTCTGGCCGGAGGCCGCATCAGCCAGCGCGCGGTGAACACCATTTCCTCGGTCGGCGGCGGCGGTATCGCGGCCGGCATTCAGGCCAGCGTGCTCAAGCTGTTCGACACCTTCGGCTACGCGCGGCTGGGCCTGGGCTGCCGATTGCAGAACGCGATCTGCCACATGCGCGGGCTGGATGCGGACGGCGCCCGCTACACTCTGGTGGAAGGGCGTGGCCTGCCGCGTATCCAGATCGTCGGCCATCAGTCCGAAGTGGACTGGTCCGTGCTTGTCGAGCGTCTCAAGGCGGCCGCCGGCGGCACCAAACCCATCATCAACTGATACCCAGAACTGATACCCAGGAGTACGCCATGCGCCCCATCCGTACCATGCTGTTGAGCCTGTCGCTGGTGCTGTTGTCGGCCTGCGTCACGATCAACGTGTATTTCCCCGCCGCCGCCGCGGAAAAAGCCGCCGAGCAGTTCATCGGCACCGTGATCGGCGAGGCGGCGAAGGACGCCGAGATCAAGCCGCCGCCGCGTCCGCCACAGGCGTGGCTGCTCGATTTCTTCATCGGTTCGGCCCAGGCGGCCGAACCCGATCTCAATATCCAGACAACCGCCGTGCGCGATATCCAGGCGCGTATGAAGCAGCGCTTCGACAGCGTGCTGACCAAGGCCCTGGCCGCCGGCAGCATCGGCCTGACCCGCGACGGCCTCGTTGCGGTACGCGACGCGGCCTCGGTGCCGCTGGCCGAACGCAGCGGGCTCAACCAGGCCGTGGCTGAAGAAAATCGCGATCGCAAGGCGGTCTACAGCGAAATCGCGCGCGCCAACGGCCACCCCGAATGGGAAGCGCAGATCCAGAGCACGTTCGCGGCCCAGTGGGTCCAGCAGGCCCGCGCCGGCTGGTATTATCAGGACGCCACGGGCGCCTGGAAGCAACGCTGACCGCCCGGCCCATCATCATTGGAGTTCAAGCGCCCGGGATGTCCGCATCCCGGGCGCTGTCGTCATGAAAGCACCGATCACACTCGAACTGGATGTCACCGGCCTGTCCCATGACGGCCGTGGCGTCGCCCGCCACGAGGGCAAGGCCGTGTTCGTGCGCGGCGCATTGAGCGGCGAGAAAGTGATCGCGCGCATCGTGCAGCGCCATCGCCACTACGACGACGCCCAGGTCGACAGCGTGCTGCAGGCATCGCCGGATCGCGTCGACGCGCGTTGTCCGCATTTCGGCGTCTGTGGCGGCTGCGCGCTGCAGCATCTGGCGCCGGCCGCGCAGATTGCCGCCAAGCAGCGCGTACTTGCGGAGAACTTCGAGCGTATCGGGCATGTCGAGCCGAAACGCTGGCTCGCGCCGCTGACCTCGGCGGTCTGGGGCTACCGGCGTAAGGGCCGCCTGTCGGTCAAGTACGTCGACAAGAAGGGCAAAGCGCTGGTTGGCTTCCGTGAGGAGAACGGCCGCTACGTCGCCGATCTCACGCGCTGCGAAGTCCTCACACCGGCCGTCGGCGAACGCATCGAGGCGCTCGCGGCCCTGGTCGGCAGCCTGCAGGCCGTGCGCGAAATCGCACAGATCGAAATTGCCGCGGGCGACGACACCACCGCGCTGATCTTCCGCCACCTGCAGCCGCTGTCCGACAGCGACCGGGCCGCGCTCGTCGCGTTCGGTCAGCAGCACGCGCTGGCGATCTACCTGCAGCCCGGCGGCAACGACAGCGTGCATCCGCTGTGGCCGGAAAATCCGCGTCTCGCGTTCCGCATCGCCGCGGCCGACGTCGAACTCGAATTCCGCCCGCTCGATTTCATCCAGGTCAATTCGGCGATGAACGAAGCGATGATCGCGCATGCGCTCGATCTGCTCGACCCCAAGCCCGAAGACCGCGTGCTCGACCTGTTCTGCGGCCTCGGCAATTTCACTTTTCCGCTGGCGCGGCGCTGTGCGCACGTCGTCGGCGTCGAGGGCGAGCACGGCCTGGTCCAGCGCGCCAAGGAAAACGCGGCGCGCAACGGCATCGTCAACGTCGAATACCACGTCGCAAATCTGCTCGACGACCAGCGCGACACGCCCTGGGCGCGGCAGCGCTTCGACCGGATCCTGCTCGACCCGCCGCGCTCCGGCGCCCAGGCCGTGTTCGACTATCTGCCGAAGAAAGGCTGCGATCGCATCGTCTACGTGTCCTGCCATCCGGCCTCGCTCGCGCGCGACGCGGGAATCCTCGTGGGCAAGCACGGCTTCAAGCTCAAGGCCGCCGGCGTGATGGACATGTTTCCGCACACGGCGCACGTGGAATCGATCGCGCTGTTCGAACGCTGAGGGCACAGGCATCGCATGGGTATCGAAATCGAACGCAAGTTCCTGCTCGCCTCGGACGCCTGGCGCACCGAAGTCTCGCGCTCGCAGCGTCTGGTGCAGGGCTATCTGGTCAGCGCCGCGGCGGTCACCAGCGGCGCGGCGCGCAGTTCGGTGCGCGTACGCATCGGCGGCGATCAGGCCTGGCTCAACATCAAGTCCTCGAACCTCGGCCTCGCGCGGCAGGAATACGAATACGAAGTGCCGCTCGCGGATGCCGAAGCGATGCTCGCGCGTCTGTGCGACGGCGTGGTCGAGAAGATCCGCCATTACGTCGCGCACGCGAACCACGAGTTCGAGGTCGACGAATTCTTCGGCGCGAACGATGGCCTCGTCGTGGCCGAGCTGGAACTGGATTCGGTCGACGAAGCCTACGAACGGCCCGCATGGCTCGGGCAGGAAGTCAGCAGCCTGCCGCGCTACTACAATCTCAACCTGATCGCACATCCGTATTCGGCCTGGAACGCGGCCGAGCGGGAAGGACTCGACTGAATGCTGGTTATCGGAATCGCAGGCAAGGAACTCGCCGCCGCGGAGCGCGACTGGGTCAGCGCGCCGGAGGTCAGCGGTGTCATCCTGTTCAGCCGCAACTTCGCTTCGCGCGACCAGGTGACGGCGCTCATCGACGACATCCGCGTGCTGCGCAGCGATGAATTCCTGCTCTGCGTGGACCAGGAAGGCGGACCGGTACAACGCTTCCGCGAAGGCTTCACGCGCCTGCCGGCGCTGGCCCGGCTCGGCGAGATCTACGATAGCGATCCGGCGCACGCGGTGGCCCTGGCCGAAGAACATGCCTGGGTCATGGCGAGCGAGATGCGCGCGCTCGACATCGACATCAGCTTCGCGCCGGTCATCGATCTCAAGCGCGGCAACCGCGCGATCGGCGAACGTGCCTTCCATGACGACGTGCGCGTGGTGTCGGAGCTCGGCCAGGCCTATCTGCGCGGCATGCACCTGGGCGGCATGGCCGCGACGCTGAAACATTTTCCGGGCCATGGCTCGGTACTCGAAGACACGCATTTCGACGCGGCCACCGACAGCCGCACGCTGGACGAACTGCGCGAGACCGACCTGGCCGCGTTCGCCGACGGCATCGACGCCGGCGCCGAAGCAGTAATGCTCGCGCATGTGACCTATCCAGCCGTCGACGCGGTGCCGGCGGGTTATTCGCGCGTCTGGATCGAAGACATCCTGCGCGCCGACATGGGTTTCCGCGGCGTGGTCTTTTCCGACGACATCGGCATGGCCGCGGCGGAATCCGCCGGCGGCGTGGCCGCGCGCATCGACGCGCACCTGTCCGCCGGCTGCGATCTCGTCCTGGTCTGCAGCCCGACCCTGGTCGCCGAATCCATCGCCGCCGTGCGCGGCCGCGCGCCGTGCGCGCCCGAACGCATCGCTACCCTGCGCGGCATGATCGCGTCGACCTGGCAGTCGCTGGTCGACAATCCGCAACGCACCCGCTTCATCGAGCGCCTCGCCGCACTCGATGTCACCGCCTGAGTGAAACCATGACCCGACCCAGCCTTTCCGACGCGTTGGCCAAAGCCGACCTGATTCATGATCTGCCCGCGCTCGATGCCGCCATCGTGAAGATGGGTGCCGAGATCGACACCGTCATCGCCGGCGAGCACGTCGTGTTCGCGACCGTCATGCACGGCGGCATGCTGTTCGCGGCCAAGCTCGCGCTGGCCATGAAGAGCGACATGGAGTTCGACTACATCCATGCGACGCGCTACCGCGGTGCGACCAGCGGTTCGGAACTGCACTGGCTGCGTCAGCCGGCCGCGGTGCTGGCCGGACGCACGGTGGTGCTGGCCGACGACATCCTCGACGAAGGCAAGACACTCAAGGCGATCCGCGATTTCTGCCTCGACCGCGGCGCGCGCCGCGTCATCGTCGCCGTGCTCTGCGCCAAGCGCCACGGCCGCTGCGTGCCCGGTGTGGATGCCGACTACTGCGGCGTCGAAGTGCCGGACCGCTACGTGTTCGGCCACGGCATGGATTTCTACGAACAGGGCCGCAACCTGCCCGCCATCTACGCGATCTGAGGGAAGTCCATGGCACTGGATCTGGCCATCGTCGGCGGCACCGGGCTGTATCAGTTTCCCGGTCTGGAAAATGTCACACGGCGCAGCGTGGATACGCCTTACGGCGCCGCCTCCGCGCCGGTGGTCTGCGGCGAGATCGGCGGCCGGCCGGTCGCCTTTCTCGCGCGTCATGGCGAAGGCCACAACGTGCCGCCGCACCGCGTGAACTACCGCGCGAATCTCTGGGCGCTGCACAGTCTCGGCGCGCGTCGCGTGATCGGCGTCAACGCGGTCGGCGGCATCCGCGACGACATGGGACCGCGCGTGGTCGTGATACCGGACCAGGTCATCGACTACACCCACGGACGCATCACGAGCTTCTGCGATGCCGATGGCGCCGAGGTCAAGCACATCGACTTCAGCGAACCCTATACGGCGAGCCTGCGTCAGTCGCTGCTGACCGCGGCCGCAAGCGCCGGCGTGCCCGTCGTCGACGGCGGCTGCTATGGCGCCACGCAAGGTCCACGCCTGGAAACGCGCGCCGAGATCGCGCGGCTGCGCCGCGACGGCTGCGATCTCGTCGGCATGACCGGCATGCCCGAGGCCGCGCTCGCGCGCGAACTCGAGCTCGACTACGCCTGCATCGCGCTGATCGCGAACTGGGCTGCTGGCTGCGGCGACGAAGCCGAGATCAGTCTCGACGAAATCTTCGCCAACCTGCGCGACGCCACCGCGATGGTGCCGCGCATCGTTACGGCATTGCTCGCGAAGTAGCCACGCGGTTCCGCGGCGGCGAGCGGCACGCCGCCGTGTTGCCATTGTGTACGGATGCCGGGTGTATTCCGTCGTTCGCCGCGTGACGCGGCTCACACACGACAGCGTTCATGCGCTCGCACTTTCAGACCGGCTGAGTATACTCGTACACGCGCGGCGTTTCGGCTCGGGGGAGAAGTCTGCCGCGCATTCGTCCAGCTACGTTCGAGGGGAAGTCATGCAGTTCGGTACGGTAAAGTGGTTCAACGACGCCAAGGGTTTCGGATTCATCGCGCCCGAAGGCGGCGGCTCCGATGTGTTCGTGCACTTCTCGGCGATCTCGGCCAATGGCTTTCGCACCTTGCAGGAAGGCCAGCGCGTGAGTTTCGTCGTCAGCGAAGGCCCGAAGGGCTCCCAGGCCTCGGCGGTATCGCCGGTGCTGTAAGCGCGTTGCATCGCGTCGTTTTATACAAAGGCCCCGCGGTGTCGGGGCCTTTGTCTTTCCGCGCTGAGCCGGGCGCAGGGATGGCAGGCTTGGCGTTATTTGAGATTTTTTACAGGTTTTGTCTTTTTAACACCATGTCGGGTTCGCCGGACCTGTAGCGCACTCCGACCGCGATACGGGCTCGCCGGACTCGGCAGCCGTCGGCGATATGGCGCCAGCCCTGACCCGGACAACCGTCGCGCTGCCGTCATGCAGCCTCGGCCTGCGCGCCCCGCGATCGATATGAACCGGCAGCGGCCACTCGGAATCTCCCCGTGCCTGCCTTACACTGCGCCGGTTCGACGGCTCGGAATTCCAGTGCGCACCATTCAAGGCGGTCTCCTGATTGCGATCGAAGGCATTGACGGCGCAGGCAAAACCACGCTCGCCCGCGGCCTTGCGCACGAACTCAACCAGCGCGGCATCGAGCCGCTGCTCACGAAAGAACCCACCAACGGCCCCCACGGCACGGCCCTGCGCCAGAGCGCGACGACAGGCCGCCTTTCACCGGCCGACGAACTGAAACTCTTCATCGCGGACCGCCGCGAACATGTCGAACAACTGCTGCGGCCAGCGTTGGATGCAGGGCGCGTCGTTATCCTCGACCGCTACTATTTTTCCAACGCCGCGTATCAAGGTGCCGCGGGCCTCGACGCCGCGGAGATCCTCGCGCAGAACGAAGCCTTCGCGCCGAAGCCGGATCTGCTGCTGCTGCTCGACCTGCCGCCCGAGACCGGCCTCTCGCGCATCGCCGCCCGCGGCGACCGTGCGAACGCGTTCGAGAACGAAGCCAACCTGACACGCTGCCGCAGCATTTTCCTCGGCATCGAAGATGCCGTGCGTATCGATGCGGCGCAGTCGGCCGAGACAGTGTTGAGCGAGGCGCTCAGGTACGTTTTCGCGGCGGTGAAGAAGGTCACGCAGGCAAGGCTGGGGCCGACCGCGGCGGCCGACGAATCCGTTCGGCAATTCCTCGGTCCGGCGGTGGATAGGGATTCTGGAAAGAACGAGCGCGGTTTCAACGATTGAACGACCCAGGCGTGCACTGCCCGTGCCCGCCGGATCTCGCGAAATTCCCGGAGCCGAAGCGATCACCTGCACGAAGGACTTGTGTGGCGAACCAGGGCTGCTGCACCGCCAGGACGAAAGCCGCAGACGCTTGGAACGTCCAGCGCACTCAGTTTGTCTCCCGTTCCGACTCCCGTTCCGACTCCCGTTCCGGCGCCCCGGGCCGAGCCAGCGACGGTGGGACGTTGCCACGGCCTGACGTCCGGCCACGAAACAGGGAGACGCGCGCGAGCAG
Organism: Lysobacterales bacterium; assembly: GCA_038207515.1. Classification (GTDB taxonomy): domain Bacteria; phylum Pseudomonadota; class Gammaproteobacteria; order Xanthomonadales; family Rhodanobacteraceae; genus Tahibacter. The sequence continues at coordinate 67,153 of JBBQZR010000005.1, read as the reverse complement.
CACCGTTGTCACCGGGACGGTAATGGCCAGCAGCAGCGGTATCAGCAGCGGATGAAGCGCCGCGCGTTTTTCCAGGAACGAAAAATACAGCGCGGCGGCGAGCGCGACACACCAGCTGCCCAACGTGAAGGCGAGGGCGGGCGGATGCATGCGCAGGAAGAAATCGGGCAGACGCGCAAACCCGACTGCGGAAACCAGGACAACGAGCCCGCTGACCACCAGAAGCACTGCGACGATCACTTCGACCCACAGGGCGCCGGCATTCATTCGATCACCTCGCCACGCAGAATGAACTTGGCCATGGCCAGGGTACTGACGAAGCCGAACAGCGCGATGACCAGCGCGATCTCGAAGTAATGATCGCTCTGGTGGCGTATTCCGGTGACCATCACCACGAGAATGGCGTGGAAATACAGCAAATCCAGCGCGAAAACACGGTCCTGTGCCCGCGGGCCGCGTATCAGGCGGAGCAGCACGAGAATCGACGCAATCGCGTAGCAACCCAGCGCGAACGTGATGGCGAAGGAAAGTATCGCGCTCACTCGAAGATCTCCCGCAGGGGCTGCTCGTAACGCGACTTGAACCGCACGACGAAGTCGCTTTCGTCGGGCACGTCCCAGACATGGATCAGCAGCGCACTGCGATCGGCCGCGAGCTCGCACCACACCGTCCCCGGCACGTTCGTCGTGACGAGCGCGAGAGCGGCCAGGCCGACCGGGTCACGCAGCTCCAGCGGTATGACGACGAAGCGCGATGAGGGTCTGCGCCATCGCCAGCGGAAGAGATCTTTCGCGATCACGAGGTTGGATACGAACACGTCGTAGGCGACGCGAATGACGAGGCGCACGACGACGTCGGGCCGGCGCACGCGTGTCCCCTTCACGCGCAGATTCGACAACACCAGCGGTATGCCCAGCGCCAGTACGAGCCCCAGCACAAACTGGCCCGCCGTCGCGCTTCGCGCCAGAACCAGCCATCCGATCAGCAACGCTGCGGAAACCAGCGGCGCAGGAATCAGCGTGCGCAGCAGCCTCATGGCGGCGACGCTCCATCGGCCACTGGCGCCGAAGCGCCCGGATGGGAGCGGGCCTGCAGCACGGCGTCGATGTAGGGCCGCGGTGCGTGGAGCGATGTCGCGGTGGCGGCGGTGTAGCGCACCACCGGTTCGGCGAACACCGTCAGCAAGCCGCTCGCCAGGATCAGCAACAGCACGGCACTGGCTTCCGCCGCTCTGAGGTGCGGTGCGACATGTCCGCCCTTGGACCAGAAGTGCCGGATACCGGCACGGGCCAGCGCGATGGTGCCGAACAAGCCCGAGAGCAGCAGCAACGCCATCAGGATCCACGCGGCGTTCGCGATGCCGTCCTCGGCGTTTACCGCCGCCGACAGCAGCGCCACCTTCGCCAGAAACCCCGACAGCGGTGGCAGCCCCGCGACGAGCAACGCGCTGGCTATGAACGCCAGCCCGAGCAGGGCGACCGAGACGGGGAAGGCGCGACCGACCAGCGGCAGTTGTTCGTCGTCGAGGTTGTCGTCTTCTTCCGGCGAGGTGTCCGGTGCGAGTCGCTGCGCTCTTCCGCCCACGCTGGTGCGCTTGACCAGTTCGACCATCAGGAAAAGCGCGCCGGCCGACAAGGTGGCCGTCACCAGATAAAACAGCGCGGCCGCGACCAGGGCCGTCGAGTTCATGCCGAGCGCAGCCATCAGCGTGCCCGATGAAACCACCACGGAAAAGGCGGCGATTCGCTCCAGACGGATCGACGCCAGCAGCCCGACGGCGCCGAAGGCGAGCGTGAGCAGTCCACCCGCGAGCAACACGCCACCGCCGAAATGCGCGGACGCCGCGGCCTCCGACGAGAACAGCAAGGTCCACAGACGCAGCACCGCATAGAAGCCGACCTTGGTCATCAGCACGAAAAGTGCCGCGACCGGCGCGTTGGTCGCGCTGTAGGCAGGCACCAGCCACGCGTTCAACGGCCAGATGGCCGCCTTGATCAGGAAAGCGACCGCGAGCACGGCGGCGCCCGCGTGCAGCAACCCGCGATCACGCTCGGGCACCAGCGGCAATTTGTCGGCGAGGTCGGCCATCGACAGCGTGCCCATGACCCCGTAGAGAACGGCCAGGCCGATCAGGAACAGCGAGGAGGCCAGCAGATTCACCGCGATGTAATGCAGGCCCGAACGTACGCGCAGCCAGCCCGACCCATGCAGCTGCAGTCCGTACGACGCAGCGAGCAGCACCTCGAAAAACACAAACAGGTTGAACAGATCGCCGGTCAGGAACGCGCCGTTGAGGCCCAGCAGTTGCAGCTGGAACAGCGGATGGAAATACGCCCCGGCGCGCGACCATCCGGCCTCGGCGTACAGCGCGGCGCCCGTGCTCACGAGTCCCACCAGCACCAGCATCAGCGCGGAAAGCCGGTCCGCCACCAGCACGATGCCAAACGGTGCCTGCCAGTTCGATGCCAGGTACACCCCCACGCCAACCGAATCCACTTCTCGCAAAAGCAACACGGCGACCACCAGTCCGGCGGCCGTGGCAACCACGTTGATCAGTGATCGCAACCGGCGCTGCGTATTGCCGACCAGAATGAGCAGCGCCGCCGTCACGAGCGGCAGCACGACAGGGACGATGATCCAGCCGGGCATGAGGGTCACGGCGTGTCCTGCTCTCCGTCGACGTGGTCGGTGCCGCTGAGGCCGCGCGCCGCCAGCAGCACGATCAGGAACAGCGCCGTCGTGGCGAACCCGATCACGATCGCCGTCAGTACCAGCGACTGGGGCATGGGGTCGCTGTAGTGCTCGAGGTTCGCCGGCAGGCCGGGTACGACGAGCGGCGGTTTGTCGATGACAAGGCTGCCCATGCTGAAAATGAAGAGGTTCACGGCATACGACAGCAGCGCCAGCCCCATCACGACCTGAAACGTGCGGGGGCGCAGGACGAGCCAGATGCCGGAGCCGGCGAGTACGCCGATGGCGAGGGCAAGCAGGATTTCCATCAAGGTACCTCGGTCGCAGCGGCCCCAGAATGCCGGTGACCGCGAATGGACTGATGGGCGAGTGCCGTCAGGATCAGCAGCGTGGATCCCACCACGACGGCGAGCACGCCCAGATCGAAAAACGTCGCGCTCGGCAGATGAACGTCCCCGAGCCACGGCAGCGTCAGGTGCGCGGTGTGGCTCGTGAGGAACGGATAGCCGAGAACGACCGGGGCAAGTCCCGTGGCCGCACTGAGCAGCAAGCCCGCGGCGATCCAGCGTGCGGGCCGCAAATCAGCCCGCGCCTCCACCCAGCGCGTTCCGGACACGAGGTATTGCATGAGCAGCGTGATCGCCACGATAAGGCCCGCGACGAAACCGCCGCCGGGCTCGTTGTGCCCGCGCAGGAGAAAATGCGCCGCGACCAGCAGGGCCACTGGCATGAGCAGGCGCGCGATCACCGCGGGCACCAGCAAGTAGCCGCCGGCGTCTTCATCGCGGCGCGGTGGCAGCAAATCGGTGTCCTGATCGGCTGCCACCGCGCGCTGTTGCACGGGTTGCGCGACGCTTTCCGGCGGCGGACGGAAACGGCGCAGCAGCGCGTAGACCGTCAGCGCCACCGCGCCCAGCACGGTGATTTCGCCGAGGGTGTCCAAGGCCCGGAAATCGACCAGCATCACGTTGACCACGTTGCTGCCGCCGCCCTCGGGCAGCGCCCGGTCCAGGAAAAACGGCGAGATGCTGTTCGGCGCCGGCCGGGTCAGCAGCGCGAACGACAACGCGGCGAGTCCGCCGCCGCCGAGTACGGCCAGCAGCAAATCCCGGCCGCGCCGCGCGCGATCCGTCCAGCCGAGCCGGTCGGGCCACTGCTGCTGGCGCATGGGCAGCCAGCGCAAGCCGAGCAGAAACAGCGTCGTGGTGACCACCTCCACGACAATCTGGGTCAAGGCCAGGTCGGGTGCGGAAAACCACGCGAACGTCAGACACGTCACCAGACCCGCGCCGCCCATCAGCGTCGTCGCCACGAGCCGGTGGTACTTCGCCATGGACGCCGCGCCGATCGCGCACACCATGCCGATGATCCAGAGCAGCACGAACGAGGGCGACGGCGGCAGCCGCACGCGATCGCCCCATTCCAGCGGCACCGCGCGCACGGCGATCACGGCCAGTGCCAGTGCGATGGCGATCACCGCAAACAGCTGCGGCTGCAGACGCCGTGTGCTGGCGAGGCGAAGAAACGCGCGCGACCCACGGGTCATTCCCAGCAGCGCGCTCTCGAACAGGTGACGCCCGTTGAAGTACGAAACCAAAGGCGTGTCCTGAAGCCGGCCGCGTGCGTGTTGCGCGCGCAGCCAGATATAGCCCGCCACGCCGCCGACGATAGCCACGACGCTCATCGCCAGCGGCAGCGAGAAGCCATGCCACACGGCCAGGCTGTAGTACGGGAGCTGGCCGCCGACCACCGGCAGTGCCGCCGCGGCGAGCGAAGGGCCTATCGACAGGGCCGGGGCGATACCGACGACGAGGCAGCTGACGACGAGAAACTGCACCGGCACGCGCATCCAGCGCGGCGCTTCTTCCGGCACGCGCGGCAGGCCGGTCGACAGTTTCCCGAAAAAGATGTCGTAGCCGAACCGCAGCGAGTAAACGACCGCGAAGATCGCCGCGACCGTCGCCAGCACCGGCAACACCCATCCCACCGACGGATGCGCGGACAGGAATACCGTCTCAGCGAAAAACATTTCCTTCGACAGGAAACCATTGAGCAGCGGAACGCCGGCCATCGCACCGGTAGCCACGAGCGCGAGCGCACCCGTGCGCGGCATCGCGTGGATGAGGCCATTGAGGCGGCGGATGTCGCGCGTACCGGTTTCGTGATCGATGATGCCCGTGGCCATGAACAGCGAAGCCTTGAACGTCGCGTGGTTCATGATGTGGAAAACACCGGCCACCGCCGCGAGCCGGCTGTTAAGCCCGAACAGCAAGGTGATCAGACCCAGGTGGCTGATCGTCGAGTAAGCCAGAAGACGCTTGAGGTCGTGCTGGAACATCGCCGTATAGGCACCGAGCACCAGGGTCACCGCGCCCGTGCCGCTGACCAGCCAGAACCACCACTCGGTGCCCGACAGCACCGGCCAGAAACGCGCGAGCAGGAACACGCCGGCCTTCACCATCGTGGCCGAGTGCAGATACGCCGACACCGGCGTCGGCGCGGCCATCGCGCGCGGCAGCCAGAAATGAAACGGAAACTGCGCGCTCTTGGTGAAGGCACCCAGCAGTATCAGCACCAGCGTCAGCGGATACAGCGCATGCGCCCGGATGCGATCGCCGGCAGCGAGCACCGCATCGAGGTCGAAGCTGCCCGCGATGTGTCCGAGCAGAATCGCGCCGGCCAGCAAACACAGCCCGCCCGAACCCGTGACGATCAGCGCCATGCGCGCACCCCGCTGCGCGTCGACACGGTGGTGCCAATAGCCGATCAGCAGGAACGAGACCAGACTGGTGAGTTCCCAGAAAACGACGAGCTGCACGAGATTGCCCGATAGCACCACGCCGAGCATCGCGCCCATGAACGCCAGGAACAGCGCATAGAAGCGCGCAACCGGATCGTCCGGCGACATGTAGTAGCGGGAATACAGGCAGACCAGCACGCCGATCACCGTCACGATGACCGCGAACATCCAGTCGAAGCCGTCCAGGCGCAGGACCAGTTCTATGCCGAGCGACGGCACCCACGCGATCGTCTGCCGGATCACGCCGCCATCCTGCACCTGCGGGAACAACGCGATGAGCCACGCCGCCGCGACCGCCGACACCGCGCCCGCGGTACCCGCCAGCACCGTGCGGGCGCGAGTCGGCAGGAAAACGGTGAGCAGGCTGCCGATGAAGGGCAGCAGCAGAAGCAGGAGCAGGGTCATGGCCTCACTTCAGACAAGTCGCTTCATCGGTACCCAGGCCTCGCGCAAGTCGCGAGCGCTGGCGCGCCTGGCGGAACCGCCGGCCGGCTAGCCTGTGTTATCGCCGGTTACAGGAACGTAACGAGTCAACGACATCCGTCTTCGCTGCGACAAAGTCAGCGACGGTCGTAGGGTTCCGTTCTATTCGGGCCGACGCCGGCTATTAAAATGTGTACAAAGATCTTTTGCTGCAAAAAATGGGCGCGCTCCCAGAGAGCTTGAGGCGACGCCAGTGCTCAAGCTCAGTCAGCACATCGGGAAGCGACGACTCGAACCGTGGGCTGAGTAGGCGAAGGTCCTGGTGAGCCAACGCATGGATGGCAGGGAATTCTCGACAGGCCGATCAGGCTATCTCGAATCTTCGAAAAATTTTCTATAAGAAACAATCAATTGAATCAGGCTGTGGCTGCAGCTAAGTAGAACAGGTGGTAAGCGGATGTTTACCGCCTTCGTAACACGCAAGGAATGGACGGCTTCTCCATAGCCATCGGCCCGCAGAGTCCGCTAGCAGTGAGGGCCGCGGAGAGTCGGCTCGTTCCGTCGCCCCCGATGGGCGATAACAGGGCCAGCCCCAGCATGCCGGCCGCCATGGCGAAGGCCCGCCACCAGCATGCGTGGGTGACCGAAGCGATCCACACCGCGCCCGGCAGGCACACCTACCAGCGCGGCGACCAGAGGGCCCGCCGTCATGACCAGACCGACGGATGCCGCAGTCAGATGCAGCGCGCGCGTCAGGTAGAACGGTCCGACCACCAGCGTCGTCATCGCGCCGGCGGAGGTCAGTCAACTCATGAAGAATCCCGCGCGGAAGTTCGCCTCCTGCAAAAGCTGCGGACGCACCAGCGGTGACCACGCCAAGGTCCGCCGATCACGCGCGTCGGCGTCTGACAACACGCCATCGGCGGACTACTCCACCGGGACGTTTCGGCGCAGATGGTCCGCCAACTGCACGATCGGCGTCTCGCCCTCGACCTCGCGTCGGTCGTAGCGCGAATCGGCGTAGGCCACCATGCTCTCGAAGTTGGGATTGCCGGCGAGCCAGGCCAGCACGATCGGCCCTTCGGCGGACAGAAAGTCGATGCCGTCGATGCAGGTGCGGTCCGCGTTCACGATGCGATCGAGCTCGCGGACACTGCCGCAGCGCTCGACCAGCGCCGGCACCTTGTCGACGAGGGACGTGATGAACGCCTCGATGTGCCGGATCGACCGGATGTCGAAACCGGCGTGGCCCTCGAGCTTCGCCAGACGCAGATCGCAGGTCGATGAACTCGTGTGTTGCGGAATGACGCTGACAATCAATTGCTCGACGAGGTTCTGGCGTACGGATACGAAAATGTCACAGGTATAAAACGGATGGTCGTCGTATCCGACCCCGTAGATCGTCAGTGTCGTGTCGTCGCGGGTTCGGAAGAATTCGTCACCCCGCGGATCGCGCCGCACCTCGAAGCCCAGTGGAACCAGTATCGCTTCCAATGCGCGCCCCAGCGCGGCGGTCAGGTCGCCGCGCCCGCTCGGCCACTCGACGACGATCTGCGTACCGCCAATGCTCACCGTCGCCGTGCTCGGCACCAGTCGCGTGAAGCGCAGTCCGCGATCCTCGCCGTAGCGAAAGCCGGCGCACGCCTTCGCCACCGCCGCGGGAACGCCGTACACGGCGTCGTAATTCTCCGCGCGATGCCGCGCGATCGCCTGTTCCAGCAATGCTGCCGTTTCCACGGGCGCGTCGCCTTCCACGTCGAGATGCTCGGCGCCTTCGTCCAGCAGGTGCGTGACTTGCCAGATCTGGTCGCCGTCGCGCCAGAGAAACGCAACCGACGCGTTGGCGTTCTCGCTTTCGGTGCAGCCGACCACGGCTGCTTTGAGTGACAGAGGCGCCAGCTTCGGCGGGTGGATCACCGCATGCCAGAAGGCGTTTGCCACCACGACATAGCCGCCTTGCGGCAAGGCCGCGCCGGCGATCTCGCAGTCGCCCGGAGCGACAGCGCCGCCGGTGTCGTCCAGGTTCAATGCCGCGAGCACTTCCGTCGGCGACAGCGAGGCCACCGACAGCCATGAAAACACCATTCCCATCCGCGTTGCTCCGTCCGACCGATGGCGACTGCGCCATCCGGGAAGCCTAGCAGGCTGTCGTGAAATCCAAGGTTCCGGGCACCGTCATCAGCCCGATCCATCGCGAAGCTGCTGATGCGCAGCGCCTGGTGCGCGCTGATGCCGCAGCGCCATCAGCAGCGCAATCACGATCAGGACTCCCGCCGACGCAAAGGCCGCGTGCGCGCCCGCAGTGGCTGCGCCCGCACTGACCACGGCAGGGCCATGCGCGCCGGAGGCCATGGCATAGACGGCAGCCATCACCGAAGCGCCGGTGATCAGCCCGAGATTGCGCGACAGATTCAGCAACCCCGACACGACGCCGCGTTGCGAGGCCTCCGCGCCGCTCATGACGCCGGTGTTGTTCGCGGCCTGAAACACGGCAAACCCGGCCGTCGTCATGACCAACGGGACCACATAGGCCGGAACACCCCAGGCCGGCGATACCAGGGCCAGCCCCAGCGTGCCGGCTGCCATCGCGAACAGCCCCGCCAGCAGCATGCGTGAGTGGCCGAAGCGATCCACGCCGCGACCGGCAGGCACGCCGACCAGCGCGGCGACCAGCGGACCCGCCGTCATGACCAGACCGACGGATGCCGGAGTCAGATGCAGCGCGCCCGTCAGGTAGAACGGTCCGACCACCAGCGTCGTCATCGCGACCGCGGAGGTCAGGCAACTCATCAAAAATCCCGCGCGGATGTTCGCCTGCCGCAAAACCTGCGGACGCACCAGCGGTGACACCGCCGTGGCCTGGGCGCGCAGGAAGACGACGCCGATCGCAATGGCGAACACCAGCAGCAGCGCGTTCAACGCACCGGGCTGCCCGTTGCCCCGTGTCATGGCCAGGGCATAACAGGCCAGCGCTGCCGCCAGCAGCAGCGAGCCGCGAAGGTCGAACGTGGGTCGGGTCGTCGCGCGCGTATCCGCCGGCAGGCGTCGTGTGAGCCACCACGCCAACAGGCCGAGCGGCAGGTTGATCAGAAACACGGCCTGCCAGCCCGAGGCCGCAATCAGCAGGCCACCCAGCGACGGCCCCAGCGCCGTGCCGATGGCCGAGGTGGTTCCCAGAAACCCCATCGCGCTGCCGGAACGATCGGCCGATACGCTGTCACCCACCATCGCCATGGTCAGCGCCATCATCACCGCCGCGCCCACGCCCTGGACGGCGCGTGCGGCGACCAGCATCCACAGCGCCGTGGAAAGGCCGCAGGCGAGCGAGGCCACCGTAAACAGGCCGATGCCCAGCCGCATCAGACGGCGCCTTCCCAGCACATCACCCAGCCGGCCGACGCTGACGATCATCGTGGTCACGCTCAGCAGATAGGCCAGCACGACCCATTGCACGGCCTGGAACGACGCGGAGAACGCCTCCACCAGCGTCGGCAGCGCGACGTTGGCGATGCTGGTGCCCAGCGACGACAGCAGCATCGTCAGCGCCAGGCAGGCCAGGGCGCCGGTGGCGGCCGGCGTAACGGCGGTACGTGGGGAGCGGGATTCGGTCACGGCAGCACGTCCTCGTCGGGTGCGGCAGCCCCGGAGCGGGACGGCGGCGCGGTACGACGTTCAAGCTAGGTCGTGATGGGGGATGGCGGAAGACGCACGGGTTGCAAACAATACCTGCACCCAGCGCCAGGTATCGCTGGACGGGAGTTCCCTGCGCCATGGCTCTGCCCGATCTGAATCTGCTGGTCACGCTGGACGTGCTGCTGAGCGAGGGCAGCGTCGTGCGCGCGGCGCAGCGTCTGCAGCTCAGTGCTTCGGCGATGAGCCGCGCGCTGGCACGCCTGCGGCAGGAAACGGGTGACCCGCTCCTGGTTCGCGCGGGCCGTGGCTTGGTTCCCACGCCACGCGCGCTGGAGTTGCGTGAACGGGTGAGGCAGGTGGTCCATGACGCCGAGGCGGTGCTGCGGCCGGCGCTGAAGCTGGACCTGGCCACGCTCAGCCGGACCTTCACGATCCGCAGCAGCGAGGGCTTCGTCGAAACCTTCGGGCCGCGCCTGTTGGGCGACATCGCCGCGCAGGCGCCGGGCGTGCGCCTGTGGTTCGTCGCCAAGCAGGACAAGGACAGCACCTCGCTACGTGACGGCACCGTTGATCTCGAGACCGGCATCACCAGTCCCGCGATGGGGCCGGAGATCCGTACCCAGGGGCTGTTTCGCGACCGCTTCGTGGGCATCGTGCGCAAGGGACATCCGCTGGCCCGCGGAACGCTGACACCCGAGCGCTATGCGCAGGCCGAGCACGTGCTGATTTCACGTCGCGGCCTGGAAATGGCACCCGTCGACGAAGCGCTGGCAGCACTGGGACTGCACCGGCAAGCCCAGGTCACCGTCGGCGGATTCGCGCCCGCCATCACGCTGGCGCGCGAAACCGATCTCGTGGCCACCGTGCCGGAACAGCACACACGCAGCCTGTGGCGCGGCATGCAGAGCCTTGCGCTACCCATGCCGGTGCCCGAGTTCACCATCTCGCTGTTCTGGCATCCGCGCCTGGATGCCGATCCGGCGCACCGGTGGCTACGCGCCGTCGTTGCGCAGGCGTGCCGACCCGGTGGCAGCAGGGCTTGAGGTTCGCCACGGCGAGTCCATTCAAACGCCCAGCTAACAGGAAGTCCTACTGCGCGACAGATTCCGGTTCGTTCGCGCCATGCGGCACCGCCCCCATGGACCAGAATCTCCGCCGCTCACGATAGGCGCAACACGCTACGTAGCCACGCGCGCACCGGGAACACGGGACTGCGCCTGCGGCGAATTGCCAGACTGCCCGAGGGCAGTGACAAGCCGCTCGACGCTTTCCACATCGATAGGTTTGGTCCAGTGATGGTCGAAACCGGCCTCATGGGACCACGCGGCCTCTCCCGGACGAGGCCAGGCCGAAACACACACCAGGCAAGCCTGCACGCCGCGCGCGCGGAGCTGCTGGGCCAGTTCAAAGCCTGCATCCGGGCTGTGACCAAGGTGGACGAACGCGACGTCCGGCCGTGTCTGTGAAAACACGTTGACAACCTCGGCAGGCCGCGAAAGCGGCAACGCCTCCACCCGGCATCCCAGCATCTTCAGGCAATGGCACAACACATGCGCGCCGCCGGGGTCGTCATCGATCACCAGTGCATGCAACGTACTTGAGGTTGCCTGGCCCATCGCCGCTCTCCTCACTGACGCGAACAATGGCACCAAAGCCGATGTCGACGGCGCGTAAACAGGCGTGGGAATTGCCGTGCCCGCCAATTCATTTTGCCTGTTGTGGACATGTGCAGCTTGCAGATTTCCAGGGCTGCGCACGGTTTTTGCGGAATCCGTCGCGGCTTTTGCGTTGGCACGCTCCCTGCCATGACTGAGCTGCGCAAGGCGCACAACTACAGGAGATTTACCATGGCGAACACCACGCAGAACCCGGGCAATCAGGGTGGCACCGGTCAGAACCAGGGCCAGAAGCAGGGACAGAACCAGAACCAGAACCAGGGCCAGAACCAGGACGGTAGGAACACCGGCGGTCGCGACCAGAACCAGGGCGGCAGCAGCCAGAGCCGTTCGGGGCAGGACCGTCAGGAAGGCAGCGGCCGCGGCTTCGCCGGTATGGACGACGACAAGCAGCGCGACATCGCGAGCCAGGGCGGCCGTGCAGCGCACGCCAGCGGCAACGCGCACGAGTTCGACTCGGATGAAGCGCGCGAAGCCGGCCGCAAGGGCGGCCAGGCGAGCGGCGGCGGCAATCGCTCCGATGACGACAACCGGGGCGGCCAGGGCCGCGGCAGCTCGAACGACAACCGCTAAAGCGCGGTAAACCCTGCGCCTTCGCGCGCAGATCGCAATGAGACGCCGCGGAGCCCGCGCTCCCGCTCCCCCTCCGGCCGCGCCCCTCCGCGGCGTCTCCCCCAGCAAGCCAGCGGTGCCTTGGCACCCAGCCCGCGAGGAAGACATGGCAACCACCCGCGCAGCAACCATCATTGATCTGTTGAAGGCAGACCACCGCGAAGTCGAGAAACTGTTCGCCGCATTCGAAGACGCCGACGGCGATGCGAGCGAGCAGGCCGCACTGGCCAGCCAGATCGGCCAGGCCCTGACCATCCACGCCGAGATCGAAGAAACCCTGTTCTACCCGGCGGTGCTTCCGCTGCTCGACGACGAAGGCGAAGACCTGACCTGCGAAGCCACCGTCGAGCACGGAACCCTGCGCGGTCTCATCGCCGGCATGAACGGCAACGACGCCGCGCGGCCCATGATCCGTGCGCACGTGACGGTGCTCAAGGAATACGTCGAGCACCACGTCAAGGAAGAAGAGCGCTCGCTGTTCCCCCGCGTCGAGAAGCTCGACGTGGACCTGACGGCCATGGGCGATCGCGCCCTCGAACTCAAGCAGCAGCTCATGGACGACGCCGAGGCCGAGCGCCCGGCATCGGGCAACGGAAGACAGACCACGATTCACGTCCGCGAAGTCACCGCACCGCCGGGTTTTGCGGCGCGCTGAATCCTCGTCAGCTTCCAGCGCGATCGGAGCGCCGGCGTGCGTCGCCGCGGGGCGCCGGGGCGCGTGTCGTCGGCCCTGAACAACGTCACCGATACGCGACGGCGCGACCTCGGAAGTGGACGCCGCGGCGCTGCCGTTGCTCGGGCCGGCCTTCGTCACGCCGCTTCCCGGCGACCCCGCGCGCCGGCGCGGTCGCCCCCTCCCGCCCGCTTGCGCACGAACGCGCTGGCGCGCGGGCGGCGCCGAGCGCGCTTCCATCGCGGGCGGTTGCTGGGGTGCCTGTCCGTGTGGGATGGCCGGGGCAGAGGTCGATAAGGCACATATGAAATAGTGCTAAATGGAAGATTGTCATGTGATCAAAACCAGCGCCCTGTCGACAATGGCGGGGCCGGCGCGTCGTAGCAGGGGGCGACCATCCCGCCGGTCATTGACGGCATCCGCCGTCCTGACGACAAGGAAGAACATCACATGGCTCAAAATCTGATCTCCCTCGCCCTGTCCGACGCCGATCTCGCGGCCATCGACGGCGCGCTGGCTACCCTCGAAGAAAAACTTGGCAACCTGATTTCGCTCAACCCGGACGAAATCCGGGCACTGGCGAAAATGGGCGACAAGTCCGAGGCCTTCTGCCGCCAGACGCTGGTCGTCCTCGACCAGAACCGGCAGGTAGTGCCACCTAGCCTCGACCTGAACGAAGCCCTGACCGACCTGCGTACTATCGACTCCCTGCGCCCGCGCATGGCGCGCCTGGAACGCCTGAGCAAACGCGCGGATGACACGCTGATTGCGCTGGGCAGCGACGTACTGACCGCGGCCCTGGAGGGTTACGCCCTGCTGCGTATTTCCGGCAAGGGCCAGGGGCTGGAATCGCTGCGGCAGGGACTGTCGACGCGGTTCGCCAAGAACCGGCGCGTCACCGCCGAACCCGAGCCCGAAGCGGAATCCTGATCCGCCGCGCTGCACCGTCGAAAGCCCCGCTTGCGGGGCTTTCGTCTGTCTGGAGGACGGGCGATCGGCCCCGCGACAGCCGGACCACCCCACGGCAGACGCGGTGAGCATGCAAGATGCCTGAAAATCACCCAGGCGAGACTGAAAATCACTCATCGATGATGGGCGCCGTACTCAGCGGAGAGTGATTTCCACTCACGGCCGACTGATCGCCACTCGGCGATGACTGACCGGCAATCAGCGGTGAGTGACGGACAGTCATCGCTGATGGGCGCCTCACCCATCGGTGAGTGATTTTCAGTCTCGCGTGGGTATCGCGTCACCCAGCGTCGATTGATTGCCACTCGGGCGTGACTGGAAATCAGGCATCGCTGACTGGCCATCAATCAACGATGAGTGGAAATCAGTCAGCGTCGCCCGGCGTACTCAGGACGAAGCCCGACAGCCATTCAGCCGCCCCGGGACAGCGCAGGTGAGCCGCATCGTGCGTCCGGTTGACGCGAGCACGCTGGGCAGTTGCCTGCAGGGAACACCGAGGCTCGGTTGCGCGTTGCGGGGCGGCCTATGGCTCGCCCTAGAGATCGAACAGTGCCAGTACGGCAGCGCGCTTCTTGGCCGGCAGCTCGCGCAACCTCTGGAGCAGGGCAAGTTCCTTCGTGCTGGGTATGGCGACATCACTGTCGGGCGTGCCGTCGCCGCAGATCAGGTCGTCCAGCGAGCCGCCGAGGATCTCGCGAATGATTTTCAGTGAGTCGAACTCAGGCTCGTTCCCGTCAAGCTCCCATTGCGAAACGGCGCCCTTCGTGACGCCGATTTCGAGCGCAAGTTGCTCCTGCGTCAGGCCGCGTTCGGTGCGTAGTTTTCTGAGTCTGCTGCCGAATGTATTCATGCCGAGAGTGTCGCGACCTCGGTCGCGAGTGTCGTCCCCGCATAGTTGACGCGCCATATACGTTGCGTATACTGCAAGGGAGGGAGCGGCACTGCCACGGAAGGCACTTCTCCACTCGGGGATATGTGGAGCGTTTGGAGTTGACTCACGGAGCGAGCACTGACATGAATCAAGGGAATTCCCGAAAAGCCGCCGCCGACCTGAGGCACGACCGCTGCGTGAAACAGGCGCTGCGTTCCATCGAACGTCGTGCCCGACGTCCCGGCGAGCGGCTTCACGACCATGCCGACCTGGCCAACTGGTTCCGCCTGCGCCTGTGCGAATACGAGCATGAAGTATTCGCCGCAGCCTGGCTCGACAATCGAGGCTGCCTGATCGCCTTCGAAGAACTCTTCCGCGGCACGCTGGCCTACACGCCAGTCCCCGTGCGCGAACTCGTCAGGGCCGCCCTGCGCCACAACGCAGCCGCCGTATTCTTCGCGCATAACCACCCGTCCGGCAACAGCTGTCCATCGTGCACGGACCTCGCCATCACTCGCGCCATCAAGCATGCACTGGACCTGATCGACGTACGCCTGTTCGATCACTTCGTCGTCACCACGCTCGATCCGCCCGAGCCCATCAGTGCGCATGACCCCAGCGCGCTGGATGCATTGAGCATCGGCTATATCCCGCTTCCGCCGCGGGGCAAGCGGCCCAAGCGGAAGCCATGCAATCCGAAAACGTCGAAGGGCGGGGCGGAACTGGCGGTCGCGGTGGCGGCGGAAATAACGGCGGCTACGCTGTAACCGGGCGCCGAAGCGGAGTAGGGCGGGCGGCAATGGCCGGGGCTGGCGCGATTCAGGTCGGGTCGTCAGCCCATTTGTGCCGCGGCGACGAGAGTGCACTCTCAAGAGCCTCGACGCTCGAGACCAGGGGAAGCGCTATACATCTGGGCGTTCGAACTAGCCGAGCGATGGTGCCGCGGGCGATGCAATCTTGGGCTCTCTGTCGGTGCTCAGCTCGAGCGACGCAGACATGTCGTAACATGGCCGCTTCTGCAGGTGGAAGTTAAGGTCAACATGCCGGCTCTACGTTTCGCAAGCTTATTCGCCGGTTGCGGGGGTATGGATCTGGGGTTTGTCCAGGCCGGCTACCGTGCCGTGGCAGCTTTCGATCACTCCCTGTCTGCTGTGCGAAACTACAACGCCAACATAGGCGCCCATGCGCAGCAATGGGACCTTTCGCTCGGCACCCTGCCGTCCCCACTGTCAAAAATTGATGTGGTAATTGCAGGCTCTCCCTGTCAAGGCTTCTCGACGGCGGGGAAGCGTGAACTTTTCGACCCACGAAACGGACTGCTCGCTGAAGCGGTGAAGATATCGTTGTCGATTAGGCCGCGGGCCATCGTTCTGGAAAACGTGCCGGGCTTGCTCGCTGGAAACCACAAAAGCTATTGGGACTTCGCATGCGACTTGCTCCGCGCAGGCGGATATCGCACTAAGACAATATTCCTCAAGGCAAATGACTGCGGTCTACCACAGTCGCGCAAAAGAGTAATCGTATTGGCTTGGCGTGAAGCGGTGGACTGGGAGCCTGAGATCACATCAATCGCGCCGATGAGTGTCTCGGAAGCTATAACTGGAGCAAGCAAGGCTCCAAATCACCACCCACAAAAGCTCGCCGCACATTCTTCAGAGTTACTAATTGCGAGAAGGATAAAGCCAGGGCAAAAATTATGCGACGTCCGCTCCGGACCAGCTTCAGTCCATTCTTGGGAAATTCCCGAGGTGTTCGGGACAACGACGGAAAAGGAGCGTCAGCTGCTGACTCAAATAATGCGCCTCAGAAGACAATGTCGAACTCGAATTACAGGTGATGCCGATCCGTTACCAATTGGCCTTCTGAAGAAAAAAATTGGTCTCGGCGTTGAGCGTGAAGTTAGCCGGTTAGTAAAAAAGAACTTTCTGAGGGTTCTCGATGCAGGAATAGACCTCAAAAGAACTTTCAATGGAAAGTACCGCCGTCTCGAAGCGGGCGGAATATCCTTTACAGTGGATACGAAATTCGGCGACCCGCGCTACTTTCTTCATCCAACCCAGAATCGTGGTTTCAGCGTACGCGAAGCTGCTCGTATTCAAGGCTTTCCCGACACGTTCGAATTTAGCGGATCAATCGCTGACCAATATAGGATGGTAGGCAATGCAGTGCCGCCGCCCATGGGAATGGCAGTTGCCAAAGCCTTAGCAAACTTGCTCAACTAGCCAAGATGAAATAGGAATGGGTAGCTCATACATACGAGCTTGGTCTCTAGAGCGGAAACGCCAAAAGATGGCTTTACGTCTTCGATCTCTCTACGAAACGCTGGCCGGCCAATTGTTCGACCAGTATGAGCCGAGCCGAATGACATCAACAGGTGCCTCGCGCGAATTCCTAGACAGGGTCGATCGATGGCTCGATGGGTTTCCCGACGACAAGACTAGGTGGACGGCCTTTTGTTCAATTCAATATTTATTTTTTGCTGGGCAAGATGAATTCGACGAGATGTACCGCTACGCGGCTGAGAATATTCTCAAGCCATGGCTGGTGGACGTCGGAAGTATCGACATCTTTGATTCGCAGCATTCGAAAAGTCTAGATGATGAACTTGGTGCTTGCTGGTTATGCCCAGTTACCGATAGCTTGAGAATCAATGGATTTCTTCATGTCACCCGAATTAAAGGGACAGGCATTCGGCCGGACTGGAAGAGCCTGAGTCTGCTCGGCGCGGAAGACAGAATTCGCGCCTATGTCGCGAAGAAGAAAATCAAGCGCTTGGTTCTTATAGAAGATTTTGTTGGCTCGGGCAAGCAAATCGATAGTGTGTTGAGTTTCGCGACCGAGGTCTTTGCGGGACAAATACTTGTAATCCCTCTAATTGTGTGTGCGGAAGGTGACAGGCTTCTTTCTAAACGAGCCGCATTGGTCCCGGATGGCAGAGTAACTTATCGTCCAGTTGTTGTAATTTCTGACCAGTGCCTTGTCGGCCAAGATCCCACGCCAGGCGAGCCAGAATTGTTCAAGCTACTTAGGGTCGCTCTGAGCGCTGGCTACCGCCGTATTAAGCCTAAGACCAAAGGCGGCGAGTTCGGATATGGGCTTACTGGAAGCTTGGTAGTTCTGTATAGCAATTGCCCAAACAACACGCCTCCTGTTTATCACTCCAGTTCGAAGTCCTGGAGTCCGCTCTTCCCGCGGAGCAATAGGGAATAATATGCAACGACATGACAACCCATTTCATGACCTTTGGCTCACTGAAATCCTGACACCTGAAGAATTTGTCAGAATGTTCAGCCCTCAGGTTGCGCTAAATGCCAGCCAGCTATTCGCCACGGGTAACGTTGTTGTGAGGGGTACTCAGGGAAGTGGCAAGAGTATGCTCCTCAACTTGCTTAATACTCGAACTCGAATCGCGTATGAGAGAGCCGGGGTTGACTACCCTGGTGCAGAGGCGGTGCGGCCGTTTATTTCCGCAGGTGTTCATCTCATTCGGGCGGGTGCGAGCAAAGTAGCTTCAAGGCTTGCAGAACAGCCCGAAATTCGTAGACGGATGTGGGCCGCCACTACGTTTGGTGACTACATCAATTACTGCCTTGTTGAAGATCTACTCGAAAACCTACTGTATCTTGCCAGTGAACAGGCAGCCAACGGCGCATTGAGGAGTCAGATAGCGCTCGATTGGAATGCTAATACACAGGCCGACTTTGTTCGTCGCGTGGCGCTGTCCGAGGTATGGTTTGGCTATCTGAAACACTGTACGAGCGTTACAGATATTCTCGCGGCGGTTTCGGCTCGTCTTACGGGTTACAGAGGCTATTTCAACTTCAATCATGAATTGGATGCAAGCATCGAGCAATCAAAAACGGCAATTGCGCAGCCTTTGCTTGTGATCGCGGACGCACTTCGGTCGGCACATGTTGTTCCGAATAACGCGCTTTTCTTTTTGCGAATTGACCAGCACGAGGAGCTGTTCGCCCTGGAACAGACAACAGGAACTGGTTCTATTTTTCGCCAAGTCATCAACAGCGCTCTATCTGCCAGAGATGGCAGAGTCTCGTTTCGCATAGGGACTAGGCACTACTCATGGAACGACAACGTTCAGATTTGGGGTAGCGGGGCCAAGCTCGAGAACATGCGGGACTACGTGGTGATTGATCTCGACGAGACCTTTAGGCGTCGCGAAAACGCTCGCTCGGGCAGGGCTTTTGATGCGTTCGCGGAGGACGTCTTCCGCCGGCGCCTCTTGTCGACTGACTTCGGAACTGAACTCACGGAGGATCAAAAGGAAAATCCACTCTTTTGGGTGTTTGGAAAGACTCTCACGGCCGCCGAGCGAGCTTGTAACATTGGGCTGCCAACTAAGCCTTTGGTTTCGATTCCGCCCGATTGGGATCCCCGCTGGAAGTCTGAGCTTGAAGAGCTTTGGACCTCCGGTGAGAGATTGCATGCAAAGCTCGGTGAGGTCTGGTTGCGGCAAGCCGCGCAACAACGCGCGGGCGTTCACAGAGATCGTTCCTTAGTCGAGGGGCATCCGTGGCGAGGCCAGAAGTATTGGATTAAGGAACGCAACGAAGCTGCCCTGGTCCAGCTGGCGGGCTCTGCCATTCAGTCGCTCGTTTGGAGCGGGCAGCGCAATGTGATTGATCTCTCTGGGTTCAACATTCTTGCATTTATGTCGATATGCCGATCTATTTGGGCGGCATGGCTACGGTATGTGCAACCGGGAGATCTCGCAAAGCTGCTCGGCCCACCACAAATTCCTGAAAGCGAGCAGTCAATCGGAATTGCAGAGGCTAGTAAGATCTGGTTCGACAAATTGCGCGAGGGATTTGATGGCGACAAACGAACGACGTTTGTCAGCGCTCTAGGAACTTGGTTCGCGAAAGAAATTCGAGAGGATCGGTCGCTGTCCAACCCGGGACATAACGGATTCTCAATTATGAACCGTGAATTCGCTCGTGATTGCGAAATGGTTCGGCTGGTTAAAAGCTCAAGGGATCAAGGTGACTTGATCGAGGTTGAGCATACTACGAAGTCGGCAGATCAAGTGCCGCGCACCAAATGGTACCTCCACCCGTTGCTTTGCCCAACTTTTAGAATTCCGTTTGTTCGCACCAAAGAGCCAATCTACACAAATCTTGCTGAGCTGGAGGCCGTGTTTAGAAGAGAGCAGCTTGGCTATCAGGCCGGAGCTAGGAGAAAATCAATCGGGTCACCAGACCAGGCAACGTTATTTGGGGACTAGAATGACTGCGTTTTCACCCTGGAGCCCGTTGCGCTGGATACTGCCAAAAATCAGTGTCGAGAATTGGACTTTGGTTGGTGGTGCGTCGTTTGAGGACCGGTGTACGGCAATTGCCACTTCCCTCCCTGCCGTTGCTAGGATTGCGGCTTCTTTCTTTTTGAGGATTGATGATCCTCCAAGTCGCTTTTCTCGTGAGATAGCGACGTTGACTGAAAGAAACCTGGAAATAGTTAAGACCCTGTTGCCCGCAGTAAATGTGCATCGTGAGTCGCTTCGGGCTGAGCCATCGAAGTGGGTTCCGATTGCTGCTCAAATCGCTGCTCAAAGTGGATCGATTGTTATTGATATATCTACTTTGCCGAAAAGAGTTTGGTTGTTTCTTATCAAGAGATTTTTGGACTCTCCGACAGTTACTGATTTAGTCGTTTGTTACACGCGACCGCAGCTGTATCCAGAGGGGCCGCTAACCCAAGATGCGTTGCCCGTGGAATCAATTCCAGGGCACGGGCGAATCATAGCGGCCCCCACTCCAACGTTGGTTGTTGGAATAGGGTACGTAGCTTTCAACGTGAATGAACTTGTCGAGCAATCTGGGAACTCAAAGCTCAAGTTTATTTTCCCTTTTCCGCCTGGTTCTCCAGCTTTCAGGAGGAATTGGAAGCTGGTGGATCAACTAATGCCGGATGCTCGTATCCCCCTCGAAATCAGGCGGATTCACGCCATGGATATGTTTGCCGCACTTAGTTGGCTAAGGACCGTCGGAAGTGAATGTTCGGGGATGCTTGACATGGTTGCGCTAGGTCCTAAGCCACATGCTCTCGCGATGGGACTCGCATACCGCGGGATGCGAGGAAAGGCCCAGGTGCTGTATTCGCAACCGCTCATTTATCGCCCGGATTATTCAAAGGGGATAGGGGTAAACAGCGATGGATCAGCGGCATCTTTTGGGTATTGTCTCCGAAGGGGCGGAACGGACCTTTTCTGAATCTTTGTGTGCACTTTGTATCAATATTGTGGAAAACGGGATCAGGGTAGAATGGCACTGACTTAACGCCAACCCGCTGCGGCACGTGCCGTACGCGCATCGTCGCGGGCAGGGTGGCGTATGCGACGAAGCCGGCGTTTCCGGTCGCCGAGGACGAGGCTCTGATCTGCTGCGCTGTGCCAGTGGCGATTGCAGGCCAGGAGCTCGCGCTCGATCTGTGAGTAGAGCGGTGTGCTGCGCAGCGTGCCGGGATTCCATCCCGCCGAGTCGTCACCACACGTGGTCGCTCAACCGCGCTACCACGAGTTGCAGCATAGGAGAGACCCACTGCGAGCGCTGCTTCGCGACCAGGCGAAGCGACCTTCCCTCGAGCGTCGCACGCACATCCACACGTCGTTGCCGTCGGCGCAGATCACTTTGATTCGCGTGCCGCTGCAATTGCGAAGCGCTTTACAACAGCGAAGCTGGTCAAGACGTAAGCACCACCGGCTTCACAGCAGCGGGCGCCGTGGGCGCCTCGAGCGCTTCGGTAGCGAGTTCCAGTTGAACTGCGTCGATGTGCTGGAAATGCGCCCGTATCGCGATGAGGTACGCCGCGGCGGCGGGCTTCGCGGCGGTCAGCAGCAGCGGAGTTCCCGCCGAGTCGAGCAAGGCGACCGGCTGCCGGTGCGGCGGGAATTCAAACCGCGCATCCGCGCGCAGGGTGTGCAGCGCCGTCGCCAATACGCGACGGTTGAGCTCGAGCGCATCGGCACCCGGCCGGAACAGCACCACGGCCTTGGAAGTCAGCTTCTCGCGCGCTAGCAGATCGAACTCCGAGCGCACGCCCTCCGTGTCGCCGGCGACGATGATGATGGCCGCGGCACGGCGCGCCGTGTCGACGATCAGCGCTTGCCACGTGTCGTGCGTCGCATAGTGGCGCATCGCTCCGAACGGGATGCCCTGTTCGCCCGGTCGGCCCAGCGCGACCACGGGACCGTACTGCGCGATCTCGTCGATCAGCATCTCGTCGGCATTGCGTCGGAACGACCACAAGTCCAACCAGTGTCTTGCCAGATCCCATACGGGCCGGCGGAAGCTGAGCTGGTCGTCCTGGAAACTGCGCAGGAAGAGGATCGGCGCACGCCCGTCGCTCTCTTCTCCCGGCTTCCAGATCGCTCGCGCGGCGAGGCGCTTGCCGGCGTAGAAAAGGAGATGGCCAACGACGATCAGGCCGATGCCGCCGAGCGTACTTTGCAGCGGATCGGCATCGGCGAAGGATACCCAGCCGATCCACCACGCGACGCCGAGATACACCACCGGCCGCGCCACTATCAGTGGCCAGAACGCGATGCTCGCCATCGCGCGCAGCGACCACATCGATGAGGGCAGGCCGACCAGGAAAGCCATGCGGACCCAGAAACCCCGGCGGTGAAATGCGCCGAGCAGGATCGTGCGGGGGCAGCCACCCGAGAGCACCAGGCGCAGGAACACCGCACGCACGAGCCACCAGGACCACAGTGCAATCGCGACGAGCAACAGTAGGAATTCCAACTTCTGCGCGGAAGCCAGCTCATCCTCGACCCAGAGCATGTGCAGGCCGACGCCGATGGCAGCGACGAGCGGCAGGGCGACAACCCCCGCGAGCAGCCATTCCACACGACGCGACGACGTCGCCATCCAGGCCGCCGTCGCCACTAGCAATACCGAAGCGGCGACCAGTACCTCGGTCGCGACGCTAGGGCCGATCAGTGGCTCCGTGTTCTCTTCGAGCCCAACGGCGATGCTGCCGACCATAGCGCCGACGAGCATGCACCCCAGCGCGCCGAGCAGGCTGCCGGTAATGACCGACAGGTAGCGCGACGTCGGCCTGCGCGCGGCCCAGTCAGTGACGATGAAGCCGAGCGGCGCGAGCGTGGCGAGCGTCGCGCTCAGCAGGACGAAGCCCGCCGTCAGAAAGTCGTCGTCGAGGTCGGACCAGTCGTCGGGGTATTGCAGGGACACGACCTGGTAGGCGTAGCGCAACATCGAAACATTCCACACGACCAGGAACGGCCCCAGCAGGGCGAAGAAGGCCTTCAGCGTCGCCGCGACATCCAGGCGGCGCACGACGGTCGAGATGCGGGTGATGTCGACAATCATGATGCCTGCCCCCAGGCTTCGCGCGCGGCGGCCACGGGCTTGCCGCCTCCGGCAACCCCGTGGCGCGTCAGCAACGCGACGAAGGCATAGGGGAACGCGAGTGCGCCGATGTGGGCCAGATGCGCCGGGACATCGTCCCGGATTCCCCCATCCGCAAAGGCATAGGACATCAGCGCGCACAACTGCAACAGAAACGGTGCCGCCACGAGCCCCTTCAGTCCCCAGGTCGAGGCGATGCACCAGGCGACGCCGGCGATGGCCAGCGGCAGCCCGCCCGTGGCGACCGGGTCGAGGTGAACGACGCCGAATTGCAGCACCAGGACCACGGCCAACAACAACGGCGTCTGCCAGGCGGGCGGCTCACCCGACAGCATCCAGGGGGGCCTCAGGCAAGCGCTGAGCAAGACCAGCGATATCGCATCAGTCGGGAATCCCCAGTCGATCGGCGAGCCGGTGGCGAGCTTCACCCCGATCATGGCCACCAGCACCCCGACGATGAGCCGTCCGTCGACGATGCGGAAGACCGTTGCGGCGAAACACAGGGCGAAGAATACGGGGCGCTGGTCCAGCCCTATGCGCAGACCCACATCATCGCCCAGCGCGACACTGGCGGAAAACATCGCGCACAGCATGATTGCGATCGTCGCCGAACCCTGCAGCAGTGCACGCAATCCGGCAATCAGGCCTGCGCCTCGCGCGCTCCACCCCATGCGGATGAGGTCGCGCAAAGGGAACAGACCTGCCAGCGCGATCACGGCAAGGACGGTGGCCACATTGCAGCGAACCGACGCGGGGATCTCACTGTTCGCATACAGTTCGATGCCGTCGGGAAGCAGGTACGCCACAGCAGCGACAGCGCTGATGGCAAGTGCCGACGCGATTCGATGGGGCCGTGTCGTCATCCCATTCGTCCCGCTCGCGCGCCGCAGGAAGATCAGGAAGACAACCACCGCCGCCATGTAGTCGTCGGCGGAATATCCCAACACGCCGTAGTACTCATCCAGAGGCATCGACAGCGCGGTGATCGCCAGGAGGCCAAATATCAGCAGCGCCGCAACGGCGCGCTCGCGTAATCGATACGCGAGAAAACCCACCAGCAGCGGCAACAGATGGCCGGGCTGAAGGCTGAGGCCAAAGACGTCGGTCGCATTCCAATACAGGCTTGGAAGCATCAGGAAACCCAAGGACAGCCAAAGCCACAGCACCCCTGCCGTCGCCTCGGTTTTGCCGCCGATCGACTCCACTATTCCGATCTCCTCGTCTGGACACGCTACCCACGCGCGGTGGGACCGTTTTGCCGCCGTTCTTCGACCCCTTGAGCGTGCGTCGTCGTCGTAGTGCCACGGCCACCGACGTCACCTTGGTCATGGCCACAACATGATCTTGCCGCCGAATCGCGGGTACGCGTTCAGGCGACAAGGGGCCGCCGGGACTACTGCAACAGCATCCGTCTCTCCAGCATTCGCGCAAACGCGATGACTGATTCATCAGTCGGTCCGACGCGCTTGGCCTCGGCGACGGAGGCGGCGCGTACCGCGTCAGCGTCCGCAGTGGATCCGCTCGCGTCCTGCAGCAGCGGCTGCGCGTATTCCGCGTTGACTTCCTTGGGCGTCTTCATGCGTGTGCCGTAGGCCGGACTGCCCGAACCGCTGGGACTGCCGCCGACGGGATAGGACCAGCCCAGGCCGAAGACGCGCTGGTCGTCCATGTCGATGACGTAGAAGTCGTAATAGGCGCCGACGCGAACCAGGATGCCGAACTTGCGCAGGGCCTGATCGTAGAGCGCCACGGCGACGCGGCTGGTCGGAAAGCCGTCGAAGTATCCGGCTACATAGGGGCCGTTCGCGTTCGACTCGTAGGTGCGGAAGACGAGCCAGTCGCCGATGACGTTGCCGTTGTTGTTGTACGTCAGCGCGAAGCTGCCGCGCAGCACGGCAAGCGTGCCGTCGTAGGCATAGAGCTGCTTGGTAATCCGCGTGCTGCCGCCCTGGTAGTAGAGCGTGCCGGTGACGTAGGAATCGAATTCGATACGCAGCGGGCCGGCGGCGTTGGCGACGCCCTGGGGACGCACGTAGGGGCAGCCTATGCACTGGCCGCCGGTGTTGGCGTCGAACGTCGCGCTGAAGGTGCTGGTGGCGAAGTTGTACCTGCCGGCCGAGATGAACCAGGTCGCCGCACCGCCGGGCGCATAGACGAACGACGTCACGATCATCACGTCGTCCTGCATCTCGATGTTGAAGCCGCGGCCGGATTCATTCGGATTCCACCAGAGCCCCCGCGTAGGGCCGCCGATGAGGACGGCTGCCTGGGCCGCGAACGCGATGACATACAGACACAGTGCCGCGAGCAAGCGCTTCATGGATGGTCCCGCCTCGATCGGCGCCGAAGAGACGCCTTGTGCGCCATCACTGCTGCGAGCGCAGCAGTTCTCTCACCGTGGCGCACCCTGCCAGTGAGCGCGGTTCGTCCACTTGAGCGAAGCCGGAGGTGCCGGAACGGCGAGACTGTCGCGTTAGCGAGATGACGCGGCGAAAGGATCCACGTCACCCGAGCATCCGCACTGGCTTCCCACGGACCGGAATCGGGCTGCAGGGGCTGGCCTCACATGCTCCGGAATCCTGGCTTCACAGGGCCCGGAACCGTGGCCTCTCATGCTCCGGAATCCTGGCTTCACATGGCCCGGAACCGTGGCTTCTCATGAACCGGAATCTCCATCAACCCCATAGCGCGCTACGGCCGGCCGCCGCCGCTCAGTTCCGCTCTATCCAGCACCCAGCCGTCGCCCACCGCGTGCGCGCTCCAGCTCAGTGTCGCGTCACCGGGATACGTGTGCCATTCGGCCAGACGCAGGAGCCCGCTGCTTGCCCGCTGCGCCAGCGCAAGCTGCAATTGCCCGTCGAATTGCCGCAGGTACACGCGCAGCGCTTCGCCCTCGGTGTCGCTGAGGGAGAATAGGGTGATCGCCACTGGGCTGAGTACTTCACGCAAGTCCGCGCTCGGCAGGCTGAGGCTGCCGTTCGGGGCGTCAATTGCGGTGCCTTCGAATCCGCTCGGTACCGTCACCGCAACGCTATCGAAACCATCGCGGAACAAGCCGTCCGGTTGGTCGGTATCGGTCGCGGTGTTGTTGGAAAGCTGCGGATCTTCGACGGTGGTGTCGGCCGGCAACCCGACAAATGCGGTGTTGACGATGTCCGTCGGCATGCCGAGCACATTGCCAGACAGCGTGTAGGTCAACAGTTCGCCTGTCGGAAGGCTGGCCACGGTGGCATCGATGTCGGCGGTGCCGCCGGACTGCGGACACGCGGTGCCGGCGCTTGCGTCGCACGACCAGACCACATTGGTCAGCCCTGCCGGGATGGTGTCGCGCACGCGCACGTTGAGCGCCGTATCGCCACTGAGATTGCCCACGGTTATCGTGTAGACGATCAGCTCACCCGGGTAGTAGATGTCGACCCCGTTGCTGTTGGTGACGGCAATGTCAGCCCGCGCGAACACCAACGTCTGCGCGCCACCGGCCCCGCTGGAACTGGACGCCATGAAGTCGACGTTGGAGGGCACAAAGGCCGCATGGACGGTACGCGCACCCAGGGTAGGGAAGCTCAACGCGCAACGGGGGTTTGTCGTCGGCACAGTGACGTTGCAAGTGCTGGTGCCGCTGCTCAGGGTCACCGTGCCCGCGGGCGACCCGGCGCCCGGCGCGCTGACAGTGAGCGTGAAGTCGAACATCGTCGCCGCAGTGATCCGGCTGCGCGCCGGACCTGTAACGCTGATCGTCGTGGCGGCGGCATTGACCTGATGGATCGCGGTACCACTGCTGGCACTGGCAGCGGCGCCACTGTCCGCTGTGTACGTTGCGGTCAATGTCTTGGTGCCTGCGCTGGTGCTGGTCAGCGTGCAACTGGCGCTGCTGTTCGGTGCTGTGCCCGCCGTCAGCGCTACCGGGCCGCAGCTTGGTGAACCGAGTGCGCCGTCGCGAATGGTGACCGTGCCCAGCGGCGATTCGCTGACCCCGGTGACCGTCACCGAGACCAGATACGACTGACCGACCACCGTCGGCGCTGGCGTGTGGCTGGTGATCGTGGTGGTGCTCGGCTCGACGATGCCGGCAATGGCATTTGACAGGCTGTAGGCGATGTTCCCGGCCGCATCCACGGCGCGATAGCAGACGCGGATGCCATTGTCTGCTGCAGTGACAAAGGTCTGGCTGGCGTACGGGATAAACGTCAACGAGTTGTCGCAGGCCAGAGCACGGGTGTTTCTCATGGTCAGCGTGCCATCGGAGGCGCTGGCCGTCAGGGTCTTGCTGATTGCCGGACTGGTGTTCGGGTTGTTGATGACGATGACCGGCGCGCTCGTATCCACGGTGACGATGAACGGTGCGCCGCCATAAACGGCGGAAACGTTCCCCGACGCGTCTTTGGCCCACGGGTACAGGGTGTAGCTGCCAGCGCTGGCAACGGCGTAAAAGCTGGGCGGAGAAATCGTCCAACCCGCAGCGCTCGCGGCGGGCGGGGTGTTGTCTTCGGTGATCGTGTAGCCGGTGACCGCCGCATTGTCGGATGCGCTAAAAGCCGTAATCGGAATGTTGAGACTGTTGGTGGGCGAGGTTGCGCTGAACGAGACGACCGTGGGTGCAGTGCCATCGAGTTCCAAAAGCACAATTTTATCGCCGCTGGGATCGCCGCCCGCATCGTTGAAGATGCCCCCCACATACAGGTTCAGCCCGTTGATGCCGAGGGCTGAAACGGTGTTGTTCAGTGGCGTGGTATTCAAGGCGGACCAGGCTGTGCCATCCCAGCGCGCGATGTAATCGGCATTGGCATCGCCGCCCGCGTTGAGGAAGTTGCCCCCGGCGTAGATGTTCGGACCGTTGATCACGATACTGTTGACGAAACTGTTCAATCCATTGCCCAGGGCAGACCAGCTTGTACCGTCCCATTTGGCGATCTTGTCGGCACTGGAGATGCCGCCTGCGTCATTGAACAAGCCGGCCGCGTATACATCGCTGCCGCTCAAGGCAATGGAGGCAACCGTCGCTCCCAGTCCGCCGCCCAAAGGAGACCAGGATGTACCGTCCCATAGGGCAATTCTGTCAATGGCGGGATTCCCGCCCACATTCAGAAAATCGCCTCCGGCATAGACGGAAGCCCCCGCCACGGCAATGGTATTGACCGGCCCGGTCAGGGGAGTGGAGCCCAGCGCAGCCCACGTACCGCCATCCAGCTTGGCGATATAATCCGCATTGATATCAACGCCGGCATTGATAAAATTTCCAGCAACGTAGGTGTCTGACCCGGTCACGCTGACCGCGTTGACGGTATTGCCCAAACCATCGCCCAGCGTGGCCCACGATGAGCCGTCCCATTGGGCAATATAGTTGGCGCCCGAAACGCCCCCCGCATTGGTGAAGTTGCCGCCTACATAAAGCACCGACCCCTTGAAGGCCAACGCGTTCACCTGACCGTTGCTGATGCCGCTCCCCAGCGCCGACCAGGTTGAGCCATTCCATCTGGCGATGCGGTCTGCGTTGGCATCGCCACCCGCATCGGTAAACTGCCCACCCATATAGACATTGGATCCGCTGATGGCGATGGCGTAGACGATGTTGTTCAGGCCGCCGCCCAGACTGGTCCAAGCATTGACGGTCATTGATTGGCTAAAAACCGGTCCATGCACCGGGTCGAGGCGCACACTATAATTGTCTACATTTACCGAACCACTGTAACCGGCAGCCAGGTTTATCGTGCCATCTGCGTTGAGCAGCTCGCTGATCGGCAAGGCAGGCCGGGTGTCCGCGGCATAAACATCTGCGATCGGTTGTAGGGCGAGCAGCAAAAAACTGCTCAGCATTAAAGCAGATATGAAACAGCGCGATTTCATGGCGCAATGTATCCTTTGCATATTTTTAAAGTAAATTCGTATCGACGACCATGGCTTCGCGCGACGCGGTTCGAAGCGCGCCGGAGACGACATGGAGTGCGTTCATCGGGCTATCGGCAAGCGCGAACCCTCCGCGCGCTGAAGCGGGAATGGTACGTTCTGCTGCTGCCATCACCCGACAACGTGCCCGGAACACGCGAGGGTAGTGATCCTGTCGTTCCCGATCGGTTCGATCAATGGCGCGGCGGACGGCGGCGGCGTCCAAGATGTCCCCGCTCGCGTGAACCAGCGCGTAGGCCCGCGCCATCCCATCGTCCACGGTCCGAGCCAGCGGACCGGCCAGCTCAACTTCGGGCATCGGGCGGAGCAGCTCGGCACTTCGGTCATACAGCTCGTTCGGGCTCATCGGCATGGCTAACCTCGACGCCGAAAACGGGATAGCGGGCTCAGGTTAACTTACGCAGCCGTTTCGCAGGAAGTGAACCTGACCCCGCGCGCCCAGATCAGCGGGGTGCGCGGCCATGCCGCAGTGCGAGCAGCAGCGCAATACCGACCAGGGCTCCCGCCGAGGCGAAGGCCACCTGCGTGCCCGTGGTGGCGGCGCCAGCCCCGACCACGGCAGGACCACGAGCGCCTGAGGCCACTGCATAGAGGGCGGTTTGGCTCGACGCCACGCCGCGTGGACACGGCGGCCTTCGCTATCACCGGGTCGGCGTGCGGGTCTCTTTACGCGCATCAGCCTTCAGGACAGCCGACCTATTGGCGGTGAATGTCGCCCTGGTCGTGAGGCGCGTATGTCCGTGGGGTCGAACGTGTCAAACCGCGTTCGACTGATATTGCTTCCACAGAGCGCCCATCAGCGCAAATCCGGGGCTGATCTCAGGGCCACCCTGATGCTCTTCCACCGCATGCTCCCACTCGGCCGTGCGCAGCTTCAGCAGTTCGGACTCGCTCGTATTGACACAGCCCATTGACCACTGAGCGAAGGAGCGTTTCGGCACCTGCACCGTCTGCAGCAGCGTGACGTTAGTGTGCCTTTTGTCGGATGCGATCTTGTTGTACAGGTCGTCTACGGCTGCAGCCGGACCCTCGAGGCATTGCGCAAAGCGGCCGTCGCCACAAAGCAGTACGCCGGAAATATCCGCCGTCGCGTTGAAGTCGCGTGCCTTACCAAGCAGCGCCACCAAGCGAAGACGGTCGAATTCGACCGTTGCCTCGCTGACATAAACGAGCTGATTGATGCTCATCGGCGTTCTCCGAACTGCGCGAAGCAAACCATACGCCACTACTCAGCACTATGGCGAATGTCCACTGTGCAGTACCAACCGGCCGGCGACGATCGTGTCACGAGCCTGTCAATCCGTTGCCGATTTCAACTTGACAATCCGATACTTGTATATTGATCAGGCTGCATATCCCGGCGACGACGCGTGGGGACGCGGCGGCGGCCTCGACAAGGTGAGCGAAGCACGTTTGCGCCAAGTGCAGCAGGCTCAAGAGGGGCCACTGGCGACGCGAAATCGCCACCGCCGTTGCTGATGACGATAGCGGACGACAACCAATCCCTCTGCGCTGGTCATTGCAATGGGGGTGCCGAGGCCGTCCAGCAGGTAGAAATAGTGCTGGCCGTTCCGCTGCATGGAGAGCAAGCGGCCGTCTGCCTAGTAGTGATACCGGGCCAGGGTGTTGCCGATGACGTTCATTTCGGCGATCAGGTGCGGGCCGTCGTAGACGTAGCGAACCGCCGTGGGCGATTGTGGAGATGTTCTTCAATGCCTGAGGTATCGCATCGCTTCATGCCTCGCTGGCTACGCATGGTGCATGCACTGACGGACGCCTCGATCGGCCCCGAAGAGATGCCTTGTGCGTCATCACTGCTGCGAGCGCAGCGGCTCTCCCACCGTGGCGCGCCATGCAAGTGGGCGCGGTTTGTTCGCCTGAGCGAATCGCGAGGTGCCGGGGACTGGCGCGGTGTGCGGGTCAGCAAGACCGAGGCGGTCTTCGGGAAGAGCACCGAGGCGCACAACGCGAAAGGCCCGCGCTAGGCGGGCCTTTCGTTGACCGATTGGTCGGGGAGACAGGATTTGAACCTGCGACTTCTACGTCCCGAACGTAGCGCTCTACCAGGCTGAGCTACACCCCGAGGGAGTCGCGCATCTTAATGACCGGGCCCGGGCTTGGCAATACCTGCGTGGCGGGTCGGGGCGGAAAATCGGTAGGATCGGCCGATGTCTGAACCTATGTCCGAAATCCCTTCCGAAACCGCCTCCACCGCCCGGCCTGATGTACTGATCCTCGGGGCCGGTGTGGTCGGCCTCGCTTGCGCCTGGTATCTGCTGGAACGGGGCCGGCGCGTGACCGTGATCGACCGCGGCCGGGTCGGTGGCGGCGCGTCGCATGGCAATTGCGGCACGTTGACGCCGAGTCATTCGGAGCCGCTGGCCATGCCGGGCATGATCCTCAAGGCGCTGCGCATGATGTGGCGCAAGGATGCGCCGTTCCATATCGCGCCGCGCCTCGATCTGGAATTGCTGGGCTGGCTGGCGCGCTTCGCCGGGCGCTGCAACTGGCGCGATTTCCATGCGGTCAACCGCGCCAAGGCGCAGATCCTGACGCATTCACGCGGACTGATCGGCGATCTGGTCGCGGGGCAGGGCATGGACTGCGGCTTTGCCGCGACCGGCACGTTGTATGTATTCCGCGAACAGCGGGAGCTGGATGAGTTCGGCTGGCATCTGGACAGCCTGCGCGCGGTCGGCATTACGGTCGAGGAGCGCAGCGGCGCGCAGTTGCGTGCGCTGGAGCCGTGCCTGCGCGACGCCGTCGTCGGCGGCGTGTTTCATCCGGGCGATGCGCAGTTGCGGCCGGATCGCTATGTGGCGGAACTCGCGCGCCTGGTGCGTGACGCGGGTGGCGTGATCGTCGAGGACTGTGCCGTTGAGGATTTCGCCGTGACCGGCTCGCGCGTCGAAGGCGTCGTGACGGCGAGGGGGCGTTACAGCGCCGACGAGGTCGTGCTCGCGCTCGGCGCCTGGTCACCGCCACTGGCGCGGCGTCTCGACCTGCGCATTCCGCTGCAACCGGGCAAGGGCTATTCCATCACCTATGAACGGCCGGCGCTGGCGCCGCGGATTCCGCTGGTGCTCAAGGAAGACAGCGTCTGCGTGACCGCGTGGACCGATCGCTACCGACTCGGCAGCACGATGGAATTCGCCGGCTACGATGAAACGCTCAATCGTGTGCGCCTGGATGCCTTGCGGCGCGGTGCGGCGCGCTACCTGCGCGAGCCCGAAGGGCCGCGCGTGCTGGAGGAATGGTTCGGCTGGCGTCCGATGACCTGGGACGACCTGCCGATACTCGGCCGCAGCGCACGCTGGGACAATCTCAGTCTCGCCACGGGCCATGGCATGCTCGGCGTCAGCATGTCGCTGGGCAGCGGGCAGCTCGTCGCCGAGCTGCTGGCCGGCGCAACGCCCACGCTGGATCCCGCGCCGTATAGCCCGCAACGTTTCCACCTGTGAGGTTTTGACTCATGCTGCGAGCCGTCTGCTGTGCCGTGTTGCTTTCGATCGCCGCGAGTGCGGCTGCAGCGCCCGCGCCCACCACGGAAACGCCGGTCGATCTGCAGTGGGGCGTGAAGATTCCGCTGCGCGACGGTGTGGAATTGCAAGGCACGCTGTACCGGTCGCAGGGACAGCGCGACGCGCTGCCGTGCATCCTGTCGCTGACGCCGTATATCGCGCAGAACTATCACGACCGCGGCATGTACTTCGCCGCGCGCGGCTATGTGTTCGCATCGGTCGACGTGCGCGGACGCGGCAATTCCGGCGGCGAATTCACGCCGTTCCTGCAGGAAGCCAAGGACGGTCACGACATCGTCGAGTGGCTCGCGAAGCAGAGCTATTGCAACGGCAAGATTACGATGTGGGGTGGTTCGTACGGCGGCTACGACCAGTGGGCCACGGCCAAGGAAAAGCCAGCGCATCTGGCGACCATCGTGCCGGTCGCGGCGGTGATGCCGGGTCTCGATTTCCCGATGCGCGGCAATATCTTCTATCCCTACGACATGCGCTGGCTGACTTACGTCAGCGGCCGCGCGACGCAGGACAAGCTGTTCGGCGACGAGAAAATGTGGACCACGCTGTTCCGCAGCGCGCACGAGGCGCATGCGCCGTTCAACACGCTGGATACGCGCTTCGGCAATCCGTCGCCGATCTTCCAGCAGTGGATCGCGAACCCGCTGCAGGGCGACTATTGGGACCGGCTCAACCCGACGAAAGAACAGTACGCCGCGCTCGATCTGCCGATCCTCACGGTCACCGGCCATTACGACGGCGACCAGCCCGGCGCGCTCGCGTTCTACGCGAAGCACATGCAATACGGCTCGGCATCGGCGCGCGACCGGCATTACCTGATCATCGGGCCGTGGGATCACGCCGGCACGCGCACGCCGCGCGAGGAATACGCCGGCCTCAAGCTCGGCAAGGCGAGCCTGCTCGACATGAATGCGCTGCACCGCGAGTGGTACGACTGGACGCTCAAGGACGGGCGCAAGCCGGAATTCCTCAAGGCGCGCGTCGCGTACTACGTCACGGGTCCGGATGAGTGGCGCTACGCCGACACGCTCGAGGCGGTGACAGCCTCGCATGCGGAATATTTCCTGGATTCAGACAACGGCCGCGCGAACGACGTGTATGCGTCGGGCCGCCTCGAAACGGGCAACGGCACGCGCGACGGCAGTGATCTGTATGTCTACGATCCGCTCGACGTCAGCGCCGCGGAAGGCGACGCGGCCGACGAGTCGGGCACCGAGCTGACCGACCAGCGCCCGCTGCTGCGCCGCAACGGCAAGCAACTGGTCTATCACACCGCGCCGCTGGACAAGGACACCGATATCGCCGGCTTTTTCCGCTTCAGCGCGTGGCTGAAACTCGATCAGCGCGATACCGATTTCAGTGTCGACGTGTATGCGATCGCGCCCGACGGCAGCAGCCTGTTCCTGAGCAACGACGTGCAGCGCGCGCGCCATCGCGAGAGCCAGCGCGAATCGACCTTGGTCACGCCGGGCAAGGTCGAGCGCTACGATTTCAACAGCTTCACCTTCGTCGCGCGCCGGCTCGTGCGCGGCAGCCGCCTGCGCCTCGTGGTCGGACCGATCAACACGTTCGGCATGCAGAAGAACTACAACAGCGGCGGCGTGGTGAATGCCGAAGGCGCGAAGGATGCGCGCACGGTGACGGTGGAGCTGCGGCACGATGCGCAGCATCCGTCGGCGCTGTATGTGCCGCTCGCGGCTGAGAGGTCGGCCGCGGTGGCGGCAGACAAGCGCTGAGCCATGACGAATTCCCTTCCGGCTCCCGATACGGTTCCGCTCATGTCAGTCTGTACCTTGCATCAAGGCGACGCGCCGCTCCTGATCTCGCTGCCGCACGATGGCAGCGCGCTGCCCGATGGTTTCGAAGAACGTCTGACCGCGTCCGCGCGGCGCGTGCCTGATACCGACTGGAATGTGAGCCTGCTCTATGACTTCGCGCGCGAGCTGGGGGCGTCGATCCTCGTGCCGCGGTTTTCGCGCTACGTGGTCGATCTCAATCGTCCGCCGGACGATGTGTCGCTGTATCCGGGCCAGAACACGACCGGGCTGTGCCCGACCGTGCAGTTCAGCGGCGAACCGGTGTACTTGCCGGGCAAGGAGCCGGATGCCGAGGAAATCGCCGCGCGCGTGCGGACCTGGTGGCAGCCGTACCACGAAGCACTGCAGCAGGAACTCGCGCGCTTGCGCTTCGAACACGGCCGCGTCGTGCTGTGGGAAGGGCATTCGATCCGCAGCGTCGTGCCGTTCCTGTTTGAAGGACGCCTGCCGGATTTCAACTTCGGCACGGCCGCGGGCGCGAGCTGCACGCCGGCGCTGCAGGCGCGCCTGGCCGCGGTGATGGAAGCCCAGAGCGATTACAGCCACGTCTTCAACGGCCGCTTCAAGGGCGGCCATATCACGCGCCACTATGGTCGGCCGGCGGACGGTGTGGAGGCCGTACAGCTCGAGCTGGCGCAGCTCAACTACATGGATGAAGATCGTTTCTCGTATCTCCCGGAACGGGCTGGGCCGACTGCCGCGCTGATACGGCGTCTGCTCCAGGCCGCTCTGGAACACTGAGCGCCCGGCCGGGCGTTCGTCACCGTACCGTAGCTGAGGATTCCGTCATGCGTATCGCCATAGCCACCGCCGTACTGGTCGTATTTGCTTCCCTGGCCATCGTGCCGTCGCCGGCTTCGGCGCAGGCGGGTCTGGGCCGCGCGCGCACGCCGCCGCCGGAAGAGCAGGAAAACAAGAAGGGCGAGGAGCCGACCCAGGAACAGGCGCCGGCGCAGCAGAACGAGAAGAAAAAGAAGGGCAAGAAGGATCAGTGAGGGTGTGGCCGGTCGCAGCGCCGTCATGAGCCCGGATCGCCGGACGAAATGACCGGGTAAGAGATAGAAGCCGCGAGCATTTAGCCCTCCCCTTCAAGGGGAGGGTTGGGTGGGGATGGGGTTGATGTTGCTCCGCACCGCAAAGAAAACACGTGCGCCGATCTTGAGCGCGACGTTTATGGCAGGCCCTAATGGCACGCCAAACACCATCCCCACCCAACCCTCCCCTTGAAGGGGAGGGCTAATGCGCTCGGCCTGAGGCTTCGCCCGGGCATTTTGGTAACGTTCCAAGCTGCTCGCAACCGCGCCAGCTCAGACTTCCAGCGAAGCCAGGTCGCCCTTTTCCTCGAGCCAGCTCTTGCGGTCGCTCGCGCGTTTCTTCGACAGCAGCATGTCCATGACCTTGCTGGTGCCGTCGTCGCTTTCCACGGTCAGTTGCACGAGGCGGCGCGTGTCCGGATGCACGGCCGACTCGCGCAGCTGTGGCGGGTTCATCTCGCCGAGGCCCTTGAAGCGCGTGACCGAGACCTGGCCCTTCATCTTCTCGCGCTCGATGCGCTCAAGCAGCGCGCGCTTTTCGGCCTCGTCGAGGCAATAGAACACTTGCTTGCCCACGTCGACGCGGAACAGCGGCGGCATCGCGACGAAGATGTGGCCTTCGCGCACCAGCGCCGGGAAGTGGCGCATGAACAGCGCGCAGAGCAGGGTCGCGATGTGCAGGCCGTCGGAATCCGCGTCGGCGAGCACGATGATCTTGCCGTAGCGAAGACCGTCGATGCGCTCGACACCCGGATCGCAGCCGATCGCGACGGCGAGATCGTGCACTTCCTGTGAGGCCAGCACCGAGCCCGATTCCACTTCCCAGGTGTTGAGGATCTTGCCGCGCAGCGGCAGGATCGCCTGGAAGTCCTTGTCGCGCGCCTGCTTGGCCGAACCGCCGGCGGAGTCGCCTTCGACGAGGAACAGCTCGGTGCGCGACAGGTCGCTCGAGGCGCAGTCGGCGAGCTTGCCCGGCAGCGCCGGCCCCTGCGTGATCTTCTTGCGCACGATCTGCTTTTCGGCCTTGAGCCGCGCCGCGGCGCGCTCGATCGCGAGCTGGGCGATGCGTTCGCCGATCTGCACATGCTGGTTGAGATACAGCGAGAACCCGTCATGGACCACGCCTTCGACGAAGCCCGCGGCATTGCGCGAGGACAGGCGTTCCTTGGTCTGACCCGAGAACTGCGCGTCCTGCAGCTTCAGCGACAGCACGAACGAGAGGCGGTCCCAGACGTCTTCCGGCGCGAGCTTCACGCCGCGCGGCAAAAGATTACGGATGTCGCAGAACTCGCGCAGTGCTTCGGTCAGGCCGGTGCGCAGGCCGTTGCAGTGCGTGCCGCCCTGCGCGGTCGGAATCAGATTGACGTAGGACTCCTGCACGAGTTCGCCCTCGGGCACCCAGGCCAGGGCGAATTCGACGGCTTCGGTCTCGCGCTTGAGTTCGTGCACGAACAGGTCGTTCGGCAGGTATTCGTTCTGGCCGAGCATCGAGCGCAGGTAGTCCTGCAGGCCGTCCTCGTAGTACCAGGTGTCCTTGTCGCCGCTGCCTTCGTCGGTCAGGCGCACGGTCAGGCCGGAGCAAAGCACGGCCTTGGCCTGCAGCACATGCTTTAGCCGCGTCAGCAGGATCTTCGGCGTGTCGAAGTATTTCGGATCCGGCCAGAAGCGCACCGTCGTGCCGGTCTGCCGCTTCGGCACGCTGCCGATGACTTCGAGCGCGCTGGCGCGGTCCCCGTTGCGGAATTCCATGCGATGGATCTGCGCATCGCGCTTGATCGTCACATCGACGCGCGTCGACAGCGCGTTGACGACCGATACGCCCACCCCGTGCAGGCCGCCGGAAAACTGGTAGTTCTTGTTCGAGAATTTGCCGCCGGCATGCAGGCGCGTGAGGATCAGCTCGACGCCGGGTATGCCTTCTTCGGGATGGATGTCGACCGGCATGCCGCGGCCGTCGTCGCTGACGCTGACCGAGCCGTCGGTGTACACGGTGACCTCGATGGTCTTGGCGTGGCCGGCCAGCGCCTCGTCCACCGAGTTGTCGATGACTTCCTGCGCGAGATGGTTCGGGCGCGAGGTGTCCGTATACATGCCCGGGCGGCGCTTGACCGGGTCCAGCCCCGACAGGACTTCGATATCGGCGGCGTTGTAGCGACTGCTCATTTGCGGTGGAACCTGGCTGCGGACGCGAACCGCTCATGGTGGCGGCAAGCGCTGCGCGGAT
Organism: Lysobacterales bacterium; assembly: GCA_038207515.1. GTDB lineage: Bacteria > Pseudomonadota > Gammaproteobacteria > Xanthomonadales > Rhodanobacteraceae > Tahibacter. The sequence continues at coordinate 29,903 of JBBQZR010000005.1, read as the reverse complement.
CAAGCGGCGAGCCTACTTGCCGATGACGTCCCTGCGCATCGGCGCGAAGATCTTCAGCATCCGGTTCTGCGTGCGGTAGGGCAGCCTGGCGTCTTCCATCGCGACGATGAAGTCCTCGACGAAGGCGTCGAATTCCTTTTCCTTGAGTCCCATGCCGCTGTGGCTTTCGGCCATGCTGCGGCCCGAATACGCGCACGGGCCGCCGGTTTCGCTGCAGAACTGTTCGCGGATCAGGCGCGCGAGGTTGGTGCGATCGGTTTCGGCGAACAGGAACGCGATGCGCGTGTCGGCGTAGACGCGGTCGAGCAGCTTGTCGACGAGGGTCGCGATGCCCGCTTCGGCGCCGAGCGCCTGGTAGAGCGAGTCGTCGGCCGGCGGTGCGGCGCTGGCCGCGGATACGGCCAGCAGCAGGCCGGCGGCGAGGCTGCGCAGCGATCGCGGCAACAGGAACTCGCAGATCAGGGAAGGGCGCATCAGAAAGCTCCTTGCAGCGAGAGGTACCAGCCGGTCTGGTCGTTGAGCGTCGCGATCGTGCCGAGATCGACGTAGGCGAGCACGACCGACATGTGCCGGTTCGGAAACCAGGCCACGAACACATCGCGCCAGTCGTCTTCGGGCAGACCGGGCAGGTTGCCGGATTTCATGCGGTATTCGGCGCCGACCGCGAAGCGGCGCGAGAACAGGATGCCGCCGGAGACTTCGGCCTGCAGCTTGCGGCCGCTGCCGCCGGGCCCGCCGAAGCCGAGCAGGCCGGTTTCGTTGGCGCGGGTGTAGCGCGCGGTGCCGTTGATGAACGCGTTGAAGTTGCCGACGCCGGCGAGGAAGACCTTGGTCGCACTCAGATAGATGTCGACATCGCTGTCGTCGTCGGCGCCGACGACGCTCGGAATCAGAAAATCGCGGTTCTTCTTGTACTGCACGCCCAGCGATACCTGCGGCCAGTCGGTGTAGATGACGTCGCCGAACAGGCGCATTTTCACGCCGACGATGTGCTGGCGCAGGTGCGCGCCGGGCAGCCCGAGCGCGGGACCGAGCGTGATCAGGTCGAGATCCTGCCGCGCCACCGACAGCTCGATGCGGTTGAACAAACCCAGCGCCGCGCCTGCGGTGTCGAGCGAATAGTCGCCGGTGTCCACACGGCTGAGGAACGCGGTCGCGCCGAACTCCTCGCCGGTCGAATAGCCGGTGATCGCCGCCCACGGCACGATGCCGCCACCGGCGCTGCCTTCGATCGTGCTGGCGCCGCCGGTGGCGAGCTGGCGCGTGCCGGCGGCCTGTGTGCCTGCCGCGGTCAGCATCAGCGCGACGACAAGCACGGCGCGCCAGGATTGGTTCGCTGATGTGCCGCAAAAAATAAATGGGGACATGTGTCGTTGTGTCCTTGTGGCGGTCATGGACGGCAGCGCTCGAGTTCGACCAGCACGGCCGTGGCGTTGGGCAGGCGTCGGGAAGCGTCGCGCTCCAGGCAGTGCAGCAGCAGGGTTTCGATCGGCGCGGGAATTTCGGTCCACAGGCGCGACGGTGCGGTGGCCTCGCGCTCGATGCGTGCCAGGCACAGTTCGGATGCGCTGCCGTGGGGCTGCGGCAACCGTGCGGTGAAGATCTCGGTCAGGATCAGGCCCAGGGCGTAGACGTCGTCGTGCTGGTTGGCGAGCTGGCCGACGATCTGTTGCGGCGACAGGTAGGTCGGATCGCTGAGCAGCGGACGTGCCGGCTGGTGATGATCGAAGCCGGGCGGTCGCGCGACGAGGCCGATGTCGAGCAGCTTGGTGTCCGCGCCGGCGCCGAGCACGATATTGGCCGGATTCAGCGCGCCGTGCGTGGTCCCCGCCGCGTGGATGGCCGCGAGACCGGCGCAGATTTCGCGCGACACGCGCAGTGCCGCGTATAGCGGGATGCGTCCGGTGCGCGACAGCGCGTCCTTGAGACTGATGCCTCGCACATATTCGCTGGCGATATGGATGACGCCATCGACCTGGCCGACATCGCGGATGCGCGCGACGTTGGCATGCTGCACGCGCGCGCCGGCGCGCAGCAGTTCCTTGATGCGGTTGGCGTGTTCGGCACCGGCGATTGCCGCTGGGCCGAGCAGCTTGAGCGCGACGATCTCGCCATGGCGCCGGTCGAGCGCGCGATAGACCACGCCGGACTGGCCGGCGCCGACGCGCGCGTAGATTTCGTAGCGGTCGGCGAGCACGCTGCCGGCCGTCACCTGCGCCGCCGCGCCGTGGTCGACGCTGATCGGCGCCGCGGCACGCGGGCCGGTTTCGCTGCTGCGCGTACGCTGGCGCAGCAGGTCGGCGGAATACGCTTCGAAGTCGCGCGTCTCGCGCAATTCGCCGACGAGCCGGCCCAGCGCCCTGGCGATCGCCGCGATGCCCGCACCGCCGCTGCGCGTGGCCGGCACGGGTTCCAGCGCGCCGCCGGTGATGCCGGCGGCCGAGCGCGCGAGTGTGTCCAGCGGTCGCAGCCAGACTATCCAGAGCAGCGCGGTGAGCAATACGGCCAGCGCAGCCAGTACGCCGCCCCAGAGCCACAGGCTGCGATCGGTCGCGGCGACGAACGCGTCGATCGCGCTGCCGGGCAGCAGGGCGATCAGCGATCCGGCCGCCGCATCCTTGCCGGCCGGGCTCGCCCGTGCCAGCCAGCGGCTGCCGGCGATAGCGAACGTCGCCGTTTCGCCGGCCGTGTTCGCGACGGGCCAGCCGCGCTGCACGGCGACGGCCGCCAGTTCCTTGCGTACATCGGCGTTGATCGTGCCGGCCAGCACCTGCGGACCGGCCGGCGTGCTCGTCAGCAGCGCGATGTCGGTGCCGGCGATCGCGCCGATGCGGCGTGCGAAATCATCGTCGATGAATTTGCCGGCCAGCAGCAGCCCTTCGCTGCTCGCGCCGAGCAGCAGCGGTGCGACGGCAACCTGCATACCGCGTTCGCGGCCGCGCAGGAAGCCGCTGGCCGGTTCGAGCGTGGACAGGACCTGCGACACGGCGCTGTGCTGCGCGAGATCGGACTGGGTCGGCTGGTACGAGGCGGTGTCGACGAGGGTGCGGCCCTGGCTGTCGAGCACCATGGCGACATCGATGCCGAGCTGGCCGCGACGCTCGTCGAGCAGGTCGCGGATCGAGGCGGTATCGATGGCGCCGCTGGCGCTGGGCTGCAGCGACTGCGCGATATAGCCGACGAAACCCTTGTCGCCGGCCAGCTGGCGCGTGAGCAGCAGCAGTTCGCGCTCGCGCATTTCCTGCTGCGCATCGTGCGCCAGCGCGGCGGCGGCGAGCCGCTGAGCCGCGACGTTGCGGGCATCGGCCAGCGCACCGTGATGGATCAGCGCTCCGGCGGTGGCGACCAGGACCAGGGCCAGCGCACAGGCCAGCAGCAACAGGATCTTTTCCAGGCGCATGGGCGGCTCAGCGTGCCGGTGGACGGTAGCTCGCGCCGTCCTTGCGCTGGTGGTCGGGGATGACGGGTTTGGTCGCGAGCAGTTTTTCCTGCAGCGGCGCGGACAGCGGCAGCGTGACCTCGCGCGTGACCATGCCGACGCGCGGATGCCAGATGCTCAGGGTTCCCGGCCCGGCCGGAAGCCCGCCCAGTGCGAAGCTGCCGTCGGCGCCGACGCGGCCGAACCACGGCGTCGGCGCGACGACGACATTGGTATTCATGCTGTGGTGCACGTTGCAGAAGATCTGCACCACGGTTGCGCGGTTGAACACGGTTTCCGCGCTCTGGCCTTCGCCGTACAGGCCGAGGTCGAAGGTCGCGCCCGGCGACTGCGAAAATACATTGTGCAGAATTTCATCCTGGTTCGGAAACGACACCGTGCTGCCGGCCGGCACGATCAGCACCTGCGGTTCGAAACGCTTGTTGCGCGTGACGACGCTGTAGCGGTCGGCCTTGGGCCGCGGCGCGCCGCGCGCGGGCACGTAGTAGACGACGGCGTTGGTGGTCTCGCCGGCGCTGATCTGCTGTCCCGGCGCCGCATCGAGTTCGATACGGCCCGCGACGCGCTCGCTGCCTTCGCTCACCGGCGTGCTCTCCGCTGGTGCGGCCGCGGCAGGCGTTTCGGCCTTTGCCACCGGCGGCTTCGCCACCGGCGCTGGCGCCGGCTTGGCCGGCGGAGGTTTGGCCGCGACGGCAGGTTTGGGCGGAGTTGCGGCCGGCGCTTGCGGTGGCGCGGCGGCTGGTGGCGGAGGCGGAGCCGCTGGTGCAGGGGGCGGAGGCGGTACGGGTGGCGGGGTCTCGGCGGGCGCAGGCATGGCCGGTGCCGTCGCGGTGCTGGCCGGGGCCGTGCCTTCGGTGCCGGGATCTTCGCGCGTCGGCCGCGTACCGGTGCAGCTCGCGCACAACAATGCTCCGGCCAGCAACAGCGGCCATGTGTTCCAGCCTTTCGCCTGCATGTCTTTCCCCTGTGTATGCGTACGTGTACGGCTCCGCGCCGCGCGAACTTGCCCTGCGCATACGCAGCCAGCGGAGCCACGGATGCAGCGGCCGGACACGATGCACGCCTTTCCCCCAACGCTGGGCAGGAGAGTCTGCCTTTTGCGCGTTTCATACCAGTACGAGCGGCTTCCCCGGGACCTTGCGGTAATCACTCACGCGGTCACGGGGAAAACCCCCGTGCGGGTGCCGTGTCGGCCGGCTAAGCCGGCTCGATCCCGCGACAGGACTGGGTTTCCGGCGAATGTCCGGCAAGCCGCGACCGCTGCGCGGGATATGCGCAAGCCAGCGCGCGGACTGCGGTGATCCAAAAGCGCACAGTAAAATTTTGCAAACTGTGGCTATCCGGCACGGACACCGGCGAGTCCGGGAGCGCCAGTTGAAATAATTTCCCGACATACAACGCACGCGTCACGCCCAGTACGGCGCCGGCGGAACGTCCGGGCAGATCGCCGGGGCTGCCGGCAGCGGCGCCCGAATCCGGAGCCGCGGAATGGCACGGCTGGCCCTGGCCTCGCCGGCGCAACTCTGACGTGCGGAGACGCTGGCCTACGGCCGCAGTATCAGCGTGACGAAGCGCAGGTCCGCGCTCGGCGGCGCGTCGCTGTAGTCACGCACTTCGCGCTGCACGACATAGCCGGCCTGCTGTGCGAGCGACTGCAGTTGTGCGGGCGCGTAGGGTCGGATGGTTTCGTCGGTGTGGAATTGCTGCAGCAGCGTGTCGTCGGCATCGAGTACGCGGTACTGGCGTTCGATGCGGTTGGTGCCGTCGTCATTCGCCGTGATGCGCTTGCGCCGTTCGAGGAAACCGTTGTCGTGCGGGCGCCGATAGTCGAGGCGGAAGTCGACGAAGCTCTCGACGGGCTTCGGCACGAAGGCGTCGAGCACGACGCAGCCCTCGTCGGTGAGCAGCGCGCGCAGTCCGGCAAGCACGTCGACGGCGACGCGCAGGTCGGTCAGGTAGGTGATCAGCGAATACGGCATCAGGATCGCGGCAAAGCGTCCGCGCACCGCAACGGCGCGCAGGTCCATCTGCAGCACGTTCGCGTCGAGTCCGCGCACGGCCGCATCCCTGCGCAGGCGTTGCAGCATCGGCAGCGAGCGATCCGCGCCGGTGATGTCGAGTCCGGCGGCCAGCAGTTCGACGAGGATGCGGCCGGTGCCGCAGCCCAGCTCCAGCGCGGCGCCGCCCTGCTCGCGGCAGAACGCGCGGTACCAGCCGACATCGTCGAACGGCATGCTGCGGCCCATGTCGGTCGCGTAGACGTCGGCGATCGCGTCATATGACCAGGTCATGGATTGTCCTCGGGGCAAAGCGTGCGGTAGACCTCGCGCTGGCGCGCGGCCATCGCGTCCCAGGTGAAATTGTCCAGAATGTCGTCGTCGGCGCGTTCGAGACGATGGCGCAGGCCCGCGTCGCGCAGCAGCGGCGCGATGCGCGCGGCCATGCCGGCAATATCGGGACTGCAGACCAGCGCGACCAGCCCGGCCGCGGCAAAGCCGCGTGCGCCGTCGGCGGTGCTGACGCAGACGCGGCCGGCCAGCAGCGATTCGATCAGCTTGATCGACGAGCCGCGAATCTCGACCTGCGGGTTGATGCTGAGGCTGCATTCGGCCAGGTGCGGCGCCGGATCCACGAAGGCCGACACCAGTTCGATGCCGGGTCCGCGCAGGCGCGCGTCGGTGGCGGCGATCGCGGCGGACTCGGCACCGCCGAGGATGCGCAGTCGCAGCGAGGGGAATTCCGCGCGCAGCGCGGGCCAGGCTTCGTCGATGAAGGCGAGGATGCCGTGCAGGTTCTGCGCGTAGCGGAACGGACCCATGAACAGCAGCAGGCCGTCGGGCGAGGACACGTGACCGGCGCGCCGGTCGATCGCGCCGTTGCCGATCAATGTGGCCGGTTGCGGCGCGAGCAGGGCCGCGTCCTCGCTCGAGCAGGCCACGACGCTGTCGTAGGCCGCGATCGCGGCGCGCTGGCGCGCGTCGCTGGCCGGATCGGTGCTGTCGAGATAGACATCGTGCAGGCACAGCAGCCAGCGTGGCGTGCCGGGCACTGCGGCGCGGTCCTGTGCGAGTTCGGCAAGCTCCATGAATTCCACCTGCACGATATCGGGCCGGAACTGCGCGGTGTTGGCATCGAGCGCCGCGCGCAGCCCGGGCCAGGCGTGGCGCGTGAGCCGCGCCGGCAGGTCCAGCGGCGCTTCGCCGGCGATATCGCCGCGGCCTTCGAGCAGGTGCGCGCCGCGGAAATGCTTGAGCCACGGTTCGCTGGCCGGTCCGTACAGCGAGGCTTCGTCGCTCAGCAGGAAAAAATCCACCTCGTCCGACAGCCGCGCGACGAGTTCGGCGATGCGCCGTGCGCCGCCGTGCGCCGGCGGAAACAACGCGAACGGCGAGACCAGCAGCACGCGCGGCCGGCGCCGGTCATCGTCGCGCCGCGGCCAGTACCAGTGGTCCTGCGTGATGCGCTCGAAACGCAGGCCGTGGCGGCGCGCGCGTTGCGTCGCGAGCCGGCTGCGGAACGCGCGAATAGCCAGTCCGAGGCCGCGCAGTTCGCGCCGCGACACCGCATCGATGCGCGACAGGCGCTGCAGGCTGCGCAGCGGATGGCGCTGCGTCCAGCGATGGCGCAGATCGAACAGCAGCTCGTTGCGGCGGATCACGCGCGCCACTTCGTCCGCATCGAAATAGCGTCGCACCGTGCCGCGATGATGGTGGTGCGCGTGCGACACCGGGCAGAACACGAGTTCCCAGCCTTCGCTCCAGGCGCGTATGCCCCAGTCGGCGTCTTCCCAATAGAAAGGACTGTAGTCGCGCGAGTCGGCGACATAGCGCCGCAGTTCGGCGGTGCGGCACAGCGAGCTGCCGCCGCCCGGATACAGATTGCCGCGCGCGATGCGCATGCTGCCGGGATCGCGTTCGTAGACTTCGGCATGCTCGACGTTCGCGTGGAAGTCGGACCAGCCGGTTTCCTCGCGGCGCCGCTGCGCGTCGGTGAAAAAAATCTGCGAAGTGATCGCGAAGACGTGGTCGTGGCGATACGGCAGCAGTTGCGCGAGCGCATCGGGTGCAAGGCGCATGTCGCTGTTGAGCAGATAGCTCCAGCCGTGGCGCGCGGCGGCGAGTCCCGCTTCGATCGCGCCGTTGTAGCCCAGCGCCGCGGCGTGGAACTGCCATTCGTAGTCCGCCCAGCGCTGCTGCAGGCCGGCGTAATCCGCGCGCGCCGCACCGTTGACGACGACAATGACCTGGCGTGGCTCGGCGACGGCGTCGAGTGCCCGTTCCAGCGCGGCGAGGGTTTCGGCGAGCAGGTCCGGCGTGCCACGTTCGGGCACGATCACGCTGATGCCGGACAAACGCGTGCCGCGCGCGCTGCGCGCCGGACCCGGGCGCCACCGCGCGAGCAGGTCGGCGCCGAACATCGCTGCCGCGAGCGGCAGGTGCGGCAGCAGCCGCAGGACCGCGCCGGATAGGTGTTTGAGTCGGCTCACACCAGCCATTCCGCGGCGGGCAGGGCGAGACCGCGACGCGCGCGCGCGGTCCAGCGCAGCGCCTGTTCGGCGAACATGGCGCACCAGACGTTGGGCTGCGGTGCGTCGACGTCGAGACGGAATGGCAGGCGTCCGGCATCGTCGACACGACCGGCCAGGGTCGCGGCGACCTGCTCGACGGCGGCGCCATCGGCGGTGCCGGTCAGCAGCAGCACGCGCACCGTCTGCGCCAGGATGTCGCTGCGCGGCACCGGCGAATCCTCGGCTTCGGGCAGGTTGCCGTCAGCGTCGGCGAGCGCCAGGCAGCGCTGCGCGAGTGTCGCGATCGCGGCCTGACAATCAGGCTCGGCGACGAGCATGCCTTCGGCGAAATACAGCGTCGGATGCAGCATGTCCAGCGCCAGTGTCGCGACCTCGCCGCGATACGACTGCGCGAGCGCACGGCAGGCCCGCGTCAGCGCGGCGGGCAGCGGACGATGCCGCGCCGCGAGTTCCACGCGTGAGCTGGCCTTGACTTCGAACGGTCCGCCCAGCGTCGACCAGCGCGGCGGCAGTGTCACGCCGGCGTCGGTACGCGCGGCGCGGATGTGGCCGTCCGCGTCGACGAACGCGGCGAGTTCGGCTATGAGCCGCTCGACCGCGCTAGTCGGGAGCGCGACGAGTCCGGCCTCGTGCGCGGCGCACAGGCCGCGCAGCAGCATGGCCAGATCGAAGAAAAATACGGCGCGGTTGCGCCAGTCGCCGGCGTCGTCACCGCCGACGTAGGCACGCGTCGCGGGTACGGCGCCGTCGGCGAGCACGCGTTGCGCCCAGTCGGTGGCAGCTTGGGCGGCCGGGCGCAGGATGTCCGCATCGGCGACGCTGGCGACATCGGCCAGCCAGTGCAGGTAGTAACCGGTAATCTCGGGATAGACGTAGCGCGCCTTGCCGTCGGCGTCGAAAGCGCCGTAGATGCCGCCTGTCTGCGCGCCTTGCGCGCATTGCACGTCGCCGGCGAGCAGCCAATGGCGCAGCCGCGCCGCGGTGGTTTCGCACAGATCAGTCAGGGCTTCGCCGCTCATGCCACGTCCTTGTCCGAGGGCGCACATGGTAGCGTGAGTTTGTGCACGCGCCGCGCGCGCCGGCGTCGCCGGATGCAAAAAAATCAGGCGAAGAGCCGGGCGTGGAAACTCACGCCAGAAAACTTCAGACAAGAAAACTCAGACAAGAAACTGCGCGATCGTCTGCGCGATGCGCTCGCCGCTGCGGCCATCGCCGTACGGTGCGTCGCGCGTGAATGCGAGCGCCGGCGCCGGCGGTGTCGCCAGCAGGCGGTCGGCTTCGGCCACGATGCGGTCGGTCCGCAACGGCACCAGCGTCGCCGCGCCGAGTGCGACGCTCTCCGGCCGTTCAGTGTTTTCGCGCACGACCAGTACGGGCGTACCGAGGTAGGGCGCCTCTTCCTGGATGCCGCCGGAATCGGTGATCGCCAGGCGCGCCTGCGCAAGCAGGGCGATGAACGGACGGTAGTCCAGCGGTTCGACGAGGCTGATGCGAGCGTGCCCCGACAGATGCCGGCGGATGCGATGGCCGACGGCCGGATTCGGATGCACCGGACAGACCACGCCGACGTCCGCGTGCCGCGCCAGCAGTTCCAGCACGGCGGCGCAGACCAGGTCGAGGCCGCGGCCGTAGTTCTCACGCCGGTGCAGGGTCAGCGCGATATGCCGCGGTGTGTCGGGCAGGAAGGGCAGCGCCAGCGGGCGTGTGTCCTCGACCTGTTCGCGCAGCAGGTCGATCACGCTGTTGCCGACGTCGAAGATGCGGTCGGTCGGAACTCCCTCGCCGCGCAGGTTGGCGGCGGCGTGCGCGGTCGGTGCGAAGTGCAGCCGCGCGATCGGCGCGATGCGGCGGCGGAACAGTTCTTCCGGAAACGGCCGGTACGGATGATTGGTGCGCAGCCCGGCCTCGACGTGGGCCAGCGGCAGGCGCAGATCGCGCGCGGCGAGGGCGGCCGCATACGCGGTCGACGTATCGCCCTGGCTCACGATCAGCGCGCTGCGCTGCGCGCGGGCGGTGTCGCGGATGCGCTCGCGCAGCGCCGTCAGCGCATGCGACAGCGATGCGGCGGCGATCTGGCCGATGGCGAGATCGCAGTGCAGGCCGAGCTGGGCGAAGGTGCGCTCGACCATGGCCTGGTGCTGGCCGCTGTTGAGCAGTTGCGTATCGAGCCCCGGTTGCGCGCGCAGCGCACGCATCACGCTCGCGAGCTTCAGGCATTCGGGTCGGGTGCCGGCGACGACGAGGACGCGGCGGCGCAATGTGGCGGAGGCCATGGCGATAGTCCTACAGCGCCGCGCAGCGCAGCGCCAGCCAGCGCTGCGCGTCGGCGTCCAGCAGCGGCGTGAGCTCGGCCTCGACCTGGGCGTGATACCAGTCGAGCCAGTCGCGCTCGTCCGTGGTCAGCAGCGCGGCGAGGATGGGGCGCGTGTCGATGGGACAAAGTGTCAAGGTATCGAAAGCAAGGAATTCACCGAACTCGCCGTCGCCGGCCGGCACCGTTGCGATCAGGTTCTCGATGCGCACGCCGTGGCGTCCCGGGCGGTAGATGCCGGGCTCGTTCGAGGTGACCATGCCCGGCAGCAGCGGCTCGCCGGTTTCGCCGGACACGGGCGGGCGTATCGACTGCGGCCCTTCGTGCACGTTGAGGAAATAGCCGACGCCGTGACCGGTGCCGTGGCCGTAGTTGATGCCCTCGGCCCAGATCGGCGCGCGCGCGAGCGCATCGAGCTGCTGGCCCGTCGTGCCGCGCGGAAAGCGCGCACGCGACAGCGCGATCATGCCCTTGAGCACCAGGGTGTAGTCGCGGCGCTGTTCCTGCGTGGTCTCGCCGAGCGCGATCGTGCGCGTGATGTCGGTGGTGCCGCCTTCGTACTGGCCGCCGGAGTCGACCAGCAGCAGGCCGCTGGTCGACAGCGTGGCGTGACGCTGCGCCGTCGCGTGGTAGTGCGGCAGCGCGCCGTTGGCCATGTAGCCGGCGATGGTGGCGAAACTCTCACCGACGAAATCCGGGTGCGCTTCGCGCTGGCGTTTCAGTTCCGCGGCGATGTCGAGTTCGGTCAGCGTGGTGGTGCCGATGTGCTGCTCGAGCCAGATCAGGAACCGCACGAGCGCCGCGCCGTCGTGGCGCATGACGTCGCGGATGTGCCGGAGTTCGGCCGGCGTCTTGATCGCCTTGAGGCGTTGGCTCGGGTTGAGCTGCTGCACGAGCCGGACCTCGTCGGCGATGGCCGCGGCCAGCGCATGCACGACGCGGCGCGGGTCGAGCAGCAGGCAATCGCCGGCACTGAGCGTGGCGAGCGCGGTTCTGGCCGCGGCATAGTCGGCCAGCACGATGCCGTCGGCGGCGAGCTGGCGGCCCAGCGCCGGTGCGATCTTGCCGGGCGGAACGAACAGGATGGCCTTGTCCGGGCCGATCAGCAGGTGGGCGAGGAAGACTGGGTTGTACGGCACGTCGCTGCCGCGCAGGTTGGTGATCCAGGCCACGTCGTCGAGCGAGGACACCAGATGATGCGTCGCGCCAGCCTGCGCCATAGCGGCGCGGACCCGTTCCAGGCGTTCCTCGCGGCTGGAGCTGACGTAGTCAGCGCCGTGTTCACGCACCGGATCGCACGGCAGCGGCGGCCGGTCGTCCCAGATGGCATCGACCAGGTCGAGGTCGGTGCGCAGCGCGATGCCGCGGGCGGACAGGCGCTGCTGCAGCAGGTCCTGCATGCCCAGGGCCTGCACGTCGCCGGCGATGGCGACGGCCTGGCCCGACGTGAGCCGGGCGCAGAGCCAGTCCACATGCTCGGGAATATGCGGGGTCGTCAGGCGCATCAGGCTGACTTCGCTGCCGGCCAGTTCCTGCCCGGCCTGCTCGAAGTAGCGCGAATCGGTCCAGATGCCGGCGAAATCGGCCGTCACGACCAGGGTGCCGCTCGAACCGGAGAAACCCGACAGCCAGTACCGCCCCTGCCAGCGCGCCGGCAGATATTCGGACAGGTGCGGATCGGCCGTGGGGACGATGACGGCATCGACACTGTGCCGCACCAGGGCAGCACGCAGGTCGCGCAGACGTTCGCTGGTGCTCATTGTCGGGACGCCGGGGTTTCGGGGCAGCCGGCCACGCTAGCAATCTCGGCGGGGGGAGCACAAGCCGCTGCCGCTCCGGTTGCCGAGCCTCATGTTGCGGGGCGCCAACTGCCGAATAGCCACAGGAACAGCGCGAGAGCGATCAGGCCGCCGACAAACAGGCTCAGGCGCGCGGCCATGGCGTTGCGCAGCTTCCTGCCAAGCATCTGAAGCGACAAGTCGATCAGCAACAACCACAGCAGGCAGAACACCAGGATGGCCCATCCGGGCCATCGAAACCCGTATCCCAGAAAAAAGCCTAGTGTTATCAGCGGAATCGAACAGAAGAAATCGAGTGTATGTCGGCGAACCATGGTCGCTCCTGGCCTCGGCTGGTATCTGTGCGCGAGTGTATGCGGGCGCGGTGGACACCGAGCCTGGCGCCCATTTACGCGCGGGCAATCGGGATCAACCCGTTTCGGCCCGACGACAGTCAGGATTCGTCGCGTCGCTCGCGGTTGTGCCCCGATGCCGGTAAAATCGGGTTTTCCAGCCATCCCCGCTGCTCATGACCCCTCTGATCTTCGTTACCGGTGGTGTGGTGTCCTCGCTAGGCAAGGGCATCGCCGCCGCCTCTCTCGCGTCCATCCTCGAAGCCCGCGGCCTGCGCGTTACGATGATGAAACTCGATCCCTACATCAACGTCGACCCGGGCACCATGAGTCCGTTCCAGCACGGCGAGGTCTACGTCACCGACGACGGTGCCGAGACCGACCTGGACCTGGGCCATTACGAACGCTTCGTGCGCACGCGCCTGACCGGGCGCAATTCCATTACCACCGGCAAGATCTACGAGTCCGTGATCCGCAAGGAGCGCCGCGGCGACTACCTCGGCGCCACGGTGCAGGTGATCCCGCACATCACTGACGAGATCAAGCATTGCATCTACGAGGCCACGCGCGGCTACGACGTCGCGCTGGTCGAGGTCGGCGGCACCGTCGGCGACATCGAGTCGCTGCCGTTCCTCGAGGCGATCCGCCAGATCCGCATCGAGCACGGTCCGGAAAAGTGCCTGTTCATGCACCTGACCCTGGTGCCGTACATCAAGGCCGCCGGCGAGATCAAGACCAAGCCGACCCAGCATTCGGTCAAGGAATTGCGCACCATCGGCATCCAGCCTGACATCCTGTTGCTGCGCTGCGAACAGCCGGTGCCCGACAGTGAGCGGCGCAAGATTGCACTTTTTACCAATGTTCCCGAGCGCGCCGTGCTCAGCGCGATGGACGTCGATACGATCTATCAGCTGCCGTCCTGGCTGCACCAGCAGGGACTGGACCGCCTCGTCATCGATCACCTGCGCCTGGATGCGGGTCCGGCCGACCTGTCGGCCTGGGATCGCGTGGTCGCCGCTGTCGAAAACCCCAAGGACGAAGTCACCGTCGCGATCATCGGCAAGTACGTCGAGCACAAGGACGCCTACAAATCCCTCGGCGAAGCGCTGCGCCACGGCGGCATCAAGCAGTCGACGCGAGTCAACCTGCGCTGGCTGGAATCCGAGCAGGTTGAGGCCGAAGGTGGCAGCGTGCTCAAGGACTGCGATGCGGTGCTCGTGCCCGGCGGCTTCGGCAAGCGCGGCTTCGAAGGCAAGGTCGCCGCGGCGCGCTGGGCGCGCGAGAACGGCGTGCCGTACTTCGGCATCTGCTACGGCATGCACGCGGCGGTGGTGGATTTCGCGCGCAATATCGCCGGTCTGGAAGGCGCCAATTCCAGCGAGAACGAGAAGAACTGCGCGCATCCGGTCATCGGCCTGATCACCGAATGGCGCACCGCTGCCGGCGACGTGGAAAAACGCACCGAGGCCTCCGACCTCGGCGGCACCATGCGCCTAGGTGCGCAGGAATGCCGCCTCAAGGCCGGTTCGCTCGCGCGCAAGCTGTACGGCCAGGACGTGATCCGCGAGCGCCATCGCCATCGCTATGAGTTCAACAACATGTATCGCCAGCAGTTCGAGGATCTGGGCCTGACCATCGCCGGCAAGTCGATGGACGACCTGCTCGTGGAAATGGTCGAGCTGCCGAACCATCCGTGGTTCCTCGCCTGTCAGTTTCATCCGGAGTTCACCTCCACTCCGCGCGACGGCCATCCGCTGTTCATCGGCTTCGTGCAGGCCGCGCGCGAATACAAGGTCGTGCGCAATGCGCCGCGCTTCGCCCAGGCGGCCGGCGCATGAGCATGGACCTGTGTGGATTCAAGATCGGCCTGGATCAGCCGCTGTTCCTGATCGCCGGTCCCTGCGTGATCGAATCGCTGCAACTGCAGATGGACACGGCCGGCACGCTCCAGGAGATCACCCGCCGGCTCGGCATCAACTTCATCTTCAAGTCGAGCTTCGACAAGGCCAACCGCACCTCGGGCACGAGCTTCCGCGGTCCCGGCATCGAGGAAGGGCTCAAGGTGCTCGAGGCGGTGAAGCGCCAGCTCGGCGTGCCGGTGCTGACCGACGTGCACGAGTACACGCCGATGCACGAGGTTGCGAGCGTCGTCGACGTGCTGCAGACGCCGGCCTTCCTGTGCCGCCAGACCGACTTCATCCAGAACGTCGCGCGTGCCGGCAAGCCGGTCAACATCAAGAAAGGGCAGTTCCTCTCGCCCTGGGAAATGAAGCACGTCGCGGCCAAGGCCAAGGCCGCCGGCAACGAGCAGATCATGGTCTGCGAGCGCGGCGCGAGCTTCGGCTACAACAATCTGGTCTCCGACATGCGCAGCCTGTCGGTGATGCGCGATACCGGCTGCCCGGTCGTGTTCGACGCAACCCATTCGGTGCAACTGCCCGGCGGCGCCGACGGCAAGTCCGGCGGCCAGCGCGAATTCGTGCCGGTGCTGTCACGCGCGGCGGTCGCGGTCGGCATTGCCGGCCTTTTCATGGAAACGCATCCGGATCCGGACAAGGCGCTCAGCGACGGGCCGAATGCGTGGCCGCTCGGGAAGATGGAAGCGCTGCTGGAAACGCTGCTCGAACTCGATGCGGTGACCAAGCGCGCGCTCAGAACCGAAGGAGCGATATGAAGATGAACGGATTGCCACAGCTTCTGGTTTGCTGCGCCGTGCTGTTCAGTGCTGCGGCCCCGGCCCAGGACGTGCCTGCCGACAAGGTCGTCATCAAGGGCAAGCGCATCAGTGCCGAGGAGCTAAAAGGGTCCGATCCCGTCGCGAGCATGACGCGCGAGGAGATGATGGCCCTGGTCACCAAGCGCAAGGCTTGCGCCAACGGCACCCAGGAAGTCGGTTTCGCCGCGGGGAGCCTGCAGCTCGACGGCGCCGCGCTGGACGTGCCGGCAGTGGTCGACGCGATCACGCCGCGCGCCAAGAAAAAGAAACTTTCCTGTCTGCGCGTGGTTTCGGCGGAGTATGACCGTGCCACGTTCGATCGATTGAAAGACGCGCTGGTGGATCCGCTCGGCGTTTCCCTGATGTGGGACAAGCCGGCGAAGTGATTCCACCGCTCCCACTGGTTCCTTTTTTCCGACCGTCTACGAGCCCCTGAACGATGACCACGATCACCAAGATCCACGCCCGCGAAATCCTCGACTCCCGCGGCAATCCCACGCTCGAAGCGGAAGTCACGCTGTCGACCGGCCATATGGGCCGCGCCGCCGTGCCCTCGGGCGCATCGACCGGCTCGCGCGAGGCGGTGGAGCTGCGCGACGGCGACAAGACGCGCTATCTCGGCTAGGGCGTGACCAAGGCGGTCGGCAACGTCAACACGACGATCGCGTCCGCGCTCGCGGGTTTCGATGCGGCTGACCAGACCGCGCTGGATCGCAAGCTGATCGCGCTCGACGGTTCGCCGAACAAGAACCATCTCGGCGCGAATGCGCTGCTCGGCGTGTCGCTGGCCAATGCGCACGCGGTCGCGGCCGCCCGCGGACTGCCGCTGTGGAAGCATCTCGCCGGTGCGCGGCCGGCTCGCCTGCCGGTGCCGATGATGAACATCGTCAACGGCGGCGCACATGCGGACAACAACGTCGACATGCAGGAGTTCATGGTGCTGCCGGTGGGCTGCGCGAGCTTTTCCGAAGCGTTGCGCTGCGGCGCCGAAATCTTCCATGCGCTGAAATCCGTGCTCAAGAGCCGCGGCCTGTCGACCGCGGTCGGCGACGAAGGCGGCTTCGCGCCGGACCTGAAATCCAACGAGGAAGCCGTCGAGACGATACTCGAGGCCATCGCCAAGGCCGGCTATAAGGCGGGCGAGGATGTCTACCTCGGCCTCGACGTGGCCAGCTCCGAATTCTTCGAGAACGGCAAATACAACCTGTCCGGCGAAGGCAAGCGCCTGAGTTCCGAACAGTTCGCCGACTTCCTCGCCGACTGGTGCGCGCGCTATCCGATCATCACGATCGAGGACGGCATGGCCGAAGGCGACTGGGATGGCTGGAAGGTGCTGACCGACAAGCTCGGCAAGAAGATCCAGCTCGTCGGCGACGATCTGTTCGTGACCAACACGGCGATCTTCAAGCAGGGCATCGACAAGAAGATCGCGAACTCCATCCTGATCAAGGTCAACCAGATCGGCACGCTGACCGAGACGCTGGAAGCCATCGCCATGGCCGAGGCGGCCGGCTATACGTCGGTCGTTTCGCACCGCTCCGGCGAAACCGAGGACACCACCATCGCCGATATTTCGGTCGCGACCACGGCGACGCAGATCAAGACCGGCTCGCTGTGCCGCAGCGACCGCGTCGCGAAGTACAACCAGCTGCTGCGCATCGAGGAAGCCCTGGGTACGGCGGCGACCTATGCCGGCAAGCAGGCCTTCCCGAACCTGCCCGACCTGTTCCGCTGAGGCGACCAACCATGCTGCGCTACGCCGCGCTGATCCTGCTGATCCTGCTGATCGGCCTGCAGCTCAAGCTGTGGACGGGAGCCGGCGGCGTGCGCGACGTGGACAGCCTGCGCCATACCGTGGCCGAGACACGCAAGGCGAACGAGGCGCTCAAGGCGCGCAACGACGCGCTGCAGGCCGAGGTGCAGGATCTCAAGGAAGGCCGCGACGCGATCGAGGAGCGCGCGCGCTCGGAGCTGGGTCTGGTCAAGCCCGGCGAGACCTTCTACCAGGTCGTCGAGCCGGCGGCGTCCGACGCGCCGAAGCCGCCGCAGCAGAAATGAGCGTTTGCGTATGAGCGGCCTCTGGTGCGTGGTGCCGGCCGCCGGCCGCGGCCGCCGCTTCGGCGGCGACGTGCCCAAGCAGTACCTGCAGCTGGCCGGCAAGCCGCTGCTGCTGCAGACGCTGGAGCGGCTGGCCGCGCATCCGCGCATCGCCGGCCTGATGCTCGTGATTGCCGCCGACGACGCGAGCTGGGCGCACGGTCTGATCGAGGTGCTCGGCAAGCCGCTGCTGCGCACCGGCGGCGGTGCGGAGCGCGCCGATTCGGTGCTGGCCGGACTGCGCGCGCTGCCTGCATCGGTCGCGCCGGAGGATGCCGTGCTCGTGCACGACGCCGCGCGGCCCTGCGTGCGTGCGGCGGATATCTCGCGCCTGATCGACGAAGCCGTGCCGGTCGGCGGCGGTCTGCTCGCCGCGCCGCTGCGCGACACGCTCAAGCGGGCCGATGCGCAGGGCCGGGTTGCCGCGACCGAGCCGCGCGAATCGCGCTGGCGCGCGCTGACGCCGCAACTGTTTCCTCGCGGCGCGCTGGAAGCGGCACTCGCCGACGCCGCGGCCGCCGGCGTCGCGATCACCGACGAGGCGATGGCGATGGAGCGTGCCGGTCATGCGCCGCTGCTGGTCGAGGGCAGCGAGGACAACATCAAGGTGACGACGCCGGCCGACCTCGCGCTGGCCGAATTCCTGTTGCGTGGGTTGAATCGTGGTGTGGGGGCGTAGGCTGGGGTAAGCCGCAGGCGCACCCCAGCATCACGGTGGCCCACCAACAAAGAACCCATGCCGAAGGAATCGCTTTGGCATGGTTTCGGCTCCTGCGATGTTGGGATATGCCGGCATGAAAACTCGTGCCATGGATCGCTCCGGCAGGGGCTTTTCGCAGGTGAGATGCCTCGATGTTGGGGTGCGCCTGCGGCTTACCCCAACCTACGTTTTCTCTTTTTTGCTTTTTGCTTCGGCGGGAGAATCATGCGTATCGGACAAGGATTCGACGTACACGCGTTCGGCCCCGGCGATCATGTCGTGCTCGGCGGCGTGACCGTGCCGCATACGCACGGGGTCGTCGCGCATTCGGACGGCGACGTCGTCATCCACGCGCTCTGCGATGCGCTGCTCGGTGCACTGGCGCTCGGCGACATCGGCGTGCATTTCCCGCCCAGCGACGAGCGCTGGCGCGGCGCGGACAGTCGCGTGTTCCTGCGCCACTGCCGCGAGTTGATGCGCAGCCACGGCTACGTGCTGGGAAATGCCGACGTCACGGTGATCGCGGAGCGGCCCAAGGTCGGGCCGCATGCCGCGGCCATGCGCGCGCTGCTGGCCGAGGATCTGGGCTGCGCGATCGACGCGGTCAGCGTCAAGGCCACGACCAGCGAACGGCTGGGCTTCACCGGCCGTGGCGAAGGCATTGCCGCGATGGCGGTCGCGCTGCTGCGCCGGGACGGCGCATGAGCCCGTGGCCGCATGCCTTCGGCGGACCGCCGCTGGCCGCGCGCCTGCGCGCGCAGCCCGAGGATTTCTTCGTTGACGAAGACCTGGGCTTTGCGCCCGATGCCACCGGCGAACACGTATTCCTGCGCGTGGAAAAGCGCGGCGCGAATACCGAATGGGTCGCGCGCGCGATCGCGCGCTTCGCCGGCGTGGCGCCTGACGTAGTCAGCTTCGCCGGCCTGAAGGACCGCCATGCGGTGACGCGGCAGACCTTCTCGGTGCCGGTGCCGATCAAGCGCGAGCTGGACTGGAGCACGCTGGCCAGTGACGAGTTTCGCGTGCTCGAGGCGCAACGGCACGGGCGCAAGCTCAAGCGCGGCGCGCTCAAGCGCAACCGCTTCCGCATCGTGCTGCGCGACGTGAGCGGCGACCGCGACGCGGCACAGCAGTGCCTGTCGACCCTGGCCGCGCGCGGCGTGCCGAACTATTTCGGTGAGCAGCGTTTCGGCCGCGACGGCGACAACGTCGCGCGTGCCCAGGCCATGTTCGACGGCCGCCGTGTGTCGCGGCATGAGCGCGGCATGCTGCTGTCCGCGGCCCGGGCGCAGATCTTCAACGCCGTGCTGGCGCGGCGCGTGACGCACGGCGATTGGGATCGCGGCCTGGACGGCGAGGTGTGGATGCTCGACGGCAGTCACAGCATCTTCGGTCCGGAGGCGCTGACGACGGAACTGGAGTCGCGTCTGCAGCGCGGCGACATCCATACGACCGGCGTGCTCTGGGGCGAAGGCAGCCTGCGCAGCGGCGCTGCCGTCGCCGCGCTGGAACAGGCGGTGGCGGAAGAGCATGCGGGGCTCGCGCAGGGCCTCGTGGCGGCCGGGCTCGCGCAGGAACGGCGCAGTCTGCGCCTGTTCGCCCAGGAACTCGTCTGGCACTGGGAGGCGGACACGCTGCAGGTCGAATTCGCGCTGCCGGCCGGCTGCTATGCGACCACGCTGCTGCGCGAACTGGCGCGTCTGGACGCCACCGCCGCCTCTGATGCGGTGCAGGAATAGCCGCCAGCGGAGCTGGCTGTAGCGGAAATCGCGAGTTGGGCGCACTCTGGCTTCCGCCCCTCGCCACGCTTCCTATACTGGATTCACACGGCGTCGGGAAACACCGGCGCGCCATCCAGTACCTGTCAGGAGGTCGTCATGAAAAGTGTGTTTTTTTGCAGCGCAGCGATAGCGGTCGCCGGCCTCGCCCTCGGCGGCTGTGCGAGTTCGGGCGGCACACGCGTGGCCAAGACGCAGTATGACTACCAGGTCGATCAGGAAAAGATCGTCTCGGTGAACAAGTGGGCCAACGACCGCGGCTACAGCGTCACTTGGGTCAACCTGCCGCGCAAGGGGCAGAAGGAAGCCGACAAGAAGGATTGATCAGCGCAGTCCGCAGCCGGGCCGACGGGGTATCGGCCTCGGTCGACGCGTTCAGCGCTTGTGCCGCAACAGCACGAGCGCGGCGCCGGTACCGCCCTGCTCGGAGCGGGCCGACGCGAACGCGACCACGTCGTCGCGCTGGCGCAGCATTCTGTCCACCAGCCGTTTGATCACCGGGCCTGCCGCGCGCGAGCGCAGGCCTTTGCCGTGAATGAGCTTGACGCAGTGCAGCCCGCGCTGGTGCGCCTCGGCGAGAAAGCCCGAGACCGCCGAGCGTGCCACTTCCGCCGTCATCTGGTGCAGGTCGATCTCGTCCTGCACGCTGAAATTGCCGCGCTTGAGGCGCTTGAGCACGTCGGGCCGGTAACCGTCGCGCAGGTAGCTCAGCTCCTCGCCGACCTCGATCTCGGCCGGGTCGATGTGCATGGTCATCAGTTCGTCGAGCACGCGCGCCTCGTCCAGCTCGAACTGGCGCGGCTCCGGCGCCGGCCGCGGCATTTCGCGCACCGGCTCCACCGCCACATGGCGGCGCACTGGACCTATCGCTTCCTCGAACAGCGCGCGGTCTTCGTCGCTGACCAGCGGAGACAGGCGGGAGCGGTTGCGCATGGCGGACGGGATTCCTGGGAGCCGGAACGGGTACGACCCACGTCACCTTACGTCATCCGCGGGTGAGAGCGTCGCGAATTCCGCTAAACTTTCCGCCTGTTTCCGCGGATGCACGGCATGCGAGTTCTGGTTTCCAACGACGACGGCGTGGATGCGCCGGGCATACGCATCCTGGCCGCGCGTCTGGCCGTCGTCGGCAGCGTCACGGTTGTCGCGCCCGACCGCGACCGTTCCGGCGCCAGCAATTCGCTGACCCTGGACCAGCCCATCCGCGTCAGCTGCCTCGACGACGGTCGCTACAGCGTGGCGGGCACACCGACCGATTGCGTGCACCTGGCGTTGGCCGGGCTGCTCGATTTCCAGCCCGACATCGTCGTTTCCGGCATCAACAACGCGCCGAACCTCGGCGATGACGTGATCTATTCCGGCACCGTCTCGGCCGCAATGGAAGGCCGCTTCCTCGGCCTCCCCGCGATCGCCGTCTCGCTGGTCTGCCACAACCACCAGGCCGAGCACTACGAAACCGCAGCCCAGGCCGCCCTCGTGCTGATGCAGCGCCTGCTCGTCGATCCGCTGCCGGCCGACACCATCCTCAACGTCAACGAACCGGACCGGCCCTGGAACGAGATCCGCGGCTTCGCCGTGACGCGTCTGGGCCGGCGCCATCGATCCGCGCCCTGCATCCGCGAGCGCGACCCGCGCGGCCGCACGATCTACTGGATAGGCCCGGCCGGCGAGGCCGAGGACGACGGCCCCGGCACCGATTTCCACGCGGTGCGCGAAGGTTCGATCTCGATCACGCCGATCCAGGTCGACCTGACGCGCTACCAGGCGCTGGAAAAGGTCGCCGGCTGGGTGACCAGCCTGCCGCACCCGGCATTCGGCGACGCATGACCGCCTATTCGCGCCTGACACCCGAAGCCCGCGGGCTGGGCATGACGTCCCAGCGCGCGCGCGACCGGCTGATCGAGCGTCTGCAGGCCGACGGCATCCGCGACCGCCGCGTGCTCGACGTGATGCGCCAGCTGCCGCGCCATCTGTTCGTCGAGGAAGCGCTGGCCACGCGCGCCTACGAAGACACCGCCTTGCCGATCGGTCAGGGCCAGACCATCTCGCAACCCTGGGTGGTCGCGCGCATGAGCGAGGCGCTGCTCGAATTCGGCGCGCCCCGGCGCGTGCTGGAGATCGGCACGGGTTCGGGTTACCAGGCCGCCGTGCTGGCCGGTCTGGTCGAGCAGGTCTATACGGTCGAGCGCATCGAGGAGCTGCTGCGCAACGCGCGCCGGCGCTTCCGCAAGCTCGGCATCGCCAATGTGCGCTCCAGACACGACGACGGCCGTCTGGGCTGGCCCGAGGAGGCGCCGTTCGACGCCATCGTGCTGACCGCCGCCGGCGTCGAACTCGAAAACGCCTTGCTCGATCAGTTGGCGCCGGAGGGCGTGCTCGTCGCGCCGGTCGGCGCGGCCGGACGCCAGCAGCTCGTGCGCGTGCGCCCGGACGGCGAGGCACGACTGCGCGAGGTGTTGTGCAAGGTCAGCTTCGTGCCGTTGCTGGGCGGCGTGCTTTGAACGATCGCCGCAACGGATCCGGGACGACTAAGGAAGATCTGGTCAAGTCCCTCAACTGTCGCTCTTGTACTCAGCACCAGATCTCCACAACCCCGCCAGCGGCCCGCTGCGCAGGCCTCTGGCCGCCCGGCCCGTTGAGCGTTCAGAGTGATCAGAACCTGCGGTTCTGAGCGATCACGCTTCACCCCCTTGACTCAAGGGGGCTCCAAAATACAAAGCTGCATCGACTTGTGCCGAGATTCCCCAAAGCATGAAACTGTTCAAGCCGCTGTACGAGAAGGCCCTGGTATGGTCCGCGCACCCGCAGGCCGAGCGCCTGCTCGCGGGGCTGAGCTTCGTCGAGGCCATTATCTTCCCGGTCATGCCCGAGGTGATGCTCGCGCCGATGACGCTGGCGCGGCCTCGGCACTGGGTCCGCTATGCCACGATCAGCCTGGTGTTCTCGCTGCTCGGCGCGCTCGTCGGTTACGTGCTCGGGCACTACGCGTTCGAGGCGCTGCGGCCGGTGTTCGAGGCGCTGGGCTGGCTGCCGCGCATCGACGAGATGGTCGGCAAGCTGCGCACGGAGGTCGCCGGCAGTGCCTGGGCCGCCTTCGTCATGCTCGTACTCGCGGGGTTCATCCCGGTTCCGTTAAAGATCTTCACCTGGGCGTCGGGCATCGTCGGTGTGCCGATGATCGCGTTCATCCCCGGGATGATCATCGGCCGCGGCAAGCGCGTGTATCTGTTGACCGGCGCCATCCGCCTCGGCGGCCCCAAGGCCGAGGCCCTGTTGCACAAGTACATCGAGTGGCTGGGCTGGGCGATCGTGGCGCTGATCATCGGCATCGTGGTCTGGCTGCAGCTGCGGCACTGAAGAAGGGCAGGTAATGCACCTCAAGCGCAACACCGCGACGAAGGGCAGGGCCGCCGTGGCCCTGTCGCTGGCCCTGTTGCTGACGGCCTGCGCGAGCACGCCGCCGGCGCCGGTCGAAGATATCGCGCTGCAGGAGCGGCGGCCGCCACCGGTCGAACCGGTGCGCAGCCCGCGCAGCAGCCCGGTCGTCGCGACCCACAAGGTCGCCGCGGGCGACACCTTGTATTCGATCGCGTTCAAGAGCGGGCTGGACTACCGCGAACTCGCGCGTATCAACCGCATCGAAAGTCCTTTCCGCATCTTCGTGGGCCAGGAGCTCAAGCTTGCCGACCCGCCGCCCAAGGAAACTGTGGCGGTGAGCGCGCTGCCCGCGCCGTCGGCGGGTCAGACCACCATTACCGCGTTGCCCGAAGCGCCACGCCGGCCGGCGCCGAACGCGGGCGTCGATCCGCGTGCCGTGCGCAGTGCGACGCCGCCGACCAATGAGCGCGTCACGACGCTGCCACCGGCTGCGAGCAAGCCGCCGGCCAATTCCATTGCCGCTGCGACCTCGCCGGCGCCGGGCATCGCGCCGGTTCCAACGCCACCGACGCCGACCGCCACGGTCGTGCCGGCCGCCGATCCGCTTGCCGTGCCGCCCAAGAGCGGCGCGCTCGCGCCGGGCGCCAATACCACCGCGGTGGCCACACCGGGCCCGGTCACGCCGGTGCTCAACAGCGGCGGCGTGAGCTGGCGCTGGCCGGCCAGCGGCAAGGTCGTCGGCACCTTCGTCAGCGGCGACCAGACCCGCCAGGGCGTCGATATCGCGGGCAGCGCCGGCGCCAACGTGGCCGCTGCCGCCGACGGCACCGTGGTCTACAGCGGCAACGGACTGCTCGGCTACGGTGAACTCGTCATCGTCAAGCATTCGACCTCGTTCCTGTCCGCCTACGGCCACAACCGCAAGCGGCTCGTCAAAGAGGGCGACACGGTCAAGGCCGGCCAGGCGATTGCCGAGATGGGCGGTTCCAATCGGGAAATGTTGCATTTTGAAATACGCCGCAACGGCAAGCCGGTGAATCCGCTGGAGTACCTGCCGGCGCGGTGACCGCAAGCGAGTGGACAGGGAAGAGGAGTGAGAAAAACTAGTGGGAACAAGTGCGGCTGTTTTGATTCGTCCCTTACTGCCTTGCCCTCTCGACCCAAAACCGCAGAAACACGAGAAGGTGGGCCTTTTGCTTTCGGAGCCCCCTTGAGTCAAGGGGGCGGCCAAACGCGCAGCGTTTGGCGGGGTTGTGGGGATCTGGTGCACGGCCCAAGGGCAATGCTGTATTCAGTTGCTTGGGCGCCAGACGATGCCCCCTTGAGTCAAGGGGGTGAGGAGTGATCGCTCAGAACCACAGGTTCTGATCACTCTGAACGCCCAACGGGCCGGGGTTGTGGGGACGAGCAGCAGGGCATAGAAGCGACACCGTGGACACTTGTTCGGACCTTCCGAGTATGCTGGCGCAATGAGTTCGACCGGGCGCGAAGAACCCTCGCTGGACGCCGATGACATGCTGGCTTTGCTCGACGTCGTCGAGCCGCCGCAGGGCGACGAGGTGCGCAATTCGACGAGCGCGTACCTCAATGAAATCGGCCTGATCCCGTTGCTGGACGCGGCCGGCGAACGCAGCCTTGCCGAGCGCGTGATGGGCGGCGATACCGAGGCGCGCCGGCAGATGATCGAGGCCAATCTGCGTCTCGTCGTCGCGGTTGCGCGCAGCTATGTCGGGCGCGGGGTCCCGCTGCTGGATCTCATCGAGGAAGGCAATCTCGGTCTGATCCGCGCGGTCGAAAAATTCGACGCCATGCGCGGCCTGCGCTTTTCGACGTATGCGACCTGGTGGATCCGCGAATCGGTGCAGCGCGCCCTGATGCAGCAGCGCACGGTGCGCGTGCCGGTTCACGTGCTGCGCGAACTGGCCCAGGCCCTGCGTGCTCGGCGCGAACTGGTGCTCGCGCTGGAACGGCAGCCCACCCAGGACGAACTGGCCACGGCGCTGAACAAGTCGGTGTCCGAGGTCTCGGCTCTGTTCTGCGTGACCGAGGAAATCCGCTCGCTCGACGCGCCCATGTCCGATGCGGACGATCGCGCGCTGGTCGAACAGCTGGCGGCCGAAACCGGCCATGCGGGTGCGAGCCGCGAACTGGTCGAACTGGCCGATGTGCGCCTGCCGGGCTGGCTGGCCAAGCTCACGCCGCGGCAGCGGCTCGTGGTCGAGCGGCGCTACGGTCTGGCCGGGCATGCGGCGCAGACCCTGGCCGAAATCGCCGCCGAGCTGGGCCTCACCCGGGAACGGGTGCGACAGATCCAGGTCGAGGCACTGGTGCGGCTGCGCCGCATCGGTGAAGCCGAAGGCATGACCGGCAAGGGATAGCCGGGCTCAGAGAATCTCTGAAATTACGGCAGGATGAAGGCCGCGACGACGCGGCGGCTTTCGCTGACGAGTACGTTGAAGGTGCGTGCGGCCGCGGCGTTGTCCATGACTTCGATGCCGATGCCGCGGCGCAGGAATTCGGCAAGTACCGACTGGGCCGGGAACACTATGCGCGGACCGGTGCCCAGGATGAACACCGCGGGCTTGAGTTCGACTATCGGCGCGATGGCGGTCTCATCGATATCGGACACCGCCAGAACGGGCCAACCCTCGATGGCGCGGTCCGGCGTCAGGATGAAACTGCCGGCGAGGTCGCGATCGACGACGGTGATGGCCTCGGCGCCGACCTTGCGCACGAACAGGTATTCGCCGGGGCGGTTCAGGGACAGCTGCATGGCGGACTCAGCGCGGCAGCGCGATGACCGGTTTTTCGGTGTTGCGGCGGAAAAACACCGCCGTGCGACCAATGGTCTGTACGGTTTCCGCGCCGGTCGCCTGGGCCAGACGGGTGGCCTGAGCGGCAAAATCACTGCGGTCTTCGGCCGGAATGCGCACCTTGACGAGTTCGTGTTGGTCCAGGGCCAGACCGAATTCCTGGATCAGCGCATCAGTGACACCCTTGGCGCCGGCGAGAATGACGGGTTTCAGGTCGTGGGCGAGACCGCGCAGGTAGCGGCGCTGGCTATTGCTCAAGGGCATGGGATCTGGGCAAGGACGCGGTGCTGCACCGCAGGCAAGGCGTACAGGGTATCATGCGCAGCCGTCGACCCTGCGGCCCGCGCCGGCCCGCCAACCCTCATGTCGTCACGCAGCAAGAGCAGCCAGCGCTGGCTGCGCGAACATTTCAAAGACCCGTACGTCAAGAAGGCGCAGGCCGAAGGCTATCGGTCGCGTGCCGTGTTCAAGCTGGACGAACTGATCGAGCGTGACGACCTGCTCAAGCCGGGCATGACCGTGGTCGACCTCGGCGCCGCGCCCGGCGGCTGGTCCCAACTGATCAACGAAAAGCTCAAGAACCGCGGCCGTATCGTGGCGCTCGACATCCTGCCGATGCAAGGCATTTCGGGCGTCGATTTCATCTGCGGCGATTTCCGCGAGGACAGCGTCCTGGCGGAACTCGAGGCGCGACTGCAAGGCACCCAGGTGGATCTTGTGCTGTCGGACATGGCCCCCAATATGAGCGGCGTGGACCTGGTCGATCAGGCACGCGCCATGCATCTTTCGGAACTGGCGCTGGACTTCGCCAGTCGATGGCTCAAGCCCGGCGGCGACTTCCTGATCAAGCTTTTTCACGGTGTTGGTTTCGACGATTACGTAAGGAACTTGCGGACGGCATTCACCCGCGTCAGCATCCGTAAACCCAAGGCTTCGCGGGCACGATCCAACGAAGTCTATGCACTGGCCCGAGGCCGGCGCGCGTAAGGAGTGTTTTGATGAATGACATGGCCAAGAACCTGCTGCTC
Organism: Lysobacterales bacterium; assembly: GCA_038207515.1. Taxonomy (GTDB): domain Bacteria; phylum Pseudomonadota; class Gammaproteobacteria; order Xanthomonadales; family Rhodanobacteraceae; genus Tahibacter. The sequence goes on along the minus strand of JBBQZR010000005.1, from coordinate 2,984 downwards.
TGGCTCATCATCGCGGTGGTCCTGCTGACGGTGTTCCAGAGCTTCAACCCGCGCGGTACGGGCACGCAGGAACTCGCCTATTCCGACTTCATGGACAAGGTCGAGCACAACTCGGTCGCCGAAGTGCTGGTGCACAACGACAACCGCACGATCGAGGCCAAGCTCAAGGACGGCAGTTCGGTGCGCACCACGGCGCTGCTGACCGACGCGAACATCACCGAGCTGCAGAAGAAGGTCGACAAGATGCGCGTCGAGCCGACCGACAACGGCTTCTCGCTGCTCGGCATCCTGGTCAACTGGGCGCCGTTCCTGATCTTCATCGGTTTCCTGATCTACGTCATGCGCCAGATGCAGTCTGGCGGCGGCGGCCGCGGCGCGATGAGCTTCGGCCGTTCGCGTGCGCGCCTGCAGGGCGAGGACCAGGTCAAGATCACCTTCGCCGACGTGGCCGGCTGCGACGAGGCCAAGGAAGAGGTGAAGGAGCTCGTCGACTTCCTGCGCGATCCGGGCAAGTTCCAGAAGCTCGGCGGCAAGATCCCGCGCGGCGTGCTCATGGTCGGTTCGCCCGGCACCGGCAAGACCCTGCTCGCCAAGGCCATCGCCGGCGAAGCAAAAGTTCCTTTCTTCACGATCTCCGGTTCCGACTTCGTCGAGATGTTCGTCGGCGTCGGCGCCGCGCGCGTGCGCGACATGTTCGAGCAGGCCAAGAAGCACGCGCCGTGCATCATCTTCATCGACGAAATCGACGCGGTCGGCCGTCATCGCGGCGCTGGTCTCGGCGGTGGTCATGACGAGCGCGAGCAGACGCTGAACCAGCTGCTGGTCGAGATGGACGGCTTCGAAGGCAACGAAGGCGTCATCGTCATCGCCGCGACCAATCGTCCGGACGTGCTCGACCCGGCGCTGCTGCGTCCGGGCCGCTTCGACCGCCAGGTCGTCGTGCCGCTGCCCGACGTGCGTGGCCGCGAGCAGATCCTCAAGGTGCACATGCGCAAGGTGCCGGTGTCCAGCGACGTCGATCCGATGGTGATCGCGCGCGGCACGCCGGGCTTCTCCGGCGCGGATCTGGCCAACCTCGTCAATGAGGCGGCGCTGTTCGCCGCGCGCGAGAATTGCCGCGAAGTGATCATGAGCCACTTCGACCGCGCCAAGGACAAGATCATGATGGGCGCCGAGCGCCGCTCCATGGCGATGAGCGAGGACGAAAAGCGCAACACGGCGTATCACGAAGCCGGCCATGCGATCGTCGGCCGCCTGATGCCCGAGCACGATCCGGTACACAAGGTCACGATCATCCCGCGCGGCCGTGCACTGGGCGTGACCATGTTCCTGCCGGAAGGCGATCGCTACAGCTACAACCGCACGTTCATCAACAGCAACCTGTGCTCGCTCTACGGCGGCCGCGTCGCCGAGGAACTCATCTTCGGTGCGGACAAGGTGACCACCGGCGCGTCCAACGACATCAAGCGCGCAACCGAGATGGCGCGCAACATGGTGACGAAGTGGGGCCTGTCCGACGAACTGGGTCCGATCGCCTACGGCGAGCAGGAAGACGAAGTGTTCCTCGGCCGCTCGGTCACCCAGCACAAGAACGTGTCCGACGAGACCGCGCGCCAGATCGACGAAGTCGTACGTTCGATTCTGGACAAGGCCTACGTGCAGGCGACGCAGATCCTCAGCGCCAATCGCGACAAGCTCGACGCGATGGCCAAGGCGCTGCTGCTGTACGAGACCATCGACGTGACGCAGATCGATGCGATCATGGAAGGCCGCGAGCCGCCGCCGCCGAAGGATTGGACCGGCAGCGCAAAAAGCAACACGGCGGCCAGCGGCCCGCGCGGCGAAAGCCCGATCGGCGGCCCGGCCGTTACGCGGGATGTGACGACAGGCGCGGAGTAAGCTTCAGCCCCATCCCCCGACCGTATCGGGGGATGGGACAGTGACGACGATTCAGTCCTCGGCGTCGCTGCCGAGGGAAAAAGGCCGCAGTTGCGGCCTTTTCTATTTATTCGCAATGATCTTCCGCGACCGGCCCAGGAGCTTCGCATGATCCATCCGACCCTCGATTGCGCCGGCCGCGTGCTCACGCTCGATCGGCCGCTGATTTGCGGCATCGTCAACGTGACGCCGGATTCGTTTTCCGACGGTGGCGTGCATTTCGATGCGGATGCCGCCATCAGGCACGGGCTCGCGCTGGTGGAACAGGGTGCCGACCTGCTCGACATCGGCGGCGAATCCACGCGCCCCGGTGCGCAGGCCGTGTCCGAGCAGGAGGAACTGCGCCGCGTCATTCCGGTGATCGAGGCGCTGGCGCGGCAGACCACGGTGCCGCTGTCGATCGACACTTCCAAGCCCGGCGTGATGCGTGCCGCGGTGCGCGCCGGGGCCGGGCTCATCAACGACGTCCACGCCCTGCGTCTGGACGGCGCACTCGATGCCGCTGCCGAGCTCGAGGTGCCGGTCTGCCTCATGCACATGCAGGGCGAACCGCGCAGCATGCAGGCCGACCCGCAGTACGACGAGGTCGTCGGCGACATCAAGCGCTTCCTCGCCGACCGCCTCTTCGGGTGCGAGTTGGCCGGCATCCCGCGCAAGCGGCTGCTGATCGATCCGGGTTTCGGTTTCGGCAAGACGCTGGACAACAATCTGGCGCTGCTGCGCGAGTTGCAGCAGTTCGCGACGCTCGGCGCGCCACTGCTGGTCGGCCTGTCGCGCAAATCCTTCCTCGGCCAGCTCAGCGGCCGCAGCACCCCCGCCGAGCGGGTGCACGCGTCGGTCGCCGCGGCACTGATTGCGGTGCAGCGCGGCGCGGCCATCGTCCGTGTGCACGACGTGGCCGCAACGGCCGATGCGCTCGATGTCTGGAATGCGGTCGGGGCCGGCAAACCGGCGAAAACGTCGTCGTGGCCCCCCCGGCGCGGGGGGGCCCACCACAGAACCCCATAAACCCGCCCCCACACACCCCGGAAAAAGAGGGACCCCCC
>JBBQZR010000004.1:0-168463 GCA_038207515.1 Lysobacterales bacterium | reverse complement strand
GGCTACGCCGTATTCGGCAAGATCACGTCCGGCATGGATGTGGTCGACAAGATCAAGGCGGTCGAAACCTCGGCGCAAGGCCCGCTGCCGGGTGACGTGCCCAAGGTCGCGATCACGATCGACAAGGCGGAAGTCGTCGCTCCGCAATAATCGATCGACCGGGTATCGCGGGTTTTTGAACCCGCGATACCGCGTGCATCTGCCAGCCGAGGTTTCATTCGCGCAGGGCTTGGCCCATGCTGAAACGGTGGGCCGTGGCGGGATCGTTGCGATCCCAACCGATCAGGTGCGATCGACACGATCGCAAGCTCAAGGCCTCCCCAACGTCGTAAGCAGACGAATCTGCTTACTCGACCGAAAACTTCTGCAGCGAAACCGGCGTGCCCGCAGTCGTTACCGTGAACGCGCCGCACGCCGCTGAACCGCTCTGTTCGGTGATGAACAGGAAATAGGTGCCAGCCGGCAGGTTGTTGTTCGGATCCAGGACAACTGCCTCACCGGCATTGCCGGCGTTCTCGGCGGGGCAGGTGTTGACCGAGTTGCAGGCTGGTCCGTTCATCAGGGCCACGTACGGAGCGAAGCCCGTGCCGGTCACCGTGAAGGTGAAGTTGTTGATCGGGCCGAACTGCAACTGATAGATCGCATCGCGGGCATTGCCGATCGTTGTCGTGTCGCCGCAGGTCTGGACGAGCTGATCGGTGGCGGTGCAGAGGTCGCCGTTGACCGTGCCGCCTGAGTTGATGGTGCCCGCGCTGGCTGTGCAGGCAGCCGCGAAGGCACCCGCCGAGAACATCGAACACGCCGCGCCGAGCGTGGCAATCATCAGTTTATTGCGCATTGACGAGCACTCCTGGAATTATTGTTGGGATTTACTGGCCTACAAGCAACGTGCGACGGGAATCGAATTCGTCGAGCGCAACGCTATTGGTCGGGCCGCCATTCTGGCATTACTGTTAATGTCAAAAAATGAGCGGGACAAGTAGCCCTTTCCGCCATTTCCACTCGTGAGGCGAAGGGAGCACCACTGTCGGGCCCCCTCGTTCGTGCGGCGCCTACTGCCGTGCGACACCTACTTCGCCGTAACACCCATCGGCGACGAGATCTTCTTTTTGCTGCCGTTGTTCATCACTGCGCCGATGTAGTACCAGTACTGCTTGCCGCTGACAGCGGAAGCGTCGCGCCAAACGTAGTTGACGCTGCCGCCTTCTTCCGGCACGACCTGCGCGATCACCTCGCGGGTCAGGCGTTCGTAGGGACCTTGCTCGCTCAATGCGCGATAGATCGCGTATCCATGGACGCTGGCATGCTCTTCGGCCTGCCAGCGAAGCAACGGGCCTTTGCCTGACGGTTCCGGCAAGTTGATCGTCTTGTCGCGCGTATCGAGCGCGCCTTTCAGTTGTGCCACGAACGGCTGTTTGCCCTTGCCATCCGCGCCACTGGCCTCCGTCGCCTGAGCCATCAGCTTGTCACCGTCCACTTTGACGATTTTGGAATCGTCCTTGAGCATCATGCCGTACAGCTCCACCTTAATCGGAAGCTGCCCTTTGCCCTGAGGAATGACCAGCGCGCCGCTCAGGCGGCCCGGGGCGTTGTCCTTCGCGATCGAGAAGCGGACCTGCTTGCAGTCGTCGGACTTTGCCGCACACGGCTCGACCTTCGCCTTGCCCTTGATGCGTTCGAAGCTCGGCTTGCCGACGACAAATTCGCTCTGGCCCTGGTGACGCAGAACCAGCAGATATTCGTTGGGCTTGTTGGCCAGCACGAGATCCAGCGGAAGCGGATTGGACGACGGGACGACATCGCCGCGCACGTCGGCAATGATCTCGCTCCAGGCCTGCAACTGCACGTCCGAATTGAGCCTGAGCTTCAGGTTAGCCCGATGGATGCCGTAATACGGCACCTTGTCCACCGTCAGCCGTACCGAGCGCTTGTCCGGCTCGATACGGGCTTGGATGAACGCAGGCGTCTCCAGTACCTCTTCGACGGCAAGACCCGGAATGTCCTCGCTCTTGAGTTCGAACAATGCGTGCGCCGGATCGGCTGTGGAAAGCCTCACAGGCCCGAAATCGACGATGGGGCGGCCGTTGTCCAGTACGGTTTGCACATAAATCGTCACGCGGGCGAGCAGATCGTCAGCCGGTTTTTTGGTTTCAAACTGGAAGGTGTGGACCGACGCTCCGACATCGTTGGCCGCGTTGATCTCGACATCGATCTTCACGGTGGCGCCGGCCGCGATTTGCGCCGGAAACGCAACGACGCGGTCGGCAGGCCGCATCGCTCGCACATTGGTTATGGAAACCGCTTCTTTGCCGACATTGGTGACCTGGAGGCTCGCCGACGTCCGTTCGAACTGATAGATATCCGGCAGGCGAACCGTCTCGGCGACGAGCGTCGTATCGGCTGAGGCAGCTATCGCCGCTATAGCAAGAACACAGAAAAATAGGATTTTTTGCATAAAAAAGGCCCGCCTTTGCAGACGGGCCCCCAAAGTCGTAAATGAACGGCTTTACTTACTCAACCGAAAACTTCTGCAGCGAAACCGGCAAAACCGGCGCCGTAACCAGCGAGAACGCGCCACAAGCTGCCGAACCGCTCTGCTCCGTGATGAACACGTAGTAGGTACCTGCGGGCAGATTATTGGCCGGATCCAGGACCACTTGCTCACCGGCATTGCCAGCATTCTCAGTCGGGCAGGTATTGACCGAATTGCAGGCCGGGCCGTTCATCAGCGCAATATACGGAGCGAAGCCCGTACCATTGACCGTAAACGTCGCCGAGTTGGTTGCGCCGAGCTGGACCGCATAGATCGCGTCGCGAGCGTTGCCAATCGTCGTAGTGTCACCGCAGGTCTGGACGAGCTGATCGGTGGCAGTGCAGAGATCGCCGTTGATCGTACTGGGACTGGGAGTCGCCGGAATGGTGCCGGCGCTGGCAGTACAAGCGGCGGCAAACGCGCCGGTCGAGAACATCGAACACGCTGCGACGAGCGTGGCAGCAATCAGTTTAGAACGCATTGACGAGCACTCCTGGAATAGTTATTGGAATTTACAGACCGATGAAGGTCGACCGACGGGAATCGAACTCGTCGAAAGCGACAATATTGGTCGGGCCGTAGTTCGTGCGGTAGCCGTTACTGGCATTGAACAGGCCCATCGAAGCCTGCGTGACGCCGGACCAGCCGCTGTTGTTGATGCCGGTCACGGTGCCGGTCGGAGCGGCGTCGGTGGTAACGGTGGCGGCGGCGGTGACCCAGTAACGGAACTGCGCGGCAGCGCCCTGGCCCAGATCGAACTCGATGCGGTTGGCACCGGTGGCCACCGGCAGCGGAACGCTGATGCTGCGGATGTTCGAGCCCTGGGTGGAATCGGCAACGTTGAAGATCACGTTCGGACCGGCGCCGGCACCCGACAGAGTGATGTTGATTTCTTCGGAAGACAGCGACGGCGGAGACGTGGTCGCCGAGGCGTTGAACAGCTTGACCGAGCGCAGAACGGTGGTCATGCCGGTGAGTGCGGTGGTGTCGATGTAGAAGCGAACGCGATAGCGGGCTTCATTTTCCGGGGTGGTATCGGTGACGATCGACTTTGCGAACAGCGCCGAATTCTGGTTCAGCGCAAGCTTGACGCTGCAGGTCGTGCTGTTGAGACCCGGCGAACTGACCGTGAGGACAGCCGCGCTTACGGTCTTGCTGGCCCAGGGACCGGCCGGAGCGGCCGGATCGGCGGGGCACTGCGCCATGGAGGCGCCAGCAAACGACACGCCCACCAGACCCAACACCGCCAGCGACAGCGTCTTCATCATGACATTGGCCTTCATTTGTACTCTCCCAAGTTGGATCGGGCGGAAGCTGAGTTCCTGCCCACGGATAATTCATGGGGCCCGACAGAAAAGGAGTGTAATCAGCACAATCAAACGCCGTCAATGCTTTAGCGACGGATTTGTTGGCGATTACCCACTATTCTGATGAACCTATTCGGCACCCGCCACGGGTACTCGGAAGCTAGTAACGCAGCCGGGTCATCTGAGCGGACACTTTCCGCCAACTTTATTTTGCGTTGACGTTGGTTGACCCTGCTTGGGACAATCGGTTTTTCGCGCAAGCCGGAGTCCCGTGTCAAATCAACAGATTGGCTCATGTCCCTGCTTGGCCGTGATACCCGCACGCAATGAGCAGGACACGGTCGGCGAGGTCGTGCGCGGCGTGATGGCTGCGTTGGATTGTGCGGTCCTGGTGATCAACGATGCCAGCACCGACGATACGGCCGCCGCAGCCGCACAGGCCGGCGCCACGGTCATCACCCTGCCGTTCCAGCTGGGCGCCTGGGGCGCCACCCAGGCCGGGATGCGCTATGCCCTGCGCAACCGGCACGAACGTGTGATCACGCTCGATGCCGACGGTCAACACCATCCGGACCAGCTGCCGCGGCTGCTGCGCGCTCATATGGATGGCGGTTCTGACGTGACCATCGGTATCTGCCCTGAGCGGCTCAGCGCCGCCAAACGCCTGGCCTGGGCCTATTTCCGGCTGATCACGGGACTCACCGTCACCGACTTCACCTCCGGGCTGCGCGTCTACGGCCGCCGCGCGATCCGCGCGCTGGCCTCGCGTGAGGCAAGCCTGATCGACTACCAGGACATCGGCGTGCTGATCCTGCTGCGCCGCAAATCGTTGCGCATCGCGGAAGCACCGACGGTCATGTCGGCCCGGCGCAACGGCGGTTCGCGCATTTTCTCGTCCTGGTTCACCGTGGCGCGTTATATGGTCGCAACGACGGTGCTCAGCATCGCCCGGGTCGGTGCGCGCGAACGCCGCCGCCGCGCTACAGAGGTCTCCGCTCAATGAATGCGCAGATCACAGCCGCCCTGCTCGGCCTGGCTCTGGCCGGCAGCATTCTCTATCTGGTCCGGCGCGATCACCTGCATGGTCCGTATGCGCTGTGGTGGCTGATCGTCGCCGCGGCGACCCTGGTGCTCGGCTTCGTCCCGCGCACCATCGACTGGTTGGCGCACTTGAGCGGCATCGCCTATCCGCCAGTGCTGCCGATCATCATCGGCCTGTCGCTGATCCTGCTGCGCCTGCTGCAACTCGATATCGAGCGCTCGCGTCAGGAGCGCCAGATCCGGCGCCTCAACCAGAAGCTTGCCATACTCGAAGAAGAACTGACCTCCCTGCGCCGCAGCGTGGCGACACGGTCCGACAGCGGCAACCGGCCGGCCTGACGAGCCGCCGCATGCGCGTACTCCACCTCGGCAAGTACTACCCGCCCGCGCCAGGCGGCATAGAGACGTTCACCGCGATCCTCGCGCGTGCGCAAGCCGCGGGCGGCGACGAGCCTGTCGTGCTGGCCCATGCCGCCGAGCGCCGCTGGCGCACGGCCCAGCGCAGCGATGGCGCCGTCGTCGTGCGTGAAGTCGGACGCCTTGGCCAACTCGCCTACGCGCCGCTGAGTCCGGCCTTTCCGCTGCAATTGCAGCATTGCATCACCCGGCACCACCCCGATCTGCTGCACATCCACGTACCGAACACGTCGGCTTTCGCCGCGCTGCTGGTACCGGCGGCGCGACGGCTGCCCTGGGTCGTGCACTGGCACGCGGACATTCCGCTGGACAGCGCCAGCCGCCTGCTGCGCTTTGCCTATCCGTTCTACCGCCCGTGGGAACAGGCGCTGCTGCGCCGCGCCGATGCGGTCATCGCCACGTCGGCGGCGTATCGCGACGCCAGCCATGCGCTCGCTCGCTGGCACGACAAGACCGTCGTCGTGCCGCTCGCGCTCGGCGACGCCGACGTGCCGGCAATGGGCGCGCCGTTGTGGCCTGCCGGTAAACGGCGTCTGCTCGCGGTCGGCCGTCTGAGCCACTACAAGGGATTCGACGTGCTGCTCGACAGCATGGCCTCGCTGCCCGACTTTGCCTTGGTTCTGATCGGCGGCGGCGAGCGCGAGGCGGCACTGCGCGAGCAAATCCAGCGACGCGGCCTGCAGGACCGGGTACGGATGACCGGCCAGGTCGACGATGCGTTTCTGCAGCAGGCCTATGCCCAGGCGGAAATCTTCTGCCTGCCTTCGCTGGATCGCGCCGAAGCCTTCGGCATGGTGCTGCTGGAGGCGATGCGTGCCGGCCTGCCCTGCGTCGCCAGCGCGATCGCCGGGTCCGGCGTGGGTGAGGTCGCTGCCGCAGGACAAAGCGGACTGCTGGTTCCGCCGGGCGACGCGGCCGCGCTGGCCACGGCGCTGGGCACGCTGGACAACGACGCGAGTCTGCGCGAGCGCCTGGGCCATGCCGGGCGTCTACGCTGGCGTGAGCACTACCGTCCGGAAGCGGTCAGCGCGGCGACGCGGGAGGTGTACGAGCAGGCCAAGGCACGTCGCGCAGCAGCAGCGCGAGCAGGCTGAGCGCCAACGGCACCCAATGCAGCACCAGCCGGTTGCTCGCGGTCTCGCTGGCCGCCCATTTTGCCGCCGGCGTGAACACGAACAGGCAGAACAGCGCCGCAAGCCCGCCGGCCACGAGCAGCGCGAGCAGCGCGGCTTCGCGCTGACAGCGCAGCACGTCGCGGCGCCAGATCACGCATGCGACCAGCAACGGCCAAAGCAGATGCCAGTTGTTCTGGCCGAACAGGCCGTTGAGGAACGCGAGCGCCGCGGTAGCAGGAGACACTCGAGACACCTCGCCGCTGTCCGTCGTCGCGCCACTGAGCGTCTCGCCGACCAGGGCCAGCCACGGCAGCTGCAACAGCCACGACACCAGCACCGCGACGACAGCGAGCAGCACGCCTGCGCCAAGGCCCGCCCAGCGCCAGCGCACCGGCACCTGTGCCAGCAGCGCGAGGCCGACCAGCAGCAGCGCCCATACCGCGCCCTCGAACTTCAACAGCGGCAGCACCAGCGTGCAGAGCACTGCGAGCGACAGCTGTGCCTGGTCGCCATCACGCACCCAGCGCAGCCAGCTCAGCACCGCGAAGGTCAATGCGGCAGCGACCCAGAGATCGGCATAGCCCGCAAGCCCTGCATGCACGGAAAGCAGCGGCAGCGACGCCAGCATGTACGCCAGGATCAGGCTGTAAAGCCGCGATACGCCGAGCGCCATCCACTGCCCGGCGCAACCGCCGATCAGCGCCAGCCACAGCAAGGGCCATGCGGTTGCCACGGCGCCTTCGTTCCACGCGCCGGCAGCGCCGGCGAACCAGAGTTCGGCGCGGCTCAGCAGTTCCGGATAGCGCCACGCGAGCGCGGTACGGCCTGCGCTGCCGCTGTCCTGCCACCACGCCGCAGGTTCGAGATAGGGCACTTGTCCCAGGCTGAACCAGGTCTTCGCCTTCAGTGACCAAGCATTCCAGGCGTCCCAGGCGAATACGGGGCGCAAAATCGCCTCGTCGAGCACGAAGGCGAAACGCAGCGCGATCAGCGCCAGCAGCAGCCAGCCCCAGCGCGGCAGCGATCCGGTCGGCCGGGCCGCAACCGCAAGCGCCGGTGTCGCGCGACGCCAACGCCAATACGCCACGCCCAGGAGAACGGCGCTGACCGCGCCGAGCAGCGGCAGCGTCGCGACAAAAATGCCCTCGCCGGGAACCTCGCGCCGCAGTCCGACCAGCAGCCCGCTGCCCAACATGCCGAGCAATACCGAGTAGCCGGTCGCCGCGAGTCCGTCACTCCAGCGTCGTGGCGGACCGGCGAGCGCAAGCCAGATCGAACTGCCCAGCAGCAGACTGCATAGCCAGCCCAGCAGAAGGTTCATGCTCATGGCGGGCTCTCTGGACCGATGCGGTACAGACGCAGCGGCGGCGCATCGATGAGTTGTCGCGCGGGCACGGAAAAATCGCCCTCGAGGCGCAGACGCGAATCCGCCGCGTCGAACAGCGGCTCGGGCTGTTCGAACGTCGCAAGATAGATCGGCCCCGTTTCCGCCGTGGCGACTCGCCAACCGGTCAGGTTGACAGGCCCGGTACGCGCTGGCGCGAGGTGATAGATGAATCGCGCGCGGAGGAAATCGGAATTCGCATCGACCAGCAGACGTACCCGATCCGGGTCCGCGCCGTCATCGCGCAACGCCTGACGCGCGCTTTGCGCCGCTGCCAGAACGTCCGCATCCGCTAGCTGCTGCTGACGCTGCGGCCAGTCCAGCGGTGCGTAGATCTGGCGTGTCGCGGCATGCCGGTCGGCGAAGCTCAGGCTCCAGCGCAGGTCCAGCATGAGCCAAGCCAGTGCCACGGCGACCAAGATCACGCGCCCAGTGCGCGACCGCGTCGTGGGCGTGAACTGGGTCAGCAACAACAGTGTGAAGCCTAGCCCCAGCGCGAGCAGCAACACCGGCGACCGCGCGCGCACGACGCCGTTGTCCGGGCCGAGAGCACTGATCGACATCAGCGACCAGGCACGTCGCCCCGACCACTCCGTCGCCACCGTCGCGCCCCGCCCGATCCAGGACGGTGACCAGAATTCGGCCCCGCGCAGCACGAAGGGACGGAAGGCCTGCTGCGGCGGTACCGATTGCGCCACCGGATAGACCGCGAAGCCGATTTCGGAGATCGCGCCGCGCCAGTCTGTTTCGCGGCTCAGGTCGATGCTGCCGGCAGCGCCGCGACCGCGCGTGAGGTTGACCGTGCGCACGTCACCGGGCGAATCCGCGCGGCGATACACGAAAGCCACTTCGAGCGACGGCGCCAGTGAATCGATGCGGTAACGCAGCACCGGCCACTGCGCGGCATCGGCGATCTCCACGCCACGCACCAGCAAGGCGCCGTAGTTCTCGTCAGCGGTCGTGATGGCCAGCCCGCTGCCATCGATCTGGCCGCCGGCCAGCGCGGCGAATTCCGCACCCTCCAGCACGTAGCGCTGCTGCGGCCACGGCGACTGGAACGGCGAGATCTCGACGAAGATGCCGATCAGCAGGAACCAGACGACGACGATGGCGACGAGGGCGCGCCGCATCAGGCGACCAGACTGTCGAGCCGGTCCAGCTCCAGCGGCGTGAAGCCTGCCGCGAGCCGGTCGCGCCGATTGAAAGGACCTTTCAGCGCGCCGCGGCAGTAGTGCTGCAACAAATGCTCGAACGTGTCGCCCGGGTCGACGCCCGCTTGTAGGCAGCACCAGCCGAACCAGCGCGTACCGGCGGCGACGTGCGCGACCTCTTCGGCGAGGATCTGTTCCAGTATCGCGATCGTCGCCGCATCGCCCACCCCACGCAGGCGCTGGATCATTCCCGGCGTGACATCCAGTCCGCGCGCCTCGAGCACGCGCGGCACCAGCGCCATCCGCTCCAGACAGCTGTGCGCGGTGCGCCGCGCCATGTCCCACAGGCCATCGTGCGCAGGCAGATCGCCGTAGCTCAGGCCGAAATCGGCGAGGCGGCGCACCAGCAGCGAGAAATGCCGCGCTTCGTCGTTCGCCACGGCGATCCAGTCTGTATAAAACGCGTCCGGCATGTCGCGGAAACGATAGACCGCGTCCCAGGCCAGGTTGATGGCGTTGAATTCGATATGCGCCACCGCATGCACGAGCGCGGCGCGGCCGGCTTCGCTGCCCAGCCCGCGCTGGGCGAGCTCACGCGGCGCGACGAGGATCGGGCGCAATGGCCGGCCCGGTTCGCCGATCGGCAGCAGCGGCACCGCGCCGGCGCGATCCAGCTGCCCCGCGGCGAATGCGGCGGCAGCGTCCCGGGTCAGTTCAACCTTACGCTGAGGCACGGTCTCGGCCAGACATTGCTGCGCAACGGCAAACAGGTTGGTCGGTGCAATAGCAGGCATGGCATCCCGGCCGGGCGCGGATCTGAAAGCGATTATGCCCGCAGCGGGCGTGTCGAATGCTAGTGTCCTGTCTCGCGATTGCCATTAAATGATTCCGGTGTCTTGACCAGCTTCGCTGTTGAACACCGCCGCGATACGTCGTTGCGACTCGTCGCCGTACTGCTAGTACGTCTCCTCGCCGCGCCTAGTCTCGCGACGAAAGCCATCCGGAATTTCTTTAACGCAATCACGAGACAGGACACTGGTGTCGGGTCAATGCGCGGCGCGACCGACCCGGCGGCGACCTGCGACGAGGACTCCGGCTTGAGCGACCGCATGCGTATACCTGAACTCGGTGAGGCCGCGTTGGCTGTGGCCCTGAGCGATTTCCTGACCACTGCCGGCGCGGATGACGCGGACCCTTATCTCACCGCCAAGCGCGCGTTGCAGACCTCAGGCATCGAACTCGCCCGGGCGTACGCGAAGGTGCGTACGGCGCTGATGCCCGGTCAGCGCGTACTCGACTGGGGATGCCGCCATGCGGCGCTGTCCTGGCTCGCGCGCGCGGAGTTCGGCGAACGCATCGAACTGCACGGCTGCGACGTTTGCGCAGCGGACGATTACGCCGCGTTCCACGCCCGCTGCGGGCTGCATTACACGCGCCTCGCGCATCCCTGGCGCCTGCCTTATCCCGACGCGCAGTTCGACACGGTGCTTGCCGGCGGCACGCTGGAACATGTGCCCAACGACGGCGAATCGCTGAGCGAGCTGTGGCGCGTGCTGAAGCCTGGCGGCGCGATGCTGATCACCCACCTGCCGAACGCCGCTTCCTGGACCGAATTCGTCTCGCGGCGCCTGTTTCCGGCGCAGGCGCATGCGCGGCGCTATGCGCTGAGCGCATTCCGCCAGCGCCTGCTGCACTACGGTTTCGAAACCGTCGCGGCCGGCCATCACCAGCTGATGCCGTCGAGCCTGCCCGCCGCGTGGCGGCGTCCGTGGATCAGCCGTCTCGTCGACGCGGTGCAGCCGCTGAACGCGCTGGAAAATGTCTGGCCGTTGCGGCGCTTCAGCGCGACGCAGTGGCTGATCGCGCGACGACGCGAAGGCTTCTGAAGCCGGCGGATCGGTCGCGGCGTAAAAACTACGATGCGCGGCGCAGGTTCTTGGCTTCGTCCGAGCGCTCGAATTCCAGTTCGCGCAGGTAGTCGGCCTGCACGCCGGTGACGTATTCGCCCGAGAAGCACGACGTGTCGAACGTGGTCAGATCTTCGTTGCCTTCGCTGACCGAGGCGATCAGGTCGCTCAGGTCCTGATAGACCAGCCAGTCCGCACCGAGCGCCTCAGCGATTTCCTCTTCGGTACGGTTGTGCGCGACCAGCTCGGCCGGTGCCGGCATGTCGATGCCGTAGACATTGGGAAAGCGCACCGGCGGCGCCGCCGACGCGAAGTACACCTTGGTTGCGCCAGCCTCGCGCGCCATCTGGATGATCTGTTTCGACGTGGTGCCGCGGACGATGGAGTCATCGACGAGCAGCACCGTCTTGCGGCGGAATTCCAGGTCGATCGCGTTGAGCTTGCGACGCACCGATTTCACGCGCTCGCTCTGCCCCGGCATGATGAAGGTGCGGCCGATGTAGCGGTTCTTGACGAAGCCCTCGCGCATCGGCACGCCGAGTTCGCTGGCGAGCGAACTCGCCGCGGTGCGCGCCGTATCGGGAATCGGGATCACCGCGTCGATGCCGTGGTCCGGCCGCAGCCGGCGGATCTTCGCGGCGAGGCGTTCGCCCATGCGCAGGCGCGCCTTGTAAACCGACACGTCCTCGATCATCGAGTCGGGACGGGCGAGGTAGACGTATTCGAAGATGCACGGCGTATGCGCGTAGCCCTCGGCGCAGCGCCGATGATGCAGGCTGCCGTCGAAACCGAGCAGCACCGCTTCGCCGGGCTCGATGTCGCGCATGCGGCGGAAGCCGAGGATGTCCAGCGCGACCGATTCGGACGCAACCGCGTATTCCTTGCCTTCGGACGTCTCGCGCTCGCCGAGCACGAGCGGGCGGATGCCGTGCGGATCACGGAACGCGAGAATGCCGTAGCCGAGCACCAGCGCCGCGACCGCGTACCCGCCGCGTGCGCGCGAATGCACGCCGGCGACGGCCTTGAACAGATGATCGGGCGTCAGGCTCATGCGCTCCTGGATCTGCAGCTCGTGCGCGAGCACGTTGAGCAGCACTTCGGAATCGGAATTCGTATTGATGTGGCGGCGATCACCTTCGAACAGCTCGTTACTGATGGCTTCGGCGTTGACGAGGTTGCCGTTGTGCGCGAGCGCGATGCCGTAGGGCGAGTTGACGTAGAACGGCTGTGCTTCGCCGACATCGTCCGAACCTGCGGTCGGATAGCGGCAATGACCGATGCCGGCGCGGCCGCGCAGCTTCAGCATGTCGTCGCGCTGGAACGCGTCGCGAACGAGGCCGCGAGCCTTGTGCAGACGCAGGCGCGAGCCGTCCACGGTCGCGATGCCGGCCGCGTCCTGGCCGCGGTGCTGCAGCACCGTCAGGCCGTCGTACAGGGCCGAGGCGACCTCGGACTTGCCCACAATTCCAATGATTCCGCACATGACGACGTTACCGCTAAGAGGAAGAATTTTTCGGAGCCCCGGCCTCGGCCGGCGGCGGCAAACTGGGGGCGGCGGGCTTGCCTTGCAATGCGGGCAAGGACAGCAGACCGCGATAATCCAGATACTTGGTCACGTTGTCCGGCAGCTTGGCCGCAAGCCATTCGGCTCCGTTCTGGAAACCCGGCATCAGACGCGACTGCTGCCACCACGGATCGCGCGGCAATGGCGTGAAACCCAGCAGCAAAACGGCCAGCAGGACCAGCAACACGCCGCGCGCAAGGCCGAACATCATGCCGAGCAGTCGATCCGTGCCGCTGAGGCCGCTGCCGGCCACGAGCTTGCGCACGACAAAGGCGACCAGCGCTCCCGCCACGAGCACGCCGAGAAAACACAGGCCATAACCCAGCAGCAGCCGTACCGACGGCACCTCGATGCTGGTGAACAGGGCCGCCAGCTTGTCCCCGAACATCCAGGCCACCCAGAACGCGGCGGCCCAGCAGGCCAGCGCCATGACTTCGGAAATCAGTCCGCGCCAGAGGCCGATCAGTACGGACAGGGCGAGCACGGCGAGGATGCAGTAGTCGGCCCAGTTCACGGCGCACGCGATCTCAGGGGACCGTCACGATCATGCCGCTGATCGTCAGTTTCTGCTTGGCTTGGTCGCGCAGCTTTTCGCTGCCGGCGCGGTCGGGCTCGGGGCCAAGGCGCACGCGCCAAAGCTTTTCGGCGCCCTGCCCGGTACTGTCGACGAAGCTCGGCAGCCCCGCGCCCTTGGCGCGCGCCGACAGCTTGTTCGCTTCGTCCTGCGATTTGAACGCGCCCAGTTGCACGGCCCAACCGCCAGCGCGATTGGCCGGCAACGCGGCCGCCGGCGCATCGGTCTTGGGCTGCGCGGCGACGATCTCGATCACGCTGCCCTTGAGCTTCGCATCGGCCTTCTGCAATTTCAGGCGCGCGGCTTCCGCGGTGCTGCGGTCTTCGTACGGTCCCAGCCGCACGCGCGTCGCGGGCTTGCCGTCGACGTCGGCCGACTCGACATAGGCAGTCAGTCCATGTTTCTTCGCGCTCGCGACCAGCGCATCCGCGTTGCCGCTGTTCGCAAAAATGCCGAGATGGACGGCGTATCGGCCGGTGCTGCTGGCCGTCGGCGCAGCGCGCTCGACCACGGGTTTGGGCGGCGTATCGACCGGCTTGGCCGTCGCGACCGTGGGATTGGACGGTGTCGCCGTCGGGGTTGCGCCGGCTTGCGGATACGCCACTTCAGATGCGAGGCGCGGATTCGCGCTCGCATCGACCGTGGCGACCTTGTCGCCACCGCCGGCAGCACGCTCGGCGAGCGGCACCGGCGTCGTGGCCTTGCCGCCTTCGGCCGCGACCACGCGGGTCTGGAATTCGCGCTCGGGCGCGGGAGGAATACTGAGGTTCTCGGTCACCGTCTCCGTGCTGGGCGGCGAACCGGAAAGAAACATGGGAACGAAGATGACCGCGAGGGCGATCAGTACGGCGGCACCGATGAGACGCTGTTTCAATGCGGAATCCATAGCCGGCTGGCCTCCAGGAACGGCGGGATTATACGCGCCGTTCGCGTACAACCTGCAGCGCTATCGTCAGGTCGTCGCATGTCGCTGCAACCAGCGCAGCGCAGCGGCGGCGATATGGAACGATCCGAACGCGATGACGCGCA
Organism: Lysobacterales bacterium; assembly: GCA_038207515.1. Classification (GTDB taxonomy): domain Bacteria; phylum Pseudomonadota; class Gammaproteobacteria; order Xanthomonadales; family Rhodanobacteraceae; genus Tahibacter. The sequence continues at coordinate 154,441 of JBBQZR010000004.1, read as the reverse complement.
CGCCTTCGTGCAGGCGCGGCGCCAAGGTATCGAGTGCCGTTGCAACGTCGCCCCAACAGCGGCGGCGCAACGGCCCGAGCGCCATGCTGAAGTCGGTCTCCAGCGCGAGCAGGTCGCGACCGCGCTCGGTTTCGGCAGCGAGATCGACCAGGTGCCACTCGACGATGTGCGGTTGCAGCGGCTGCAGCATGCCAACCAGGTCCTTGTCACTGAGCGCGCCGAACACGGCGAGATTCGGCCGGTCGGACTGTTGCGCGAGCCAGTCGGCCAACACCCGTGCCGCCTGCGGGTTGTGCGCCACGTCGATGACGAGCTCGCCCGCGCCGATGCGCACGCGCTGCAATCGCGCGGGAACCGCCGCCGTCGCAACGCCGCGCGCGATCGCCTGCATCGGCAGCGGCAGGCGATCGCGCAGACAGTGCAGCGCCGTGATCGCGGCCGCCGCGTTGGCCGGTTGGCAACCGGCGGCGAGCTGCGGAGACGGCACCGGCAATACGGCGTCGCCGCAGCGCCAGCGCCAGGCCTCGCCGTCACGCTCCATCGTGAAATCGATGCCGGCGCGCAGCACGACGGCGTCGTGTCCGGCCGCCGCCTGCAGCAATCCGGCCGGCGGATCGGCTTCGGCGACGATGAACGGGCGTCCCGGTCGCGCGACGCCGGCTTTCTCGCGACCGATGCTGTCACGGTCGCTGCCGAGCCAGTCCTGATGATCCAGCGCGATGCCGGTGACGATGGCCACGTCCGCGTCGATGAGATTCACCGCATCGAGCCGGCCGCCGAGGCCGACCTCGAGCACCGCCACGTCCAGCGCCGCGTCGGCGAACAGCAGCAGCGCGGCGAGCGTGCCGAACTCGAAATAGGTCAGCGCGATGTCGCCGCGCGCGGCATCGATGCGCGCGAACGCATCGGTCAGCGCGTGATCGTCGGCATCGACGCCGACGATGCGCACGCGTTCGTTGTAGGCCAGGATGTGCGGCGAGGTGTAGGCACCGGCGCGGTAGCCGCCCGCGGCGAGCATGGCTTCCAGAAACGCGACCGTCGAACCCTTGCCGTTGGTGCCGGCGACGGTGATGACGAGCGGCGCGGGCCGCGGCGCGCCGAGCCGCCGCCAGACCTCGCCGACGCGGGCGAGACCCAGCTCGATGGAGCGAGGGTGTACGCCGAGTTGATAGTCCAGCCACTGCTGCAGCGTGCGCGGCGGCAGGGATGCGGGATTCACGCTCAGGCGGCGACTCCGGCCACGGCCGCGCCATGGCGCGGCTGGCGCATCAGCATGGCCAGTATGTCGGCGAGCCGGTTGCGCATTTCGCGCCGGTCCATGATCAGGTCGATCGCGCCGTGCTCGACGAGGAACTCCGAACGCTGGAAGCCCTCGGGCAAGGTTTCGCGCACGGTCTGCTCGATCACGCGCGGCCCGGCGAAACCGATCAGCGCCTTGGGCTCGGCGACGTTGAGGTCGCCCAGCATGCCCAGGCTCGCCGACACGCCGCCCGTGGTCGGATGCGTCAGCACCGAGATGTACGGCAGTCCGCCGGCGCGCAGGCGCGCGAGCGTGGCGGAGGTCTTCGCCATCTGCATCAGCGAGAACAGCCCTTCCTGCATGCGTGCGCCGCCGGTCGCCGACCAGCACACCAGAGGCGTGCGTTCCGCCAGCGCGCGCTCGGCCGCGCGCGCGAACTTCTCGCCGACCACCGAGCCCATGGATCCGCCCATGAAGCTGAAATCGAACGCGACCGCGACCAGCGGCCGGCCCTTGAGCAGACCCTGCATCGCGATCAGCGCGTCCTTCTCGCCGGTCTGCTTCTGCGCCGCGACGATACGGTCTTTGTACCTTTTGGAATCCTTGAACTTCAGCGCATCGACCGGCTCGAGGTCGGCGGCCAGCTCCTCGATCGACCCTTCGTCGAAGAACGCGAGCAGACGCTTGCGCGCGCCGATCGGGTGATGGTGGCCGCACTGCGGGCAGACTTCGAGATTGCGCTCCAGCTCCGGCCGGTACAGCACGGCGGCGCAGCCCTCGCACTTCTCCCACAGACCCTCGGGCACCTTGCCCTTGGTGCCGGTGCCCTGGGTACGGATGCGCGACGGCATCAGTTTGGAAAGCCAACTCATGTCACCCACCTCTTCGGTATCCGTCGGCGGCAGCGGTGCCGGCGTCGATTCAAGCAAGGGCTCCGCTGCGGGCGGTGCCGGGTTCTGTGCAGGATAGTGCTGGCGTCTACGCGGCATGACCTGTGCGCAGCGCGTCCAGCGCGGCACGGATCGGCGCCAGGAACGCCGTGGCGCGCGCGACCGCATCGGCCGCGTCCGTCGCTTGCGCGAGTGTATCGACGAGCGCGCTGCCGATCACCACCGCATCGGCAAAGGTCGCGATCGCCGCGGCCGTGGCGGCGTCCTTGACGCCGAAACCGACCGCGACCGGCGTGCGCGCACGCAGCCGTATCGCCGCGACGCGCTCGCGCACCGCCTCCGTGCTCAGGTGCGCCGCACCGGTGATGCCGGCAACCGACACGTAGTACAGAAATCCTTGCGCCGCGGCGCAGACTTTTTCCAGGCGCGCCTCGTCGGTGGTCGGTGAGGCGAGGAATATCTGGTCCAGGCCGGCGGCGCGCAGGGGCTGCGCGGTCGCGATCTCCTCGATCGGGCAGTCGACCAGCAGCACGCCATCCACGCCGGCCTCGACGGCTTCGGCGGCGAATCGCTCCACCCCGCGGATCTCCACGGGATTCAGATAGCCCATGAGCACGACCGGCGTTTCCGTGTCGCGCGCACGGAACTCGTGCACCCAGCCCAGGATATGGCTGAGGCCGATACCCCTGGCCAGGGCGCGCTCGCTGGCGTGCTGGATCACGGGTCCGTCGGCCATCGGGTCGGAGAACGGCACGCCGAGCTCGATCAGATCCGCGCCGGCCTCGACCAGTGCATGCATGATCGCGACGGTCGCTTCGGGCAGCGGATCGCCGGCCGTGATGAACGGAATCAGGCCCGGCCGGCGGGCGGCCTCGAGCGCGGCGAAACGATCGGAAATGCGGCTCATTGGTGACAGTGGCCCCGGATGTAGGCAATGGGAAAACGGCGGCGTCAGGTCAGGCTCAGGCCTTCCCGCTTGGCGATGGTATGCACGTCCTTGTCGCCGCGGCCGGACAGGTTGATGAGGATCAGTTGGTCCTTCGGCAAGTCGCGCGCAAGCTTGATGCCCTGCGCGATCGCGTGGCTGGATTCCAGCGCCGCGAGGATGCCTTCGGTGCGTGCGAGCTCGTGGAACGCCGTGAGCGCCTCGTCGTCGGTGATGCCGAGGTAGCGCGCGCGGCCGCTGTCTTTGAGATAGGCATGCTCCGGACCGACGCCCGGATAGTCGAGGCCGGCGGACACGGAATGCGTTTCGATGATCTGGCCGTTGTCGTCGCAGATCACGTAGGTGCGGTTGCCGTGCAGCACGCCGGGACGTCCGGCGGTGAGCGAGGCCGCGTGACGGCCGGTCTCGATGCCGTCGCCGGCGGCTTCGGCGCCGTACATCGTCACGTCCGCGTCGTTGAGGAACGCATGGAACAAGCCGATCGCATTGGAGCCGCCGCCGACGCAGGCGACCAGCGCGTGCGGCAGGCGGCCGTACTGTTCCAGCATCTGCGCGCGCGCTTCGCGTCCGACCACGGCGTTGAAGTCGCGCACCATCTGCGGATACGGATGTGGTCCGGCTACCGTGCCGATCATGTAGAACGTGTCGTCGACGTTGGTGACCCAGTCGCGCAGCGCTTCGTTGAGCGCGTCCTTGAGTGTCTTGGAACCCGAATGCACCGGCCGCACTTCGGCACCGAGCAGCTTCATGCGGTAGACGTTGATCGCCTGGCGCTCGACGTCGACGGCACCCATGTAGACGACGCAGGGAATGCCCATTCGCGCGCACACGGTCGCACTGGCCACGCCGTGCTGGCCGGCACCGGTCTCGGCGATGATGCGGCGCTTGCCCATGTGCTTGGCGACCAGCGCCTGGCCGATCGTGTTGTTGATCTTGTGCGCGCCGGTGTGGTTGAGGTCTTCGCGCTTGAGCAGGATCTGTGCGCCGCCGACTTTCCGCGACAGGCGCTGCGCGTGATAGATCGGGCTGGGCCGGCCGACATAGTGCTCGAGGTCGTAGTCGAACTCGGCGATGAAGGCCGGATCGACGCGCAGGCGCTCATAGGCCGCGGTCAGCTCGGCCAGCGGCGCCATCAGCGTTTCGGCGACGTAGACGCCGCCGTACTCGCCGAAGCGGCCGCGGGCATCGGGCAAAGAGTGGAAATCAATACTCATGTCGGTTTTCCTGTTCGGTGCCGGCGCTGGCCAGCGACTGCATGAACTGCCGCATCTTCCGCACGCATTTGATGCCGGGCGCGCTTTCTATACCGCTGGACACGTCCAGCGCAAACGGCTGCGCCGCGCTGACCGCCGCCGCGACGTTGCCCGCATGCAGGCCTCCCGCGAGCAGCAGCGGCCGGCCGAGATCGCGCGGCACGCGCGCCCAGTCGAACGCGACGCCGCTGCCGCCCTGCGCACCGGCCGCATGGCTGTCGAGTAGGAACCCGGCCGCCTGCGGATGCGCGCGAGCGTACGTGAATACATCCTCGACGCTGCCCATCGGCACGGCCTTGAGATAACGCCGGCCGAATGCGCTGCAGCGCGCTGCGCATTCCTCGCCGTGGAATTGCAGCAGATCCGGCTCGACCCGGCTAATGACTTCGCGGACCCAGTCGTCCTCGTCGTCGAGCAGCAGCGTGACCACGGCGACGAACGGCGGTACGGCCGCGCGCAGCGCCGCGGCCTGCTCCAGCGTGACGAATCGCTTGCTGCGCCGGGTCATGACCAGCCCGATGGCGTCCACGCCCAGCGCGCAGGCCGCGGCAATGTCCTCGACGCGGGTCAGACCGCAGAACTTGACGCGCACGCGGGTGTTCACAGCATTACTTCCGCCGGCAGCTGCCACTGCGCCGGATACAGCGGGCACAGGAACGTCAGCCCCTGCGACGGCGCGGTCGGACCGGCCTGGTTGCGGTCGCGGCCGGCCAGCACTTCGCCGACCCAGTCCGGCTCCCGCTCGCCCAGGCCGACCGGCAGCAGGCTGCCGACGATGTTGCGCACCATGTGATGCAGGAACGCGTTCGCCTGGATGTCGAAATGAAGGTGCTCGCCCTCGCGCGTGACGCTGAGCGCGTGCACCGTGCGCACCGGATTGGGCGCCTGGCACGCCGCCGTGCGGAACGCGTTGAAATCATGCTCGCCGAGCAGGTGCACGGCCGCGTGTTGCATGCGCGCGGCATCGAGCGGCCGTCGCTCCCAGGCGACGTAGCGCGCGTCGAGCGCCGGCCGCACGCGGCGGTTGAGCAGGGTGTAGCGGTAGCGCCGCGCGCGCGCCGAGAAGCGGGCGTGGAAATCATCCGGCATGCGCTGGATCCAGCGCACGCAGACATCGTCGGGCAGGCGCGAGTTGGCGCCCAGCAACCAGCTGCGGTCGGCCCGTTCCACCGGCGGTTCGAAATGCACGACCTGGCAGCGCGCATGCACGCCGGCGTCGGTGCGCCCGGCACAGGTCACCGCGACCGGTGCGGCCGCCACGAAGGATAAAGCCTGTTCGAGCACGCCCTGCGCGGTGCGGCCGCGATCCAGTCGCTGCCACCCGAGGAAGTCCGTGCCGTCGTATTCAACGCCCAGGGCGATGCGCAAACCGGCTCCGGCGGAATCAAAGGGGCGCGATTGTAGCCCGAACACGACAGTCGGGATCGATCCCCGGCGCCTGCCTATCGGGCGACCGCGGCAGCCTCACGTGAGACTCGTGACGCAAAAGGCCGGCTTGCGCCGGCCTTTCGTTGCAGTCCATCAGCGCCCACTGGCTTAGCGGATTTCCGCCAGCAGCTTGCGTGCTTCGCCCTTCTGCGACTCGGAGCCTTCGATCAGCACTTCCTCGAGCATCGAGCGCGCGCCGTCCGGGTCGCCCATGTCGAGGTAGGCCTTGGCCAGGTCGAGCTTGGTGCCGATGGCGTCGTCCGACGCGAGCAGGTCGTCGTCGATGCGCGACGGCGGCGGCGACAGATCCGGGATCGGCGGCAGCGGCTGAACCTGGGTCTGGTAGTTGCCCGGTGTCGGCGGCGGCGTCAGATCGAACGAGAAATCGTCGCGTGCGGCGGACGGCGGCGGTACGGTCGGCGCGCTGCGATCGGCCAGATCGAAGTCGAACGCGTCGTCGTCCGCCGGCTTGGCCGGCGGCGGCGCACCGAAGCTGTCGTCGAAACCGTCGAAGCGCATCGGTTCCGGCGCCGCGTCGTAGTTGCCGAACGACGGCGCGCTCGCTGCGGGCGGCTCGGCGAACAGCGGATTCGTCGGCACCAGTTCGCGACCCATCGCCTGCACCTGCTGCCATTCCGGCATGTTGGTGTCGTAGATATGCGCGTACATGGCCTGGGCTGCGGCTTCGAACTTGTCCGCATCGCCCTGCGAGTAGTACAGGCTGGTCAGCTCCAGGTGCGCCGAGGTGTCGTCCGGATACTGGGCCAGACGATCGAGCAGCGCGTCTTCCTCGTCCTGCAGCGGCGAGGTGGTTTCGGCATAGGCGGCACCGCCTACGACAACCGGCGCGGTCTTCTTGCCGAGCAGGCGCGAGGCCAGGAAGCCCAGCGCACCGAGCACGGCGAGACCGCCCAGACCGTACATCCAGATATTCGGGTCGCTGTACCACGGCTTGGCGGTGGACAGCGGCTGCACCTTGGCCGGCGTCGACGGCTTGGCCGGTGCGGTAGTGCTGGTCGCCGGCTTGGCCGGCGTCGTGGTCGACGTCGGCGGTGTCGTGGCCGGCGTCGATGGCGTCGTTGCGGCAGCGTCCGGCGGCGTAGTCGTGGACGGCGGTGTGGCCGAACTGTCGGGCGGTGTCGTTGGACTCGTGACGGCGGTAGCCGGCGGTATGGTCGTGGTCGTGGCCGATGCCGGCGGTGTCGTGGTCGGCGTGGTGCTCGACGGCGTCGTTGCCGCCGGTGGCGTCGCTGACGTTACCGGCGGTGTCGTCGCAGGCGCTGTCGTGGCAGGCGGCGTGGCACCGGCCGGCGTCGACGTGCCCGGCGGGATACCCGCGGCCGCGCCCCAGATCTCTTCCTTGGTCAGCGCTTTCTCGCCGGTCTTCGGCGCCGTCACCGTCGTGGTGGCCGGCGGCGCCGATACGACCGGCGTCGAAGCCGGCGGCGTTGCGGTGGCCGGTGTCGGCGTCGCGGCGGGCGGCGTGGCGCTCGTCGATGCGCTGCTGGTCGCCGGCTTGGCCGACTGCAGCTCCTTGAGCTTCTGCTGCAGCGCGGCGAGTTCCGAATCCTTCAGCGTCAGCAGCTTGTCGTTCTTGGTCTTCAGCTCCTCGAGCTCGCGCACACGCGATTTCAGCTCGCCGGCTTCCTGGTTGCTGCTCGCCAGCGCTTCTTTGGCCCGCGCCAGTTCGGCGCGCACGGTGGAATCGCCGGTGCCACCGGCGCCGGGCCGTTCGGCGCTCGCGGACGAATCCTTGCCGCTCTTGGGCGGGACCAGTTCGAGGCGGTCGCTGGGCTTGCTCGGCGTGGTGCTGCTGGACGACGTGCTGGACGACGGCCGTGAGCCGGTATCGGCGACCAGGGTCGGTGCGGCAGCGCCGCCCCGGGCAGCTTCGTTCTGGTTGCGCACTTCGGCGGCGGCGGCGGCGGCATTGCCGGCGGCGCGGATCTCGTCCGCACTCGGCACGCGCATGATCGCGCCGCGCTTGAGCGAATTGATGTTGTTCTTGTAGAACGCGTTCGGATTGGCGCGCAGCAGCGCGATCATCACCTGGTTCACCGACACGCTTTCGTCGGGCCGCGTCGAGGCGGCGACTTCCGACAGCGTTTCGCCGGCCGCGACCGGACCGTATTCGCCGCTCGCAGCGCTGCGTTCCGGGGTTGGCGCCGGAGCGGCCGGCGGCGGCGATGCGGCCGCGGTATCGCTGCTGCGGACGGGTTTGGTCGTGGTCTTGGCGGGCGGCTTGGTCGCGGGAAGCTGGGTCGAGGCGGCCGGCGTGGTGCCGTCGCGGACCGGCGCCGTGCTCGCGCGCGATCCCTTGATCGCGGGTGCCATGGTCGGCGGATCCAGCAGCACGGTGTATTCGCGCAGCAGCTTGCCCTTGGACCAGTTCACTTCGATGAGGAAGTCGAGGAACGGATCACGTACCGCGTCCTGGGTCGTGACCCGGATGACCGCGTTGCCCTTGGCACCGGTGGTCACCACGAACTCCAGCGGAACGACGATGCGTGCGCGGGACAGGCCCACGCGCTCGAAATCGGCCGCTGCCGCCAGCGAGACGCTGACGCTGGCCGTTTCATCGGGGCCGCCGGTCACCGGGATCTCGGCAACCAGGGGCTCGTTCAAGCCCGACTTGACCTGGATCATTCCCAGGCCCAGCGCCAGCACATTGGAACTGCCCAGTGCGAGCGCAACGGCCAGTGTTAATTTCAGCGATCCATTCATGAGGTCAGCCCCCTGGGTGGCAGTGGCCTAAGGCCTGGTCTTAGCTCTGTCGGTACAGCCCCGCGAACCACCGGTGAATGCGCAAACATCTACCGATCCCCTTCGCAGCGTTAGTCCCACGCGTTTTTCAAACCTGATCAACCACTTGCAAGACCTTGGCTCAAACTACGCGTCCCTGCGCAGCCGTATCCCGCGACCGTTCAAGCCGCCGGACAATCTCGAAAATGCCTTATAACACAACCGTAACTATAGATCACAGATACGATTTCACCAATAGCTCAGCGATCTGGACGGCATTCAAGGCGGCCCCCTTGCGAATGTTGTCGGAAACGACCCAGAGATTGAGTCCGCGCGGATGCGAGATGTCCTCGCGAATGCGGCCCACAAAAACCGCATCCTGCCCGGCCGCATGGGAGACCGGCGTCGGGTAGCCGCCGGGCACATGCTCGTCGACGACGACGACGCCGGGCGCGCTTTCTAACAGTTCGCGGGCCTGCTGCGCTGTGATCTTGTCGCGGGTTTCGACGTGGACGGCCTCGGAATGGCCGTAGAACACCGGCACGCGCACCGCGGTCGGGTTCACCTCGATGCCCGGATCGCCGAGGATCTTGCGCGTCTCCCAGACCATCTTCATCTCTTCCTTGGTATAGCCGTTGGGCTGGAAGTCGTCGATCTGGGGAATCAGGTTGAACGCGATCTGGGCCTGGAATTTCTGCGGTTTCGACTCCTGGAAGCTCAGCAACGCCGCGGTCTGGCGACCGAGTTCTTCCATGCCGCTGCGACCGGCGCCGGATACGGACTGGTAGGTCGCGACATTGACCCGCGTGATACCGACGGCGCGGTGGATCGGCGCGAGCGCGACCAGCAGTTGCATGGTCGAGCAATTCGGATTGGCGATGATGCCGCGCGTGGTGTAGTCGGCGATCGCGTCGGGATTGACCTCGGCGATCACGAGCGGGATGTCGTCCTGGTAGCGGAACTCCGAGGTGTTGTCGATGACGACGGCACCCGCTGCCGCCGCGCGCGGCGCGTGCTCCCGGCTGACACTGCCGCCGGCGGAGAAGAAGGCGATGTCGACGCCGTCGAAGTCGTACTTCGCGAGATCCTGCACCGTGACCTTGCGGTTGCCGAAGTCGACCTCGCCGCCGGCGGAACGCTCGCTCGCCAGCGCGACGAACTCGCTGATCGGGAATTTGCGCTCTTTCAGGATGCCGATCAGGGCTTCACCGACCGCACCGGTCGCACCGACCATGGCCACCTTGAATGTGCGCTCCGCCGAGCTTGCAGACATTTACCTTTCTCCAGTTTGCTACTTCAGGGTTGCGGACGAGGGACCGCGGCCGCGCGGGATTTCAGGGTTTGGCCGGAATTCGCGGCTCGACCGCGGGCACGTCGCCGCACTGGGCGCGGTGGCGCAGCGCCTGGTCCATCAGCACCAGCGCGACCATGGCCTCGGCGATCGGCGTCGCGCGGATGCCGACGCAGGGATCGTGGCGGCCCTTGGTGACCACCTCGACGGGCTCGTTGCGCACATTCACGCTGCGCCCGGGAATCAGGATGCTCGAGGTCGGCTTGAGCACGATGGACGCGAGCACGTCCTGGCCGGTGGAGATGCCGCCGAGAATGCCGCCGGCGTGGTTGGACAGGAATCCGGCCGGCGTGATCTCGTCGCGATGCTCGCTGCCGCGCTGAGTCACCGCGGCGAAGCCGTCGCCGATTTCCACACCCTTGACCGCGTTGATGCTCATGAGCGCCGAGGCCAGTTCGCCGTCGAGCTTGCCGTAGATCGGTTCGCCCCAGCCCGGCGGCACGTTCGACGCCAGCACGTTGACGCGCGCGCCGACGGAATCGCCCGACTTGCGCAGCCTGTCCATGAACTGTTCGAGCTCGGCGACCATGCCCGCATCGGGCCAGAAGAACGGATTGCCTTCGATCGCTTCCCAGGCGAAAGCCGCCGGCACCAGCGGCCCGAGTGCGGCGAGCCAGCCGCGCACCTGGATGTGGTGGCGCTGCGCGAGCCAGCGCTTGGCGATGACGCCCGCGGCGACGCGCATCGTCGTCTCGCGTGCGGACGAACGCCCGCCGCCGCGCGGATCGCGCAGGCCGTATTTCTGCCAGTACGTGTAGTCCGCATGGCCCGGGCGAAAACGCTCAGCGATGTCGGTGTAGTCCTTCGAACGCTGGTCGGTGTTGCGGATCAGCAAGGCGATCGGCGTGCCCGTAGTCAGGCCTTCGTAGACGCCGGAAAGAATCTCGATCTCGTCGGCTTCGCGCCGCTGCGAGGTATGCCGGCTGCGGCCGGTCGCGCGCCGGTCCAGGTCATCGCGGAAATCCTCCGGCGCGATGGCCAGTCCCGGCGGACAGCCGTCGACGACGCAACCGATGGCCGGGCCATGGCTTTCGCCGAAGGTCGTGACAGTAAGCAGTTTTCCGAACGAATTGCTGGACACGGAGGGACTCGATCGCGTGGAACCGCGGCGTCGGGCTTTGCGGCGCGCAGCCCGACGGTGGTTAGCTTCTTGCCTGCAGCGCAGCGCGGATTTCGTCGGCATGCGCTACGAGATCGTGCCGGTCCAGCGCGAACACGCCCATCTGGCCGACGTTGAACTCGATCCAGGTGAACGGTACGCGCGGCAGCAGCGCCGCCAGCGCACGCTCGCTCTCGCCGACCTCGACGACGAGCAAACCCTGCTCGGACAGATGCGCCGGCGCTTCGGACAGGATACGCAGCGCGAAATCCAGACCGTCGTGACCGGCTTTCAAGCCTAGCGCCGGTTCATGGCCGTATTCGGGCGGAAGATCGGCAAATTCCTGTTCGGTGACATACGGCGGGTTGGACACGATGAGGTCGTATACCTCGCCCTGCACACCAGCGAACAGGTCCGACTCGATCACCCGCACACGATCCTGCACGTCCTGGAAACGCACGTTCGCCTGGGCGAGTTCCAGCGCCGCCGGACTGATGTCGACGACATCGACCTGCCAGCCCGGATTGTGCGACGCCATCGCGATACCGATGCAGCCCGAACCCGTGCACAGGTCGAGCGCGCGCTCGATCTCGACATCATCCAGCCACGGCGAGAAGCTGTTCTGGATCAATTCGGCGATCGGCGAACGCGGCACCAGCACGTTCTCGTTGACCTTGAACAGCAAGCCGGCGAACCAGGCCTCGCCGGTCAGATAGGCGACCGGCTTGCGCTCCGTGATGCGCCGTTCGATCAGCGCGAGAATCGTGTTCTTCTCGTCCGCGACAAGCTTGGCGTGACCGTAGTTGGGCGACAAATCGTGCGGCATGTGCAGCGCCCAGAGCACCAGATGCGTGGCTTCGTCGAGCGCATTGTCGTAGCTGTGGCCGAAGGTCAGGCCGGCGCCGGCGAAGCGGCTCGCGCCGTAGCGAATGAAGTCGACGATCGTGGAAAGTTCGGCAGTCATGGGGCGGGCAGCGACAATGGGCCGCAGAGTATAGGACGCGGAGCCCGTGACGTCCGCGTCTATACTCGCGCAATGAATACACGTCATAACTCGGGACGTACCTTCCCTACGGCCCTGATCCTCGTCGTCGCGTTCGCCGCGGGGCTGGGCCTGTGGCTGCTGAGCCAGCAGTTCGGCGCCGTGGACACCGGCACCATGGCCATCACGCGCTATCCGGCGCCGCGCGCCGTCGGCGAATTCCAGCTCACGCGCAGCGATGCGAAGCCGCTGACTGCGGCGGATCTCAAAGGCCACTGGAACCTGTTCTTCTTCGGCTTCACGAACTGCCCGGACATCTGCCCGAACACACTAGGCGTACTCAAGCAGGTGCGCGCGCAACTGGTCCAGGCCGGCGCGGCGGATCAGGTGCATATCCATTTCGTGTCGGTGGACCCGCAGCGCGACCAGCCCGAAATCCTGGGCCGCTATGTCACGTATTACGACCCCGGCTTCATCGCTGCCACCGGCAGCGACGAGGAACTGGACCGGCTGACCCGCTCCCTGGGCGTCATGTATACGCGCGAACCGGCAAAAGACGGCCAGTACAACGTCGATCACAGTGCTTCCATCGTCGTCGTCGATCCGCAGGCCCGGCTGGTCGGCCTGTTCCGTCCGCCGCTGGATGCCGCCGCGATCGGCGCCGATCTCCTGACCCTGGTGCGCTCCCGTCGATGAAACCTTCGATCCTGCTGCAGTACGTTCTGCCGCATCGTCTGCTCTCCCGGATGGTCTACTGGGCGACGCGCTGGACCTGGAAGCCGTGGAAGGATTTCCTGATCGACCAGATCGTGCGTCGCTTCCAGGTCGACCTCAGCGAAGCGCAGACGCCCGATCCGGCCGCGTTCGAGCATTTCAATGCGTTCTTTACCCGCGAGCTGAAACCTGGCGCGCGCAGCGCCGATCCGTCCGCCGATGCGCTGCTCTGTCCCGCCGACGGCAAGGTGAGCCAGGCCGGACCGATCCGCGCCGGCCGCATCGTGCAGGCCAAGGGACAGGACTACACCGTCGCCGAACTGCTCGCCTCGGACGCGGATGCCGTTGCCTATACCGACGGCAGCTTCGTCACGGTCTATCTGTCGCCGCGCGACTATCACCGCGCGCACATGCCGCTGAGCGGCGTGCTGCAGAGCACGGTTCATGTGCCGGGGCGGCTGTTCAGCGTCGCGCCCGCGCCGGTCGCTGCGATTCCGCGACTGTTCGCGCGCAACGAGCGGCTGGTCTGCCACTTCCAGGGCGAGCACGGTCCCTTCGTCGTGGTGATGGTCGGTGCCATGCTGGTATCCAGCGTGTCGACCGTCTGGTCCGGCCTGGAAATACCGCCGTATGCGAGCCGCGTGACGCGCCGCGACTGGCGCGAGAAAAACATCCGTCTCGCGCGCTTCGCCGAAATGGCCCGCTTCAACATGGGCTCTACGGTCATCGTACTGCTGCCGCCAGCGGTCGGCGACATCGACGCGCGCCTCGCGCCGGAGCTGGCGGTCACGGTCGGCCAGCGCATCGGCAGCGTGCGCTGATCGCGCGTCGCCGCCGGAGCGGCACGAAGGACCCCGCAAAGCCTGACGGAGAACCTCGCAGCACGGCTTACCGTGCGGCGTGAATTGTTTTCAATTTCGGAGGTGACGCGGATTGTCAGTTTGTGACCGCTTCGGCTAATCTCCACCGCCCGCCGCACTACCATCGGTGGCGATCTGTCGAACCACCTGAAGGGGAAAATCATGCAGCAGTTGATCTGGCGCCTCGTTGCGACCAAACGTGCTTATCAGCTGCAGCGCGAGTTCAAGGAGATCGACAAGCTCATGAACGGCCTGAGCAACGCGGCCCGCCTGCAGCTGGCGACCTTGACCCAGAAGGAATTCTCGGCCGCGGCCAAGAGCGAATTTCCGCATCTGTATGGCACGCCGCCGGAAAAGCGCTACAGCGCCTGGGGCAGCGGTACCGAAATCGGCCTGTCCCGCGCCCGCTCCGACAATCTTCCCGTCCGTATCCGCGGCATTGCGCTGTGGCTGACCGTGGCCTATCACGAGACCCGCGGCACCACCCTGCCCGCGCTCGACGGCGTACACCGTTCACTGCTTCGCGCGCTGCGTTTCCTGCGCGAATCCGCGCCGACCGCGACGGCCGAGAGCTGGTTTTCCAGCGAACAGGCCGCGTAAACCCTGATTCTTTGATTTCGGGCTAGCACGACGTCGCGCGCCAGGGATGGCGCGCTTTTTCTTTGTGCGTGCCGCCGAATGCGTAAGCACCGCGTATCACCGTTCATGGTCCGCGCCGGACTGACTGCCGAGACGCCGCACACCCGACGCGCTGCCTTCCTATCCTCACGCAGACCGAACCGGCTATCCGGCGCCGCCGTTCGCGCCCGGCATCGCGTTCAACGCGAACAGGCGGGAATCTGCAGTGTCTGCCCTGGCTTGATCGCATAGCCCGGCGCGCGCAGCCGGTTCAGGCTCGCGATTTCGCGGACTTCGGCGCAGCGATGCTTGCGCGCGATCGCCGCCAGCGTATCGCCCTTGCGCACCGTGTAGCGGGCGCGACTGCCGCCGGCAGCCTTGCCGCGCGGCGACGGGCTGGCCGCGATGGCGACCTGCGGCACCGTGGCCGCATGCAGTTCGGCCGCCAGCGTCTGCCACGTCCCTTCCGCACAGGTCCGCGGAAACGCGGTTTCCAGCGCCATCGGTACGGCCAGACGCGTGCCGGGGGCTATCGCCGCCTGATGGTCGTAGGCCGGATTCAGATTGCGCAAGGTGCGGAACCAGCCGTCGCGGCTGCCGCCTTCCTGGCCGAAGCAGATCGACAGTTCCGACAACGACATCGAACGCGGCAGCACCACGTTGCCCAGCCGCGTGTCGATGCGCGGGAACTCGAGGTTGTAGCGCTCCGGGTGCATGAACAGCCAGGCCGCGGCGAGCACCATGGGCACGTATTCGCGCGTCTCGGGCGCCAGCGCGCCATAGACCGACGGATCCCAGAAGCGCGCGCGGCCGCCGCCGGCGAGCCGGCCCATGCGTCCCTCGCCGCCGTTGTACGCGGCCAGGACGAGTTCGAGATCGTTGTTGAACACGCGCAGTTGCTCATTGAGATAGGCCGCATTTGCGCGTGCCGACAGGGCCGGGTCGAAACGCTGGTCGAAGCCGTCGCTCGTCGTCAGACCGAAGCGCAGCCCTGTCGCATACATGAACTGGAGCGGGCCACTGGCGCCGGAGCGCGACACCGCATGCACCTTGCCGCCCGATTCCTTCGCGATGAAGCCGAACAGCAGCGCCTCGGGCAATCCGGCCTTCTGGTATTCGGGCCACATCAGCTGACGCATGTACTGGTAGTTGACGTAGGCCTGGATCAGATTCGGCCGGTACTGCGTCAGCCACTCCTCGAGCGCGGCCTTGACCGGCTCGTTGACGGCGATGATTTCCGCGAGCGGGCGGCCCTTGAGCAAGGTGATCGAGCGTGCCGTCTCGGGCAGGTCGGACACCACCGGAGAACCTTCGCCCACAGCCTCGGGAACGGCGTCCTCGCCGACCGGCTTCTCTCCCTCGCCGGTGATCGTCGCGATCGGCGCATCACGCCTCAGCAGGCCGTCGAAGGCCGACAGAAACCGTTCGTTCTCGCAGCCCGGCAATTGCTGGCAGCGTTGCGCGGCGGCGCGCAGATCGTCCAGCGCCGCATTGCCTTCACGCGCCGCGCGTTCGCGCTCGCCCGCATCGGCCAGTTCCGCGCTGCCTTCGTAGCGTTTGACGGCTTCACCGAGACGCGCATACAGCGCGCCGATCTCATTCTCGTCGGCTGCGGCGCCGGCGGCCGGTTTGCCGCTCTTCGACGGTGTACCGGCACAGGCCGTGAGGTAAAAACACGCAGCCAATGCCGCAGCAAGACGAATTCGCAAGACCGACACTCCTGACAGATCGACCGCACGTTACACAGCGCGGAGTAGCGATACAACCGCACGCCAATTGCATGCGCGCACGAATCCATCGCTACAATCGGCCTTCACATTACCCATGCAACGAAACCGGGAGCGGCCGTGAGCGACATCCTGCTGGGCAAGAGCGACATTGACGTCCTCCTGCGCGCCAAATACGCCAATCGCCACGGGCTCATCGCCGGCGCCACCGGCACCGGCAAGTCGGTCACGCTGATGCGCCTGGCCGAAGGCTTTTCGCAGATGGGCGTGCCGGTTTTCCTCGCCGACGTCAAGGGCGACCTCGCCGGTCTGTGCGAACCCGGCGGCGGCAATGCCAAGATCGACGCGCGCGTGGCCGAACTCAAAGTCGACTGGAAGGCCGCCGCCAACGCCGTCGTGTTCTGGGACATCTTCGGCACGCTCGGCCATCCGGTGCGCAGCACGATCTCGGAGATGGGCCCGAACCTGCTGGGCCGCCTGCTCGAGCTCAACGACACGCAGGCCGGCGTGCTCGAAGTCGTGTTCAAGCTCGCCGACGACGAAGGCCTGCTGCTGCTCGACCTCAAGGATCTGCGCGCGCTGCTGACCTTCGCCGCCGAAAACGCGAAGGTCATCTCGCAGCGCTACGGCCTGATCTCCTCGACGTCGATCGCGGCGATCCAGCGTGCGCTGCTGAGCCTGGACCAGGCCGGCGGCGATCAGTTCTTCGGCGAACCGGCGCTGGATCTCGCCGACTTCCTGCGTCAAGACATGAGCGGCCGCGGCATCATCAACGTGCTGGCCGCGGACCAGCTCATCCTCAAGCCCAAGCTGTATTCGACCTTCCTGCTGTGGATGCTGTCGGAACTGTTCGAGCGCCTGCCGGAAGTCGGCGACATCGACCAGCCCAAGCTCGTGTTCTTCTTCGACGAGGCGCACCTGTTGTTCAACGACGCACCGCCCGCGCTGGTACAGCGCGTCGAGCAGGTCGTGCGGCTGATCCGTTCCAAGGGCGTGGGCGTGTACTTCTGTTCGCAGAATCCGGACGACGTGCCGCAGACCATCCTCGGCCAGATGGGCAACCGCGTGCAGCATGCCCTGCGCGCGTTCACGCCGCGCGATCAGAAAGCGGTCAAGGCGGCTGCGGAAACCTTCCCGCCGAACCCCAAGATCAAGAAAGTCGCCGACGTCATCACCCAGCTCGGCGTCGGCGAAGCCCTCGTGACCACCTTGCAGGACGGCGGCGTGCCGCTGCCGGTGGAACGCGCCTTCATCGTGCCGCCGGGCTGCCGCATCGGCGCGATCAGCGACGCCGAGCGCGCGGCGATACGCGCGCGTTCGCCGGTCGGCGGCAAGTACGACACCGCCGTCGACCGCGAGTCGGCCTACGAGAAAATCGCCGCACGCAACGCGGAAACCGCGGCCGCCACCGAAGAAGCCGAGCCGGTCGGGAAGAAGACGGCCGGCAAGAGCGCCGATGCGGCCAACGGCTGGGGCGACATGATCAAAGGCGCGCTGTTCGGCACCGGCCGGCGCCAGGGCGTCATCGAAGCGACCGCCAAGTCGGCGATGCGCTCGGTCGGCAACCAGCTCGGCCGTCAGATCCTGCGCGGCGTGCTCGGCTCGATCATGGGCGGCAAGCGCTGAGCGGTTTTATCTTTTTCCACAGTTAACCAGCAGACTTTCATGACTGACCAATCCATCGTGCCGTTCTGGCAGCGGCTGAGCGAAATAAGCCTGTATCCGGCCAAACCGGCCGCGATGATCACGATCGGCGTACTGGCGCTCGCGCGGCTGCTCGGCCTGCTGCCCGGCCTCGCCGGCTGGCTGCTCGACCTGCTCGTCACGGTGGCGCTGTACCGTTTCGCCTTCGAAGTGCTGCGCGCCACCGCCAACGGCCGCATGGAGCCGCCCGAGGGCATGGGCGAAACCGCCCAGTCTTCCGGCTGGCTGGCGATCTGGCTGCAGCTGATCTTCATCATCGCGGCGGTGCTGCTGATCGTCCTGCTCGGATGGATCGGCCTCGCCCTGTGTGTCGTCATGCTGGTCGGCTATCCCGGCGCGGTGATGTCGCTCGCGATCGACCAGAACCTCGGCCATGCATTGAATCCCGGCACCTGGATCCAGATCATGACGCGGCTGGGATGGCCTTACTTCGTCGCGTTCGGCCTGATCCTCGTGATTTTCATCAGTGCCGGCAACGCCCAGGCCTGGCTCGCCAAGCTGTTGCCACTGGCCATCGGTCTGCCGGTGTTCTACTTCATTTCCGGCTATGCGCTGATCGCGACCTTCCACCTGATGGGCTATCTGATCTGGCAATACCAGGACGAACTCGGTTTCACGCCCGATGCCGCGCCGGCGCTGCAGCTGCATCGCAACGCGGATCCGGACCAGTACATCCTCGACGAAGCCGCGCAGATGGTGCGCGACGGCGAGACCGACATGGCAACCGAGGCGCTGCAGGCACATCTGCGCGAGCGCGGCGGCACCGAGGCCGTGCACACGCAATACCGCAAGCTCGTGCGGCTCAAGGGCGACAGGAACGAACTGCTCCGCCACGGCAAGGAATGGCTGCCGATGCTGCTGGCGCAGGAGCGGGAAAAGACGGCCGTGGAGGTATGCCGCGACCTGGCCGAACTCGATCCGACCTTCGTCATCACCGACGCCGAGTCGAACGCGCGCCTGGCCCAGCGCGCGGCGATGCTCGGCCATGCGCAACTCGCGCTGCGCCTGATCAACGGCTTCCACAAGCGCCACCCGAAAAGCGCCGACATCCCGGCGATGTACCTGCTCGCGGCACGCCTGCTCAGCGAGCGCATGGGCAAGGATGCGGAAGCGAAGGCGCTGCTGACGCAGATTCGCGGCGCCTATCCGAACCATGCGCTGGTTCCGCAGATCGACGCGCTGATGAAACTCATCGACAGCGTCAGCGCGAAGAAACCGGCGACGGGCTGAGCCCTGCACGGCAGGCCCGAGCGCGTCGGGCCTGCCTGTGTCGGAATTCGTGGGATCGGAACGCCGGCGAAACGTGGATGCGGCCGCTTCAGCCGACGGTGAAGCTCTCGCCGCAGCCGCACTCGCCGGTCATGTTCGGATTGCTGAACACGAATTCCGCATTGAGGCCGGTCTTCTGGAAATCGATGGCCGTGCCGTCGACGAGCGGCAGGCTCTTGCGATCGACCACGAGCTTGACGCCCGCGTCATCGATCCACTGGTCGTCGTCGCCGATCGTGTCGGTCAGGTCGACGACATAGCTGTAGCCGGAACAGCCGGTGCGTTTGACCCCGAAACGCACGGCTTTCGCCGTCGCATCGCGAGCCAGGTAATCGAGCATGCGCTCACGCGCGGCGGGGGTCAGGGAAATGGACATAGACAGATTCTAGAGGCCTTGGCCGGGACTACCAATAACACGTGTCGCAGGGCATGGGGCCGCCGCGGCCGAAAGCAAGGCCGGCGACCGCGGCAGCACAGTTCCGTTATCATCGCAGGCTTTCCCGGCGCATCCCGGCGCCTCACGATTTGGCGGAGTAGAGATCCATGGCGGTAGTCAGCATCAAGGCCGCGCTGGCCGGGACGCATCCGGTCGGCAGCGAAATCACGGTCCGCGGCTGGGTACGCACCCGGCGCGATTCCAAGGCCGGCCTTTCGTTCGTCAATCTCAGCGACGGCTCCTGCTTCGACCCGATCCAGATCGTCGCGCCGAACACGCTGCCGAACTACGCAACCGACGTGCTCAAGCTCACCGCCGGCTGCGGCGTCATCGCCACCGGCACCGTCGTCGAATCGCAGGGCAAGGGCCAGAGCTTCGAGATCCAGGCCACCGCCATCGACGTCACCGGCTTCGTCGACGATCCCGAGACCTATCCGATCCAGCCCAAGCCGCATTCGATGGAATTCCTGCGCGAGGTCGCCCACCTGCGCCCGCGCACCAACATCTTCGGCGCGATCACGCGCGTGCGCCATTGCCTCGCCCAGGCCGTGCACCGCTTCTTCCACGAGAACGGCTATTTCTGGATCAATACGCCGATCATCACGACCAGCGACGCCGAAGGCGCCGGCCAGATGTTCCGCGTATCGACGCTGGACCTCGCCAACCTGCCGCGCACCGACAAGGGCGCCGTCGATCATTCCAAGGACTTCTTCGGCAAGGACGCGTTCCTGACCGTGTCCGGCCAGCTCAACGTCGAAGCCTATTGCCTGGCATTGAGCAAGGTCTACACCTTCGGCCCGACCTTCCGTGCGGAAAACTCGCAGACTTCGCGCCATCTGGCCGAGTTCTGGATGATCGAACCGGAAATCGCGTTCGCCGACCTGTCCGCCGACGCCGACCTCGCCGAAGCCCTGCTGAAATACGTGTTCCGCGCGGTGCTGAACGAACGCGGCGACGACATGGCCTTTTTCGCCGAGCGCGTTGAGAAAACCGCGATCACGCGTCTGGAAAACTTCATCGACGCGCCGTTCGCGCGGATCGACTACAGCGAGGCGGTCAAGATCCTGCAGAATTCCGGCAAGACCTTCGAGTTCCCGGTCGAATGGGGCATGGACCTGCAGACCGAGCACGAACGCTATCTCGTCGAACAGCATGTCGGACGCCCGGCCGTGGTCATGAACTATCCGGAGCAGATCAAGGCCTTCTACATGCGCCTCAACGACGACGGCAGGACCGTCGCCGCGATGGACATCCTCGCGCCGGGAATCGGCGAGATCGTCGGCGGCTCGCAGCGCGAGGAACGTCTTGATCTGCTCGATGCGCGCATGGCCAAGATGCAGATCGACCCGGTCCATTACCAGTGGTATCGCGACCTGCGCCGCTACGGCACGGTGCCGCACGCGGGCTTCGGCCTGGGCTTCGAACGCCTCGTCGTCTATACCTGCGGCCTGGCCAATATCCGCGACGCAATTCCGTACCCGCGCGTTCCCGGACACGCCGAGTTTTAAGGAAGACCAAGGCAAGTAGTAGCTATCTGGCTCTTGTACTCAGCACCAGATCTCCACAACCCCGCCAAACGCTGCGCGTTTGGCCGCCCGGCCCATTGGGCGTTCAGAGTGATCAGAACCTGCGGTTCTGAGCGATCACTCTTCACCCCCTTGACTCAAGGGGGCTCCGAAAGCGAAAAAACGATTCGGTTTAGAGGTCGCGTAACCATGCTTTTTCCATTGCTGCTCGCGCTGGGCTTCGCCATTTTCGGCCTGACTGCCTATGTCATGAGCTGGCCGCTGGTCGCGACGCAGCTGCGCGATCGGCATCCGCAGGATCGTCCGCTGATGGGCGCGACACCGTTTTCGCCGCGCGCGTTCGGCTGGTTCCTGCGTTTCGCCTGGCGCGCCTCGGCCGATCAGAACCTGCGCTTCCTCGCCCTTCCGGGCAGTATCGCCGCCTGGGCCATCGCCATCGGCAGCGCCTGCGCGGCGATACTGCTGGTACTGCGCATCACCGGAGTCGTGGTATGAGCGAAGACATCGAAATGGCCGACGGCACTGCCGCGGTACCTGCCCACACCTACTGGTGGTGTGCCGGCTTCGGCGACACGCTGATCTGGTCGCGCCTGGACATACTCGACAGCGGCATCGCCGAAGTGTTCGGCGCCACCGGCGAATACCTGCGCTACGACGACGAAGCCACCGCGCGCATGGCGCTGCTCGATGCGGATTTCCGCGAATTTGACGGCCTGGACGAGGAAGACGCCGCGATCATGGGCTTCGACCTCGACACCATGGACGTGCCGCGCGGCGACAGCGACGAAGAGCTGCTGCCGCGCATGGTTCACAAGATCGCGCGCGGTCTGGCTTAGCTTTAACGCCCTGCCCGCTCTTAAGGCCCTCCCCTTCAAGGGGGGTGAAACGCGCTTCTGTCCGACGGAGACTCCCATGCAGCTCGATCTGAACGGCCGTCACGCGCTGGTCTGCGGCGCCTCGCAAGGCATAGGCCGCGCCGCGGCGCACGAACTCGCCCTGCTCGGCGCCAATGTCACCGTGCTCGCGCGCAACGCGGAATCGCTGGCCGCGGTCGCGGCCGCGCTGCCCAGCGTGCACGCCGCACAGACGCATGGCTTCATCGCCGTCGACATGGCCGACACCGAAGCGCTGCGGCGCAAAGTGGAAAGTACCGTGTATGCCGCGCCGGTGCAGATCCTCGTCAACAACACCGGCGGACCGCCAGGCGGGCCAGCGCAGTCGGCCACGGCCGAGGCCTTCGTCGATGCCTTCCAGCATCACCTGCTCGCCAATCACGCGCTGCTGCAATGCGTGCTGCCCGGCATGCGCGAAGCCGGCTACGGTCGTGTCATCAACGTGATCTCGACCTCGGTCAAGGAACCGATCCGCAACCTCGGCGTGTCCAACACGATCCGCGGCGCCGTGGCGAGTTGGGCCAAGACGCTCGCGACCGAGCTCGGCTCCTACGGCATCACGGTCAACAACGTGCTGCCCGGCTATACGCGCACGCAGCGCCTGGAACAGATCGTGCGCGACCGCGTGCAGGCAACCGGCAAGAGCGAGCAGGACATCGAGCAGGCGATGCTCGCCAGCGTGCCGGCAAGCCGCTTTGCCGCTGCCGACGAGATCGCCGCGGCGATCGCGTTTCTCGCCTCGCCGGCGGCGGCTTACATCAACGGCGTCAACCTGCCGGTCGACGGTGGACGCATGCAGTCGCTGTGAAGCGATGAATCGTGAACCCGTCGCTCGCGCGACGCGGTACTGATCGCAACCCCGTGAGCGCCGCGAAGACTTCGCTACAGCGACCTCGTCCGGCGGTAAGGGCGTAGTTCAGCGCCGCGATGGGACAACCCCGGCGGACAGTCAAGCCTTGCAACGTCAAAGCGATGCCGGCGCAACACACCGCGGCAACCGATGAACACGTTGCGACGCACACTGTCACGGTGCGCCGTGAAAGCGGCGCGGGTTCGTGCCATCGAGGTGCCGCTGCGTGCAACCGTCCACCGTCCGCATCGCCGTCCTGGCCGCCATCGTCGCGGCGCAGACGCTGCTGATCGGACTCGACGGATCGCGCACCGTACACGCACTCGACCGCGCCGGCTGGCTGTTCAGCATGGCGGAGGGCTACATGGACTGGCTGCGCATGGGCGTCGGAGCCGTGCTCGTATGGGTGGCGGGCCTGTTGCCGCTGCTGCTGGCACTGGCCCTAGGCGCGACGGCGGCCTGGGGCTTGCGCCGGTTCTCCGCGACGCCCGACCACATCGACGGGCTGGGCCGGCCCATCGTCGTGCTCGTGCTGATCCAGTGCGTTGTGCTCGGCGTCTGGTTCCGACTGCTGCCGGGTGCGGGGCCGGGCGACGGGTGGCAGAACGACGGCCTCGCCTACACGCTGATGTCGGTGTTGACCGGCATGCTCTGGGCGTTCTGCAATCCGCTGCTGCTGTGGCGCGCGGCCGGCGGGCGTCCGCCGCAGCGCGACGCACGCGAGCTTCAGCAACTCCACGAGATCGGCCTGCGCCACGCGCGCGCGATCGCGCGCAACGCTGACGACGGGCACGAGTCGTAGCCGGCGCAGGCCGAACCCTCCGAGCCTCGCCGAACACACGCTACCATCGGCGTATGACCATCCAGACCCTGAGCAACCTCATCGACGGTCGCCTGACCGCACCGGCCAATGGCCGCTATCTCGATGTGTTCGAACCGGCCACGGGCCAGCTCCATGCGCACTGTCCGGATTCCGACGCGGCCGACGTCGCGCTCGCGGCCGAGGCGGCACAGCGCGCGTTTCCGGCGTGGTCGCGCCTGCCCGCGGGAGAACGCGCGCAGCTGCTGAACCGGCTCGCCGACCGCATCGAACAGCAGCAGGAAGCCTTCGCACTGGCCGAATCGCGCGACAGCGGCAAGCCGCTGCAGCTCGCGCGCAGTGTCGACATCCCCCGCGCGGTCAGCAACCTGCGCTTCTTCGCCGCGGCCATCACGCAATGGTCCAGCGAAGCGCACGCAATGGAAGACCGCGCCCTGAACTACACCTTGCGCCAGCCGCTCGGCACGGTCGCCTGCATCAGCCCGTGGAATCTGCCGCTGTATCTGTTCACCTGGAAGATCGCGCCGGCGCTCGCGGCCGGCAACTGCGTGCTCGCGAAACCCTCCGAAGTCACGCCGCTGACGGCCCACATGCTGGCCCAGGCCAGTATCGAGGTCGGCTTTCCGCCCGGCGTGCTGAACATCCTGCAAGGCAGC
Source organism: Lysobacterales bacterium (assembly GCA_038207515.1). Lineage (GTDB taxonomy): Bacteria > Pseudomonadota > Gammaproteobacteria > Xanthomonadales > Rhodanobacteraceae > Tahibacter. Next base: position 130,437 of record JBBQZR010000004.1, on the reverse strand, counting down.
GGCACGCAGACCGGCCAGGCGCTGGTCGACGCCGATGCGGTCAAGGCCATTTCCTTCACCGGCTCCACGCGCGTCGGCGCGCAGATCGCGCAGGGTGCGGCACGGCAGTTCAAAAAGACCTCGCTGGAACTCGGTGGCAAGAACGCGACGCTCGTATTCGCCGACTGGGAAGGCAGCGAGGCTCAGCTCGACACTATCGTGCGCTCCGCCTTCGCCAATCAGGGCCAGATCTGCCTCTGCGGATCGCGCATCCTCGTCGAGCGGCGCATCTATGCCGAATTCCGCGACCGTTTCGTCGCGCGCGTGCGCGCACTGCGCGTCGGCGATCCCGAACAACCCGACAACGATCTCGGCGCCGTCGTGTCGCAGGCGCATTTCAACAAGGTCATGGGCTGCATCGCGCTGGCCCGGCAGGAAGGCGGCGACGTATTGACCGGCGGGCAAGCCGCCAGCGTGCCCGGACGCTGCGCCGGCGGCTGGTTCATCCAGCCGACCGTGATCGACAACCTCGGCGCCGGCTGCCGCACCAACCAGGAAGAAATCTTCGGCCCCGTGGTCACGCTGCAGGCCTTCGACGATGAAGCCGATGCGCTGACGATCGCGAACGGCACCGCGTATGGCCTGGCCGCGACGGTGTGGACGCGCGATCTGAATCGCGCCCACCGCATCGCCGCGCAACTGCAAAGCGGCATCGTCTGGATCAACTGCTGGATGCTGCGCGACCTGCGCACGCCGTTCGGCGGCGTCAAGCAGTCCGGCGTCGGCCGCGAGGGCGGCACCGAGGCGCTGCGCTTCTTCACCGAAGCGAAGAATGTCTGCATCGCACTCGACTGATCCCGCGCGTCAATCTCCCGTTCGTCATTTCTGCACCCCGCTCCGCTGCAGCTATGCTTGCGGCTTTCGCTCTGGAAACCAGCCATGAATGATCTTTCCGACCTGCTCAAGCGCAACAAGGCCTGGGCCGAGGCCATGCGCGCGCAGGACAAGGATTTCTTCCGGCGCCTGTCCAACCAGCAGGCGCCGAAGTACCTCTGGATAGGCTGTTCCGACAGTCGCGTGCCGGCGAACCAGATCACCGACATGCAGCCCGGCGAAGTGTTCGTGCATCGCAACGTCGCGAATCTCGTCGTGCATACCGACCTCAATTGCCTGAGCGCGATCCAGTTCGCCGTCGACCTGCTCAAGGTCGAACACATCATGGTCGTCGGCCACTACGGCTGCAGCGGCGTGCACGCGAGCTTGACCGGTGTGCGCGTCGGCCTCGCCGACAACTGGCTGCGCCATGTCGGCGACGTCGCGCAGAAGCACGCAGCGATGCTCGATGCGCTCGAGCTCGACGCGCTGCGCCACGCGCGGCTGTGCGAGCTCAATGTCATCGAGCAGGTGCTCAACGTCTGCCAGACCACCGTCGTCGACGACGCCTGGTCGCGCGGCCAGCCGCTCAGCGTGCACGGCTGGATCTACAGCCTGTTGGACGGCCGCATCACCGACCTGGCCATGACCGTCGAGGCGCGCGAGCAACTGCCCGGCGTCTACCAGACGGCTCTGAACCAGCTCGCGGTGCGGGGCTGATACCGTTGCGTGCGCTTGGCCGCGCTTGCGCGTTCGGCGCCACCGGCGCGCAGTCGCGGCAACGCACACGCGCTGCAAAACCGCCGCGCGCGGCGCTGTTCTATGCTGCGCGCGACTTCGGAGAACCCGCCATGCGCCCCAGCCCTACCTTCGCCCTGACGGCCCCTGCCCTGACGATACTTGCGCTGCTCGCCCTGTCCACCGCGGCCGGAGCCGCGAACTGGAAAGAACAGCAGATTGCCGCCGCGGAAAAATCCGAATCCATTCTGCGCCAAGCGGAAAAAGTCCGCGGCCTGCTGCCGCAGTACCAGATCATGCGCGCCGCCTACGTCGCCGACGACGGCAAGGCCTTCCGCCTGATCTTCGGCCAGTACCTGAGCTGGCATCAGTCCTACCTGGGCCTGCACGACGATGCGATGCAATCCTTCTCGATCCAGCAGGGCGGCGACAAGCAGGACGCGCCTTCGCCAGTGGAAGGAGACGCCTGGCGCATCGAACCGGCCGCCGACACGATAGCGCGGCTCGCGAAGGACCAGCGCGCCGTGTTCTTCAACGAGGCGCACAACGCCGCGATTACGCGCACGCTGACGGTCGCCATGCTGCCGCGCCTGAAGGAACTCGGCTTCACCCATTTCGCCGCCGAGACCCTGTACGAAACCGACACGAATCTGGCCGACCGCGGCTACCCGAACGAGGACAGCGGCTTTTACACGCAGGAACCGGTCTACGCCGAGATGGTGCGCACCGCGCTCAAGCTCGGCTTCACCGTGGTCGCCTACGAGGCCGCGTCCGAAGCGGTCGGCGACGCGCGCGAAAAGGAACAGGCGCGCAATCTGTACAACCGCGTGTTCAAGGACGATCCCAAGGCCCGCGTCGTGGTCAATGCGGGCTACGCGCACATCGTCGAATCGGGCAAGTACCTCGGCGGCGCGAGCATGGCGCAGCACTTCCGCAAGATCGCGCACATCGATCCGCTGACCGTCGAGCAGACCATGCTGATCCCGCATGGCGAAACCAGCCAGGATCATCCGTACTACCGCGCGCTGCTGGCGAAATCGCCGCCGAAGACCGCGGTCGCCTTCGTCGCGAAGGACGGCAAGCCCTGGAGCCTGCGCGAAGGCCAGTACGACCTCAGCGTCGCGCTGCCGCCGTATACGCACGACAACGGCCGGCAGAGCTGGCTGAGCCTCGGCGGCGCACGCCAGCCGTATACCATCGATGGTGAAATCTGCCGTTCGGTCATGCCCTGCATGATCGAAGCGCGCTACCTCGGCGACGGCGACGACGCGATCCCGGCCGACCGCATCGTGATCGGCCTCAGCGATTCGTCACTGACCGGCAGCGAGCGCAAGTTCCGCACCGTCAACCAGCTGCGCACCGACCTGTACTTGCGCCCCGGCCGCTACCGCGTGCGCGCAAGCGGCGCGGACAGTCAGGTCGTAAACACGCAGAACATCACCGTCGGCAGCAAGGAACGCAATCCATGAGCGACCCCGCACACGCCAGTCCCATCCATGCCGGCAACGCGCCGGCGCCGGTCGGCGCCTATCCGCATGCGCGCCGCGTCGGCAACCTGCTGTTCCTGTCCGGCGTCGGCCCACGCACACCGGGCAGCAACGCCATTCCCGGCAACGTCTACGACGCCGACCAGCGCCTCGTCGCCTACGACATCGAGGCGCAATGCCGCCAGGTCTTCGCCAATGTGCGCGCCGTGCTGCAAGCCGCCGGCGCGCGCTGGGAAGATCTCATCGACGTCACCGTCTATCTGACCGACATGAGCCGCGATTTCGCTGCCTACAACCGCCTCTACGCCGAACACTTCACGACCGCGCAGCCCTGCCGCACGACACTCGGCATCACCGCACTGCCGACGCCGATCGCGATCGAGCTGAAGTGCGTTGCGGTCATCGGGGAAGCCGCCTAGTCAGGATTCAAAGCGCCCTCTTCGCAGCCGGCCTGCGCGTGCCATCGACCGCGCCACGAGCACATTCTCACCGGCACTCGTTCAACCCGATCCCCAGGAAACCCTCGCGACATTTCTGTCCGCTGGGACAATCATCGTTGCGCCGACACTGGCACTGTCCCTTGCTCGAGCAGTTGTTGCTTGCACATTGTTGGTTGCGGCAGCAGGTCGTGCCGATCGCAAGGCTGGTGGCCGCAACGCAACGCAATAGCGTGCAATTACCGGACACGCATTCGTTGTCGCGGTCGCAGGCCTCGCACACGCCGAGTCTGGGTGCACACACATTCTTCGCAAGCGCGAGCACGCCGCCGCGGTCGCAGTACTCCGCAAAGCTGCAGTCAGCATCGTCCGTACATTCGGGTGCATCGCCGATCGCATAGCGTCGCGTGATGATCCAGGCGTAGATCCCCTTGGCGGCTTCGGGGCGACCTATGCCGCCGACATCGTTCGCCGGCGTACCGTCGCCAGCGAAGGTCTGGCTGCACATCAGGTAGTCCGCGCCACCGTGCGCGGTACAGTCGCGCCACGCGTTCTTGGCCCCGCGATTGTTCTCCCGGTATTCGTCGTCCAGGCCCAGCAGGTGGCCGGCTTCGTGCGCAATGGTGGCGCCAGCGAGCGCCATCGCTGCGTTCTCCCATTTGAATGGCAACTGCTGGAAAGTCGTGCGTTTTTCGGCGTTGTTCGAAAAACGGATCTTCCACTCGGTGTTGGTCTTGTCGAAGGCTGTTGCTACACCGGCGGCAGGGGGTGGAAACAAAGGCGATGGGTAATCGGGAAACACCACTTCGATGCGAAAACCGGGTCGGCTCCACGCGGTTTCAATCGCCTGCTTCCAGAACAGATAGAAATGATCCAGCAGCTTTTCGCCATTCGCGAGCCTGCGATCGCGCTCGAGGCGGCAGCCGAAGCCGTCGAAGGTTACAAGGCGTCCCTGATTGACGACGGTACGGATCGGCAGCCGCGCCGTTCCTTCCTGCCCGGCATCGCAGTCTCTGGTGCCGATCGCGCCGTCAGGCGCCGTCATCAAGCCGAGCTGTACCGCTAGCTCGGCGGGAATGTCCAGACGGTTCTTGATCGGACGCTCCGGAAACAACAGGCGAATCGAAACCGTTACAACCCACTCGCCGTTAACCCGCTGCAACCGATAACCATACTTGAGCTGTGAGACCACGGCATCGAGATACTCGATGCGGCCCTTCACCATCCGCGGTGGCAGGTTGCTCGCGAAGCCATCGGGGCTGTCCGGGTCGATCTCCCGATCGAGTGCTGCACCGTGCGAATCACGCTTGCGATTGCACGCCAGAATCCACGCGTTGTACTCCGCCACGCTACCGAGGTACCCCGGCGGCGTGAAGCTTGCGCCGGAGACATTCCGCGACTCACCGCGATAGCGGTCGTTGAGCCGATCCAACCCACACAGGTTGGCGTTCGCGTTGATGCTCCAGACCGCCAGTAGGACCAGCAACAGCCGGACGATTCGCTCGTTCATCACGTCGATACTCCTGTGGCGATTACATCCGGTCAGCCCTCAGCGATTGCCGGGTGCTGCGTCAGCCGCCATCGACGCAGGCGCACACCGCTCCGGCCTTCTGAGCGCAGTTCGCAGTGCTGCAGCCGATGCGGCGAGCCCCGGCTGAGTCGCGTCGACGAAGCGGCACAGGTCGTCGGCCACCAGCGCGGCGATCTCCCGCGGCGGCTCGGCGCAGGCGGCGGGCGGAAAGACCACGCTCTCCTGGCCGTCCAGGCGGCGCGATGCGGCCTCGCCGAGGCTGGCGTAGCAGCGTTTGTCGTCGGTGTTCGGCAAGCGCACACCGCTGCCGTCGGACAGCACGAAGTCCCACAACACGCGGTTGTAAAAACTGCTCATGATCCCGGTGTTGCCCAGCATGGCGAGCGCGGCGCGCTGGGCATCCGCGCCCCGCCGAAAGTCGCCCTTCGCCCACCAGGCGAGCGCCGATTCGACCTGGGCCACCGGCAACTGCGTGGTCTTCGCGTACTCGGCAAGCGCGTCGTCGTAGTGGCCGAGATCCAGCTGGGTGCGCGCGAGGTTGCCGCGGTACTGGGGCGACGAGGGTGCCGCCTCCACGGCACGCCGATAGCTTTGGAGCGCTGCGTTGCGGTCTCCCTTTGCCTGTTCCGCGACCAGGCCGCGCAGGAACCACGCCTGTGCATATGCCGGATCGGCGGCGAGCGCCGCGTCGACAAGGCGACTGGCGCCGTCGTAGTCGTACCGGCGCAGCAGGCTCTCGGCGTGTAGCACCTGCAGGAAGTGATCGTCGGGGCGAGCCTTGCGCTGGCGCTGCAAGTCCGCACCGATCTGCTCCCAGTCCTGCGGCTGCCGGTAGGTGCTGGCGCCGAGCGCGGCGCTCTGGCGCAGCGCCGCGAGCCCCGGCCACATCGCGAGAGCGTCGGGAATCGTCTTCAACTGCTCCACCGCCCAGTCGTAGCGCGCCATGCGCATGGCCTCGCGCGCCTGGGCCATCGGCCGGTTCAGGGAGAACAGGTACGCGGCGGCGGCGGCCACGGTCAGCATCGCCACCGCCGACAGCGCCGCGTACCGCCCGCGCAACGCCGGCACCGGCAGCTCGACCGGCCCGACCTTCAGGCCCCACAACGAGAACTCGATCCTGAACGTGCGCCGCTTCGCCGGGCGAGGCACCGTCGGCTCCGCTCGTGGGACGGTCTCAGCAGGCTGCGCCGCCGCGGGCAGCAGTTCGGCCACGACGCAGCGCAGCCCGTCCGCCACCTCGCTGTAGCGCTGGTCCGGGAAAGGCGCTTCGACCACCGGCAGCCCGTCGGGCGGCAGCGCGTTGAAGCGCGCGAACGGCGAATGTGTCCAGTCGCAACTGCGCAGGATCACCGGCACGACCCGCGCCTGCCCGGCATCGTGCAGGCGGATCGCGTCCTTCAGTTCAACGTCGTGGCAGTAGTCCGACGCCAGGAAGTCGGAGCTGATCAGCAGCAGCACGATGTCGGCGCTGGCCAACGCGTCGTCTATCGCCCCGGCCCATTCGCGGCCGCCGGTAATCTTGCGGTCGTGCCAGACGACGATCAGGCCTTCGCGCTCCGGCGCTCGCAGGTGGTTGGCCAGCGCCCGGCGAAGCACCTCGTCTTCGTGCGCGTAGGAGACGAAGACCTTCAGCGGCACGGAGAAGGCCTTCGCCGTCACCGCTTGGGCACCAGCGTGAACGACTGGCCCTCGGTCGAGCTGAACGGGAACTGCTCGTAGCCCCACTTACGGGTGATCTGCGGCAACCGTTCCTCGATATGGTCGGCCAGTTCGCGAACCTCGACCGTGCCGTTGCCGTTGCGGTCGGCCTTGCCTTGCAGCCCTTCGAGCAGCGCGAAGGTGAACGCACCGTGGCCGCCTTCGCCTTCGAGCGCCATCTTGTCATCGGCGGTGGCCGCGATGATCACGCGCCCGGTCAACCGGCTCAGCCGGTCGATCGCGTCTTTCTGCCCGACCTCGCGCCCGTCCTGCCGGCCGAAGGCGCCCGAAGCACAGGTGTCCAGCAGCACCAGCGACTTGGTTGCCGGGATCGCTTTCAGCAGCTCGCGGAAATGGTCGGACGTCAGGCTGCGCTGGCGCAGCGCGGCCGCCGAGGTATAGACGGCGTCTTGGGGGATGAAGTGATATTCGCGGTCGAAGCTCGCGCCGTGCCCGGCCAGGTAGAGCACGAAGACATCCTGCGGCGCGACAGCGGCGGCAGTCCGGGTCAGCGCCGCGCGGATCGCGTCGCCGCTGGCCTGGCTGTCGGGCAACACCTGCACTTTGACCTTGTCTTTGCCGTACAGCCGCGCACCCTGGCGCTCGAACAGCTCGCCGACCGCTTGCGCGTCGGCGGCGGCAAAGCGCACGCCCTTCTGCAGTTCACGGTCGCGGTAAGCGCTGATGCCGATGGCCAGCACGTGCAGCGTCGGCGGCGCCGCGGCCCGGCGCACGTCCACCGCGATGCGCAGCGGCCGGGTCTCGACGCCGCGCGCGTCCATCGCGCTGACGGTAATCTCGTGCGGCCCTGGCGCAGCCGGGGTGAAGGTGCGGCTCTCGGTACCGTCCCCGACGATGCTGCTCGACCGCCCTTCGAGTACGGCCGTGTCGAGGCGGTAGATCAGCCGGCCCGTGCCGCGCAAGCGCACCTTGACCTGCACATCGCGATCGGTCGTCACCGCCGCATCGGACAGCAGTTCGACCACGGGCGGCGGCGCCTGCGATGGCGTCACGGCCAGCAACTGCCGCACATCGCCGAGCTTGGCCACCGCCTCGTCGAGCAGCCGGTCGCCATTGGCGTCGAGCCGGCGCGAGATCAGTCCCGGCTGGTAGAGGTGCTCGCGCAACTGGCGCGCGCTGACGAACTCACCTTCACGATCCCGGCCGCGGTTCAGGTGGTAGCCGAACAGCTCCTCGGCGTCGGGCCCGGAGGCCGCATAAAAGCCCTGCGGCGTCCATACGATCCAGCGCTTGCCGTCGGCGTGCGCGAACAGCGCCAGCACCTCGCTGCCGTCGCCGGCGCGGTGCCAGCGGATCGTGCCGTCGGCGTAGGCGGCAACGACGAAACGGCCGTCGCGGCTGTAGTTCACCGCCCAGGCGACACCCGGCACCGGCGGGGGCGTGGCCCAGGTCGGCTTGCCGCTACGGTCGAAATGGCGCAGCCACCAATCGGTGCCGAGCACGAAGCGCTGCCCATCCGGCGCAATCGCGAGACTGCGCGACGTCTCATAGGGCTTGAGTTCGATCGGCTTGCCGTCGAGGATCGGGGACCGGTAATCCTCCCAACGCTCAATCTTCAGGCCAGTCGTTTGCGCCGGCTGCAGCGTGGTGATGTCACCGCCGAGGCTGCGGCTGGCGAGGTCGAAGTTGCGCACGGTGCCGCTACGCTCGTCGACGAAGCGCACCTGTCGCGCATCGGGCGACAGGCGCAACCGGTCCGGCCCACGCAGGTCGGCGATCGCCGGGTCGTAGCGCAGCCGGAACGCCCCGGCCGCATCGAGCACGCCCCAGCTCGGGCCACCCGCTGCGAACAGCAGCGCGCCGTCGGGCAGCGGCGCGAAGTCCATCACGGTGTTGTCCGCCAGCGGCAGGTCGCGCTCGGGCGACCAGTCGCCGACGCGCCAGCGCCGCGCCGGATGCTTGCCATCGACACTCCAGCGTCCGGCCGCGACCAGCAGGCGGCCTTCGGTAGTCCAGGCGACGTTGGCGAGGTCTCCGTTGCCGACGCCACCCGTGTCCGGCCGCGCCAGTTCGCGCAGCGTGCGCGCATCGAGCACCTGCACGACGGTGCTGTCGCTGAAGCCGACCGCAACATGGCGGCCATCGGGCGAGAAGCGTGCCGAAAAGGGTCGCTTGCCGCCGCCCGGCCGCCCCTGTTGCGCTGGGCCGAGGGCGCCGCCGTCGAGCGCGTACAGGCGCAACGCGCCGTCGTAGCACGTGGCCAGCAGACGCCGGCCGTCGGCACTGAAGGCGACACTGTACGAAGCGTCGCCATAGTCGGTGTCACGCCCGGTCTCGCGGCCGCTGCGCCAATCGAACAGACGCACGCCGTTGCCGCCCAGGCTGGCCGCAAGCCAGCGGCCGTCGGGCGAGAAGGCGATGTGCTGAATGACACTCGGCAGCCCGCCCAGGCGGCGCAGCAGCTTGCCGCTGCCGCGCTCGAACAGGTAGATCGCCTCTCTCTCGTTTTCTGGACTTATCCAGCCGCCGACGGCCACCGTCTCGCCGTCGGGCGACAGCGCCACCGCATACAGCTTGCCTTCGTTGCCGACGCCCTGAGGCGGGCGCAGCACCTGCGCCGGCTTGCCGGGGTCGGCCAGGTCCCAGACACGTGCGGTCTTGTCGTCCGAAGCCGTCACCGCCCAGCGGCCGGCCACGTCGGTGGCGATGCGGTTGATAAGCGCGGTGTGCATGCCGGTCTCGAGCCGCGGCAGCGGCTGGACGGTGGGCTCGGCGGCGTGCGCGAGCGCAATCCCCAGCAGCGCGAGCAACGCGCCCTTCATCAGCCTGAGCTTGGCAGCCGTCGGTCGCATTGGGTCTTCCCCTCCCTGAGCCCTGGCAAACCATCGTCCACGCATGGTACGCGGATGCAGCGTCATCGCGAACTCAAGCGTACGGCCAACCGAAGTAAGGCCAACTCGTCATCCGCTGCACGCTCGGCGCCATCTCCCGCCGATTCGTGCGTAGCCGCTACCGACGCCTCCATGAACTCCACTCGCGCGCGTCTTCGCCGTGTACACGGACGCGATGGTCGAATCGACCATGGCCAGTTCACGACCGACCTGATCGAGCGCCAGCGATGGAGCGAGTCGAAGGCGGGGCGATTTAGCTACCCGTTCGGCAAGGTCGAGAAGTTGCTGGGGTTCGCGCAGGTGCCGTGAAAACGACTGTCGATGCGGAATAAGTGGAAAAGTGAAGGAGTACGAACTGCCGGATCGCAGCGCAAGCCGGCCGGATCTTAGCGCGATCCGCAGACGACGCGATGACGTTTCGCGGCGAATTCCATGGCAGGGCGTAGGGACGCCGCGCACACGGTCGAGGGACAGTTGCCCGCGAGAATAGCGACTCAGGACGCCGTGCAGCGCAGGCTGCCGCGCCACGCGTCGAGCGTGGCCTCGCGCGCCGCCGAGGGCTTGCCGTCGTACAGGATGTCGTCGAACAGAAACAGGCGCGATTCGCCGTTCGCCAGCGGCAGGTCGTAGGCGAGGAACTCGTGCGGGTCGCCGACGAAGGTCAGGCGCAGTCGCAGGCCGGCGACGTCGCGGCCGCACAGGCGCAGCACGGTTGCCGGCTCGGGCGGCGCGGCGGGTTCGTCGCCGCCGTGCAGCACGCTGCCCATCATGTCCATGAGGGTCTGCGCGTGGTCGGCGTTGTAAGTGCCGGTGCGGACCTCGAGTTCGAAATCGCCGCGCCAGAGACGCCACTGCCCATCCTCGACGTCGTGGTTGACGCGCAGCACGGCCGGGTAGTCGAACGCGATGCCAGCTTCCTCGAAGCGTGCGAGCGGCTTGAGCGCGGCGGCGCCGGGCGCGCCGACAAGTTCGTCGACGAACGCACCCCAGAAGATGTTCCAGCCGCTGTCGGCCGGATAGTCGGCCGCCGGCACGGCGGTGTTGGCGCAAAGCAGAACAGCCAACAGACCAAGACGTAGCGAACGACACGAAAACCGGAAAGGCATGACGAAGTCCTGGCGGTGGTGCTGCGCCGGCCGGCGGCGCGCGGACGCATGATCGGAGCTGGCCGGCGGATCGTCCAGCGGAAATGCCAGCCAGGGACATCGGCCCGCAGGCCAATACCCGCAGGCGTCCACCTGACGATCTCGTCGAGTCCGCCGCACCGCGCGCGACCGCGGAGCCGGCCGGTCGCCGACACAGGCTACACTGCCCTGTCGCCTCGCCGGAGATCGCCCATGCCGCTTGCACCGCCCCTGAACTTCCAGCGCTGGATCGAGGACAACCGCCACCTGCTCAAGCCGCCGGTCGCGAACAAATGCATCTACGACGGCGATTTCATCGTCATGGTCGTCGGCGGACCGAACCAGCGCACCGACTATCACGTCGACGAAGGTCCGGAATTCTTCTATCAGATCGAAGGCGAGATGGTCCTGCGCATCCAGGAAGACGGCCAGCCGCGCGATATCGCGATCCATGCCGGCGAAGTGTTCTATCTGCCGCCGCGCGTGCCGCATTCGCCGCAGCGCAGGGCCGACTCGATCGGCCTCGTCGTCGAACGCAAGCGCCTGCCCGGCGAGCAGGATGGCCTGCTCTGGTTCTGCGAGCGCTGCAACAACAAACTCTATGAGGAATTCTTCGGGCTCGGCAGCGTCGAGACGGATTTCCCACCAGTCTTCGACCGGTTCTACGGTTCGATCGAGGCGCGCACCTGCAAGGGCTGCGGCCACGTCAACCCGGCGCCCGCGCGCTACGCCTGAAATGATCGGCATCGCCGCCTTAGCACCTGTGCCTTACACTCGATGACCATGCTCAAGATCGATACCCACGCTCACATCCTGCCGCGCGACTGGCCGAATCTCGCCGAAAAATATGGCGACGACCGCTTTCCGGTCATCGTGCACACCGACGACCGCCATCGCATCTACAAGGATGGCAAGTTCTTCCGCGAGATCTGGTCCAACACCTGGGATCCGCAGCAGCGCATCGACGACTACGCCAAATTCGGCGTGCAGGTGCAGGTGATCTCGACCGTGCCGGTGCTGTTCTCGTACTGGGCCAAGGCCAACGAGGCGCTGGAACTGCATCAGCACCTGAACGACCATACCGCCTCGCTGTGTCGCGAATTCCCGCGCCACTACGCCGGCATCGGCACGGTACCGCTGCAGTCGCCGACGCTCGCGATCCAGGAGATGCAGCGCTGCATCGAGCAGTTGGGTCTCTCCGGCGTGCAGATCGGCTCCCATGTGGAAAACTGGAATCTCGACGAGCCGGAACTGTTTCCGTTCTTCGAGGCCGCGGCCGACCTGGGCGCGGCAATCCTCGTGCACCCCTGGGACATGATGGGCCGCGAATCGATGCCGAAATACTGGCTGCCCTGGTTGGTCGGCATGCCGGCCGAGCAGTCGCGCGCAGCCTGCTGCCTGATCCTCGGCGGCGTGCTCGAACGCCTGCCCGAACTGCGCGTCTGCCTGGCCCACGGCGGCGGATCGTTCCCGTACACCATCGGCCGCATCGAGCACGGATTCCGCATGCGCCCGGATCTCGTCGCGACCGACAACGCGCGCAGTCCGCGCGAATACTTCGACCGCCTGTTCTTCGATTCCTGCGTGCACGATCCGCAGGCGCTGCGCTACCTCGTCGACGTGGCCGGCATCGACCGCGTCATGCTCGGCACCGACTATCCGTTCCCGCTCGGTGAGCAGGAACCCGGCAGCGGCATCGCCGCGCTGAAGCTCGACGACGAATCCGCCGCGCGGATCTATCACGGCACCGCGCTGCAGTGGCTGGGTCTGCCGGCCACGCGTTTTTCCTGATCGTTGACCCCTGCTCGTTGAAACGTGTCCCCGGAGGCCCGATGACTGCCCGCCCGTTTTCCACCCAGCTCACCAACGTGTTCACCGCCCTGTTCCTTGCCGGACTTTCCGCCACGGCGGCTGCGGCCGACTACACCCTCAACGACGGTGCGATCGCGTTCAGCGCGCCTGCCGACTGGGCCGTGATCATGCAGATGAGCGAAGGCAGCCCGCAGGTCGTCGCGTTCCAGGTCAAGGATCCGGCCGACAGCGGCACCGGCGAGGCGACACGCGTCAGCGTGACCACGCGCAAGCTCGACGATGCGCAGGCATTCCAGGTCTTCGTGGGTCAGGCGCTGGACAAGGCCCGGCAGACGCCGGGCTTCGAGAGCGAAACCGGCACCGACGGCAGCAGCCTGCGCTACAGCGGACTGAATCAGAAGACGCGCTACAAATATCGCGAAAGCTATTTCTACAAGAATGGCATCGCGGTGCAGCTGCGCTGCGTGCACCCGGTCCTCAAGGGCACCAGCCCGGTCTGGGTCGCGGCGTTCGACCAGGGCTGCGACCAGATCGCCGCGTCGCTGCAGAAGTGAGCGGGCAATGAGCGATTCGGTGGACTTTCAGACCGGCCTGGCCTGGGCCCAGGCGCGCGACCGCGCCGACCCGCTGGCCGCGTTCCGCGGCGAGTTCTGCATTCCGCCGCACGACACCGGCGAGCAGATCTATCTGTGCGGCAATTCGCTCGGGCTCATGCCGCGCGCGACGCGCCAGGCGCTGGCCGACGAGCTGGACGACTGGAGCGCGCTCGCCGTCGAAGCGCATTTCCGCGGCAAGAACCCGTGGATGCCGTACCACAGCTTCGTGCGCGAGCATCTGGCCGGACTCGTCGGCGCGCTGCCGTCCGAAGTCGTCGCGATGAATTCGCTGAGCGCGAACCTGCACCTGATGATGGTCAGCTTCTACCGGCCGACGGCGCAGCGCAGCGCGATCCTGCTGGAGAAGCGCGCGTTTCCGTCGGATCGTTACGCGCTGGAATCGCAGGTGCGCTTTCACGGCCTGGATCCGGCGCAGGCGCTGATCGAACTCGATGGCGACGAGGCCAACGGCACGATCTCGCTCGATGCCATCGCACAGGCTCTCGAGCGCGATGGCGAGCGCATTGCGCTCGTGCTGCTGCCCGGCGTGCAATATCTGACCGGCCAGGTATTCGACCTCGAGGCGATCACGCGGCTCGCGCACGCGAAAGGCTGCACGGTCGGCTTCGATCTGGCTCATGCGGTCGGCAACGTGCCGGTGGATCTGCACGACAGCGGCTGCGACTTCGCGGTCTGGTGCCACTACAAATACGTCAACTCCGGTCCCGGCGCGGTCGCCGGCTGCTTCGTGCACGAACGCCACGCACAGAGCGAACAGCGCCCGCGCTTCGCCGGCTGGTGGGGCCACGACCAGGCCACGCGCTTCCAGATGGGACCGGAATTCCGCCCCACTCCCGGTGCCGACGGCTGGCAGCTGTCCAATCCGCCGATCCTCGCGCTCGCACCGCTGCGCGTCTCGCTGGAGATCTTTCATCGCGCCGGCATCGCCCGGCTGCGCGAGAAGTCGCTGACCTTGACCGCCTACCTCGCCTGGCTCATCGAACACGAAGTGCCGCAGGTACTCGACGTGCTCACGCCGGCCGAACCGCAGCGCCGCGGCAGCCAGCTGAGCCTGCGCGTGAAGGGGCCGCGCGATGCGGGCCGCCAGTTGTTCGAGCACCTGGCCGAACGCGGCATTGTCGGTGACTGGCGCGAACCCGACGTGATCCGCGTCGCGCCGACGGCGCTGTACAACCGCTTCGAAGATGCGGCGCGTTTCGTCGAAGCGGTCAGACTCTGGCACGCGGACGCGGGCTGACCGCGCGCCGCGCGGCGCGGACGCCCGCCGGCGCGACGGCATGCGCTGCGCGCCGCTGCCGGCAGTCACGCGGGCAATGTCACCGCAAACGCACGCGTGCTGCTCGAACCGATGCAACCGACCCCCCTCTTTCGGCCCTGACCGCCCATGCCTTCTCCGAGCACTTCCCGCGACATCACCCTGATCGGCGCCGGCCTCGTCGGCGCATTGCTCGCGACCTTGCTCGCGCAGCGCGGCTTTCGCGTCACGGTGTTCGAACGCCGCCCCGATCCGCGCGTGCACGGCTTTCTCGGCGGCCGCTCGATCAACCTCGCGCTGGCCGAGCGCGGCTGGCACGGACTGCGCGTCGCGGGCCTTACCGACGTCATCGCGCCGATCGCCGTGATGATGCGCGGCCGCATGATTCACGACGCGGCCGGCAATACCAATCTGCAACGCTACGGCCGCGATGATTCGGAAGTCATCTGGTCGGTCAGCCGTGGCCAGCTCAACTGCACGTTGCTGACCGCCGCCGAGCAGGCCGGCGCGACGATCCATTTCGACCAGCGGCTCGAGCAGGTCGACTGGACTGCCTCGCGCCTGCAGCTGTACGACGATCGCGAACACAACATGCGCTGGCACGATGCCCGCGTGCTGCTGGGCACCGACGGCGCGGGCTCGGCGCTGCGCCAGGCCATGCAGGCCGCGACGGATCTCGGCGAGCGCCTGGACGCGTTGGGCCACGGCTACAAGGAACTGGAAATACCGCCGCTGCAGCAGCTGCCCGATGCCGTGCTGACGCCGGCGCTGCGCGAGGCCAAGGCACGCGGCGAACGTTTCGCGATGGATCCCAACGCGCTGCATATCTGGCCGCGCGGCAACTATATGTGCATCGCGCTGCCCAACGCCGAAGGCAGCTTCACGGTGACGCTGTTCCTGCCGAGCACGCCGATCAACGATGGCCCGGCCTTCTCCACGCTGGAGTCGCGCGAGGCGGTGCAGGCGTTCTTCGCGCGCGACTTCCCCGATGCCGTGCCGCTGATGCCGGACTACCTCGACGATTTCACGCGCAATCCGACCGGCCTGCTCGCGACGCTGTACCTGGAGCGCTGGCACCTCGACGGCCGCGCGCTGCTGCTCGGCGACGCGGCGCACGCGATCGTGCCGTTCCACGGCCAGGGCATGAACTGCGGCTTTGAGGACGCGGTGGAGCTGGCTGACCTGCTCGCCGCGGACCGCGGCGAGATGGCCGACGTCTTCGCCGAGTTCCAGCGCCGGCGCAGGCCCAACAGCGATGCGATCGCGGCAATGGCGCTGGACAACTATGTCGAGATGCGCGACCGCGTCGACGATCCGCAATACCTGCTGATGCGCGAACTCGAACGCGTGCTCGCCGCGCGCCATCCGCAGCGCTACCTGCCGCGCTATTCCATCGTCACGTTTACGCGTCTGCCGTATGCGTTTGCGCGCGCGCGCGGCGAACAGCAGGCGCAGCTGCTGCGCGAACTCGTGCGCGGCAAGGCGTCACTGGCCGAGGTCAACCTCGCCGCAGCCGATGCCGCGGTCGCAGCACTCGCACCGCTGCCCCCGCGCGACTGATGAACCGGGCCGCACTGGTCCAGATGTACCGCGACTGCCATTTCGAGGTACGGCGCGTGCACGGCGGCGCGCGCGACACGCTGCGCATCGGCGCGCCACTGCCCGCCGCTGTCGCCGCCTGGCTGGGCGATGCACCGCTGTGCGCCTTCATCACGGCGTACAACCCGCGCTCGACGGCGCAACCGGCTCGGTACAACCGCGTTGCACAGCGCGAACTGCTGCGGCAACTGCAACAGCACGGCGCGCGCTGGCGCCCCGGCGTGGGGCGCATACCTGGACAGCCCTGGCGCGAGCCGTCGCTGCTGGTCGCGAGCCTGCACCTCGACGCGATCGACGCGCTCGCGTGGCGCCATTCACAGAATGCGATCGTGCTGGTGCACAGAAACGCGACGGCACAACTGCGACTCTACGGCGCGGAGTGGGCAGTGGTCGCGGATGCCACGACGCTGGTCGTCGCGCGCTGAGGCCCGTGCATCCTTGCCTTTCTTTCCGACGTATCGTTGCGCTGCATTGACGCGTCTACCGTCCCGCTCGCACAGTTCCCGTCGAATTTCCCGGATAGCTCTCATGCACGACGACGTCACCGCCCTGCTCGCCGCGTCCAGTCGCGGCGAAAGCGCTGCCCAGGACCGCCTGTTCACGCTGCTCTACGACGAGTTGCGCCAGTGCGCGCGCTACCAGCTGCGCGGCAATGCGGCGATGACGCTGTCGACCACGGCGCTGGTCAACGAGACCTATCTCAAGCTGGCCGCCGCCAGCCAGCTCAACACGACGAGCCGGCAGCATTTCATGGCGCTGGCCGCGCGCGCGATGCGCCAGGTCATGGTCGACCACGCGCGGCGCGTGCAGGCCGACAAGCGCGGCGGCGGCGCGGTCATGGTCACGCTCGACGACGCGCTGCCGGAAAACCCCAGCGACGCGGTCGACGTGCTGGCGCTCGACCAGGCACTGAGCACACTGGAACTGATCGACGAGCGCGCCGCCCGCGTCGTGCAGCTGCATTTCTTCGGCGGCCTCGCATTTCCCGAAGTCGCCGAACTCGAGGGCCTGACCGTGCGCACCGTCATGCGCGACTGGCAGGCAGCGCGCGCGCTGCTGGCCGCGGAAATGACGCCGGCCCCGCCGAGCCCATGAGCGGCGACGACAGCCTGGCACGCAAGCGCCGCGCGTTCGCGCTGCTGCGCGAGGCGCTGGAACTCGAGCCGGCGCAGCGTGCCGCGTTCGCCGAGGCCCAGGCCAGCGGCGATCCGGTGCTGCTCGCACTGCTGCAACAACTGCTGGCCGCCGAGTCCGCGCCGCACCTGCTCGATGCCGGTGCCGGCAGCATGGCCGAGCGCCTCGCCGGTGAAGCCGACGACGAACTCGCGAGCGGTACCCAGGTCGGCGGCTGGACCATCCAGCGCCGTCTCGGCCGCGGCGGCATGGGTGCCGTGTTTCTCGCCGTGCGCGACGGCGACGGCTACGTGCAGCACGGCGCGCTGAAATGGATCAAGCGCGGCATGGACTCGGGCGAGATCCTCGCGCGCTTCCGCCGCGAACGGCGCATCCTCGCGCAACTGCAGCATCCGCAGATCGCACGCCTGCTCGACGGTGGCGTCAGCGAATCGGGACAGCCCTGGTTCGTCATGGAATACGTCGCCGGCGTGACCTTGAACGAATGGGCGGACGGAGCGCGCATCACGCTGACCCAGCGCGTGGATCTGTTCGTGCAGCTGACCGAGGCGGTCGCCTACGCGCACGGCCAGCTCGTCGTGCATCGCTACCTCAAGCCGGGCAACGTGCTCGTCGATGCGAACGGACAGCCGCACCTGCTCGATTTCGGCGTTGCCAAAGTGCTGGAGGAAGACGAGGCCGGCGCGCAGACGCAGACCGGCGCGCGCTTCATGAGCCGCGCCTATGCGGCGCCGGAACAGGTCCGCGGCGAATATGTCGGCACTTCAGTCGACGTCTATGCGCTCGGCGTGCTGCTGTTCGAACTGCTCAGCGGCGCGCGCTTCCACGACAACCCGGCCGCACAGGCCGGCTCGGCCAGCGATCGCCTGAGCAATGCCGCCGCGGCCGCCGGCAGCGGCGGCGTGGCGCCGCGCCAGCTGCGCGGCGACCTCGGCATCATCGTCGCGCGCGCGACCAACCCCGATCCGGCGCGCCGCTACGCGACCGCGCAGGCGCTGGCCGACGACGTACGCCGCTATATGCGCGGTGCGCCGATCCTCGCGCGCCGCGACAGCGGCTGGTACCGGCTGAAACGCTACGTCGCGCGCCACCGCCTCGCCTCCGCGGCGCTGCTGCTGGCCCTGCTCGCAATCTTCGCCGGCAGCGCGCTGGCCCTGTCGCAGGCGCGCCGCGCCGCACGCGAAGCCGAACTCGCGCAGGCCGCGCAGCGTTTCCTGACCGGCGTGTTCGACGCCGCAGCACCCGATGCCGCCGCCGGTGCACGCATCACCGCGCGCGAACTGCTCGACCAGGGCGTTGCGCGCATCGACCAGGAGCTGGCCGGCCAGCCCGCGCTGCAGGCCCAGATGCGCCAGACGCTCGGCACGCTGTACCGCCAGCTCGGCCAATTCGACCAGGCCGCCACACTGCTCACGCAGGCGCGCGAGGGTTTCGTTGCACAAGGCAACAAAGACAGCATTATTGACAATGCAATCGAGCTGGCGCGCACCCACCGCGAACGCGCCGGGTTCACCGAGGCGCTGGCCCTGATCGACGCCGCGGAGAAAACCGCGAGCGATCCGGCCCGCCGCGCCGTCCTGCTCGCCGAACGCGCTCTGGTGAATGATCGCCAGGGCCGCTTCGCCGATGGGCTTCAGGCCATACAGGCAGCTACGACGCTGAGCGCGGGACTCGGACAGGCCGGCGTGCGCGAGCAGGCGCGCGACCGTCATATCGAAGCACTGCTGCTGAGCCGCATGGCCCGCTATGACGAGGCCGACGTCGCCTTCCGCGATGCGATCGCCCGCGCCGAAAGCGCGTTCGGCAAGGATCATTCGCAGGTTGCCGAAGTGCGCAACGACTACGCCACGATGCTGGTCGACCGCCAGCGCAGCACCGATGCGGAGCGCGAGCTGCGCATCGCACTCGACATCCGCCGCAAGCGTTTCGGCCCGCGGCATGCCGCGGTCGGCGAAAGCTTGCAGATTCTGGGCATCACGCTGCGCCAGCAGGGGCGCATCGACGAATGCGCTGCGGCACTGGACGAGGCCCTCGCGATCCAGCGCGAGTCGCTCGGACCGCGGCATCCCAATATCGCCTCGACGCTCAATTCGCTGGCGAATCTAGCGATGTCGCGGCAGGATTTCGGTCGCATGGTGGATCTGCTGACCGAAGCGCGCGGCATCTTCGAGGAGAACCACCTGCTCGACTCGGCGCAGGGCCTGACCGTCCAGAGCAACCTCGGCATCGGCCTGACCCGGCTGGAGCGCTTCGACGAAGCCGAACCGCTGCTGCGTGCGGCGCTCGCGCGCCACCGCGCCAACGTCGGCGACATGCACCCGCTCGTGATGTCGAGCCTCAACGGCCTGAGCCAGTTGCAGCGCCGCCGCGGCAACGGCGCCGAGGCCGAAGCGCTCGCGACCGAAGGCATGGCGATTGCCGACAAGCTCCTGGCCGAGAGCCGCGACAACGCGGCGATGCGCCAGAGCCTGGCCGCGGCCCAGCTCATCAACGGCCATGAGGCCGCCGCGCGCGAGAATTACCGCATCACCATATCTGTCCTCGAAAAGCTCGACGCGCGCAAGGACCTGCGCTACGCCGCGGCGCTGCTCGGCCAGGCGCGCGCCGCACTGGCACTGCGCGAGCCGGCTGCGGCGGAGCAACTGGCCCGGCGTGTCATCGACGGCGGCGCGGAGGTCGGCGCCGGCGGCGCCGGGCCGCGCGCGCTGGCCTGGGCCATCGTCGCCGCGGCGGCGCAGGCACAGGGGCAACCGGCGCAGGCCCGAGCCGCACAGACCCAGACCCAATCCCTGCTGCCCGAATGGACCAGCCCCGACCCCGAAGTCCTGCGCCAGATCCAGGCCTATCTTCAGACTGCGGCGCGCTGACGCGCCGGCGGTCCGCGGCACGCCGCATGCGGCGCAATGCCACGGTCGATGGCAAGCGCCTGCGCGCACGGTTAGGATGACGCCCGCATGAATTCCCCGATTCCCCACGAGGCACCGCCGCTGCTGCAGGCGCGCGGGCTGGCCTACTTGCGCAACGACGAGCCCATCTTCGGCCCGCTGAGCTTCCGCCTTCACGCCGGCGACGTCGTGCTCATGGAAGGCGACAACGGCAGCGGCAAGACGACGCTGCTCAAGGTGCTGTCCGGGCTGCTAGAACCCAGCGCCGGCGCGGTCTTGCTCAACGGCGAGCCGCTGACACTGGCGCGGTTGTCACATCAGGTCTCCCTGCTCGGCCACCTGCTCGGCATCAAGGGGGATTTGTCCCCTTTGCAAAATCTGCGCTTCGCGATCGGGCTCGGCGGTCTGCGTCCCGGCATCACGCCGCACCAGGCGCTCAAGAGCGTCGGACTGGAAGGCTACGAGGACGTGCCGCTGCGTCAACTCTCCGCCGGGCAGAAGAAGCGCGTCGCGCTGGCGCGGCTGCTGCTGGTGCCGGCGGCGCTGTGGCTGCTCGACGAACCGTATGCCAACCTCGATCGCGAAGGCATCGCGCTGGTCAACCGCCTGCTCGAACTGCATGCGCTGCGCGGCGGCGCGGCGCTGATCACCTCGCACGGCGCGTATGCCTACACCTCGGGCACGCCGCGCCGCATCGACCTGCGCGACACCGAGGATGAAAGCGCATGAGCTACGGCAGCAGCACTTCCGCCTGCCGCGCGCTGCTCGTGCGCGATTTCAGCCTGGTCTGGCGCCGCCGCGGGGACGCACTGAACCCGGTGCTGTTCGCGGTCATGGTGGTGATGCTGTTTCCGTTCGCGCTCGGCCCGGAAGCCGCGGTGCTCGCACGCATCTCCGCCGGCACCGTGCTCGTCGCACTGCTGCTGGCCGGCCTGCTGTCGCTCGACGCGCTATTCCGTTCGGACCTCGAGGACGGTTCGCTCGAGCAACTGGTCCTGTCGCCGCATCCGCTGCCGTTGCTGCTGGCCTGCAAGATCCTCGTGCACTGGCTGACCACGGCGCTGCCGTTGATCGTCGCGGCCCCGGTGCTCGGCGAGCTTCTCTACCTGCCGCGCGACGTGCTGCCCGTGCTGATGGCAGCACTGGCCCTGTCCACGCCGTTGCTGAGCCTGATCGGTGCGGTCTGCGTCGCGCTGACAGTCGGCATGCGTCGCTCTGGTATGCTCCTGGCGCTGTTGGTGCTGCCCTTGTATGTGCCGGTGCTGATCTTCGCCGCCGGCGCCTGCAATGCAGCGCAACAGGGTTTGCCCGTCCTGGCGCCGCTGCTGTGGCTCGGCGCGGCCCTGGCGCTGGCCCTGGTGCTGGCGCCGCTGGCCTGCGCCGCAGCGCTGCGGATTTCGCTGAGTTGACGGCGATGGCGCGTCGACGTCACGACCTTTTGTCTACGAATCCATGAATCCACTCGTACTCTGGTTCCACAAGCTCGGCTCGCCGCCGTATTTCTACCGGCTCGCCGGCCGCCTGCTGCCGTGGCTGTGGGGCCTGGCCCTGATCGGCCTAGTCGCCGGCCTGTACGGCGGCCTCGTGCTGGCCCCGGCGGACTACCAGCAGAGCGACGCGTTCCGCATCATCTACGTGCACGTGCCCAGCGCCTGGATGAGCCTGTTCATCTACGCATTCATGGCCGCGAACGGCTTCATCGCGCTGGTCTGGCGCATCAAGCTGTCGGAAACGCTGGCCATGGCCGCCGCGCCGATCGGCGCCGCGTTCACCGCGATCTGCCTGGCGACGGGTTCGATCTGGGGCAAGCCGATGTGGGGCACCTGGTGGACCTGGGATGCGCGCCTGACCTCGGAACTCGTCCTGCTGTTTCTCTATCTCGGCGTGATCGGCCTGTATCACGCCATCGAGGACCGCCGCCAGGCGTCGCGCGCCGCCGCGTTCCTCGCCCTGATCGGCATCGTCAACCTGCCGATCGTGCATTTCTCGGTCAAGTGGTGGAATACCTTGCACCAGGGCTCGACCGTGAAGCTGTTCGGTCCCTCGCTGATCGACTCACGCATGCTCTGGCCGCTGCTGGTCATGGCGCTCGCGACCAAGTTCCTGTTCGCCGCAAGCCTGCTGTCACGCGCGCGCGTCGATCTGCTCGAACTCGAAGCCGGCAAGGACTGGGCACGCCAGGTCGCACTGGCCGGGGAGCGCGCATGAGCGAGTTCTTCCATATGGGCGGCTACGGCGGCTATGTCTGGAGCGCGATGGCCATCTTCATCGGTGTGCTCGCGCTCGACGCCATCGCGCCGCTGCTCAAGCGCCGCCGCGTGCTGCGCGAATTGCGCGCCCGCGCGCGGCGGGCACAGAAACGCAACGAGGAGTCCGCATGAACCCGACCCGCAAACGCCGCCTCGTCGTGATCTCGCTGATCCTCGGCGCCGTCGGCATCGCCGCGACGCTGACCGTGTTCGCGCTGCAGCAGAACATCACCTACCTGCACACGCCGGTCGAAGTGCTCGCCGGCAAGGTGCCGGCGGATGCACGCTTCCGCCTCGGCGGCATGGTCAAGGCCGGCTCGATCCAGCGCGCCGGCGATTCGCTCAAGACCGGCTTCACCGTCACCGACGGCGATGCGGACATGGCGGTGGAATACACCGGCATCCTGCCCGACCTGTTCCGCGAGAAGCAGTCGGTGATCGCGACCGGCCGGATGGAGAACGGCCGCTTCGTCGCGAGCGAGGTGCTGGCCAAGCACGACGAGAACTATGTGCCGCGTGATGTCGCCGAAGCGATGGCCAACGCGCACAAGAAGCATCAGGTGCCGGAGGCGAAGCCCGCGGCACAGTGACTACCACCGCTGACGTTCCACTGAAGTAACCCTCTCGATTCCCCCTACGCAGAACCGCCGCCGCGAGCCCGCTCGCGGCGGCACCCACGGAGCCGCCGCTACCGCCATGCTGCCCGAACTCGGCCAATTCGCACTGATCCTCGCCCTGCTGCTGGCTCTCGCGCAGACCGTGCTGCCGCTGTTCGGCGCATGGCGCAACAATGCGGCACTGATTGCGACGGCGCGACCCGCCGCCGCGGGCCAGGCGGTCTTCGTCGCGATCGCGTTCGCGCTGCTGACGGTCGCCTTCGTCGAGCAGGATTTCTCGGTCGCCTACGTGGCGCAGAATTCCAACGCCGCACTGCCGTGGTACTACCGCTTCTCCGCGGTCTGGGGCGCGCACGAAGGCTCGCTTGTGCTGTGGATACTGATCCTCAACGTGTGGACCGTCGCGGTCGCCGCGTTCAGCCGGCGCCTGCCTGATGTGTTCATGGCGCGTGTGCTCGGTGTGCTCGGCTTCGTCAGCCTGGGCTTCCTGCTGTTCACGCTGTTGACGTCCAACCCGTTCCTGCGTCATGTGCCCGCGCTGGCCGACGGCAACGACCTGAATCCGCTGCTGCAGGACTTTGGCCTCATTGTGCATCCGCCGATGCTCTACATGGGCTATGTCGGTTTCTCGGTCGCGTTCGCGTTCGCCATCGCCGCGCTGCTCGGCGGTGCGCTCGACGTGGCCTGGGTGCGCTGGGCGCGACCGTGGACCAATGTCGCCTGGGCCTTCCTGACGCTCGGCATCGCGCTGGGTTCGTGGTGGGCCTACTACGAACTCGGCTGGGGCGGCTGGTGGTTCTGGGATCCGGTCGAGAACGCGTCGTTCATGCCCTGGCTCGTCGGCACCGCCCTGATCCACTCGCAGGCGGTCACGGAAAAACGCGGCTCGTTCCGCGCCTGGACGCTGCTGCTCGCGATCTCCGCGTTCTCGCTGTCGCTGCTCGGCACTTTCCTGGTGCGCTCCGGCGTGCTGACGTCGGTGCATTCGTTCGCGAGCGATCCGCAGCGAGGCCTGTTCGTGCTGGCCTTCCTCGTCATCGTGGTCGGCGGTTCACTGCTGATCTATGCGCTGCGCGCGCCCAAGGTCGCCGGTGGCGAACCGTTCACCGGCGTGAGCCGGGACACGCTGCTGCTGATCAACAACCTGCTGTTTTCCATCGCCGCGCTGATGGTACTGCTCGGCACGCTGTTCCCGCTGCTCGGGGAAGCGCTCGATGCGGGCCGCATCTCGGTCGGACCGCCGTATTTCGGCTTCATGTTCGCGCTGCTGATGGCGCCGGTCGTGCTGCTGATGCCGTTCGGGCCGTTCCTGAAATGGCGCCAGGCCGACCTCGGCGCCGCGCTGCGTTCGCTGCTGCCGGCGCTGGCTGTAGCGCTGCTCGCCGCGACGCTGGCCTGGCTGCTGGTCGGCGGCCTGCCGTTCAAAGCGGTCGCTGGCGTCGGACTGGGGCTCTGGGTCGGCATCGGTATCGTGCTGTACGCGCTGTCGCGCTGGCGCCATGCGCCGCCGGGACGCCGCTTCACGCCAGAGATGCTCGGCATGATCTGCGCGCACTTCGGCGTCGGCCTATTCGTCGCCGGCGTGCTCGTGACCGAAGCCACCGGCATTGAGCGCGACCTGCGCTTCGCGCCCGGCGAAAGCGTCCACATCGGCGCCTACGATTTCCGCTTTGACGGCGCGCGCCACGCGCAGGGACCGAACTACGAGGCCGATGCCGGCACGGTCGTGGTCAGCCGCGACGGCACGCCGGTGGCGACGCTGGTGCCGCAGAAACGCCGCTATTTGCGCGGTCAGGTGCAGACCGAATCGGCGATCGACCCGGGCTTCACGCGCGACATCTATGTCGCGCTCGGCGAACCGGTCGGCAGCGATGGCGCGTGGTCGATCCGCGTCTACGTCAAGCCTTTCATACGCTGGATCTGGCTCGGTGCGCTGCTGATGATGCTCGGCGGTTTCATCGCCGCGGCCGACCGGCGCTTCCGCAGTCTGGCCCTGTCGCGCGATGCGCAGCCGGCACCGGCGCCTGCCACCGCAGGTGCCGAAGCGGAACCAGCAGCCGCCGCCACGCAGGCGCTCGGCTGATGGCACGCCTGCTTCCGCTGCTCGCCTTCGTCCTGCTCGTTGCCCTGCTCGGCTTCGGTCTGCGCTGGAATATGAAGCACGACCAGCGTGAGGTCCCGTCGCCGCTGATCGGCAAGGCCGCGCCGGCCTTTTCGCTGCCGGTGCTCAACCAGGAAACGCGCCAGTTCGGCAGCGAAGACCTCAAGGGCAAGCCGTATCTGCTCAATGTCTTCGGTAGCTGGTGCCCGACCTGCGTGGACGAGCATCCGGTGCTGGTGCGCTACGCCAAACAACTCGACCTGCCTCTGGTCGGCTACAACTGGAAGGACGATCCGGCCGATGCGACCGCATGGCTCGCGCGCTTCGGCAATCCCTACGACGTGATCGTCGCCGATACCGTCGGCCGCACCGCGATCGACTTCGGCGTGTACGGCGCGCCGGAAACCTTTCTCGTCGACGCGAACGGCATGATCCGGCTCAAGCGCATAGGCGCGCTGACGCCGGACTATGTGGAAAAAGAGCTGAAACCGGCCATTGCCGCATTGCGCGCAAGCGCGGGGAGCGCCGCGAAATGAACGGGATCGTCACGAGCCGGCTCGTCATGCGCTTCATCCATGCCATCCGTGTCGCAATGCTTTGCCTGCTGCTGCCGCTCGCCGCGCACGCGGTGCAGCCGCTGGACTTCACGGACGGTGCCGAGGAAAAGCGCTTCCAGGCGCTGACCCGCGAGCTGCGCTGTCTGGTCTGCCAGAACCAGAATCTGGCCGATTCCGACGCCGGGCTCGCTGGCGACCTGCGCCGCGAAGTGTTCGACCAGATGCGCTCCGGCAAGACCGACGTGCAGATCAAGGAATATCTGGTCGCGCGCTATTCGCAGTTCGTGCTGTACGACCCGCCGTTGAGCGGCTCGACCTGGCTGCTCTGGTTCGGACCGGTGCTGGCGCTGCTGCTGGGCGCCGGTGTCGTGACCATCATCGTGCGCCGACGCACCGCGTCGCTCGCCAACCAGACGCCGGCCGCCGCGGCCGCGTCCCGTGAGGAGGAAGACTGGTGACTATCGCTTTCGTGCTGCTGGCCGGACTGATGCTGCTGGGCGCACTCGCCTTCGTGCTGCCGCCGCTGCTGCGCCACGGCCGCACGGGCACGCCGCTGGTCGCGCGGCGCCGCGCGCTCGACGATGCGCTGGCCGCCGGCGTGATCACGGCCGAGGAGCATCTGACCAAGCTCGCCGCGCTGGAACAGCAGGTATCCCCGGAAGGGACAGCGCCGCGCACACGCAGCGCCTTCAACAGCGCACTGGGCACCTTGCTGCTGCTGCCCGCGCTGGCCATCGGGCTGTATCTGTACCTGGGCAACGTCAGGGCGATGGATCCGGCCGCGACGGCCGCCGCCGCTGCCGCCAGCGGCACGCCGGGACCGGACATGGACGCGGCGGTAAAGGGCCTCGTCGACAAGCTGGCGAAGAATCCCGACGACGTCGAAGGCTGGATGCTGCTGGGCCGCGCCTACAAGTCGATGGAGCGGTTTCCGGAGGCGCGCGACGCGCTGAAGAACGCCTACGACCGCGCCAAGGACAACCCCGACGTGCAGGTCGACTATGCCGAAGCGCTGGCACTGGCCGGCGAGGGACGCCGTATCGACGGACCCGCACGCCAACTATTGGATGCGGCGGTCAAGACCGATCCCAACCACCAGCGCGGCCTGTGGCTGCTCGGCATCGCCGACTACCAGCAGCAGAACTACGCCGCGGCCGTCGCACGCTGGGAACAGCTGCGCGCGCTGATGCCGCCGGAATCCGACGCGCGCGGTTCGCTCGACCGCCAGATTGCCGATGCGCGCCAGCGCGGCGGGCTGGACCCGTCCGCAACCGCTATGCCGCCGTCAACGGCGCCGGCGGCGACCGCAACCGCCGCGACGGGCGATCCCGCCGCATCCGCGGGCCCGCAACTCGCCGTGGAGATTTCGCTGGATCCGAAGCTGCGCGACAAGGCGCCGGCAGGCGCGAGCGTGTTCGTGTTCGCGCGCGCCGCGAACGGCCCGCCGATGCCGCTGGCGGTGCAGCGCCTGACCGTGGCCGACCTGCCGGCGAAGGTCGTGCTGACCGAAGCCATGAGCATGATGCCGACGATGAAGCTGTCGCAGTTTCCGCAGGTCGTCGTGGGTGCGCGCATTTCCGCGAGCGGCAACGCCAAGGCGCAAAGCGGCGACCTGCAGACGCTGTCGGCGCCACTGGACGTCACGAGCAGGACCCCGGTCGTTCTTGTCATCGACCAGGTCGTGCCCTGAGAGATACGCACTGTCGCCCGACGCGGCCGTGTCAACCGGAAAACCGTGCCAAACCGGCAAATTGCGTTTTGCCGGTGGTCGCAGTGGCTGAGCGCGCATCGGCTTCGAGGACGATGACTGACCGTCGCGCGGCGTATTCGACAGGCATGCACTCACCGCCTCATCACCAGTCGGCATTCCCGGTTAAAGGCGCATGAAGCTGCGGGAAAGCCCGAGAGATTCGAAGTAGCGGACAGGCCGCAACGACTCAATCGATCAGATGATGGCGCGCCGCATAGCGCACCAGCTCGGCGGCATTGCGCACGTCAAGCTTGGCGAACACGCGCTGGCGATGGTTTTCCGCCGTCTTGATGCCGATGTCCAGTCGCAACGCGATTTCCTTCGTCGTCAGGCCGTCGACGATCAGATGGAACACCTCCCGTTCGCGCGGCGAAAGATCGCGGTACGGATCGGTCGGGATGGGACGCGCCTGCTGCACCTGCAGGGCCATTGCGCGCGTCGCATGCGCACCGAAATGCAGACCACCGCCGCCGAGGCTGCGCACGGCTTCGATCAGCTCCGCCATGGCCGCGTCCTTGCGCAGATACCCGGAAGCCCCGGCGCGCAGCATGTGCAGCACGTACTCCTCTTCCTGGTGCATGGTCAGCACGAGGATGCGCATCTGCGGCAGCTCCACCCGCAGCCGGCGCACGACTTCGATGCCGTTGAGGCGCGGCATCGAAATATCGACGATCGCAATATCCGGCTGCAGACGCAGGCATTGATCGATCGCATTGATGCCGTCCGCCGCCTGGCCGACGACGAGGCACTCGCCGCTGGCGTCCAGAGCGGCCACCAGGGTTTCGCGCACGAGGGTGTGGTCATCGGCAACCAGCACGCGGATCATGGTTCGCTCCTGGCGGTGTTGCGTAAGGGCAACTCGATGCAAATGTTGAAACCTTTACCTGGTACAGATTGTAAATCCAACTTCCCGTCGAACAGGTCGACCCGGTCACGCATGCCGCCCAGGCCACTGCCCTGACTCTCGCGTCCGGCGGCCAGCGCCGCCGCAATGTCGCAGCCGCGGCCGTCGTCGCGGATATCCATGCGCAGCGATTGGCTGCTGGGACGGATGCCGATAGCGATGACGATGCGACTCGCTCCGGAGTGGCGCAGCGCGTTCGACAGCGCTTCCTGGGTGACGCGGAATAGCAAAGTGGAAATTTCGTCATCCAGTACCGGCATTTCCGCCGGCAGCGACAGTTCGACCTGCACTCCGTCGACGCTGCGTGCAAGCCAGCGCAGCGCGGCTTCCAGGCCCAGGTCGTCGAGGATCTGCGGCCGCAGGAGGCGCGACAGCGAACGCGTGTCGTTGAGCGTCGTCTGCACGAGATCGCGCGCGCGGCGCAGGCCGATCCGGCCCGCGTCGGCGGCCTGCGGCAACTGCGCCGTGATCGTGTCCAGCTGACGCATCAGGGCGACCAGGTTCTGGCCGACGCCGTCGTGCAGTTCGCGCGCAATGCGCCGGCGCGCTTCTTCCTCGATACGCCAGACCGACCGTGCGAGATGCCGCGTGCGGCGCTGGTCCTGCTGCAGGTGTGTCAGCAGGGCCGCGTGCTGGCGCATCAGTTCGTCGATGCGGCGGTTCAGCGCCTGCACCGCAGGCGAATCAGCTTCCATCGACGGGTCCGGCGTCATTGCCGCGCTGGGTCAGCAGGTGGGAAAAGCCTTCGCGAAGCGCTTCGGGCGCGGCATCGAGCAACTGCGCGCGTGCGCGTTGCGCCGCCCGCAGCGCCGCATCGGCCTCGGCGTTCTGGCCCGCACGCCGCAACAGACCGGCGCCGAGTTCATGGATGCGCGCCTCGCCCTGCCAGCGGCCGAGTTGGCGCAGCAGGCCCTGCGCCTCGCGGTAGCGCGCGATGACCGCAGCGGCGTCGCCGTCCAGGCCACGTTGCAGTTCGAGCGCAATGACGGCCAGACGCAGCGGCGCCTGGCCGCGCCGGGAGGTTTCGGTGACGAGTTCGCCGATCAGCGCATGGGCGGCCTGCGGCGCCGCGCGCAACGCACGCTGGGCGCGTTCGACGCGGATTTCGAGCAGCAGTGTGGTGTTGTTCGCCTCGCTGGCGATGCGCTCGGCGTCGGCCAGTTCACTGTCGGCGGCAGCTCTCGCGCCACCGGACAGCAGGGCCAGACGCGACCGCGTCAGCAGAAACTGTGCATGCTGTTCCGGGCTCAGTTCAGCCTCGACGATGGTCTGCAGCACACTGCGCGCGCCGGCCGCGTCACCGAGGAAAACTCCGGTGCGCGCGAGCAGCAGGCGCGCTTCGGCGAGGCCGCGACGGTCGCTGCGTCGCTCGAAGCCGCCGGCGCCCGCCGCCGCCGCGGCCAGCGCGTCCGCGGAGCGGCCTTGCGCGAACGCCAGTTCGCCGCGATAGACCTGGGCGACATCGATCTCCTCGGGCAGCTGCAGATCCTGCGCTTCGCGCAGCGACGCATCCAGGCGCTGACCCGCGTCGGCGTAGTGGCCGCGGCTGAGTTCGAGCAGTCCCATGCTCTGGATCACTTGCAAGGCTCCTTCACGGTCATCGATCTGCTGGTAGGAGGCCAGCGCCTGCTGCCAGTAGACCGCCGCGTTGTCCGTTTCGCCAAGCTGAAAATAGCAAAATGCGACGTTGTTCAAACTTTGCGCCAGCAAAGTGGGCTGATTCAGCTGCTGGCGCAAGGCCAGCGCCTCGCGGAACGCGGCCAGGGCGGCGCGGAAATCGCCGCGCTCTTCCCCCACGACGCCCCGGTCGTTGTGCAGGTCGGCCATGCTGGCGCGGTCGCCGAGCGTCTCCAGCACGCCGCGCGCCTGCTCGAGACTGGCCTCAGCCGCCGCACGCTCGCCGCGTATGGCCTGGACGATCGCGAGATTGCGCAGACTGGTGGCCTGGCCGCGGCCGTCGCCGACGCGCGTCCGCATGTCCGCCGCGCGGGTGTATTGCTCCGCCGCCGCGTCGAGCTGACCCAGACGTTCGTAGCCGACGCCGAGTGCGTTGCGGGCTTCGGCCTCGGCGCGGCTGTCGCCGGCGCGGGTCCACAGCACCAGCGCGCGCAGCAGGTAGTCGTCGACAGCGCGGCGCGCCTGGCCCTGCTGGATCGCGATGCGACCGAGCAGAAACCACGCGCGCGCATCCTGGCTGTCCTCCTCGACCAATGCTTCGAGCAGTTGCAGCGCGCGTTCGCCCTGGCCGCCGTCGGCGTAGGCCAGCGCCGTGTCCTGGATCAGTTCCGCATCGTGCGGGTATGCGGTCTGGGCCTGTTCGAGCAGCCTCGCGCGGGCGCTTGAATGCTCCAGCGACTGCGCCAGAACCATCTGGCCGGGCAGGTCCGTCGCCTTGACCTGGGTCTGGCGTATCTGTTCGCGCGTCGCCTCGGCCGACACTTCCTGGCGCGCATCGACCTGCGCCTGCAGCAGGCTGCCCTGCAGCATTGCACTGGCGGCAAGATCCGCGGGCGGCAGTGCCTGCAGACTTTCGGCCGCAGCGGCGGGCTTTTGCGCATCCAGCGCCAGTAAGGCTTTGCCGTACAGTTCCACCGCGCCGTCGGCGAGCGTCGGCACCGCGGCGGAACTCAGGCCAGCGAACTGGCGCCGATAGTCGGCGAACAAGGCCGCCGCATCGGCACCGCGAGCCTGCAACGGCGCTGCCGCGGTGCCGCCCGCGGCGCGGTCGCGCTGCAGCGTCAGCACCAGTCCGCCGGCGTCGCGGCGCAGATCGCCGCGCAGCCATTCGCCGACACCGGCCGCACGGGCGACTTCGGGCAGGCGCCGCAGCAGCGCCTCGCCATCGAGATCGGGCGCCGCACGCGCAATCGCACCGAGTACGCGCACGCGCGTTGCCACGGCCTGGCCGGCTTCGCCGCGCAGCCAGGTGCGGGCGTGCTCCTCGATCGCGCGCGCGGCCGCGGCGAGCGCCGCGTCGCCGGCGTCGACCTGCAGCGGCAGCACGGCCACCCGCACCACGCTCGCGACAACCACCGGCGTGGGAGCGAGCAGTGCCGGCAGCTGACGCCGGCCGAGTTCGGCCAGCCCCAGCGCGGCGACGGCAGCCAGCGCCGTCACCAGCAGCGCGCGCCGGTTGCGCGGCGGCCGCGGCACGCGCTGCTTTTCCAGCGCGCGCAGGGCGTCATCGGCGTCGGCGAAGCGGTGCGCCGGCGTAAGCCGCAGCAGGCGTTCATCGAAATCCTGCAGCCAGCGCGGCAGACCCGGGCGCACCGTCGCGATGGCCGGCGGTGGCCGCAACAGGCGGCGCATCACCGTTTCCGCCGGCGTGCCGCCGGCGAACGGCAAGGTGCCGCTGAGTGCCTCGTAGAGGATCAGTCCCACGGTATACAGGTCGCTGCGGCCGTCGACGGTTTCGCCGCGAGCCTGCTCCGGCGACAGGTATTCGGGCGTGCCGATGATCAGGCCGGTCTGGGTCACGCCGGTCGCGCCGAGGCTGCGGGCGATGCCGAAATCGGTGATGTAGGGCCGGTCGTTGTGGTCGAACAGGATGTTCGCCGGCTTGAGGTCGCGATGCACCACACCGCACAGATGCGCCGCCGACAGCCCCGAGAGCAGCCCTCGCGCCAGCGCGATCGCGGCGTCGACCGGCAGCGGCCCGTTGCGCTCGAGACGATGCTCCAGCGACTCGCCGTCGATGTAATCCATGCTGATGAGCCAGCGCTCGCCGTGCTGGGCGATGTCGTGGATGCGCACGACGTGCGGACTGGACACCTGGCGCGCGAGCAGCAGTTCGTTGCGGAAGCGCTCGAAGGCTTCGGGCTTGCGTGCGAGCTCGGGTCGCAGCAGCTTGATGGCGACTTCGATGTCGAGCGACAGGTCGCGCGCGCGATAGACCACGCCCATACCGCCGATGCCGAGCAGTCCCTCGACGCGGAACCGCCCCGCGACCACTTCGCCGATACGCAATTCGTGCGCGACGATCAGACCGGTCATCGTGGCCTGGGCGTCGACGCCGGACAGTCCTGCCGCGAGGTCGCTCATAGGCTGACGATAGCGCAGAACCCCGGTTCCGGATCAACGCGGCGCGGATCAGCGCGGGCGCAGGTCGCTCCACAGCGGCGCAGCCATGCCGGCCTTGTTGGCGGCGTCGCGCAGATCGTCGACCGCGCCGCGCAGGCGCGCGGCGGCCAGGGCCGCGCCGGCCTGCTGCGCGACGCCTTCGATGAGTTCCAGGTCGAACGCCGTGAGCAGGGGCCCGGGATTGCGGCTGTCGGCGTATATCGCGCCGAGCAGCTCGGTTCCGAACTCGACGGGCACACATACCAGCGCGCGTATGCCGCCGAGCACGACACTCGGGCGCGCACCGAGCCACGGCGAATCGGACGTGTCGCAGCAGATCACGCTGCGCCGGTTGGCCAGGCAGCGTTCGAGCGACCCGGCGCTGCCGGCGAACGCGCGCCGGGCGAGATCCTCGTTGCGCAGGCCCTGCACGGCGCGCACACGCAGATCGGCGACGCTCGCGCCGTAGAGCACAAAGCCGCGTTCGAGCTGGGAGAGCTCCAGCACCGCATCGAGCGCGTGACGCAGCAGCGGATCCACGCCGTTGACCTGATGCAACTGCTGCGACAGCGCGCGCGAGGTGGAGCGTCTGACGTCGGCGAATGCGGCCGCATCGCGCGCCGTCTCGGCGCTGAGCGGTTCCAGCCAGCAATACACATCGCCGATCGCGAACCAGGTCGGCGAATTCAGGCTGGCTTCGGAGACGAGACGTCCGTCGACGCGAAGACCGTTCTTGCTGCCCAGATCGATCAGGCGCCAGCCGCCGTCGGCACCAAAGATCTCCGCATGCATGCGCGACACCGAGCCGTGGTCCAGCTGCAGTTCGCAGGCCGCCGTACGCCCCACGCGGTAGCGCTGGGTGTCGTCGAGCACCCGCACGACGACCGCGCGATCGGGTGGGTAAGCACTGAATCGCGCCGGCATGATCCTCCGACTGCCTCAGGGACCGCCGTTGAGGCGGACCAGGCTAAAGCGCAGCGAACGCGCCAGACCATCCAGATCGCCGGCGTCATTGACCAGATCGCGCTGCGAGCGCCAGACGTTCTGGATACCGGTACCGGCTTCCTCGTCGACGCGCAGGAGGAAAAGATCGATCTGCACGATGGCCGTCGCATAGTTGAGCGACAGCAGCGCCAGTTGCACGTTGGTGAGCAGGCCACCGAGTTCAAGCTGCAGGACGTTGCTCAATACCGCGCCGACGAGACGAAGTTCGAGGTCGACCAGCTTGCCCAGCGCCAGGACCGGAAGGCCGAGCACCGTTTCGGGACGCGTGTCCTTGACCAGCAGGAACTGCGAGAAACCGCCGCTGCGGCCGCGCCCGCGTACGCTGCCGTTGGTCACGTCGGCCGTGACATCGAAGAACGCGCCGTTCAGCGGCGCCTTGAACACGCGATACGGCGTGTTCGGCACGTAGACCAGCTCGTGGGTGTGGATTTCCATGTCGTAGGCGTTGACGAAACGCAGGTTTCCGTCGCCGGTTTCGTTGAGCTGCAAACCGGAGGCGAAAATGCGATCGATCGTGACCGGTTCCACCGTGATCAATATCGGGAAAGCCGGATCGACCGCGGTACCGACCGGCAGGCGTCCGACCAGGTTGGGATCAGACGGACTGACGACCTGGGCGGTCAGGTTCAAACTTTGCGCGGTCAGGTTGACCGGCGAATCGAAGGTGATCGTGACTTCGCCTTCGTAGGTTTGAATACCGCTGACCAGGCTGATGTCGGCATGCGCGACGTTGCCATTGACGGTGACCACGACCTGGGCCTGGGCGGCGGCCCAGGGCAGGAGCCCGACCAGCGCGAACGTGGCGAGCAGAAAGAAACCGAACAGAGACGGACCGAACCGGGAAGGTAAGCGTCTACGCGCTGGCTTGTTCATCGGTCGCCCCCTGCGTCCGCGGCCTGCCGCACAGTTGTTGCGGCACTGCATCGCAATCTATCGATGCGCGGCATCATTGAACAGCGAAAAGCGGTAGCGAATGTTTGCAACACAGGCACTTGAGCGATATTTCCAGTTTTTCTTGAGGAGTTTCCCGGGTATCACCCGGTTGCCGAACTCACGGCCGAGCCCGCTTGTACACGCCACAGCAGATGACCCGACGCGTGGTATTTGGATTCGAATGGCGAGATGGGTTGCGGCTCGTCCAAGCAATCGACATGCCAGGGTAGGTTGGCGAGCTGCAATGCCAGACACCACTCATCGGCGTAGGTTTTCCAGTTGGTACGCAGCTCCAGCCGCCCGCCGCAGGCCAGCAAGGCCGGCAGCACCGGATGCCCCGGCCAGCGCCGCTGCACATGTTCGGGCTTGGGCCACGGATTCGGATACAGCAGGTATTGCGCCGCAAACCGCCAGCCTGCGGCGGCGGCGAGCAGCCAGAAATCCACGACATCGCAACGCAGCAGCAAGGCGTTGGCCGGCGCGTCGGCGGCACTCAGCGCGCGCTGTCCCGTCTGCAGCCGATGCGCGGACTTGTCCACGCCGATGACCAGCGCGTCGGGATGCCGCCGCGCCAGGCACAGCGTGCTCACACCGGTGCCGCAGCCTGCGTCGAGCACGCGCGGCCTTGCATCGTGTTCGAGCGCGGCGACGAGTGTCGCGAACTGCGCCCGCGCCCGCTCGCCGACCGGCCGGCGGAACGGGTGCTCGAGGTGGCGCCGAACGATGGCGTCCAGTCGCCCATGCACGCCGTCCTGGCGGCTGTCGACTTGTCGGGAATTGGCGAACATGGATAGACGAAAACGCAGTGTGACAAGCCTTGGATTGGCCGGGGCATGAGTTTACATTCAACGGCTCCGCGCATCGCCGCAGCCTGACCACGCCACCATGGGCGACGCCCGCCGCTATTTCGACCTGTCGACTCCCTTCGCGATGAAGCGCGGCGGCCAGCTGCACCAGGCCCGCCTCGCCTACGAAACCTGGGGCGAACTCAGCGCCGCGAAAGACAACGCGCTGCTGATCTTCACCGGACTGTCGCCGAGCGCCCATGCGGCGTCCAACCCGGACGACCCCAGCCCCGGCTGGTGGGAAGACATGATCGGTCCGGCCAAGTACATCGATACGCAGCGCTGGTTCGTGATCTGCGTGAACACCCTGGGCAGTTGCAAGGGCTCCACCGGCGCGGAGTCCTCCGATCCGGCCACGGGCCAGCCCTATCGCCTCGACTTCCCCGACCTGACCCTCGAGGACGCCGCCAACGCCGCCTACGAACTCGTGTGCGGCCTGGGCATAGCTCGACTGGCCTGCCTGCTCGGCAATTCGATGGGCGGCATGACCGCGCTGGCCTACCTCGCGCTGCATCCCGGCAGCGTGCGCAGCCATATCAGCATTTCCACGGCGCCGCAGGCGCAGCCGTTCTCCATCGCGATCCGCTCGCTGCAACGCGAGGCGATACGCCTTGATCCACAATGGAACAATGGGCATTATTCCGATGGCAGCTATCCGGAAGCCGGCATGTCCATCGCGCGCAAGCTCGGTGTGATCACCTACCGTTCGGCCATGGAATGGGTCGGCCGCTTCGCCCGCATCCGGCTCGACTCCGAACAGCGCGAGGAAGAGCCGTTCGCGGCCGAGTTCCAGATCGAGTCCTACCTGATCGGCCACGCGCGCCGCTTCGTGCGCAACTTCGATCCGAACAGCTATCTCTATCTGTCGCGCGCGAGCGACTGGTTCGACATCGGCGAGTATGGCCAGGGCGGCGTGGCCGACGCGCTCGCGCGCATCCACCTGGACAGCGCGCTGGTCATCGGCGTGGAAACCGACATCCTGTTCCCGCTGAGCCAGCAGCAGGAAATCGCCGACGGCCTGCGCGCCGGCGGCGCGGCCGTCGAGTTCGTGGCGCTGGACAGCCCGCAGGGACACGATGCCTTCCTCGTCGACATCACCCGTTTCGGGGCAGCCATCGCGCAGTTCCTGGCACAGCGGTAAGATTCCCGCGCTTTCGCCACGGACTTCGTCATGCTCACTCTGCCCTTCCCCGGCGCCCAGCGCCTGGTCGACGCCCTCGATGCCGCGATCTGTCGCGACTGCCACACCGAAATCACCGACCAGCTGCGCCACACGTTGTGCCGCCTGATCCGCGATCCCGAAGTCAAGCTGCCCGATTGCGTGTTCGAACCCGTCGGCGACCATTACGCGCGGCGCGAGCTCTATCGCAGCGATGCCCACGGCTACAGCGTCATCGCGATGACCTGGGGGCCGGGCCAGGGCACGCCGATCCACGACCACGCCGGCCTGTGGTGCGTCGAAGGCGTCTGGTACGGCATGCTTGAGATCACGCCGTACGAAATGACCGGCCAGGACGACAACCGCTATCGCTTCGAATCGCGCGGCACGATGATGGCCGGCGCCGGCTCCGCCGGCAGTCTGATCCCGCCGCACGAATACCACACGATCATGAATCCCAGCGACAACGACCTCGCCGTCTCGCTGCACATCTACCGCGGCCCCATGACCAGCTGCAGCGTGTTCCGCCCGCTGCAGAACACTTGGTACGAACGCGACCAGCGCCAGCTCGCGCTCGACCACACGCACTGACAGCAACGACGCGAGGGGCGTGCGACCCGCGCGTCCTGCGCGACGTCGCCGCCCTTTCCTCGTCTGCGCTTTTCGCTATACTCGCGCCCCTACCCGCGCCGGCCTCACGCCGGCTCGCACCAGTGCCGGTGTGGCGGAATTGGTAGACGCGGCAGACTCAAAATCTGTTTCTGGCAACAGAGTGGGGGTTCGATTCCCTCCACCGGCACCATCAGCACGTCCGGCGGCATCCGCCGAGTCTTCGAGCTTGCATCAGACCCTCGCGTTCCCTCGCCGACACCTCGCCTGCGTTTGCAGTCGTGCGGAGAGTCGCTTTGCGCGAACAGGCTCCGAAGCAGGCTGGCACAGCGGTAACGAGCTGCCCGCATGTGATGCCGGGTACGACTGACTACCTCAATGCCGAAAACGGCTAGACCGTTGGTGGCAATGCGGGCGAAAGCACCTGCAGCGACACGGCGACGAAATGGCAGACGCTGCCGGCGAGCACGAAGGCATGCCAGATCGCGTGGGAATAGCGGATGCGCTGGTTGAGGTAGAACAGGGTTCCGGCGGTGTAGGCGATACCGCCCGCGAACAGCCAGCCGAGCGTCCAGGGATCGAGCTGCCGCAGCATCGGGCCGATGGCCAGCACCGACAACCAGCCCATCGCGATGTACATCAGCGTGGACACGAGTTTGAAGCGGCCGGTGAAGAACAGTTTGAACAGGATGCCGGCGAACGCCAGCGTCCATATCGCTGTGAACAAGGCCCACCCCAGCGAACCACGCAGGCTGATCAGGGTGAAGGGCGTATAGGTGCCGGCGATCAGCAGGTAGATCGCGCAGTGGTCGAACACCTTCAGGCGCGCCTTCGCGCCGGTGTGGGTGATGGCGTGATACAGCGTCGAAGCTACATACAGCAGTACCAGTGCAACCGAGAACACGATGGCGCCAGCCAGCTGCCAACCGTCGCCCCACAGCGCCGTCAGCGTGATCAGAACGGTACCGGCGCCCAGCGCCACGACCGCGCCGAGGCCATGCGTGAGAGCGTTGGCGATTTCCTCGCGAAGCGAATGCGCGTCGCTCATTGCCACCTCGTCGATCGTTGCGAGCGAAGTCATGCGGAACCGGAATGCGCGTTCGTCAGTGGCGTACCCACATCCGACTCGGACGGGGATTGCGCAGGACGGCTGGGAAACGCATGCCGCAGGATACGCCAGATCACCTGGCCGAACTGCCGCGGCAATGACCCTGTGTTGTAGTGCTGGCCGTAGCGGGCGCAGATTTCACGCACCGGCCCGGCCATTCCTGCGTATCGATTCGCCGGCAGATCGGGATAGAAGTGATGCTCGATCTGGTGGCTCAGATTTCCCGACAGCAGGTTCAACAGTTTTCCGCCGGCCAGGTTGGAGGAACCGCGCAGCTGACGCAGATACCACTGCCCGCGCGATTCGCCGACCACGGAGGACTTCGCAAAGGTTTCGGCATCCGCGGTGAAATGACCGCAGAAGATGATCGTATAGGTCCACAGGTTGCGCAGGACATTGGCCACGACGTTGCCGAGCAGCACCGGCAGAAAGAACGGGCCGGCCAGCAGCGGAAACAGCACGTAGTCCTTGATCACCTGGCGAGCCATCTTGCGGCCCACCGGGCGAAACTGCTCGCGCACCGTCGCCATGCTGACCTTGCCCGCGAACCAGCGACCGAGCCGCAATTCCTGGATCGCCACGCCCCATTCGAACAGGATCGCGAAGATCACCGCAACCAGCGGCTGCAGCAGGTAGAACGGTTTCCAGCGCTGTTCCGGAAACAAGCGCAGCAGACCATAGCCGACGTCGTCGTCCATGCCGCGCACGTTGGTCCACGTGTGATGCTGGAAATTGTGCGTCTTGCGCCAATTGTCGCCGGTACCGGCGATATCCCATTCGTAAGTCTTTCCGTCCAGGTGCGGGTCGCGCATCCAGTCGTACTGGCCGTGCATCACGTTGTGGCCCAGTTCCATGTTCTCGAGAATCTTGGACAGTGCCAGCAGCAGCGTGCCCGCTATGCAGGCAGGCCAGAACAGGAAGGGAAAGAACGCGCCGCCGATCGCGCCGATGAACAGCAGCGCGCGCCCGCCGAAGCCGGTGTAACGCACGGCCGCCACGATGCTGCGGATGTAATCGGCGTCGCGCTGTCCGAGCGTTGCGACGGTCGTTGCGCGCAGCGCATCGAGTTCGGCGCCGAAGCGGTCGAGCTGGTCGAGGGTGAGCGGTCGATTGGCGGGCTTGGCGGTCATGCGGTCATCACAGGTCGAGGACGAGGTCGCTGGCGGCGCTGCTCACGCACAGCCGCAGCGCGGACACCGGTTCGTATTGCACCGCGTCGGTGTGAAGATTTCGCGTCGTGCCGGAGCGTTTGCCACAGGCGCAGGTATTGCATATGCCCATGCGGCAGCCCGAAGCCGGATTCAGACCCGCCTCCTCCAGCGCCGCCAGCAGCGACTGGCCACGCGGCACGACGAGTGTCTGACCGCGCCGGGCGAGCGTCACCTGCACGGCTCCGGCTTCTTCCACGACGCGCGGGGGCGGCGTGAAGGCTTCGGACTGGAAGGTCGCCGCACGCGACGCGAGCAGCGCGCGGACGCTTTCGACAAAGCCGCCCGGCCCGCAGGCGTAGACATGACGCTGCGCGGCATCGGGCGCCAATGTGGACAATTGTTGCTCGCTGACACGGCCCTGGCTTTCGTCCGGCAATCGCGCGTTTGCGCGGGTCAGCACGAAGCGGACCTGAAAGTCCGCATGTCGCGCAGCAAGGTCGCGCAATTCCTCGGCGAAGCAGAACTCCTCGCACGTCCGCGCCCAGTACACGAGCGTCAGCGGTCGCGGCATACCCTGCGCAGCGACGGTGCGGATCATCGCCATCAGCGGCGTGATGCCGCTGCCGGCGGCGAGAAACAGCAGCGGGCTGCTTCTGCCCTCGGGCAAGTTCATTTCACCGAAAGCCGGTCCGAGATCGAGTACGTCGCCGACTCGGGCGTCGTCGCACAAATGCCGACTCAGCTTGCCGCCGTCGACCGCTTTGACCGTGATGGCGATGCGGCCATCCGCGCGCGGGGTGTCGCTCAGGCTGTAGCTGCGGGTCACCCGGATGCCGTCGATCTCGACGCTGACGTTGACGTGCTGGCCTGCGGTGAAGCCCTGCCAATGGCGATTGGGTCGCAACAGCAAGGTCACGGCATCGCTCGATGCGCGCGTTCGCGCCACGATTCGCGCGAGGGGACGCGCCCACGACAAGGTCGGATGAAGCCGGGATGCCCAAAAATCGAAGGTGGCCGGCACGACGACGGCCTGGACCAGTTGGCGCAGGGCGTGCCGGTAACGGGGAATTGGAGCGCGGGCGGCGGCAGTCATGGCCGCAGTATACGGACACACGCACGATTGTCTATACGCGTGTATATTAAATAGGGCGCTATGATTGCCCGCACCCTGTCGCCCATGCCTGATGCCGTGACCCAGACTCCCGTTTCCACCGACCCCGACAGCGACCACGCATCACCTGGCCGTCGCGCGACCATATCCCGCGACGATCTGCTCGCCGCGGCGCTGCGGCTGCTCGGGCCGCATCGAAGCGTCTCCAGCCTGAGCCTGCGCGAAGTCACCCGCGAAGCGGGGATCGCGCCCAACAGTTTCTATCGCCAGTTCCGCGACATGGACGAACTCGCCGTCGCCTTGATCGACCTCGCCGGGCGCTCGCTGCGCAAGATCGTCGGCGCGGCGCGCCACCGGGCGAGGACAGATCGCAGCGTCGTGCGCGGTTCGGTCGAAGCGTTCATGCAGCAACTGCGCGACGCCGACAAGCTGCTGCATGTGCTGTTGCGCGAAGGCACGGTGGGCTCGGACGCGTTCAAGCAGGCGGTGGATCGCGAACTCACCTTCTTCGAGGAAGAGCTGAGGATCGACCTGGTCCGCATCGCCGCGGCGGACAAGGTCGCGCTGCACGAGCCGGCGCTCGTGGCCCGGGCCATCACGCGGCTGGTGTTCGCCATCGGCGCCACCGCGATGGATCTGCCGACCGAACGCGATGCGGAACTGATCCGACAGCTCACGGAAATGGTGCGCATGATCATCGCGGGCTCGCGCGCAGTGGCATCGGACACACCTTCCCCAGCGCAGGAAAAATAGCTGGGCTGCGCCGGCCGCACGCACCTCGGTCCTGCTGCTCCTGTCCCGCGCCCCTGGTTCCAATCCGGTCCGGTCGCGGCCGATCGAGCCATCGGTGCCACAGCGGACCCGACCAGACTCCAGCAACCGTAAGTCGCGTGGGCATCGCCGCGTGCACCGAGATCCGGAAGCGCACGCTGCACAACTTTGCGAACTACTGACACGTCAGCGCCATAAAACCTGTCTGATCGCAGGCTATCATCCGCGCACGCAAGGTTGGCACCCTGCGGCATCGCCCGGAGGACCGCGGCGGCGCAGGCGACGCGAAGGCCGCGTCACCCGCTTTCGACGATGAAACGTTGGCCCCGCGCCGGGATGGCATGCGGGCCGACCGGCGCTTTCCGGCGCGCGAAATCCTAAGGGGGGATTTCCACATGTCTTTGTTCCCGTTACGGCGGATTGCATCCGCCGTGCTGTTGTTTTGCGCGTCCGTGGCCGTAGCTGCCGAGGTGCCAGCCGAGCACGAAGAACTTGAAGCCAGCATCGATGCGCCGTTTCGCGGCGACGATCACGGCGCCCGTGTATTCGGGATCGAACTGCTCTATCCCGGCGCGGCCGCCGTACCGGTGGCCTGGCAAGTGGAAATCATCGCGGACAACGGCGTGCTGCGGCGCTGGAACGGCAATTCCCAGGCCGGCGACCGGGTGAATCGACTGTCGCTGGCCTGGGATGGTCGCGACGATGACGGCTTGCCGCTGCCACCTGGGATATACCGTCTGCAGTTCGCCGCGATCGACGGCGACACCGAACGACTGGAACAGGGTCTGGCAGCGCTGGCGGCGGGCGAGCCTCTTGCCAATCCGGTCGAACGGCCACTGCTGCAGGAATGGGACGTCGCGGTCGGCACGCCGCCGCCGGTGCGGATGCCGGCATTCATACCGCTGCCGGTCGCCGCCCAGCCGCTGGTGCGGCGCCCCGACGGCAGCGGGCCGGCGTACACGATCTATTACGGCAACCTGCACAGCCAGACCAACCACAGCGACGGCGGCGGCGACCTCAGCACCTGCAACAACGCGGAAACGCCGCAAGACGGGGCGTTCGGTCCGGCCGACGCGTTTGCCTACGCGCGCGGACACGGCCTGGATTTCCTCATGGCCAGCGAACACAACCACATGTACGACGGCTCGACCGGCACGAATGCGAACGCACTGCAGCAGACGGCCCTGGACCTGTACCAGTCCGGGCTGGACCTGACCGCGGGCTTCAACACGGCGCACCCGGATTTCCTCGCCCTCTACGGCATGGAATGGGGCGTCACGACCAACGGCGGACACCTCAACATCCTCGGCGCCGATGCGCTGTACGGCTGGGAATACAACACGGGAAGCCAGCTGATCGGCGGCTTCTACACACCGAAAAGCGACTATGCGTCGTTGTATACATTCATGCGCGGCCAGCAGGTCCTGGGACAATTCAACCACCCGGCCAGCTCGGGCCAGTTCGTCATCGACGGCGTCGCGCTTGCCTACACCGCCGACGGCGACGACGTCATGGTGCTGGCCGAGGTGTTGAACAGCTCCGCGTTCTCGATCAGCACGACCGAAGAGGAAACCAGCCGCACGAGTTACGAAAGCGTCTGGAAAAAACTGCTGGAGCGCGGCTATCACGTCGCGCCAGCGAGCAACCAGGACAACCACTGCGCGAACTGGGGCGCGTCCTACGGCAATCGCACCGCGGTGCTGATTCCCGCCGGGCTGCCGCTGAACGCACAGAGCTTCCACGACGCGCTGCGCGCCCGGCGCGTGTTCGCCACGACCGACAAAACCGGGCAGATCCTGCTGAGCAGCCGCGAACACGTGATGGGACGCCGCTTTGCCAACGACGGCGCGCTGACGCTGCGCGTCGACTACGCCAGCGGCAGCGGGCGTGTCGCGAGCCAGGTGCAGATCTACGAAGGCGTCCCCGGCCGCAACGGCACCGTCACGCTGGCCGCGGGCACGGCACTGGCCACGCTGAACCCGTCAGTCGGGGAACATTTCTACTATGCAAAGATTACTCAGGACGACGGCAGGCTGCTGTGGTCGGCTCCGATCTGGGTGACGCAGCTGGCAGCGGGCGACACGATATTCCACAGTGACTTCTTCTAGCCACATGCGGTGAACAGGCCGCTGCGCCGAAGCGCCGGCGGCAGGACTGACGCCGCCGTGGCGACGAGGCGATTCTTCCGCCGCCACGAATGACGCGGATCAAGGGCCGGCATCGGGGCCGACCACCGCCGACAGATCGAGCAGCATCACGTCGGTATCGTCGCGTGCCACTACGGGCAGGACAGCGCGCGTCGCGGCGCGGTCCAGCGCAAGGCCGCCTTCGGCCAGCGCCCATTCGACCTTGCGCAGCAGCCGCGGCGGACTGCCATCCCAGGGCTGCACGAACAGCTGCGGTTTCATGTCCTCGCCGCTGTAGAGGTAGTACAGGCCGGTCGGGTCCACGCGCCAGGCGTTCATGTTCCAGAACTGCACGTTGCTGTTGACCCGCTCTTCGACGCCGCTGGCGAGGTCGATCGAATACAGGCCGCCTTCGCTCATGTTGGCGAAGTACAGTTTTCCATTTCCGGCGCCGTCGCTGACGCTGTAGGCGGAGGAATCCGACAGGCGCCGGCTGCTGCGCTTGGCAAGGTCGCGCTGCCACATGTGCCAGGCGCCGTCGCGGTCGGACACATAGAAAATGCTGCGGCCATCCCAGGAATAGCTGCCGTAGCGCACGTTGTCGCCCTCCTCGCTTTCGAGGCGGGTCTGGCCCGAGTCGACCTCGACGGAGTAAAGCCGGCTCTGGCCGTTGCCGCGGGCGACGTAAAGCACACGACGCCCGTCCGGCGACCAGTTCGGCGCGCTGAGCTCGACATTTTTGTGGTGCGTGATCTGGTACGACGTGCGCGCGCCGGGCTCCGACAGCCAGAGCTGCGAATCGCCGCCACGGTTGGAGACGAAGGCCAGGCGGTCGTCGTTCGGCGCGAACGCCGGCCAGCTTTCGCTGCGCGTGGAGGAAGCAATGCCCTCGCCGGCTGCATCGACGGCGGCGTCGAAGCGGAAGCTCTGCAGGTTCACGTCGGCATTGTCCTGCTGGAACACCGCCAGGCCGCGGCTGCGGCTGACCGCCGGATAGCTGCCGCCGGCGATGCCGAGATTGGCCAGGTCGCCGGAATCGGTGTCGAGCAGATACAGGCTTTGCGTGCCGCCATGGTCGGACGACAGCAGGATGTGCCGGCTGTCCGGGAGCCAGTCGTAACCGCGGATGCGCGCGCGCAGGCGCGTGAGCTGGCGCGCTGCGCCGCCGCTTGCGCCGATGACGAAGATATCGCTGTAGGGCACGGCACCACGACGAAAGGCGATGCGCGTGCCGTCGGGCGAGGCGCGCGGCTGTATGTCGGGTTGGCCGACGTCGCGCTGGTAATCCAGCGGCGTGACCTGGCCGTCCTCCAGCGCGAGCAGGTGCAGGCTCTTGACGGTTTCCGTGCGCAGCTTGCCGTCGAGGTCGGGCAGCTGGCGCAGACGCGAGATCAGCAGTGAACGGCCGTCGCGGGTCCAGTCGAAATAGTCGATGAAATGCGGCTCGCAGCCGGACGCTTCGCGTTCGCGACCGCCAAGCGCGGCGACGACGACGATGCGGCATTCGTCGCCGCGCAGGCGGACGAACGCGATCTGCGTACCGTCGGGCGACCAGACCGGATAAGTCTCTTCGCTCGCCTCGCTGCGG
Organism: Lysobacterales bacterium; assembly: GCA_038207515.1. GTDB lineage: Bacteria > Pseudomonadota > Gammaproteobacteria > Xanthomonadales > Rhodanobacteraceae > Tahibacter. The sequence goes on along the minus strand of JBBQZR010000004.1, from coordinate 85,773 downwards.
CTCAGTCGTATCGGCGGCGAGCCGGACAGGCCGCGCAGATAGATGTGCGGGCCTTCGTCGCCGGGATAGCGTGCGGTATAGGCGACCGAAGTGCCGTCGGGGGAGATGCTCGGAAAAGTCTCGCTGTCGGACTCGGCCGTCACCGGACGCAGCGGGAAGCCGCTCTGGGCGAACAGCGGATTGCGCAGGTCCACGCGCGAGGGCGGCGGTGCGCGGCCGAACACGGACAGCAGCGCGCACGTCACGACGATGACGGCGGCGACGATCCAGAGTGCCTGCGGGCGCTTGGGCGGATCTTCCGGCGCGAACGAGGCAGCCGCAGCAGCGTCGACGATCGGTTCCACTACGGCGCCCGGAAGATGTTCCAGCCATTCGACCGGCGTCAGCAGCCGATAGCCGACCTTGGGAATGGTCTCGATATGCCGCGGCAGTTTTGGATCTTCTTCGATCGCGCGGCGCAATTCGGTGATGGCATGCGTCAGTACGTCGTCGGTCGGGAACGCGTCGCGCCAGACTGTGTCCAGCAGCTCCGTGCGCGTCTGCGGCGCGCCGTTGGCGAGCATGAGCTGGCGCAGCACGGCCATGGCCTTGGGCGTGGGACGCAGTTCGCGCTCGCCACGCAACAGGCGATTGCTGGCCAGGTCGACAAACCAATCGCCGAGGCGGGCAAATCGTGTCTGTTCCTGTGGTCGCAGCACGCGAACGTTGGAGCTCACCCAAGACCCCCGAAATCCATGATTGCCGGCCCGGCGTGGCATTCGCGCATGCCGCCGCCGAAGACCGCCGTCACTTCCCTGCATTCGTGCGGCGCCGGAACTGCGACGAGGCAGTGTCGAACGGACGCCGACCAGCCACTGTCGGCACTGATCGACGCCGGGTCAACTGCCGCTACTGCTCTATCGCGCGAACGCGCTATTCCGTCTGTCCTGGCGCAGCCTACCCGCAAGCGCTGCAACATGCAGGCTCAGCGGACAGGTTCAGCGGAAACGGTCGGTCGCCTCGATCAGTTCGTGGGTGATGCCGGGCTCCATGGCCGAATGACCGGCATCGGCCACGATGCGCAGGTCTGCCTCGGGCCAGGCACGGTGCAGGTCCCAGGCGGAACGCGCCGGACACACCACGTCATAGCGTCCCTGCACGATCACGGCAGGAATCTCGCGCAGGCGCCGCGCGTTGCGCAGCAGTTGGTCGTCGTGCTCGAAAAAGCCGCCGTGCACGAAGTAATGGCATTCGATACGGGCAAAGGCCAGAGCGAACTGGTCTTCGCCGGTCGCCGCGATGTGGGACAGATCCTGGAACAGAAAGCTGGTCGCGCCTTCCCACACCGACCAGGCTTTCGCCGCAGCCGTGCGCACCGCCGGATCGCTACTGGTCAGACGGCGGTAATAGGCGCTCATGAGATCGCCGCGCTCGACTTCGGGAATCGCGGCCAGGTAGGAATCCCAGACGTCCGGGAAGATCGCATCGCAACCGCGCTGATAGAACCACTCCAGCTCCCAGCGCCGCAGCATGAAGATGCCGCGCAGCACGAGTTCGGTCACGCGTTCGGGATGGGTCTGCGCGTAGGCCAGCGCGAGCGTGGATCCCCAGGAACCGCCGAAGACCTGCCAGCGCTCCACACCCAGGTGCTCGCGCAGGCGTTCGATGTCGGCGACGAGATGCCAGGTGGTGTTGTCGCGCAATTCGGAGTGTGGCGTGGAACGACCGCAGCCACGTTGGTCGAACAACACGATGCGGTAATGCGCCGGATCGAAGAAACGGCGCGAATTCGCGTTACAGCCGGCGCCGGGCCCGCCGTGCAGGAACACCACCGGTTTGCCGTGCGGATTTCCACACTGCTCGTAGTACACACTGTGCAGGTCGGAAACCTGCAGGCGGCCGCTGTCGAACGGCTCGATCTCGGGATACAGCGTACGGCGCGGACGGGTTGCGGAACTCATGGCCGGATCCTGGCGGGACAATTCCGCGAGTTTAGCCGGCGCGCGAGCGGACGCGCAGCTCAGTCGGCTGCTATCGCCGCATCAGCGGCGCGCTTGCAGATCAATTCCTGATTGAGGAATTCACGGCCGTTGGACGCGCGCGAATAAAGGCGTGAACGGGTGCGGCCTTCGTCGAGCCACTGCCAGTCCAGGCGCTCCGCCTGGGCAGTTTCGTTCTTTGGCACGATCTGCACCTTGCCGCTGAGATGGCGCAGATCCGGCGCGAGCTCCGCGTCCAGTGTCATGCGACGGTCGGGTGTGATCGCGTCGAAGCCGCTGCCCAGCACATGCATGGTTTCCGGATCGACGCTGAGCAGATTGGTGCCGACATGCACGGTGTCGCCACCGCGCAGCACGGCGTGCACCGACTCTTGCAGGAAGTTGCCCTTGAGCACCCACTCGAAGCGCCGCTTTTGCACGGTTTCCACCATGCGTTCGTGGAAGCGGTCATCCCAGGTACGCATGCTGCATTCCCAGTTGCCGATCAACGGCTGCGCGAAGGATTTGAATGCCTGGCGCGAATCCTGCGCCACGCGCGGATCGACCGCCCCCGCGATGCCGGCGGCCGACAGCAGCAGGATCAACAGGCCGCCGCGCAGGAGCATTTCCCGCGCGCGACGCCAGTACGATGTTTTCATGGATGTCACGCGTTGACTCATGCGGCCTCCGGCTGGTGACTGTACGCGATTCGTGCGCTGCCGCTGCCCATGACCCCGAACGCCCGCGTGACGCTGGCGCGCGCCTGCATCATGGCCATCCGGCGCAGACGCGTGGCCGGCGTACCGAACTGTTGTTTGAACAGTCGCGCGAATGCACAGCGGTTGATGAAACCCATGCGCTGGGCAATGGTACCAATAGGCACGCTGGTCTCGACCACCATGCGCCGCGCACGCAGCATGCGCTGCTGCACCAGATAGCGATGCGGCGACGCACCAAAGACGCGGTGGAACAGGCGCAGGAAATGCGAGGGCGACAGACTCGCGACCTGGGCCAGCGCAGCCAGATCCATCGGCACGGCCTGACCGTGGTCGATCACGTGCTTGGCGCGCAGCAGGCGCGCATAGAGTTGCCGCCGATGGCGTTCGCTGCGCCCAGGACACTGGGTGAGCGCCTGGGCCAGATCCTGCTGGCGTCGCGACAGCAGGGTGAGCACCTGATCCAGTGCCGCGTGCGTATCGACCGACAGATCATGCGTGGACTGCGCCAGACGACCCAGCGCCAGGGCGAGTTCGGCGTCCTGGGCGAAGAACGCCGGCAGCGGATCGACGCTGGCGCGGCCACGCAGACTGGCCGGTGCCAGCCAGAGCACGGCGATACGGGTTTCACTGCCGCAGACCGGCTCCACGCGCAGGCCGTTGCCGCCCTCGGTCAGCACGACGTCAGACGCACCGAGTTCGACGCCGCAGCCGCGGCTGTCGACCTGGGCACGACCGCGCAAGGCGATGCACAGCGCCGGCGGCGTCCAGCCCCAGGACTGCGCCTCGCGCAGATCGCCAACCCAAAGCAGGGCTCGCGGGCCGAATCGCTCCAGATAGTCGTCGCGATCGCGCCAGGACGGAAACGCCGCATTACCTTCATGACGCCAGTGCACGCAGTTCATGTCTCGCCCTCCTCGTTGGGATGGCTCGACACTAGGAAGAGCCCTCCAGTGAGTCCCGAGTGCAGGGCGAGTTCGCGGCGAATTCCGCAACATCGGCAGGCGAGGTTTCGGCGAAATCTCGGCGAGGTTACACAAAATCAACAACTTGACCGGACATTTCCGAAGCTGTCCAGACAAAGGCCCTCAAAACGAGATGGAGCAAGGCCTGCGAAAAAATGCGGCTGCGCGTTTCGGCAACGTCGAGAAAGCCTCGAAAAGACGCCCGCACGCGACACCGAGCGCGACGAGATTCAGGCGAGAGAGGATATGGGGCTCAAGGGCCCAGGCGATTCGGGCTGAACAGCCCGATGCATGCAATCAAAACCGGCGATTGGTCGGGACGGCGGGATTTGAACCCACGACCCTCTGCCCCCCAGGCAGATGCGCTACCAGGCTGCGCTACGCCCCGACACGGAAACCGGTGATGCAAGAGCCGGCGAGTATAGCCGGCGCACGACAAATGCTGCAACGCAGACAAACGCTTGTGGCGCCAGAGCCGATGGATGCTCTCGCGCCCGGGTCCGAACACCGGACGACTGGCGAAGCCGGACGATCAGCGGCGCAGGATCTGCAGCACTTCTTCCAGCTCCATGCGTACCTGACGCACGATCTGGCTCGACAGGCTGACTTCGTTGCGTTGCTGTTGACCGTCCAGACGCTGCCGGGCGCCCGTGATGGTGAAGCCCTGGTCATACAAAAGCGAGCGGATCTGCCGGATCATCAGCACGTCATGGCGCTGGTAATACCGGCGGTTGCCGCGTCGCTTGACCGGCTTGAGGTTAGTGAATTCCTGCTCCCAATAGCGCAGCACATGCGGCTTGACGCCGCACAGCTCACTGACCTCACCGATAGTGAAGTAGCGCTTTGCCGGGATTACCGGAAGCTCACTGTTGCTGCCCTGATCCAGCATAGGCCTCGACTCTGACCTTCAGCTTCTGACCCGGCCGGAACGTGACCACTCGCCGCGCGGAAATCGGAATTTCCTCGCCGGTCTTGGGATTACGTCCGGGACGCTGATTCTTCTTGCGCAGATCGAAATTGCCGAAACCCGACAATTTGACCTGTTCCCCTTTTTCCAGAGCCTCACGCACTACGTCAAAGAAGGCGTCGACGAATTCCTTGGCCTCTCGTTTGTTGAGGCCTACATCGAGGAACAGTCGCTCCGCCATTTCCGCCTTGGTCAGCGCCATGCTACCCCCGCAGTCTACCGCCGCACTCGCGTTCCAGGGCAGCCAAAGCCGAGGCCACAAAATGGTCTGCTTCCTGATCCGTAAGAGTGCGGTAACTGTCCTGCAAAATCAAGCCAATAGCGAGGCTCTTTAGACCTGAACCTAAGGCCGCGCCGCTGTATTGATCAAATACCACAAGTTCGCGTAAAGCCGTTCCGCCGACCGCGCGCAGCACGGTCTCTACCTGAGTCCAGGACACCGTTTCAGGCAGCGCGACCGCGATATCGCGGCGCACTTGCGGGAAGCGCGACAGTTCAGCGGCCATGGGCAGCCGACCGGCGGTGAGCCCGTCGAGATCGAGTTCGAAAGCGTAGACGTCGTGATCCAGGTCCAGCGCCTTCAACAGACGCGGGTGCAAGGCACCGATATGACCCAGCACCGTCCCGTCGACGGAGACTTCTGCGCTGCGGCCTGGGTGAAAGTCCTGCCGGTCCACTGAGTGAAACTCCGCTCGACGATGGCCCCCAGCCAGGCCGACCAGGCTTTCCAGGTCGGCCTTGATGTCGTAGTAGTCGATCGCACGCTTGTCACCACCCCAGTGCTCCGGCGCAGCGCGACCGCAGGCGACCGCGGCGATGCGGCGCGTTTCCTTCGGACCGTCGCTGCCGGCGGCGAACACGCGCGCGATCTCGAAAAGACGGATCCGCTCCTGCTGGCGGTTGGCGTTGTGCTTGAGCGCTTCGACCAGGCCAGGCAACAGCGAGGTGCGCATGACCGCAAGATCCGCGCTCAGCGGATTGGCCAGGGCGACCGCGCCTTCCTCGCGCGACCAGCGCTGCAACCACTCGCGCGCGACAAAGCTGTAGCAGACAGCTTCGTAATAGCCGCTCGCGACCAGTTGCGCGCGTACACGCTCGGCCGGTACCTGCGACTCGGCGGCGAGGTTCAGGCGCAGTTGACCACTCGGCGCGCGCGTCGGCACCCGTTCGTAGCCATGCACGCGGACGACCTCTTCGATCAGGTCCTCTTCGATCTCGATATCGAAGCGGCGCGACGGCGGCGTGACCGACCAGCCCTGTCCTGTCGATTGCACGTCCATGCCCAGCGCACGCAGGATGCGCTCCACTTCCGTATCCGCCACCTCCATGCCGAGCACACGACCCAGGCGCTGGCGGCGCAGAGATACGGCGTGTCGTTGCGGCAGGTGCGCGGCAGCGACCGCCTCGACGACCGGCCCCGCGCGGCCACCGGAGATCTGCAGCAGCAACGCCGTCGCGCGCTCGAGGGCGGCACGTGGCAGTTCCGGATCGACGCCGCGCTCGAAGCGGTGCGAGGCATCCGTATGCATGCCGAGTTTACGCGCGCGGCCCATGATCGACGCCGGCGCAAAGTGTGCGCTTTCAAGGAAAACCGAGGTGGTCGCATCGGTGACGCGCGTGTCCAGACCGCCCATGATGCCGGCCAGCGCGATCGCACGCGACTGATCGGCGATGACGAGAAACTGCGGATCGAGCGTTACTTCATTGCCGTCGAGCAGGGTCAGCTTCTCGCCCGCCGTCGCGCGGCGCATGACGACGTCACCGTCGAGCTTCGCATTGTCGAACGCATGCATGGGCTGGCCGAGCTCGAGCATCACGTAGGCGGTGACGTCGACCACAGCGCTGATCGGGCGCAGGCCAGCACGACGCAGACGCTCCTTTAGCCACAACGGCGAAGGCGCCGCCGGATCGATGCCATCGACGACGCGACCGACGTAGCGCGGGCAGTCCGAATCGGCGTCGAGTCGTACCGCGCGCGTCGAATCCGCCGTCGTGGCGACCGCATCGCTGGTGACATCCTTCAGCGGAGCGCCGAACAGCGCGGCCACGTCGTAGGCCAGTCCGCGCAGGCCAAGGCAGTCTGGACGGTTCGGCGTCATCTTCAGTTCGATGCTCGCGTCGGGCAGCGCAAGGTAACCCGCCAGCGCGGCTCCGGTCGGCGCATCAGCCGGCAGCTCCATGAGGCCGGAGGCATCGGCATCGAGACCCAATTCCTTGGCCGAACAGAGCATGCCGAAGGAATCGACGCCGCGCAGCGCCGCCTGCTTGATCGCCATGCCGTTGGGCAGGCTCGCGCCGATGGTCGCGACGGGCGCCTTGAGGCCCAGACGCGCATTCGGCGCGCCGCAGACAATCTGCAGATTTTCACCGCCGCCGATCGACACGCTGCAGACGCGCAGCTTGTCAGCGTTGGGGTGCTTTTCGCAGGCCACGATCTCGCCGACGAGCACGCCGGCCAGACCTTCGCCAAGCGCTTCCACGCCCTCGACCTCGAGCCCGGCCATGGTCAGGCGATGACACAACTCGTTCCGGTCGACAGCCGGGTCGACGAGGTCGCGCAGCCAGTTTTCACTGAATTTCATGTGTGGACGTTCACAAAAAGTGGAGGCGGAAGAGCGGAAGCCGTGTCACGCGAATTGGCGCAGGAAACGCATATCGTTCTCGAAGAACTGACGCAGGTCCTTGACGCCGTAACGCAGCATGGCGAAACGCTCGACACCCAGGCCGAAGGCGAAACCGGTATAGCGCTCCGGGTCGATGCCGCAGTTGCGCAATACGTTCGGATGCACCATGCCGCAGCCGAGGACTTCCAGCCAGCGCTCGCTGCCGTCTTCCTGATCCCAGCGGATATCGACTTCGGCGGAGGGCTCGGTGAACGGGAAATAGCTTGGGCGGAAGCGCATGTCGAAATCGCGCTCGAAGAACGCGCGCACGAACTCGGCCAGCGTGCCTTTGAGGTCGGCGAAACTCGAGGTTTCATCGATCAGCAGGCCTTCGACCTGATGGAACATGGGCGTGTGGGTCTGATCCGAATCGCTGCGATAGACCTTGCCCGGCGCGATGATGCGGATCGGCGGCTGCTGCGCGCTCATCGCGCGGATCTGCACCGGCGAGGTATGCGTGCGCAGCAGGCGGCCGTCGGGGAAGTAGAACGTATCGTGCATGGCGCGCGCCGGATGGTGCGGCGGGAAATTCAGCGCCTCGAAATTGTGGTGGTCGTCTTCGATCTCCGGTCCCTCGGCGACCTGATAGCCCAGCCGCGCGAAGATATCGGTGATGCGCGCGAGCGTGCGTGAGACTGGATGCACGGCGCCAAGATCGGAAACACGACCCGGCAGGCTGATGTCGATGCGCTCGCTCGCGAGCCGCTCGGCGAACGCCGCCTCCTCCAGCACGCTGCGGCGCGCGGTGATCGCGTTCTGCAGGCTCTCCTTGGCGCGATTGACACGCTCGCCGGCGACCTTGCGCTCGTCCGGCGCCAGCTTGCCCAGCGCCTTGAGCTGTTCGGTGACGAGACCGCTCTTGCCGAGCAGGCCAACGCGCAGGCTTTCGAGATGGTCGATCGAAGCGGCATCGCCGATGCGCGCCAGCGATTCGTCGACCTGCGTCTGCAACACGTCCATGCAAACCCCACAGAAATTTCGGTCCCGCTTGCGCTACGCCGCAAACGTCGTTCGCGTCCAGCAATGTACCGCGCCGGTCGGCGCAACAAACAACATTCCGGACGCACAAAAAAATGGGGAGCGAGGCGATCAGGCCCGCGCTCCCCACGTTTGCAGCCGGCGATGCACCGCATCGCCGAGGATATAGCGCTGCTGTTACGCGGCCAGGGCGGTCTTCGCCTTCTCGGCCAGCGCACCGAACGCCGCGATGTCGTGCACCGCGATGTCGGCCAGTACCTTGCGGTCAACCGTGATGCTGGCCTTTTTCAGACCATTCATCAGGCGGCTGTAGGACAGGCCGAACTGGCGCGCACCCGCGTTGATGCGGACGATCCAGAGGCGACGGAACTGGCGCTTGCGCTGCTTGCGGCCGATGTAGGCGTACTGGTGCGCCTTGGTCACGGCCTGCTTGGCTACGCGGAATACTTTGCGGCGGGCGTTGTAGTAGCCCTTCGCCTTGGCCAGGATCTTCTTGTGGCGACGACGCGCCGTTACACCTTTCTTAACTCGTGCCATTGTTCAATCCTCCACTCAAAGGTACGGCAGCATGCGTGCGACGCGGCCTGCGTCCTCGGCCCGAACATGGTTCGTGCCGCGCAGGTTGCGCTTACGCTTGGTCGACTTCTTGGTGAGGATGTGGCTCTTGAAGGCGTGGCCGCACTTGAATTTGCCGGACGCCGTCTTACGGAACCGCTTGGCAGCGGCCCGATTGGTTCTCATCTTGGGCATGGAATTGCTCCGTTTAGGTTTTTCGTTACTGACCCGAGCGGTGGCGAGATGCCACGCTTTCCGTCCTGCTCGAATCGGCTAATTAAGCCCACGCATGCGTAGGCGGGTTCCACGAGTGCCCGGTGTGAAGGGGCACCAGATCCCGGCGCAATCCACGTCGGGAAATTTCTGCGTCGCGCTTGCGCGCTTACTGCGGCGGCTGCTTCTTCTTCGGCGCGACCATCATGACCATGAGGCGGCCTTCCAGGCGCGGCCACTGCTCGACCACCGCTTCTTCGGTGATCTCCGCAGCGATGCGCTTGACCATCGCGTCGCCGAGTTCCACATGCGCCATTTCACGGCCCTTGAAGCGGATGACGACCTTGACTTTGTCACCTTCGGCCAGGAAGCGCTTCATGTTGCGCATCTTGACTTCGTAGTCACCGTCATCAGTGGTCGGGCGGAACTTGAGTTCCTTGATCTCGACCTGCTTCTGCTTCTTCTTGGCCGCGTGGGCCTTCTTCTGCATCTCGAACTTGAACTTGCCGAAGTCCATGATGCGGCAGACGGGCGGGTCCGCATTGGGCTGGATCTCGACGAGATCCAGTTCCAGTTCCTGAGCCATGCGCAGCGCGTCATCGCGCGACAAGACCCCGACCTGTTCCCCGTCTGCGCCGATCACACGGACCCGCGGAACGCGGATCTCGAGATTACGGCGGTTGGCTTTTTCAGCAGTGGCGGCGATACGCGCGTCCTCCCATAAAACAATAACTATCGAACGATCAACGGCTTAAGCCCCGATCTGTTCGCCCTTTAGACGATCCATGAACTGGGTTATCGACATCGAACCCAGATCCTCGCCCGAACGAATACGCACAGAAACAGCCCCGTTCTCCTTCTCGCGATCACCGATCACGAGGAGATACGGAACCTTCTGAAGCGTGTGCTCGCGGATTTTATAGCCGATCTTCTCGTTGCGCAAATCCGCCTCTACCCGGAAACCTTGCGCGACAAGGGTTTGCACCGCCTCGGCCACGGCATCGGCCTGGGCGTCGGTGATATTCATCACGACCGCCTGGACCGGAGCGAGCCAGGACGGGAAGTTGCCGGCATGGTGTTCGATCAGCACGCCGATGAACCGTTCCAGCGACCCGACGATGGCGCGGTGGAGCATGACCGGCGTGTGTCGTGCCGAATCCTCGCCGACATATTCCGCGCCGAGGCGACCCGGCATGGAGAAGTCGACCTGCATGGTGCCGACCTGCCAGGCGCGGCCGATCGAGTCCTTCATGTGGTACTCGATCTTGGGGCCGTAGAACGCGCCCTCGCCCGGCAACTCCTGCCATTCCACGCCGCTGGCGCGCAGCGCTGTGCGCAGCGTTTCCTCGGCCTTGTCCCAGACCTCGTCCGAACCGATACGCTTGTCCGGCCGCAGCGCGATCTTGAGTGCGATGTCGGAGAACCCGAAATCGGCATAGACCTGCATGGCCTGGCGATGGAACGCCGTCACTTCAGACTCGATCTGCGACTCCATGCAGAAGATATGGCCGTCGTCCTGGGTGAAACCGCGCACGCGCATGATGCCGTGCAGCGCACCGGAAGGCTCGTTGCGGTGGCAGGCGCCGAACTCACCGTAGCGGATCGGCAGTTCCCTGTACGAATGCAGGCCGTGGTTGTAGATCTGTACGTGGCCCGGGCAGTTCATGGGCTTGAGCGCGTAGTCGCGATTCTCCGAGCCCGTCGTGAACATGTTCTCGCGATAGTTCTCCCAGTGACCCGTCTTCTGCCACAGGGCCTGGTCAAGGATTTGCGGGCAGCGCACTTCCTGGTAGCCGCTGGCGCGGTAGACCTTGCGCATATACTGCTCGACGACCTGCCAGATCGCCCAGCCTTTGGGATGCCAGAACACCAGGCCCGGCGCTTCTTCCTGCAGATGGAACAACTCCAGCGCCTTGCCGATCTTGCGGTGATCGCGCTTCTCCGCTTCCTCGAGTTGAGTCAGGTAAGCCTTCAGATCCTTCTCGTTTAGCCAGGCCGTGCCGTAGACACGCTGCAGCATTTCGTTCTTCGCGTCGCCGCGCCAATACGCGCCGGCGACCTTCATGAGCTTGAAGGCCTTGAGCTTGTTCGTGTTGGGTACGTGCGGACCGCGACACAGATCGATGAAGTCGCCCTGCGAATACAGCGACAACGCTTCGTTGGCCGGAATCGAGGCGATGATCTCGGCCTTGTAGATCTCGCCCTTGTTCTTGAAGAACTCGACCGCGGCGTCGCGCTCCATCTCGGAACGCGCCACCAGCAGGCCTTCGGCCGCGATCTTCTTCATCTCGGCCTCGATCTTTTCCAGGTCTTCCGGCGTGAACGGATTCTTGCGCGCGAAATCGTAGAAGAATCCGTTGTCGATGACGGGGCCTATCGTCACCTGGGTATCGGGGAACAGGCGCTGTGCGGCCTGAGCCAGCAGATGCGCGGTGGAATGCCGGATAACCTCGAGCGCGTCCGGGTGTTTCTCGGTGACGATCTCGAGACCGGCGTCGGCGTCGATGCGATGGCTGGTGTCGACGAGCTTGCCGTCGACCTTTCCGGCGAGGGCCGACTTGGCCAGGCCGGGACCGATGGAAAGCGCGACGTCCTGCACCGAAACCGCGTGCTCGAACTCGCGCTGGCTGCCGTCAGGTAGCGTGATGCGGATCATGGGTTGTGCCTCGGGTTGCCGCTTCGTTGCGTAGAGAGACGCGGCCAATAAAAAAGGGCGCCGAGCGCCCTAGTACGGGGTGCTCTGCGTGGGTTTCAGTGCAAGACGACAGTTCGCGTGCTCATGTCACACCCTCGACCGGCGCGTCGGCGCGGGCCACCTGAGTCAGTGCGTCGCGACGGCGACGCAGATGCGCAGAAACTAGTGCACCGCAGCACGTGCTGTCAACGCCATCAGCGTGGCCGGGCGACATGCGGTTGCGGCCTGACAGGCCGGGCCGACTGGACGAAGACGGCAGTTGAAACTGGCGTGATTTGCGTCAAGATCGCGCGCCTTGCCGTCGCGCTCGCCCTGAGGAGAGTTCCATGTTCCGCCCCCTGATCGCTTTACTGTTGCTGCTGCTGAGCTGCGCTGGCGCCCAAGCCGCCGAGCCCGTCTCGATCGGACAGCACTATCAGCTGCGTTCCCAGGTACTTGGGGAGGACCGCAGCTATCGGGTGTATCTGCCGGCCACATACCGCTGGGCGACGAACCGTCGCTATCCCGTACTGTTCCTTCTCGACGGCCAGACGCGTTTCGGCCATGGCGCGACCTCGGTCGATGCGCTGGCCGCCAGCGGCGACATACCGGAAATGATCGTCGTCGGGATCGACAGCACGCAGCGCACCCGCGATTTCACACCGACGAACTGGGACGCAGTCGCTGGCGGCGGCGGTGCGGACAAGTTCAAGAGCTTTCTCTCGACGGAACTGTTGCCGTCGATTGAAAAGGAATACCGCACCAACGGCTTCCGCGTGCTGTCCGGTCATTCGCTGGGTGGCCTGTTCGTGCTGCATTGCCTGAGTGCCGAACCCGCGCTGTTCCAGGGCTACATGGCGATCGCGCCGGGCCTCGACTGGGACAAGCAGCTGGCCCAGCGCGCGCTGCAGAAGACCTTCGAAGCCGACAGCACGGTCAAGGGCTTCGTCTATATCGCTCGCGCCGATGATGGCCGCCCTGCGCTGGCGGATTTCGAAGCCGTCGCCGACACCTTCAAGAACAAGGCGCCGGCGGGTCTGCGCTGGCAGGCCGCCGCGTTTCCGGAAGAAACCCATGTCAGCGTGCCGTTGCTCGCGCAGATCGACGCGCTGCGCCGGCTGTACCCGGGCTACCGGTTCCGCGCCGATGACTACGCGAAGGGACTGGCCAACGCCGAAGAGCATTTCTCCCAGGTATCGCGCATCGTCGGCACGTCATTGCCGATCACGGAAGAGGCGCTGCTCGGCGTCGCCTACGCGCAGCTCGACAGCAAGCCGAAGGACGCCCTGAAGCTGTTCCAGCGCAATCTCGAGGCGAACCCGAATTCGACCGACGCCCATCTGGGTATGGCCGAAGCTTTGGCTAAAAACGCAAAATGGAAAGATGCAGCACGCGAGGCCGATCGCGCGGTCGCGCTGGCCGCCGAATACCAGCTACCGGCGACCACGCAGGGTTACTACCAGGAGAAGGCCGCCCGGATCAAGGAAGGCCCGAAGAAGAAAAGCGCGAAATAGGGAACAAAAAGAGGAGTGAGAAAAGAGTAGCAGCGGCAGCTAAGGCAGCTTCTACGCGTTCTCACTCCTCCCCTTCTTTGCTCACCCGCAGACCGTCAGAACGTCCAGTCGAAGATTACGCTGGCGCTGCGGCCCATCTCGTCGGCGCCTGAACCGTGTTCGCGGTAGCGGCGGTCGGCGATGTTGTCGAGCAGCAGTGTGAGCGTGGTTTCCGGCGCGAATTCCCAGGCCAGGCGCGTATTCAAGGTGTTCCAGCCAGCCGTGCCATCGGGATTGACGCGCGGATCGGTCAGGTCGCGCGGGCTCAGACGATCCTGGCGCATGGCGTAGACCGCGTTCACGTCCAGGCTCAGTGCCGGCGAGAAATAGTGCAGCAGGCCCAGCCGTCCGCTAAGCGGCGGGACGCGATCCGCATCGTAGTTGTCGCCGAGATACGTCTCGTCGCCGCGCGTGAAATTGAGCACGCCGTAGAACTGGCTCGCTTCGCTGAAGAACCAGCGGCCTCCGGTTTCCAGCCCCCAGAGATCCAGCTCCGTCACATTGGCGTTCGTCACGATGATCGCGCCGGTTGAGGTCAGCTCGCCGGTTTCGACCGTCGTGATCTTGTCTTTGTAGTTCGACTTCCAGACGAAAGCCTCGGCCTGCCAGCGCGGGTTGTCCCACTTCAAGCCCAGATCGTAGGTGATCACCGTTTCGGGCTTCAGGTCGGTGTTCGGTATCGCAAAGCGGTTGCTCGGCCGGCTGCCGAACACACCGAGGTCGAAGATGTTTGGCGCGCGGAAGCCGCGGCCGATATTGCTCACGACGTGCACGGTTTCGCTGGCCTTGAAAGTAAGTCCTGCGTTGCCGGTGAAATCGTCGGGACTGAGCTTCACGCCGGCGCCCTGCGCGTTGGGCGCCAGTTCGATGTCGAAGCTGGAATAGCGCCCACCGACATCGAACTGCCACTGCGGCGCGAGCGTGATGCTGTCGTTCACGAACACCGCGTAGCTGTCCATGGTCGAGCCGTCCGGAAACCGCGACGGGCGCGCGCTGACCACGCTGGTATTGATGTTCAGACGCTCGCGGAAGCTGTCGATCGTGTCGTAGTAGGCTTCCGCGCCGTAGACGAAGGCGTGGTTGCCGGCTTCCTTGTTGAACGTCGCCGTGACGCCGCGCACCCGGCTCGCGTTCTGTTCCAGTTCGCGGTTCGCCGAGCCGAATTCGCGCGTGCGGCGGTCGTCGTTGATTTCCTGGTAGCCCGCATGGAATTCGGCACGATCGAACCAGCCGGCGTCCTGTTCGATCACATAGCGCGCCTGCACGAACAGGCGATCCTGCGGCTGGAAATAGAATTCGGAGGAGTTCGGCCGCGTCTGGTGGAAACTCGTCACCAGTTCGTCAACGCGCGCGGTCTTGGGCTGCTTGAGGTACGCGGCCGACAGCATGAACTCGTGCCCTGCCGTCGGACTCCAGAGCAGCTTCGTGTCCGCCGCCCAGGAACTGAAATCGGTATACGGCAGCCGGCCGCCGTCGCCGCCGAGTTTGCGCAGGCCCACGTCCTGCACGGTCACGCCGCCGGAAATCGAGATGCCGTCCTTGCCCGCCGCTCCGGCGATGCGGCCGAGGCTCGACAGATCGCCGCTGGTGTATTGCGCGCGGAAACGGCCGCGCCCATCCCAGGAATTGCCGTCGAAGCGTTCTTCCGGCGTCAGGATATGCACGACGCCACCCATCGCGTCGGAACCGTACAGGGAGGACTGCGCGCCTCGCACCAGTTCGATCTGCTGCACGTTCTGCGAATCGGCGAGCGCGAAATACTGATTCGGCGAGTTGCGGAAGAACGCGGTGTTCATGCGGAAGCCGTCGACCATGTGCAGGACTTCCGACCCCTTCAGGCCACGCACGATCGGTATGGCCTGACCCGGCGTGGTCGACTGGATGAAAGCACCGGGCTGAGCACGCAGGTAGTCGGCAATGGTCAGTACGGCCTTCTCGCGGATTTCGTCCTGGCCAATCACAGTTACCGCCGCGGACACGTCGAAGTTGGACTTCGCCGCGCGCGTCGCCGTCACCTGGATCTGCTCCAGCGGCTGCTCGCCGCCTCCGCCTGCAGACTCATTCGCCTCTGTGGTTTCGGCGGCTTCCGCAGCAGCGTCCGCCTCCTCTTCGATCATCGTCTCGGCAAGCACCGGCGTGGCCAGGGCGAAAAGAATCGCACTCAATAGAGCGGAAGAACGCATGGAGGAGCCCCTGTTAGCTAGTCGTTAAGACTGTGAAACCGGGATTGTCCTCAGTTCGCGATCGATATCATCAGCCTAAGGGCTTAGATGAAATCATTCTCCAGGACTATCTATGAATCCTGGAACCGACTCCTTACTCGCCGCGATCTATGCGTTCCTGGAACTAGTCGCGCCATCGCGAAGATCGATGATCCGATTGAAAAGAATTGCGCCGCGGTGCGAACAGCAGCCTCGCGCCGGCACCGACCCTGACCGGAATTCCCGTTAGCGACGGCGCATATTGCCGGATCACCGAAACCAGCCGACGCACGGTGCCGCGATGCGCGGAAACGCAGCGAGCCCGGAACGGCGCCAGCCCCAGGATCCGGCTACGCCGCAGCCGTGCCGGGACCAGCCGATTTCAGCGAGTCGCTGGCTAGGCCGTGTGCTGACGGATCCAATCGACATAGCGATCCATCCAGCCCTGCAGAAACTCGCGGCTGGCGGAACCGATGTTGCCGTCGGCGTCGAACAGTCCCTCCTTCGCATGGACGAAGGCTTCGGGCTGCCCCAGGACCGGCGCATTCAGATAGGCCAGGACATTGCGCAGATGCTGCTGCGCCAGCGCCGTGCCCATCGCGCCTATCGATGCGCCGATGACACCGGCCGGCTTGTTGTTCCAGACGCTTTTGCCGTAGGGACGCGAGCCGTGATCCAGCGCATTCTTGAGTACGCCCGGCATGGACCGGTTGTATTCGGGCGTGACGAACAGCAGTCCCTGCGCCGCCGTGATTTCGCTCTTGAGGCGCTTGACCGAATCCGCCGGATCGGCATCGTCGTCCTGGTTGTACAGCGGCAGGTCGTCTATGCGCGAGGTCTCGAAACTGAAGTCGGCCGGGCCGAGACGGCTCAGCGCCGTCGCCAGCTTCTTGTTGAATGAATCCTTGCGCAGACTTCCGACGATCACGGCGATGCGGTACTGGCTCATGGCAACTCCTTCGTGTCAGTGATGAGGCACCGGACGCGGCGTGCTTCGTCCTCGACGGCGAGCAACGGCACTTCTCGGCAGGGAGGCCGGGCAATGTGGAATCGCGCGACCGCACTTACTGTATGCGCGCGGCGGCGTGCGATCAGCGTCAATTCCGGCGGCACTCCGCCTCTGCGCCGGTGACAATATTCCAGGGGTTGTGCCGTCGCTACGACTCCGCTATATTTCGCGCCCCTTCATCGGGCGCGTAGCTCAGCGGTAGAGCACTACCTTGACATGGTAGGGGTCACAGGTTCGATCCCTGTCGCGCCCACCAGCTTCAGCAAAACGGCGTGAGTCCTCGACTCACGCCGTTTTTGTTTGTTCGATTTCCACGTCATGGCGGCTTTCGCCCCAGGCGTGGTTTCCGCGCCAGCGGATTCGCCTCGTCGCGATCGAGATCAGGCGTCCACTTCACGTCCGCACGCATGACGACGCTTCGAGTGCACACGCCCGCCCCACGCGACACGACGACTCATCGCGCTCGCAGCCGCACATACCGGTGCAGAGACCGTGTCGGCGCTGGTGACGATCCGAATCGTCCTTGGCCGCGGCAGAGATCCGCCATCACCTCGGCGGCAGCGCTAGCCGATCAGCCCTTCGCTGCGCAACTTGTGGATCTCGTCGCGCACGCGCGCCGCCTGCTCGAATTCCAGATCCTGCGCATGCTTGTACATCTGCGTCTCGAGCTTCTTGAGGCGCGCAGCGATCTGGTCCGGCGACAGCAGCGAATAATCCGCCGGCGCTTCGGCGACCTTGCGTTCGGACTTGCCGCGCCCGCTGCCACGCGTCTTCTCGCTCGCGGCATCGAAGCGCGCACCTTCCATGATGTCGGAAACCTTGCGTACGATCGAACGCGGCGTGATGCCGTGCTCGAGGTTGTATTCGACCTGCTTGGCGCGGCGGCGATCGGTTTCCCCCATCGCCGCTTTGATGGAATCGGTAATCCGGTCGGCGTAGAGGATGGCCTTGCCGCGCAGGTTGCGCGCGGCGCGGCCGATGGTCTGTACCAGCGATCGCTCGGAGCGCAGGAAGCCTTCCTTGTCCGCATCGAGGATCGCGACCAGCGATACTTCGGGCATGTCCAGACCTTCGCGCAGCAAGTTGATGCCAACGAGCACGTCGAACACGCCCAGGCGCAGATCGCGGATGATCTCGACGCGCTCCACGGTCTCGATATCCGAATGCAGGTAGCGCACGCGCACTCCGTTGTCGGCCAGATATTCGGTCAGGTTCTCCGCCATGCGCTTGGTCAACGTCGTGACGAGCACGCGGTCGCCCATTTCGATGCGCGCACGCGCTTCGCTGAGCAGATCGTCGACCTGGGTCGATACCGGACGTATCTCGACCTCGGGATCGATCAGCCCGGTCGGCCGCACGAGGAGTTCCACCACGCTGCCCTGGGACTTGTCGAGTTCATACTTGGCCGGCGTGGCCGAGACGAAGATGGAACGTGGCGCGCGCGCCTCCCATTCCTCGAAACGCAGGGGCCGGTTGTCCAGTGCCGACGGCAGTCGGAAGCCGAATTCGACCAGGGTTTCCTTACGCGAACGGTCACCCTTGTACATGCCGCCGAGCTGCGGCACGGTCACGTGCGATTCGTCCACGACCAGTAGCGCATCGGCCGGCAGATAGTCGAACAGCGTCGGCGGCGGATCGCCCGGAACACCGCGCGTCAGGTGGCGCGAATAATTCTCGATGCCCTGGCAATAGCCGATCTCGACCATCATCTCCAGGTCGAACTGCGTGCGCTGCTGCAGGCGCTGCGCCTCGAGCAGCTTGTTCGCCTTGTGCAGGTAGTCCAGCCGTTCGCGCAGCTCCTCCTTGATCGTCTCCACCGCGTGCAGCACGTTCTCGCGCGTCGTCGCGTAGTGCGTCTTCGGATAGATCGTGAACCGCGGCACCTTGCGCAGCACCGCACCGGTCAGCGGATCGAAGATCGAAAGATTCTCGATGTCGCCGTCGAACAGTTCGATGCGCAGCGCCTCGACTTCGCTTTCGGCCGGGAAAACATCGATGACGTCTCCGCGCACGCGGTAGCTGCCGCGCTTGAGCTCGTAGTCGCCGCGCGTGTATTGCAGTTCGGTCAGGTGGCGGATCAACTCGCGCTGATCGGTATGCTCGCCGCGCATCAGGTGCATGCGCATCTTGAGGTACTGATCGGGGTCGCCAAGGCCGTAGATGGCCGAGACCGTCGCAACGATCAGCGAATCACGCCGCGACAGCAGCGCCTTGGTCGCCGACAGGCGCATCTGCTCGATGTGGTCGTTGATCGAGGAGTCCTTCTCGATATAGGTATCGCTCGACGGTACGTAGGCCTCCGGCTGGAAGTAGTCGTAATAGCTCACGAAATACTCGACCGAGTTGTGCGGGAAGAACTCCTTGAATTCGCCGTAGAGCTGCGCCGCCAGGGTCTTGTTCGGCGCCAGCACCAGGGTCGGCTTCTGGATCTGCTGGACCACGTTGGCGATCGTATAGGTCTTGCCCGAACCGGTGACGCCAAGCAGCGTCTGGTGCGCAAGGCCTGACTGGAAACCCTCGATGAGGCGTGCGATGGCCGCGGGCTGGTCGCCGGCCGGCTGATACGGGGCTACCAGCTGAAACTGATCGGTCATGAGTTACTCCGTTCGATCGAGCAGTATAGGTGGGGGCCGGCAGCGGTCGCGATCAAGCCTGCCCTGATTCGAAATGTTCCGATTCGGATTTTTCTTAGCTTCCGCCGCGGCGTTTGCCGCTGTCGTCAGCGTCCACGGCTGCCTAGCCTGTCGTCCCCTTCGCACCGGACGACTGTCATGCACTGCTCAGCCCCGTCGCCGCAACGCGGCCTCAGCCTCGTCGAACTTGTCATGGCCCTGACCGTGGTCGCTATCGCACTCAGTGCGAGCCTGCCGCTATTCACCGACCTGCGTGCCGGCATACAGCTGCGAGCCAACGTCAGTCACTGGATGAGCGCACTCGCCCAGGCGCGTATCAGCGCCGTCGAACGCGGCCGCCCGGTCGTCGCCTGTCCCGCGGCCGGCGAACGCTGCGAAGCTACGCTGTTCTGGCATGACGGCTGGATCCTGTTCGAGGACACGGATCAGGACGGTCAGCGCGACAGCGACGAACCGCTGCTCCTGAGCACGCCGTCGAACACCGAGGTACGCATCGGCAGCAGCAGCGGCCGCCAGCGTATCCGCTATCGGCCCGACGGCAGCAGCGAAGGCAGCAACGTCACGGTGACGTTCTGCGACCGGCGCGGCGCCGACAAGGCCAGGACCATCGTACTCAGCAACGCCGGCCGCGCCCGCTCCGGCGGCGCCACGCCGGCACAGGCCGCCCTGGTCTGCGGCAGTGGCTGAGTCCGTCAAACATCGCGGCACGGCGTGCCGAAGACAGGAGGCCCGCACGCTCTCGGAAATTTCCTAGGCATAACCCAGCGATTTCCCGATTCGCCAGCGAATGGAAGCGGGCATTCTGGCCTCGCTCCGAGGATATGGGCACATGGGCACAAGGAAGCCCGTACCGCTGACGGGATGAAGAGCCCCATGACCGATAGAGCCGACGGCCGGCGCGCTGCAGAGCGCCGAGGCCCTTCCACCGCCAGAGGAACCGCCCATGCAAGCCGCAGCTCGCCAGACCCTGGCCGACATCCGCACCATCCAACGCCTGGAGTCCTATGTACGCTGCGCCCGCGCGGAACTGGCCAGCAGTCCCCAGGATGAGCTTTTGCGCGAATTCATCCGTCTCAACGAGGCGCTGATTCGCGAGGAGCGAGCGCGCTTGCTGAGCGTTGCGTGAGCTTCACGACACCATCGATTGCGGAGCAATACACTGTCGGCGCCGTTGCAAGACATCGGCGCGAAGGAATGCGGACAACGGCGCAGACAGTGTATCCATGCAGATGCAGAACTATCGCAACCTATCCGGCAACTCCGGCGTTTCTGCCTATGCCATCCATGATGACGCCATCATCGTGCGCTTCATCGACGGCGGCACCTATCGCTATACACGCGCCAGCGTCGGCGCGCGCCATCTTGCCGCGATGAAGAAGCGCGCGCGTGATGGCGCGGGTTTGTCCACCTACATCTCGCAGCATCGGGCCAGCCTCGACTACGAGCGCTGACCGCAGCTTGGCGATCCTTGCCTGCGCAGGATTGCGAAAACGAAACCGTTGGTTGGCAGGCGTGCGTTCGCGGACGAACTCGCCGCTCTGTTGTGCTGTCGAGCATGCCTATTCGCAGAAGTCATGGTCCGCTCCTACTCTGGCCGCGCTTGCTTTGCTTGAGCACGAACCCGGCAGCTCATCGGTCTGTACCGCGACGGGCAGCGAGCACCGCGTGAACGGATCTTCAATCGCTGATGCGCAGACATACGAGCATTTCTCACCGGCCTCGAAATATCTGTATCTGTGGCATCGGTAGTCGGATTCCCGTTTCGGGCGCGGCACCGACATCGCGTCGAGTCCTGCACTACGCCGCAATGTCACACGCCAGAGCACGACACCAGAGGGCTACATCCGCGAACGATCGAATCGCGAAAACATGACTGGCGCGCGATAGTGACAACAAAAAAGGCCTGCATCGCTGCAGGCCTTGCTACATCTGGCTCCCCGAGACGGACTCGAACCGCCGACCCAGTGATTAACAGTCACTTGCTCTACCGACTGAGCTATCGGGGAATATGTAAGGCGCGGGATTTTGCCGATACACCCGTGCCCCGTCAAGCCCTTTTCGCACTTATGCGCGAGAGTAATGGCGCCTACACAACGACCCGATAGCACGGCTTGTATGCGCTGCCGCCCGGCAGTTTCATGCGGTGCTGGGCGACGAAACTCTGTAGCAGCGCATCCAGCGCACGCATGATTTCCGCTTCGCCGTGGATTTCGAACAGACCGAACTGTTCGATCGCGCGAATGCCGTCTTCCTTCACGTTACCGGCGACGATGCCGGAAAACGCGCGACGCAGATCGGCAGCGAGCCGATAGGACGGCTGATCGCGATCAAGCTTGAGGCCGGCCATGTTCTCGTGCGTCGGCTTGAACGGCACCTGCAGCTCGTGCTGGATGCGCAACGCCCAGTTGAAGAAGAACGCGTCCTTGGTGTCCAGGCGATAGTCGCGCACCTTGTCGATGCCCTTGACCATGAGCTTGGCCACTTCCGCCGGGTCGTCGACGATGACGTGATAACGCTTGGCGACGTCTTCGCCGAGGGTCAGGCGCAGGAATTTGTCGATCTGTTCGAAATAGGCGGCCGATTCGCGCGGCCCGGTGAAGATCAGCGGGAACGGAATCCCGGCATTCTCCGGATGCAGCAGGATGCCGAGCATGTAGAGGATTTCCTCGGCCGTGCCGACACCGCCCGGAAATACGATGATGCCGTGACCGACGCGGACGAATGCTTCGAGGCGCTTCTCGATGTCGGGCATGATGATGAGGTGATTGACCGACGGGTTCGGCGACTCGGCTGCGATGATGCCGGGCTCGGTGATGCCGATGTAGCGGTTGTTCTTCCGCCGCTGCTTGCCGTGACCGATGATCGCGCCCTTCATTGGCCCTTTCATCGCACCCGGACCGCAGCCCGTGACGATATCCAGGCCGCGCAGGCCGAGCTGGTAGCCGACCTGCTTGGTGTATTCGTACTCGTGCCGCGCGATCGAATGGCCGCCCCAGCAGACGACGAGATTGGGATCGTTGTGCGGGCGCAGAACGCGGGCGTTGCGCAGGATCTCGAACACGGCATGGGTAATGCCGGTGGAATCGGTCAGATCGAAGCCGCCGGCCTCCATCTGAGTCGCAACGTATACAATGTCGCGTATCACGGCGAACAGCAGTTCGTTGACGCCGCGGATGATGCGGCCGTCGACGAAGGCCTGCGCCGGCGCGTGGCTCAGCTCGATCTTGATGCCGCGATCCTGCTGCAGCACCTGGATGTCGAAATCCGGATAGCGGTCGAGCAAGGCGCGCGCGTCGTCGGTCTCGACACCCTGAGTCAGTACGGCCAGGGCGCAGCGGCGCAGCAGAGCACGCACGCCGCCGTGGGATGCATCGCGCAAGCGGGTTACTTCGTTGCGGGAGAGCACATCCAGGCCGGCGGCCGGGGAAATGCGGGCCGACACGGTGGTCGGGCGGTTATGGGTCTTGCTGTCTGGGCTCATGGACTTCCATCGTGTACGGGCGGCCACCACGCCTTCGCGGCAGCCGCAGGGATCAGCAGCGAGCCCGCCGTCGGCAGATCGGAGCCCTGCCGGGCGTTGGCCTCTGAAAGATTGCGGGACGCCGTGTCCCGCGCCCCGCGGGGCTCTCTATGCGTCTCCCCAGCATTCCGCAAGCTGAACCGCACGTCAACTGCGCCCCGGGCCGGCCTTCCTTCCGACCGCATCCGCAGGCGGGTGGAAAATCCGAGGACAAAAGCAGGGCCGCAGATTCAAGTACGCAAATTATCTTTATTTACAACTAATATAAATCCACATTGATTGAAGATGCCGGCAATCAAGCTACACTCACCGGACCAGCGTGGAGGAATTCCTCCATAAAAAAACCCCCGGCATCGCTGCCGGAGGTTTTTCCGCGGCGCCTATACACCGGCGCCGCCTTCAAGCGTTGCTTAGAACGAGTAGCGCAGGCCGACCTGGACCGCCCAGCGCGATTCGCCGATGTTGTCCTTGGTCACGTAGCTCTGGGCCGCACGCGGGTAGCGGTAGATGTACTTGCCGGTCGCCGGATCGACGCCGCCAAACTCCGCGACGCCGAGGCGCTGGCCACCGTTGGAGTTGAACGGCGCTTCCTCGATGTGGCCCCACTTCTTGTTGAGCAGGTTGGTGAAGTTCAGGATGTCGATCCAGAGTTCACCCTTGTTGCCCTTGAAGAAGCCCGGGACTTCCTGCGAGAAGCGCAGGTCGACCTGGTTGATCCACTTGCTGCGCGCGCTGTTGCGGCTGACGACCTGTCCGCGGTGGCTGTTGAGGAACTCGTTGCTCTGCACGTAGTTCCAGAACGCCGTTGCCTGGGCCTGATCGGCGAAGATCACGTCGTTCGCGTCGACCGGCACGTAAAACAGGTCGTTCCCCGCGTTGCCGTCGCCGTTGGCGTCGTTGGAGAAGGTGTAGCTGTGCGGACGGCCCGAACGTGCCTCGTAGAAGCCCGACACGGTGGTGTTGTAGTCACCGAAGAACGCGTGACGCCAGCTCAGTACCGTGCTGAAACGCTGCTGGATTTCCGAAGCGGCCGTCGCGGCCACATCTTCATTGGCGTTGTAGACCGCCAGCGAGTTCCAGTTCGACAGCGCGACCGACGACGAACCGACGTTGGTTTCGGTCGAGTTGCCGTAGGAGTAGCCGATCTTGCCGGCCCAGCCGTTGGAGAACGGCTTTTCCAGCGACAGGGTCAAGTTGCTGGCCTTGCCGTCGTGCGTATTGCGCAGCAGCACCACATCGCCGAACGACTGGTTGCGACGGGAACGCGCCGTCGTTCCTGCATTGATGTTGCCCCAGAACGCGTCGCGTCCGTCCGGCAGCTTGCCGGTGGACGAGCCGAGGTTGAGGTAGTTGAACTGCACGCCATCACGCACGTCGAGATACAGATACTCGGCGGACGCGATCAGGCCCATCCACGGCAGTTCGTGATCGAGCGCGAGCGAGCTCTTCCACACCGACGGCGCGTGGAAGTTCGGCGTCATCAGCGAGATCGTCTGCAGTACCGGCGAACCGGCCGGACGCGGCTGGTTGAACGGATCGGGCGAGAAGTCCGTGCCAGTATTGGCGCGGAAGGTCGAGAACAGCAGGCCGTTGTTGCTGTAGGAGTTCGACAGCCACACGCCGGGGCTGCCGCCCTGGAACAGGCCGACGCCACCACGCAACTGCGTCGGACGGGAGGTATCGAACGTGTAGTTGAAGCTCGTTCGCGGCTGCCACACTTCCAGGCCGTTGACCGTGGAATCGTTGCGGTAGTTGAAAACCGGCTCGACACCTGCGTTGTACAGCGGGAAGTCATCGGTCACGAAGCGGTCGAGACGCACGCCAAACTGCCACGACAGGTTATTGGTGACCTGCCAGGTATCCTGCGCGAAGAAGCCCCACTGCTGCAGTGCCCAGTTGGCTGCGGCGTTGCCCGCGTCACCACCGATCGGCGCGTTGAGCTGATAGCCCACGCCGCCCGGCAGCAGACCGCCGGTATAACCAGAGGGAAGCGGCGAATAGCGGCCAGTCTGGAAATCGGCAATGCTCGCAAACGCGTAATTGCCGTAGAAGTCCTGCAGGAACAGGTTGAACGTGTCGTTCTTCTTGTAATCCAGGCCGAACTTGATGTCGTGGTCGCCGATGAACCAGTCGCCGGCCCAGAACGCGCTGACGCTCTTGACGTCGAGGGCATTGGCCTGGCGCGAACGCTCGGAACCGATGAACACGGTGGTGTTCGGCGCGCCGTTGAGGCCGGCGACCGCGATGGCCATGGCCGGCAGGTTGGACGTACGCAGCGATTCGTTGGTGTACTTGCTGTACGAGAACGACGCTTCGGAGGAGAAATTCTCGCTCCAGTCGTTGTAGATGTTCAGCGCATAGTTTTCGAAGTCGTAGGTCTTGTCGTACCACCACGACGACAGCGACACCTGGCCGCCGGTCAGGCGCTCCAGCACGGGCACCGAGGATTCCGTCTTGTTGTAGCGGAAGCTCGCGCGGTGATAGTCGTTGATGTTCCAGTCGAACTTGGCGAGGTACTTCTTGTCGGTCAGGTCGCCCGACGGGCTCAACGAACCGGCGTCGAAGCCGTAGCGCTCGCGCGCAATGCGCACGATGTCGTCGATCTGCCCCTGGGTGATGCCGGCTTCGTTGGTCGCGCCCGAACCGCGCACGCCGACGTCAGGCGCCACGTTGGTGCGCTCAAATTCTTCGTAGTTCAGGAAGAAGAACAACGTGTCCTTGAGGATCGGGCCGCCAAGGGTGAAGCCCTTGTTGGTCTGCTTGCCAAAGCCCGTGAACGCGGTGCCGGCTTCGTTGTCGCCGACCAGGTCAGAATCGCGGTAGGTGAAGTAGACCGATCCCTTGAACTCATTCGTACCGCTCTTCGTGACGGCGTTGATCGACGCGCCGACCGCGCGCGAGTTGGTCACGTCGAAGTTGGCGGTGGAAATGTTGAATTCTTCAATCGTATCGATCGAGATCGGCTGGCTGCCGGTCTGCGACGGCAGGCCGGTCGATTCCAGGCCGAATTCGTCGTTGGTCGAAACCGCGTCGATCTTGATGTTGTTGTAGCGCGAGTTCTGGCCGACGGCGGAGATTTCGCCGCGTTCCTTGTCGGTCTGGACGATGCGTGGATCGATGCGGACATAGTCCTGGATCGAACGCGAGATCGACGGGAACGCCTGGATCTGCTGATTGGTGACGTTGGTGGACAGACCCTTGTTGTCGGCCAGGAAGGTCGACGACATGGCGGTTGCCGTGACTTCGACCGCTTCCAGCGTCGCGGCATCCGCGCCGAGGGTCAGGTCGATCGTCGTATCTTCGGCGAGCTTCAGGTAGACATCGCCGCGTTCAGCCTTGCTCAGGCCGCTCTTCTCGGCATCGACCAGGAACGGGCCGCCGACACGCAGGCCGCGTGCCACGAAGCGGCCGTCGGCATCGGTCGTGACTGTCTTCGTCGTGTTGGAAGGAACGTGGACGATTTCCACGGTCGCGCCTGCTACCGGATTGCCGGAGTTGTCGGTAATACGGCCCGACATACCCGCTGACGTGTTCTGAGCAAAGCCCGGCGAAGAGGCCAGGAGCGATGCGAGCACCAGCGGGAGGACTCTGACACGGAGTCGCTTGTTCATCGTTTCACCCTTGGGTTGCGTGCAATTGTTACAGTCGTTGGTCAAACGGAAACCGCGCGGCGATGATCCCATCGTCGTGCGCGGTTAGCGGGTGACCTTGATTTCAACTTCCCCAGGAGCCTGACCCGGCGAATCCGTACGCCGACGACCCCATTAACGGCAGTTTAACAGCAATAGATGACAGATTGGCAAAGGCTCCCGCACTTATTCGCTTGACGTGTCCGGCCCACTGCGATACCGCATTCAGAGATACCGCGCGCGCTTGGCGCCCTTGAGGCGCGTCAGGTCGAGGCGGATCAATCCGTCCACGCAACCGCCGAACTGCGGATCGACGCCGAACGCGAGAAACCGCACGCCGTCGGGTTCGCACAGGTCCACGTACTGGCGATAGAGCGTCGGTATCGATTGGTCGGACACGGCGAGCTGCTGCTTGAGTATCGACAGTGCCTCCCTGGCATCCTTGCCTTCCAGTGCCGCATCGGCTTCGCGCGCAATCGATGGCGAAATCTGGAACGGGTTCTTGGCCTTGGCAAGCTGATCGGGATCCGCAAAGAAACGACCATGCGTGTGCACGATGAGCTCGCGTACCGGCAGTGGCAGGCTGGCCGACAGGCTGACGGGACCGACCAGATAACGGATCTCGGGACGCTGGCGCAGGAATGCACCGATGCCCTGCCACAGATAGTCCAGGCTGCGCGAACCCCAGTAGGCCGGCTGGATGAAGCTGCGGCCGAGTTCCACCGCGTCCTGCAGGAAGGCTTGGGCGGCGGGTGCGTAGTCGAACAGCGACGCCGAATACAGGCCATCCATGCCGTGTTCGCGCAGGATCGTGCGTGATTCGCCAAGACGGTAGGCGCCGACGACGGCAAGGGTTTCCTCGTCCCACAGCACGATATGCCGGTAGTGCGCATCGAAGCGATCAAGATCGCGCCGGTTGCCGGTACCTTCGCCGACTCGACGAAACGCCAACTCGCGCAGGCGGCCTATCTCGCGCATGACCGGGCAATCGGGCTGCGCGTCGAGCAGCAGGATGCGCTTGCCGTCGTTCGTTGCGCCGAGCAATTCGGCACGTTCTTTCAGCGCCTTGCGCACGGCCAGCGGCGATTCCGGATGCGCGATCGCGGTCGAGGTGGTGAACTGGTTCGGCCGACGCTTGGCCAACTGGTAGACGTGGCGACGCATGGCCTTGGCCAGTTGCTCGGGCCTGGCGCCCTCGCGTTCCAGCGCCTGCGGCGGAATCGCCTGGCCGATCGTGAAGCCGATGCGCATCTTGCGCGCGCCGAACATCTCGCGCGCGAGCAACAGCGCCGACAGCGGCTTGGCGAGCATGGAGATGCCATAGAACAACGGCGAATTGTGCGCCCCGATATGCACCGGCAGGACCGGCGCCTGGGTCTTGCGCGCCATGCGCAGGAACCCCGGCGACCAGCGCCCGTCGCGCACGCCGTTGGGGCGCATGCGCGACACTTCGCCGGATGGAAATACGATCAACGCCTGGCCGGCGTCGAGTGCGCGATAAGCTTCACGCATGCCGCCGGGCGCGCTGTCATCACCGCCGAAGACATTGATCGGCAGCAGCAGCGAACGCAGCGGCGTCAGGTGCATCAGCACGTCATTGGCCAGGATGCGCACATCGCGCCGCACGCTGCCGACGAGCTGCAGCAGACTGAGCGCATCCAGCGCGCCGAGCGGATGGTTGGCCACGATCACGACCGGTCCGTCGACCGGAATGTTTTCGCGATCCGTATTGGCGACGCTGTAGCTCAACTCGAACCGCTCGAGCGCGTGTTCGATGAATTCGAAACCGGTATGACCTTCCAGCGCCGCCAGGGTGGCATTGACCTGCTCCTCGCAGACCACCTTGCGCAGCAGGCTGACCATGGGCTGGGAAAACCGGCGCGCCGCGCCTTCTGCCAGCCGCGGAAATTTTTCGTACAGGCTGCGTTCGACGCTGATCACGACCCATCTCCGTCACGGTTCGAGCGATGCTCGACGGCAGATGTTACAGGCGTTTGAATCGAGCCTCTATTCAGTCTGCACCGATCGCCTCAAAGCGGCGTCGCGTGCAGGTACTTGGCAATGCCGTCGAGCAGCATCTGCACCGAAAGAGCGATGAGAATCATGCCCATGAGCCGCTCGATCGCAGTCAGCACGCTTTCGCCGAGCAGGCGATACAGGTAAGTGGCCGACCACAGGATGAGCGCGGTCGCGAGCCAGGCCGCGAACAGCGCCAGCGCCCATTGCGGCAACTTGCCCGGCTGGGTATTGGTCAGCAGCAGCAGCGCCGCCATGGCCGACGGTCCCGCCACGCCCGGAATCGCCATCGGCACGATAAAGGGCTCGCCGCCGTCCGCATGACCGAAGATGCCGCCTTCCTTCGGCGGGAACACCATCTTTACACCGATCAGGAACAGGATGATGCCGCCGGCGATGCTGACCGACTCCTGCTTGAGCTGCAGCAGCTTGAGAATGTATTGCCCGCCCAGCAGGAAGGCGAACAGCACCAGCAGTGCGATCAGCAGTTCGCGCAGCAGCACCAGGCGGCGACGCTCAGGCGCAACCCCCTTGAGCAGGCTCAGAAATACCGGAATGTTGCCGAGCGGATCCATGATCAGGAACAGCAGGATGCCTGCCGACACCGTGCTCATCTGGCTGTCCATCGATACTCCCCTGGGGCGTGGGCGACGCCGTCAATGCATGTTGCGCAGATCCAGCGTCTGACCGCGGGCGGCAAGCCCTTCGCTGCTCAGCAGATAGACGACCGCCGCGGCGAAGCTCGCGGGTTCCGGCCGCTCCAGCGTGTTCTCGCCGAAATAGGCCATGCGCCGCAACGCCGAACGCATCGGCGGCGGCAGCAGGCTCGCGACACGCACGCGCGAGTTTTCGGTCTCGTCATGCAGGATCGCGGCCAGACCGGTCATCGCGGCCTTGGCCACGCCATAGGCGCCCCAGAACGACTTGCGTATGCGCGCCGGATCGTCCTCGACGAAAACGATGCTCGCGTCCGGCGACTGCTGCAGCAGCGGCAGCAACGCCTGTGTCATCAGGAACGGGCCATTGAGGTTGACCTGCAACACACGCATCCATTCCTCGGGCTTGAACTCGCGCAGCGGCTGCAGGCCGGCAAAATGCGCCGCGGCGTGAACGATGCCATCCAGGCCACCACATTCGCGCTCCAGCGTGGCCGCGAGATCCTCATAGTCGGCCGGCGTCGCGCCTTCGAGGTTCAGCGGATAGATGGCCGGCGCCGCGGCACCCAACGCCTCGATCTCGTCGTAGAGTTTTTCCAGTGCCGGCACCTTGCGTCCGAGCAGCACGACGCTGGCGCCGGCTTCGGCACAGGCCAGCGCGCTCGCCCTGCCAAGACCTCCGGTCGCGCCGACGATCAGGATGGTGCGGCCTTTCAATCCGGCCGCTGCAGGCGTCCAGCCCGCGGGCAGCGTTGCCATCAGCCTTTCCGCGTTTCGCGGACGATGCGCTCGAGCTCGCCGGATTCATACAGCTCCAGCGTGATGTCGCAACCGCCGATCAGTTCGCCGTTGATGAACAGCTGCGGGAACGTCGGCCAGTTGGAATAGCGCGGCAGGTTGGCACGGATTTCGGGGTCTTCGAGCACATTCACCGAAACATAGTCGGCGTTGACTGCCTTCAGCGCCTGCGCCGTGCGGCTGGAGAAGCCGCACATCGGAAACTGCGGCGTGCCTTTCATGAACAACACGATGGGGCTGCCTTCGACAGCGGTCTTGATGCGTTCGAGTACGTCCACGGGAATACCTTGAGCCAGAAATAGGCGGTGTGCCAAGACCGCGGATTGTATCAGCCGCTCCTTGCGCCGGTGCGGCGCCCCCTCGCACGGCGGCGCTGCTTGAATCGATCACGCACAGCCGCCACTCACCTACCTATAATCGAGAATCCCAGCCCACCAGCAAGGAACTGCCCCATGGCGATTGAACTGCCCCCCCTGCCCTACGCGAAAGACGCGCTGGCGCCGATCATCTCGGCCGAGACCATCGACTTCAATTACGGCAAGCATCACCAGACCTATGTGACCAATCTGAATAACCAGATCAAGGGCACCGAGTTCGAAAACCTCCCGCTGGAGGAGATCATCAAGAAGTCCAGCGGCGGCATGTTCAACAACGCCGCGCAGGTCTGGAACCATACCTTCTACTGGAACTGCCTCAAGCCCAACGGCGGCGGCGAGCCCGGCGGCAAGCTCGGCGACGCAATCAACACAGCGTTCGGTTCTTTCGCTGCCTTCAAGGAACAGTTCACCACTACCGCGCTGACCACGTTCGGCTCGGGCTGGGCTTGGCTGGTACAGCGTCCGGATGGTTCGCTGGCGCTGGTCAGCACCTCCAACGCCGCCACGCCGCTGACCGGTCCGGACACCGCGCTGCTGACCTGCGATGTGTGGGAACACGCCTACTACATCGACTACCGCAATGCGCGCGCGAAGTACGTCGAGGGATTCTGGAATCTGGTCAACTGGGATTTTGTCGCCGAACAGCTGGCCTGACGGCGCCGCATGCCACACAGGAAGAGCCGCCTTCGGGCGGCTTTTTCGTTTTCTCAGCCGGCCAGCGCTCTGAGCACCGGTTCGGCCTGTCCTTCCCGTCCCAGCGACCAGGCCACGCGTGCGAGTCGATCGCGCATTTCCTCAGCGGTGAATGCGCACACGGTGGCATGACCGACCTTGCGTCCGACGCGCGGTTCCTTGCCGTAGTCGTGCCAGTGCGCGCGCGGCTCGGCCAGCACCGGCGCGGATTCGGGCAGCTCGCCGATCCAGTTGAACATGACGTTGACGCCGAGCGAACTGGTGTCGCCCAGCGGCAGGCCGAGCACCGCGCGGACGTGATTCTCGAACTGGCTGCAGGGCGCGCCTTCTATCGTCCAATGACCGGAGTTGTGCACGCGCGGCGCCATTTCATTGCCGAGCAGGCGCCCCTCGTGCACGAACAGCTCCAGCGCGAAGGTACCGACATAATCCAGCGTTTCGGCGACGCGCCGCGCGAGTGTGGTGGCCTGTTCGGCGAGGCCGGCCGAATCCGGCGCCGGCGCGAGACTCATCGACAGGATTCCGTCCGCGTGCCAGTTCTGCGTCAGCGGATAGCTGCGGAACTCGCCCTCGCGCGAACGCACGGCGACGACCGAAAGCTCGCGTTCGAACGGCACGAAGGCTTCGAGGATCAGCGGCGCCGGACCCAGGGCGGCCCAGGCAGCCTCGACATCGGCAGGGCTCTTGAGGCGGAACTGGCCCTTGCCGTCGTAGCCGAGGCGACGCGTCTTGAGCACGGCCGGACAGCCGATGTCGGCGAGCGCGCGTTCGAGATCGGCCTTGCTGTCGATGGCCGCGAAGGCGGGAGTCGCGAGGCCGATCTCGCGGAACAGGTTCTTCTCTGCCAGGCGGTCCTGCGCCAGCGCCAGCGCGCGCGGGTTCGGATACACCGCCGTATGCTCGGTCAGCCATTGCGCGGTTTCCGCCGGCACGTTCTCGAAGTCGAAGGTCGCGACGTCGATGCGCGCGGCGAATTTTTCCAGCGCGGCAAAATCGCGCCAGTCGGCCTGCAGCAGCGGTGCGACCTGGCTGGCACAGGCATCGGCAAGACTGTCGACGACGAGGAAGCGCACGCCGAGCGGAGCGCCGGCCAGCGCAAGCATGCGGGCTAGCTGACCGCCGCCGAGAACACCGACGGTCGTCATGGCAGGCGCGGATCGGCGTTTGCGAGGACGGTCTGAGTCTGGTTGGCGCGGTACTCGGCCAGCGCCTGACCGATCGCCGGATGCGTGGCCCGCAGCAGCGCGACGGCGAACAGCGCGGCGTTGGTGGCGCCGGCCTTGCCGATCGCGAACGTGGCTACGGGAATGCCGGCCGGCATCTGCACGATGGAAAGCAACGAATCCATGCCATTGAGCGCGTGCGATTGCACCGGCACGCCGAGCACGGGGACGCTGGTTTTCGCGGCCAGCATGCCAGGCAGGTGCGCGGCACCGCCGGCGCCGGCGATGATCGCGCGCAGGCCGCGGGCGGCGGCCTGTTCGGCGTACTGGAACAACAGATCAGGCGTACGGTGCGCCGAGACGACGCGCACCTCGTGCGGTACACCCAGGCGGGTCAGGGTTTCGGCGGCGTGCTGCATCGTCTCCCAATCGGAACGCGAGCCCATCACTACGCCTATCAGAGGCTCGCTGCCGCTCGCCATGCTCATTGGTCCGCCCTGGGCAAAAACGGTATTGTAGGGGTAAATCCTCAAAGGGACGCGCGCCATGGACAAGCGCCTGCTCGACATTCTTTGCTGCCCGGTCAGCAAATCTCCGGTACGCCTGCTCAGCCGTGCGCAGCTCGACGCGATCAACGCCGCGATTCGCGGCGGCTCCGTCGAGACGGTCGCCGGCGCTGCAGTAGGCACGGCTCTTGCTGCCGGTTTGGTGACTGAGGATGGTAAGGTCATCTACCGGATCGAGGGCGACATTCCAGTGATGCTGGCCGACGAAGCCATAGGCACGACGCAACTGACCGCGTTTCCCGCCTGATCGTAAACCGCGACATTGTTCACAGCTGTCTTGTGATGCATTCCTGATCTTCGCCGAATCGCAGAGCCTGTCTTTCCGTGCGACCTATGAGCGCTAACGACAACAACCCCAAAGTAGTCGATCTGAACCAGCGCAGCGCGGCCGCGACCTTGGGCGAGAAGCCCGCGGAAGCCCTGGCGCTGGTGCGCGCGCATGCGCTCAAGCGACTGACGGCGCTCGCCACGACGCTGTTCGAGAATGCCGACGACGCGCTGTTCGATCTGGCGAGCAAGGCCGACAACAACGCGGTGCAGGCGCAGTATTTCGACGGCATGCGCGAAGTGCGCAAGAAGCGCCAGCAGATCGAGGCGCGCTTCCAGGAACAGCTCGCGCGCCAGTTCGTGGACTTTCTCGCCGGGCGCGGCATCGCCGCCAAGCCGGAAAGCGTCAATGGCGAAATGTCATTGTCCCTGATCGAAAATACCGAACTCGAGGAGTCGCTGGCCGTGGCCAGCATGGTTGCCAAGACCGAGAACCGGCTGCAACGCGTGCTGTTTGCGATCAACCAGCGCGTGTCGCATATCAGCAACCAGCGCGTGGAGGACACCAACAGTCCGGTCGGTCCCGCCGCGGTCGGCCAGGCCTTCCGCCTGGCCAGCGGCGAACTCGAAGTCGAGCTGCCGGTGCGGCTCATCATCTACAAGCTGTTCGACCGCTACGTCATGGGCGGGCTCGACCAGTTCTACGACGAACTCAACGCCCTGCTGGTACATGCGGGTGTATTGCCGCAGATGCGCGCCACCGTCGCGCGTCGTCCCGGCAGCACTATGCCCGCGGCACCACTGCGTCCGGGCGAAACGGCAACCGCGAACATCCCGGGGCTGGAACAGATCGAAGCCGCCGCCGGCTATCTGCCCGTGGATGCGGCGGCGGCCGAGCTTCAGGCCAATCTGTACAGCTCGCTGCGCGCGTTGCTGTCGACGCGACGCGGCGATGGCAGCGACGGCGGCGGCGGCGGCGGCGGCAACTACGCGCCGGCCACCTACAACCCGAACGTGATGCCGCTCAATGCGGGCGAACTCCTGTCGGCACTGTCCATCCTGCAGAACCAGTCGCTGAGCGTGCAGAGCGCCGCGGAATCGGCCCAGGTCGCGCTGCGCATCAAGGAAGAACTGCTCGGACAGGCCGGCAAGCTGCGCGGCGAAAACGGCGCCAACGTGTCCGGCGCCGACGAAGACACCATCGATCTCGTCGGCATGCTGTTCGAATACATCCTGCAGGATCGCAACCTGCCGGCGCAGATGCAGGCCATGCTGGGCCGGCTGCAGATTCCGTTCCTCAAGGTCGCCCTGCTCGACAAGCATCTGTTCGCGCGCCGCACGCACCCGGCGCGCGTGCTGCTCGACAGTCTCGCCCAGGCCTGCGTGGGCTGGTCCGAGGAGTCCGACCGCGATCACCGCCTCTACGGCAAGGTCAAGGAAATCGTCGAGTCCCTGCTCAAGGACTTCGAGGACGACCTCGGTATCTTCGATCGCCTGAGGGTGGATTTCGAAGCCTTCGCCGATACCAACAAGCGTCGTGCCGATCTGGCCGAGCAGCGCGCGGGCGAAGCCACGCGCGGTCGCGAAAAGCTGCTCGATGCGCGCCGCACGGCCGCGCGCGAAATCATGCTGCGGATCGAAAGCCGGCCCATGCCGGAGATGATCCGCAACCTGCTGTCGCGCCCCTGGGCCAACTATCTCGTGCTGGTGCTGCTGCGCCAGGGCGACAGCTCCGACGAATGGCGCCATGCGCTGCGCTTCGCCGACGAACTGGTGTGGAGCGTGCAGCCCAAGCAGAACGGCGCCGAACGCGAACGCCTGACGGCGGTGCTGCCGCAACTCGAGAAAACGCTGCGCCACGGCCTCGCCACGGTTGCCTTCGACGAGACCGACGTGCGCCGGCTGATGCAGCAGCTAAACGTGCTGTACCAGTCGCTGCTGCAGCCGGCCGCACCGACTGCGGTAACCGAAGCGCCCGAGTTGGAACTCACCGATCCCCTGCCGGCCGCCAGCCACGAAGCCGGCGATTCGGTCATGAGCGTGATCGCCGAGGAAGAGCCGGCGGCGGCGGCGCTGGATTCGGTGGAGGAACGCTGGGTTGCCGCGGTACGTGAACTCAAGGTCGGCACATGGATCGAGTTCTTCGATGAGCAGGGCGCGAAAGAGCGTGCCAAGCTTTCGTGGATCAGCCCGATCAGTTCCAAATACCTGTTCGTGAACCGCAAAGGGCTGAAGGTGGCCGACCGCACGCTAGTGCAGCTCGCCAGTGATCTCGCCGACGGACGCGTCACGGTGCTCGAGGAAGTCCCGCTGTTCGACCGCGCGCTGGACGCGATCGTCGAGCGGCTCAAGAGTACGCACGCGGCGAAGATGGCACCCGCCGCCGCCGCGGCGAACGCCGTCGTCGCGACACCTCATTGACAGCGGGATACCGCAGGACGCGCCCATGCGATTCGACCCGCCGGAAGCGGCACTGATTCTGGCCGACGTGCGTCGTGCCCTGGCCGAAGACCTGGGCCCGGGCGACGCTACCGCCGATCTGCTGCCGGCCGAGGCAACGGCACAGGCTTACGTCATCACGCGCGAAGCCGCCGTGCTGTGCGGCCAGGGCTGGTTCGAGGCGTGCTTTCGCGAACTCGATGCGGACGTGGCGATCACCTGGCACGCGGCCGATGGCGACCGTCTCGACCCCGGCCAGACCTTCGTGGAAATGCGCGGCAATGCGCGCGCGCTGGTTTCGGCCGAACGCTGCGCGCTGAACTTCGTGCAGACGCTGTCGGCCACGGCGACGGTCACCGCGGCGCACGCCGCTGCCGTCGCGGGCACACGCACCCGCATCCTCGATACGCGCAAGACGCTGCCGGGCCTGCGCATCGCGCAGAAGTACGCCGTGCGCTGCGGCGGCGGCAGCAATCACCGCATCGGCCTGTTCGACGCGATGCTGATCAAGGAAAACCATATCGCTGCCGCCGGCTCACTGACCGCGGCGGTACATGCGGCGCGTGCCTACCATCCGCAACTGCTGCTCGAAGTGGAAGTCGAGAATTTTGCCGAACTGGGCGAAGCGCTCGCCGCGGGCGTCGACCGCGTCATGCTCGATGAATTCTCCGATGCCGATCTCGATCGCGCAGTGGCTCAAGTAGCCGGCCGCGCGGAAATCGAAGTGTCCGGCGGTGTGGACCTGTCGCGCCTCACGACCATTGCCGCCAGCGGCGTCGATTTCATCTCGGTCGGCGCGCTGACCAAGCACGTTCGTGCGATCGACCTGTCGATGCGGGTGAAGCTAAACCGGGCGTAATGGTTCGCTGCGGCTGCGGCCGCGAAGACGACGCGTCGACGCCGACACTGACCGGCAGCGCCACTGCGATTCACGCAACCATCTTGACGGAATAGCCGGCGGCAGCAGCGCGGCCCACACCGCGCTGCTGCCGCCACCGATCAGAACAGACCCGCCAGCTTCGCCGCGCCGGCCGCGATGACAATGACGACCACGGCGATCGCGATCCACACGCCCGCACCGGGACCGCTCTTGGCCGGTGCGACTGCCGGAGCCGGCGTGACAGCCGGCTTCATCGACTCCATGCCGGGCGACATCAGCAGAAAACGCACCGTGTCCAGACGCAGTTCCTCGCCGGGCTTGAGCACACCGCTGTGCACGCGCTTGTCGTTGATGAAAGTGCCGTTGGCCGAACCCATGTCCTCGACCATGACGCCGTCGGGCAGCACCTGCACGCGTGCGTGGTGGCGCGAGATTTCGTCACCGGGCAGGCTGATGTCGCAATCCTGCTGGCGGCCGATGGTCATCGTGCCGACCAGCGCGTAGGTCTTGCCGAAGGTCGATCCGGACACGCCGCGCAGCATGAACTTCGGCAGCGCCTGGCGGATGCGCGTGCGCCCATCGTTCTCGTCGTTCGCGGCCGGCTTGGCGGTGGGAGGTGGCACGACCTTTTCCGGCGCAGCCATGACCTGACAGCCGATCTTGGAGAAAAGCAGCAGATCGCCGGGTTTCAGCGCGGTATCGGACGTGACCTGGCGTCCGTTCAGCACGACGACGTTGCGTGGATCCGGTACGCGTACCAGCGCCTGTCCGTTGCGCAGGTGCACTTCCGCATGCCGCAGCGCAATGCCTGGCGCCGCCAGGACGACCGGACATTCCGACGCCGTGCCAATGGCGGTGATGCCTTCGCCCAGGGTTACCGGCTCATGCTCGCCGTTCGGAAAAATCAGCTTCATTCGATCCTGCCCCTTGATCGTAGTGAGTACCCGCCCCGCTCCCCAGGGCGCGCTATCGCCCACAGCTTAGGCGGCGCCCGTGACGCCGCGCAAGCGATGCAACAATTTCCCGAATTTGCCGGAAACGCCGCCGCTGCGACCGAAACGGACCCGTTCGCTTCAAGCGGCATCGCCGCCGCGCGCATTGCGACATGGCCGGCGTGAAAACGGCGCCTCAGTTCTGCCCGACGTCGCGCACGACACGCAGGCCAAGACTGTTCAGCGACACGTCCGCACCGACGCTTTCGGTGGCGTCCACGCCTTCCTTGTCCGGCGGCGACAGCCAGGCGCGGCCGCGACCGCGGCGCTCGGCCACCCATTCGCGTACGTTGCCGTCGATGTCATAGACACCCGACGCGCTGGCGCCGAAGCGGCCGACCGGCGAGGTGCCGGCGAAGCCGTCGTCGCAGGACGCGCCGGCGCGCGAATCGAACGCCTTGTTAAACGCCTGGTCGGCGAGATTGGCCGCGGCACAGCCGCCGCCCCTGACCTCGCGCGCGAGACTGTCGAACTCGGCCGAAGTCATCAGGCGATAGGTCTTACCGCTGCGCTGGGACAGCCAGCGCACATAGCCCTGGGCCTGGTCGAAGCTGACGCAGACGGCCGGATGCGAATCGTCCTGCTCGATGTCCGGGTTCTGCCAGCCGCGTTTCTTGGAGCTGCGGAATACCGATTCACGGTCACGGCAGGACACTTCCTTCGAGCCCTTGGCGCCGCCGGCGCTCCAGTAGCGGCGGAATTCGCCGCGTGTGACCTCAAAACGCCCGGCGGCAATGCGGTTGCCCGGCAACACGATCATGTCCGGCCCCTGGCCACCGTCGTCGAGCTTGTCGCGAAACACGAACCCGGCGCTGCCGATCGACGGCAGCTTGCGCAGACCTTCCTGCGCTACGGCATTGTTCGGATCGATCAGCAACGCTTTGTCGTACGCGGCCTTGGCCGCCACCTTGTCCCACTCCGCGGCAGCCTTGCGCGCGTCCTCGAGCAAGGGACCGGCGAGGCCGCTGCGGCGCTGCCTGACCTCGTCCGCGACCGGCTTGCCCTCGGCCGGCACGAGCGCGGCGAGTTCGAGCGCCTTGTCGAAATTCGTCTTCATGCCGGCAAAATCGTCGAGCGATTGCGCCTTGTTGCCGAGCGTGATGTAGCCCTTCGCGGTGTCGACCAAACCCTGCTTCGCCCCCTTGTCGCGCGCATCGATGCGCAGCGCGAGCTTGAAGCGGTCCACCGCGTTCTGGTTCGGCGGCGTCGAATAGCGCTGCGCGGCCAGATCCGCGCGTCCGAGGCGCACGAGTTTCAGTACCGGATCCTCGACCGTCGGCACCTGGGCGAGATTGCCCGGCGTGCCATCGTCCATCAGCAACGGCGTCGGGCCGGCCGGCACCTCCGGCTCGCCAAGCGCCGTGAGGTCGTCCGCGACCGGCGGTGTTTCCGGCGTGACGGGCGCGAGCGCGGCTATCGCGGTGTCCGCACCGCTGGCGGCGGTTGTTTCGCCGGTCGTCACTGGCGCGGGCGTTTCCACGACCGGTGGCGGCGCAGGCGCCTGCGGCGGCGGTGTCACGGACGCGGTTGGCGGCGCCGGTACCGGCGTGCTGACCGCCGCCGTAG
Organism: Lysobacterales bacterium; assembly: GCA_038207515.1. Lineage (GTDB taxonomy): Bacteria > Pseudomonadota > Gammaproteobacteria > Xanthomonadales > Rhodanobacteraceae > Tahibacter. The sequence goes on along the minus strand of JBBQZR010000004.1, from coordinate 47,126 downwards.
CCGGCACGACCGCTGATGGCGGTTTCGAGGTAAACCAGACATAGCCGCCGAGCGCGGCGGCACCGATCACGCCAACCGCGGCGATGCCCAGCCATAGCCCGCCACCGCTGCGCCCGGTCGGGCCGGCTTCAGCCGTCGCAGTGGATGGCTTCGCGGCAGCCCTGGGCGGCTCGGGCTTCGCCGATGCGGGCTTCACCGGTGCGGGCTTCGCCGCCGGTGCCGGTTTCGTCGGGGTGACCCTGGCCGCTTCCGGACGCGTCAGCGCGACCGTCGCCGCCGCAGGCTTGCCGACCGGTTCGGCGCCATCGCCGTTTCTGGCGCGCACCGCCACCGGCACGGCGTCGATCGCAGCCAGGGCTTCGCTCGCGTCGGCATAGCGATCCTTCGGATCCTTGGCCAGGCAGTGGTCGATGAATTCCTGCCAGTGCGCCTGCTCGGCCGGCAGACGCGGGATCGGCTCGAACACATGCGCGTAGGCCACGGCAAAACCGTCGTTGCCGTCGTACGGCGGCTTTCCGGCCAGGCCATACCAGCACAGCACCCCTAGGCTGTAGAGATCCGAGCGCGCATCGATTTCGCCGCCGCGCGCCTGTTCCGGGCTCATGTAATGGCTGGTGCCGACCGAAAAGCCGGTGCTGGTGATGCGCGCAGACTGGCTCGCCGCCAGCGCGATGCCGAAATCGGTCAGGACCGGGTTGTCGGCGGAATCGAACAGGATATTGCCGGGCGCCACGTCGCGATGCACATAACCGCGCTCGTGCGCATAGGCCAGGGCTTTGGCCACCCCGATCAGCACACGTTTGAGTTCGGCTTCATCCAGCCCGCGCTGCACGCGAGTGACGAAATCGCCGCCGGGCAGGTATTGCATCGAGAAATAATGCAGCTGATTCGGCGTCACGCCGACATCGAACACCTGCACGATATTGGCGTGCGCCAGCGAGGCGAGCGTGCGCGCTTCCTGCAGGAAGCGCCGCGTAAAGGTGGGATCGGTGGCCAGCGCGGACGACATCACCTTGAGTGCGACCTGGCGCTCCAGCGAGGTCTGCACCGCCAGGTGGACGCTGGCCATGCCCCCCTGGCCGATCTCGCGCTTTATCTGATACCCGAGTATTTCGATCACGGCCTTCGCACTCCCCTGTACTTGGCGAATCCAACTGCGCGTACATTGTAAGGACTGTGGACCCGGCGTGGACGTGTCTTGCTACGCACGAGGACCGCGATCGCCTCGACAGCCGGCGCATGTTGAGATTCCGCCACAGCGGCACCACACTGGCGCGATGATCGAAGCCATGGTGTTACTCGTCATCGTCGGCACCTGTGCGCTGCTGTGGCAGGCGGCCCTGCGCGCCCGCGACCGCGCCGTCAGCGCCAGCCGCGAACTGTGCGCCCGGGCCGGCGTGCAGTTCCTGGATCAGTCCGTCAACTTGCGCCGCCTGGCCCTGGTGCGCCTGCGTTCCGGCGGCCTGGGCCTGCGCCGGCACTATAGTTTCGAGGTCAGCACGGATGGCACGAACCGGCATCCCGGCAGCCTGCAGTTCGACGGCGAACGGCTGGAAAACTTCAGCCTGCCGCTGCGCCCTGAAGACGTCGCCCTCGCCGGGGTCGAACGGCTGCATTGACGAACGCTTCAACGGTTCGCCATTGCGTGCGAGGCCGGTATCCCGACACGCCGCCCGCGACTATTTGATGACGCGCAGATGGCTGCCCTTCTTGCCCGGCGCCTCGGATTCGCCGCTGGCCGGCGGCGGCGCGCTCGGCGTGTCCTCGGCGGGGAACATCATCCCCTGGCCGTTTTCCTGCGCGTAGATCGCCAGGACCGCACCGAGCGGAATTTCCACACGATAGCTGACGCCGCCGAAGCGCGCACTGAAGCTGATCCAGTCCTTGCCGATATCCAGCCCCGCTACCGCACGCGGTGCGATGTTCAATACGACACGACCATCCTTCGCCGCTTGAGGCGGAACGATCACGCCGGGCCAGGCCGCGTCGACGAGCAAGTAAGGCGTCAAGCTGTTGTCGCCGATCCATTCGTGGATCGCACGCACCAGGTACGGGCGATTCGAAGTCATGCCGGCAGTACCGGCGTCGTTATCAGTCACGCAACAATTTCTCGTCTGGGGTCAGGCTGCGGGTGAAGCCCGGATTGCGGAAAATGCGATCGCCGTAGTCATGAATCGCCTGCGCTTCCCGCGGGAGACTCACGCCGAGGCCCTGCAAGCGCCAGATCAGCGGCGCCAGCGCGCAATCGGCCAGGCTCATTTCCGGATTGAGGAAGAACTTCGCCGCCTTGAACAGCGGCAGCGAGCCCATGAGTGCTTCGCGCAAACGTTTGCGCGCGGCCTCGGAGTTCTTGCCGCTGCCGGCACATTGTTCCGCCAGCGGCAGCCAGTCGCGCTCCATGCGCACGATGGCCAGACGCAGGCGCGCGCGTGACAACGGGTCGATCGGCATCAGCGGTGGATGCGGATAACGTTCGTCCAGGTATTCGGCGACCACCGACGTTTCGTAGAGCACCAGATCGCGGTCGACCAGGGTCGGCAGGCTCTGCGTCGGATTCAGGTCGATCAGATCTTCCGGCGGCTTCGCCGGATCGACCAGGACCAGATCGTAGCTGACGCCTTTGGCTGCCAGTATCAGGCGGATGCGATGGCAGTGAACGCAATCGCGGGCCGAATACAAAGTAAGGATCGTGCGCGAACGGGTGCTCAAGGCCATGCCTCTCCCCTGACACGGTGCGGCGACCGCCCCCGGCCGCCTGCCTCGAATCTACTACGCGCCCGGGAATTCGCCTAGCTGCCGGCGAATCGCCGGCACGGCGGGCATGCCCGCCGTGCCGCGGAATATCAATGCACGTCCTTCCAATACTCTTTCTTCAGCAGCCAGGCCAGGAAGGTGAAGAAGGCCAGGTACAGCACGACCCAGGCGCCGAGCTTCTGGCGCTGGAGCGCGGCCGGCTCGGCGGCGTACTGCAGGAATACGGTCAGGTCGCGCACGGTCTCGTCGAACTGCTGCGCATTCTGCGTGCCGGGCGTGGCGACTTCGAGATGCACGAGGCACTTGCCGTCGATCTCGGTCGTTCCCGCCTTGCAATGCTCGACTACATGAACGCCGTTCTTGCAGCCGCCGGTATCGCCGCTGCAGCTTTCCTGCTTCTTTTCCTTGGGCTCGAACGTCGCATGCGAAAGGCCCTGCATTTCCCACAGCACGTTCGGCATCGACGCGCCCGGGAACAGGGTGTTGTTCCAGCCCACCGGACGCGAGTGATCGACGTAGAACGACTTGAGATAGTTGTAGATCCAGTCCGGCCCCTTGGAGCGGCCTTCCAGCGACAGGTCCGGCGGTGCCTTGCCGAACCAGGTCTGCGCATCGGCAGCGGGCATCGATGACACCACGGTGTCGCCGATCTTGCCGCCGGTGAAGGAGGCCAGGTTCTGTACGACCTGATCTTCGGTCAGCCCCAGATCTTCGGACAGCCGCGAATAGCGCACGAACTGCAGCGAATGGCAGCCGACGCAGTAGTTGAAGAACAACTTCGCGCCGCGCTGCACTGACGCGATGTTGTCCACACGGGTACCGGCCGACGGCAGCTTGCCGCCTCCGCTGCTGGCAATGGCTGCTGGCGCGATCGAGGTCAACGCAACGGCCAGCGAAAGACCCAGCTTGGTCATGGCGTTCTTAATCATGCGCGGGCACCCGCTCCGGTACAGGCTTGGTGGAATCGATCTTCGACCATATCGGCATGGTGATGAAGAAGGCGAAGTAGATGAAGGTCAGCACGCGGCCGATATAGGTTTCGATCTGGTCCGTACCCGGGCCGGCGCCGATCTTGCCGAGCCACACGAACGACAGCGCGAACAGGCCGAGCGCGATCTTCGAGATCCAGCCGCGGTAGCGGTAGGATCTGACCCGACTGCGATCCAACCAGGGCACGAAGAACAGCACGACGATCGCGCCGAACATCACCAGCACGCCGAGCAGCTTGTCCGGCACCACGCGCAACATGGCGTAGTACGGCGTGTAATACCACACGGGCTTGATGTGCTCGGGCGTGACCAGCTTGTTGGCCGCGACGAAGTTATCGTGCTCGAGGAACCAGCCGCCCAGGGTCGGTTCGAAGAACAGCACGAATGCGCAGATGGTCAGGAAGAAGCCGGCGCCGAACAGGTCCTTGACCGTGTAATAAGGATGGAAGGCGATGCCGTCGAGCGGCTTGCCGCTGGCGTCCTTGTGCTTCTTGATGTCGATGCCTTCGGGGTTGTTCGAACCGACTTCATGCAGCGCAGCCAGATGCAGCACGACCAGCAGCAGCAGCACCAGCGGCAGCGCGATGACGTGCAGCGCGAAGAAACGGTTGAGCGTGGCGTCGGCCGGCAGGTAGTCGCCCATGATCCACTCGACCAGCGAGTCGCCGATCATGGGAATCGCACCGAACAGCGAGATGATGACCTTGGCGCCCCAGAACGACATCTGTCCCCATGGCAGCACGTAGCCCATGAAGGCTTCCGCCATCAGCACGAGGTAGATCAGCATGCCGAGCAGCCACACCAGTTCGCGCGGCTTCTGCGCCGAACCGTAGAGCAGGCCGCGGAACATGTGCAGGTAGACGACGATGAAGAACGCCGAGGCACCGGTGGAGTGCATGTAGCGGATCAGCCAGCCCCACTCGACGTCGCGCATGATGGTTAGTTCGACCGAGGCGAACGCCTGCGAGATGCCCGGCGCGAATTCCGCGGCGCTGGGCTTGAAGTGCATGGTCAGGAAGATGCCGGTCAGGATCTGGTTGACCAGCACGAGCAGCGCGAGCGAGCCGAAGTAGTACCAGAGGTTGAAGTTCTTCGGCGCCCAGTATTCCGACATGTGCTTGCGGTACATGGGACCGAAAGCCGCGGCGCGGTAGTTGAACCAGTCCTGGACGCCGGTGACGGCGCGATTGATGCGGTCGGGCAACATTACGCGGCTCCTTCCGGCTTGATGCCGATGACCAGCGTCTTGTCGTCAGCGAAGTGGTAGTCGGGCACCTTGAGGTTGGTCGGTGCCGGCACGCCGGCGAACACGCGACCGGCCATGTCGAAGCGCGACTTGTGGCAGGGGCAGAAGAAACCGCCCTTCCAGTCCGCGTCGAACGGCTCGGGCTTGATCTCGCCGTGGAATTTCGGCGAGCAGCCCAGATGGGTGCAGACACCGATCATGACCAGCCACTCCTCCTTGATGGAGCGGTACGCGTTCTGCGCGTACTTGGGCTGCTGGTCTTCGTTCTTGGATTCCGGATCGCGCAAACGCGCGTTCAGCGAAGCCAGCGCGCCGACCTGCTCGGGCGAGCGCCGCACGATCCATACCGGCTGGCCGCGCCACTCGGTGATGACCATCTGGCCGACTTCGATCTTGCTGATGTCCTGCTGCACCGGCGCACCGGCGGACTTCGCCTTGGCGCTGGGCAGCCAGCTCTTGATGAATGGCACTGCCGCTGCGAGGGCACCTGCACCGCCGACGACTACAGTCGTGGCCGTGAGGAACCGTCGGCGGCCATGATTGACGCCTTCGTTCGCCATCCGGGTCTCCGGTTTCAATACTGAGAATACGTTCGGGGCCGTCGTGCCCGGCTGCAGGGGTTGCCGCAATGCCGTAGCGGCCGCGGACTGCTGTCCGCGCCGACCGTCGCTGCGTCCCGCTGAAGACAAAGCCCGCTGCCGGATCACCGGCTTGCGTGACGGCTGGCCCCAAAAATCGTGTTAGTTTAGCGACTGAACCGGCAGCGCACAATCAAACCTGCCGCCCGCTTCAGCACGTTGCAACCTGGCCGTGCCCCCCTTGGACAACCCATGAAACCCGCGTTCCGCACGCTCGCCTTCGTGCTGCAATTCGCTACCCTCGGCCTGGCCATCGCCTTCATCGTCACACGACTCTGGCCCGACGCGGCGGCTCGCCTGCGCGGCGAGAGCACGACGCCAGCGACCATCGCGACCACTGCCCCACCCAGTGTGCCTCCCGTCGCTACCGGCGGCGGCTTCGGCAACGGTCCGGTTTCGTATGCCGACGCCGTCGCGCGTGCCGCACCCGCGGTCGTCAACATCTATGCCAACAAAGTGGTCGCATCACAGCGCCGTCTGGTCTCGGTCGATCCGGTGACCCAGCGCATGTTCGGCGGCATCAGCGTCGGGCCGCCGGCCTACCGGCGCGAGCAGAGCCTCGGCTCGGGCGTGATCGTCAGCGCCGACGGCTACGTGCTCACCAACAATCACGTGATCGCACGCTCCAACGACATCCAGGTGCTGCTCTACGACGGACGCATCGCGACCGCGCGCCTGGTCGGCGGCGACGAGGACACCGACCTTGCCGTGCTCAAGATCGACGCCGGCGACCTGCCGACCATGAAGCTGGACGAGGCGCCGCCGGTGAATGTCGGCGACGTGGTGCTCGCGATCGGCAATCCCATCGGCCTCGGCAAGACAGTGACGATGGGCATCGCCAGCGCGATCGGCCGCCAGCTCGATCAGTGGGCGTACGAGGAATTCATCCAGACCGACGCGGCCATCAATTCGGGCAACTCGGGCGGCGCGCTGGTCAACGCGCGCGGCGAACTCGTCGGCATCAACACGGCGAACGTGCCGCAGCGCCAGCTCGCCGAAGGCATCGGCTTCGCGATCCCGGTCGCCACCGCCAAGGGCGTCCTCGACGAGATCGTGGCCAAGGGCGTGGTCGTGCGCGGCTGGCTCGGCGTGGAATACGGCCGCATGCCGATCACGGCCAATGCCAATCTGGCCAGCATCGCGCGCGGCGCGCAGGTGCTCGCGGTCTATCCGCAAAGCCCCGCCATGCAGGCCGGGCTGCAGGTCGGCGACGTGCTGCTCAGCTTCGACGGCGAGGAAATCGACGATCCGCTCGAACTGCGCAAGCGCGAAGCGGCGCTCGCACCGGGCAGCAAGGTCCATGTTTCGGGCCTGCGCGCCGGCATCGCCTTCGAAGCCGATGCCGAACTGGTGCAGCGGCCGGTGCTGAACCGGATCCAGATTCCGAACGGCTGAGCGGTATCGGTCGTGCAGAGGGCGCGCGCTGCGCGGACGCAGCAGCGCAATCGTCGGTCAACCGCGATCAGTTCGACGAGCGATAGCGATCGCGCAGCGTCGACACGCGCGTGACGTAAACCTGCGTTTCGTCGAACGGCGGCACGCCGCCGTACTTGGTGACGTTGCCGGGGCCGGCGTTGTACGCGGCCATCGCGAGCTTCTCGTCGCCCTGGAAGCTCTTCAGCTGTTGTGCCAGGTACTGCGCGCCGCCGCGGATGTTCTGCGTCGCATCGAATGGATTGTCGACGCCGAGATCGCCGGCGGTCCCAGGCATCAGCTGCATCAGGCCCTGCGCGCCCTTGTTCGACAGCGCGTTCGGATTGAACGCCGACTCGGCATGCACTACCGCGCGCAGCAGCGCCTCGTCGACGCCGAACTCCAGCGCCGCCGCCGTGATCTCGGCGCGGAACGCGTCGCGATTGAGCTTGGTCGAGGAGAAATTGACCGTGGAATGCACGTCGCAGGCGAAGCACGTCGAGATATAGGTGAACAGCACCTGGTAGCGTTTGCCAGCCGGACGGATATTCGTATATTCGGTGATGCCGTTGCTTTTGCTGATTTTATACACCGCGCCGCGAAGCACCTTGGGCGTTTCCGTCTTCGGCGCGGCGGCCGCGGGCGCCGCGGCAGCAACGTTGCCTTCGCTGTACTGCCATTGCCCCGGCGCCGGCGCTGCTGTGACCGGTGTTGCGTCGGCGGTGGCCGCTGCCGCCGGCTGGTGCGGTCTGGCCGCCTCGACGGAAAACGTGGGCTTGGAAATATCCGGCGCGGTCGCCGCGGTAACCGGCTTGGCCTTGCTTTCCACATAGCTCGCGACCTGCACGCAGTTCGCGTAACCCGCCGGCTTGTTGGTGTAGGCGAGCTCGCCCTTACTGCCGCTGCAGCGGTACAGACCACCCGCAAAAGCGGGCGTACCCAGGCCCGCGAGGACCAGGGCGACCAGCCAGCGAATGTGGCGGTGGCGCGAAGGTGACTTCATGAACTCCCCAACTCTTGGGCCCAAGTTTCTGACAGGAAACGCGAAATTCCAAGACCACATCGCTCGGCGACGGTTCCCAACCCGCTGGCGAGCGCCAGGAAAGCCGCGTAAACTACCGAGTCCATTCGCTTTTTTGGTTTCGTCCCCATGCCCGGCAAGCTGTTCATAAAGACCCACGGTTGCCAGATGAACGAGTACGACTCGTCCAAAATGGCGGATGTGCTGGGCGCTGCTCACGGCCTGGAGCTGACCCAGGACGAATCCGAAGCCGATGTCATCCTCATCAACACCTGCTCCATCCGCGAGAAGGCGCAGGAGAAAGTCTTCTCCCAGCTCGGCCGTTGGCGCGAGCTGAAAAAAGCCAACAGCAACGTCGTCATCGGCGTCGGCGGCTGCGTCGCCTCGCAGGAAGGCGAAGCCATCGTCAAGCGCGCGCCGTTCGTCGACCTCGTATTCGGCCCGCAGACCCTGCACCGCCTGCCCGAGATGATCGAAGCCAAGCGCCGCACCGGCAAGCCGCAGGTCGACATCTCCTTTCCCGAAATCGAAAAGTTCGACAACTTGCCCGAACCGCGCGCCGACGGCCCGAGCGCCTTCGTGTCGATCATGGAAGGCTGCTCGAAGTACTGCACGTTCTGTGTCGTACCGTATACGCGTGGCGACGAAGTCAGCCGTCCGTTCGACGACGTCATCGCCGAAGTCGCCTCACTCGCCGACCAGGGCGTGCGCGAGGTCAATCTGCTCGGCCAGAACGTCAATGCCTATCGCGGGCCGCTCTTCGACGGCGGCGTCGCCGACCTCGCCCTGCTGATCCATGCGATCGCCCAGCTCGACGGCATCGGCCGCATCCGCTTCACGACCTCGCATCCGCTGGAATTCTCCGACTCGCTGGTCGAGGCCTATGCCAGCGTGCCCAAGCTCGCCAATTACCTGCACCTGCCGGTGCAGGCTGGTTCGGACCGCGTGCTCGCGGCGATGAAACGGGGCTACACGGCACTGGAGTTCAAGCAGAAGATCCGCAAGCTGCGTGCGGTGCGCCCGGACATCTCGATCTCCTCGGACTTCATCGTCGGTTTCCCGGGCGAGACGGATGCGGATTTCGACAAGACCATGAAACTGATCGACGACGTCGGTTTCGATCAGAGTTTCAGTTTCATCTTTTCCAAGCGCCCGGGCACGCCGGCGGCGAATCTCGACGACGACACCAGCGCCGAGATCAAGCACGCGCGCCTGCAGCGCCTGCAGGCCGCCGTCACCGAGAACGCGAACCGCATCAGCCAGGCGATGGTCGGCACGCGCCAGACCGTGCTCGTCGAAGGCGTCAGCCGCAAGAGCGCGAACGAAATGACCGGCCGCACCGAAAACATGCGCTATGTGAACTTCCCGGGCGACGCGCGCATGGTCGGCCAGTTCGTCGATGTGCTGATCACCGACGCGATGACGAACTCGCTGCGCGGACGCGTCGCGCTCGATACCTGAAATCCGGCCTGGGATAGCAAGCATCTATCGAAGTGTGGCTAGCGACGCGTGACCTCGCTCAGCCTTTTGCGCAAGTCGCCTTGATCCGACGCGCCACCGCATCGACGAGCATGCGATCGCGCGGCAGCACCGGCTGCAATGTAGCCAGCATATCCACCGCCGCGGCGATGCTCGCGTCCGCCGCCGCGCAATCGCCGCGCTGCGCGGCGATGTCGGCGAGCAGCCAGTGACGTATCAGAAGATCCTTGCCGGTCAGCTGCGATGAATCGAGCACCTGCGCCGCCGCCACCGCGGTCGTCTGCGCCGCCGCGGCATCGCCCTGGAGCAGCAGCAGGCGACTTTTCTGCAGATCGAACACGGCACGTTCGACGTGGCCGGCGGGATATTCCGCGTAGTAGACCGTCTGCGCCGCCGTCAGATGCGTCTGCGCCGCGGCAGCGTCGGCCTGCGCCAACAGCGTCTCGGCCAGCAGCAACTCCGCTTCGGCGCGGCGCATCGCCGAAAACGCCTGCGGCGCCGCCTCGATCTGCGCGAGTCCCTGCGTAAACGAAACACGCGCGCGGTCCAGCTCGAACGCGCGCAACGCCGTCCAGCCGCGCTGGCGCCAATAATTCTCGATCGCGCCGGGCCGCAGGCTGCCGGCCTGCGGCAGCAACGCGTCGCCGCGCGCGAAAAGCCGTGCAGCCGGTTCGAATTCACCGAGTTTGCCGAGCGAACCGGCAACCCCGCCGATCGCGTCGACTGCAACAGCCGCCTCCACCTCGGCGGCCAGCGCCTCGATGCGATCGGCCGTCGCGCGCAGGCCGTCGCGATAGCGCGGCTCGTCCTGCACCGCCGCCAACAGTTTGTAAGTGCCAAGCTTTCCAGCCGCTGTCGCGCTCGTGTCGCGCTCGAGTTGCACCACGGCGGCACGCAGCACGACCTCGGCCTCGTGCGGCTTGCCTAGGTTGATCAGGCCGTGGCCGATCTCGCTGAGAGCGCGCTGCAGCAGCGCGGGATCGTCCGCACGCTCGCGCTGCAGCGTGTCTGCGGCGGTGCGCAGGAACTCGCTCGCGTGCGGATCGCGTCCGGCGTAGTACTGCGGATTAGCCGCGCCGAGCACGCCGAGCATGGCCTCCAGGTGCGCCCGCGCGACACGCGCCTGCTCCGCCGCGACGCGCGCCTGACGTAAGGCAACGATCGCGCCGGCGCCGAGCGCCAGCATCGTCGCCGCCGCGACGATCAGCGGCCAGCGATAGCGCGCCAGCAGTTGCCGCGTCTGTTCCCGCGCACCGCCGATGCCGCTGCGCAGCGGCCGCTGCGCCAGCCAGTCGTCGAGATCGTCGGTCAGCGCGGCCGCGCCCGCATACCGCTGTGCCGGCGCTTTCGCGAGCGCTTTTTGCACGATGCGCTCCAGTCCACCGACCAGGCGCCGACGCTCGCGGGTGGCGTAATCGATGACGCAGGCCTGTGCCAGCGTACGCGGCGCCTCGCGCACGATGGCGCAGGCCCAGTCGCCGTCGCCGGCCTCGGCCACCGCGTACGGCGAACGGCCGCTGGTCAATTCGAACAGCAGCACACCGAGCGCATAGACATCGGTAGCCGTGGTCGTGCGTTCGCCGGCGATCTGTTCCGGTGCCGCGTAGCGCGTCGTCATCGCGCGCAGCGCGGTGCGTGTCTGTTCGTCGGTACCGTCGTCGAGCAGCTTGGCGATACCGAAGTCGAGCAGCTTGGGTTCGCCGTCGGCGCCGACGAGGATGTTCGCCGGCTTGATGTCGCGGTGTACGACGAGGTTGAGTTGCGCATAAGCGACGGCTGTCGCGACGCGCGCGACCAGCGCAACGCGCGCGTCGAGTCCAAGCTGCTGCTGGCGCACATAGGTCGCTATGGTTTCGCCGGCGACGTATTCCATCGCGAGCCAGGGCTGTCCCGCCGCCGTGAAGCCGCCATCAAGCAGTCGCGCGATGTTCGGATGCTCAAGCCGCGCGAGTATCTGCCGCTCGCGCAGAAAACGTCGCGTCAGCTGGCGCGAAAGGCTGCCGCGGCGTACCAGCTTCAGCGCGACACGCTGCTCGAAACCGCCGTCGACACGCTGGGCCAGATATACCTCGCCCATGCCGCCGCTGCCGAGCATCTGCTGCAGCCGGTAAGGCCCGACCTGTACCGGCGCCGCATCCGCATCGGGTGCCGGCGCCTGCAGATCGGTCTCGGCGAGGTTGACCAGCAGGCCGCGCACGGCCTCGTGCAACTCGGGCTCGTGCGTGGCCAGATGGGCGAGATGCGTCTCGCGCGCGTCCGGCGCGAGATCGATCACGGCATGGAAGGCCTCGCGCAACGTACGGAAGTCGGCGGCGTTCATGGCGGCGGGGACGTTGGCTGGCTGTCCCGGGTGCTTACGCCGGAAGCGCTGCCGGACTGACAGCGGTGCCGCATCAGTCGCCGAGCCGCTGGCGCAGCCACGCACGCGCCATGGCCCAGTCGCGATAGACGGTGCGTTCGTCCACGCCGAGCAGCACCGCAACTTCACTGACCTCGAGGCCGACGAAATAACGCAGCTCAACGATCTGCGCCATGCGTGCGTCGAGCCCGGCCAGTGCGTCGAGCGCCTGATCAAGTGCCGGCAGGTCGGTGCTCTGCTCGATCGGCAGCGCCATCGCCTCGATGAAATCTGCGCGCATCCACTGCCCGCCGCCGCGCTTGTCGCGCAGTTGCGCGCGCGCGCGGTCGATGAGGATCTGGCGCATGAGCTTGGCGGCAGTCGTATACAGGTGTTTGCGGTTGCTGATATCGAGGCTGCCCGCGCCGAGCAGGCGCACGAAGACGTCGTTGATCAGCGCGGTGGGCTGCAGGGTCTCGTGGCCGCGGTTGCTGCGCAGTTCATGCGCCGCGATGCGACGCAGTTCGTCATAGACCAGCGGCAACAGCGAATCCAGCGAGGCGGCATCGCCTTGCTGCCACTGCTGCAATAGCTGCGTCACCTCGGCCTCGTGCTCGGCCACCGCCCGCCCCCTGGGAATCCGTCTCCGGCCCGAAGTCTAGCAGTCCGGCCCGCGCCGACCGGTGCGGCAGTCGGCGCGGGCACTGTGCGTGAATCGACGGTTCGCCGTCGCGTGTCAGTCCGGCGCAGCGAGAGCGTAAGCCCTGGCAGATCGGCCTCATTCAGGGCCGCTTCCCCTGCAACCAGGAGCACGTCCGATGTCATCGATCCGCCGCCATGCCGCCGCCTGCGCGCTGGCCTGCGCCGCCAGCGGCGTCCACGCCGCTGAGTGGTTCGTCTCCACGACCGGCAACGACACTACCGGCACCGGTTCCATCGCGCAGCCGTTCCGCACCGTCACCTACGTCGTTGACCCGGCCAATGGCATCGTCGGGTCCGGCGACACGGTCACGCTGCGAGGCCCCGCCGGAAACAATGTATACAACGAGATCGAAGTGCGCCTGCGCCTGCCGCTGACCTTGCGCAGCCATCCGGGTGAATGGGCGCATATCGCCTGCCCGATCAACGTCGAGGACACGGTCTGCATCCAGATCGATCCGGATGCCTCGGGCAGCCGACTGTCGCGCCTGGAAATCAGCGGCGGCTATTACTACGCGGTATTCCTGCAGACCGACTGGGAGCGCCCCGGCAATCTCGGCGGCACGGGCGCGTCGAACGTGATCATCGAGGATTCCAAGCTGCACGGCAGCGGCCGCGATGTCATCAAGATCACGCCCAAGAGCAACAACGCGACGATCCGCCGCAACGAGATCTACGACTCCGGCGCCGGCTATCCGCCGGGCACGCCGCCCGAGGAAAAGAACGCCGAAGGCATCGACAACGTCAATGCGGCGAACATGCTGGTGGAGGACAACTACATCCACGACACCGCCACGACCGGCGTCTATTTCAAGGGCGGCGCGACCGACGCGATCGTGCAGCGCAACCGCATCGAGAACACGGGCGAGGCCGGCATCCTTGTCGGCTTCGACACGAGTCCCGAGTATTTCGACATCGCGGCAAATCCGAACTACTACGAAGCGATCCGCGGCATCGTGCGCAACAACCTCGTGCGCAACACCAACTACGCGGGCATCGGCCTGTACGCGTCGCAGAATGCCGTGGTCGCGAACAACACCATCATCAACGCCGCGCTGTCGGGACACGCCGCGCTGTACTACGGCGTCACGCTGCAGGACTTCGATCCCGACGCCGGCCGCCCAGCCAACGTCGGCGCGCTCGTGCGCAACAACCTCGTGATCCAGAACGGGCGCGACTGCGTCGGCATCCGCTATTCGCAGGATCTCGGCGGACTCAATGGTCTCAGCGGCAATCCTGGCACCGACTACAACGCGTTCTTCGATACCGCCGGCGCCTGCATGTTCTTCGACCGCCGTCCCGGCAGCACTATCGACGACGGCGGCACGCTCGCGCAGTGGCGCGCCGCGCTGAACGCCGACAGCCACAGTTTCGAGACCGCGCTGAGCCTCAGCGCCGATGGTCATCTGCCGGCCGGCAGCCCGGCGATCGATGCGGGCCAGACCTTGGCCCAGGTCACCGATGACATCGACCGGCAGCCGCGCAGCGCGCCCTACGATATCGGCGCCGACGAGCGCCGCGCCGATGCGATCTTCGCGAACGGTTTCCAGTAGGCGGATCGGAGCCGCCCGCTGCCGATCGTGGCGGCCGCAATCCATCACTGGACGGAGACGTCTTCCGCCATACGCAGCGTGTGCACGCGGAAGTCTGCGCAAGCGCGTCACACCGCATCGACGGCCGCATGAATATCGGCCCAACGATTCAGACTTCGTGCGCCGTCCGGTTCAGCTCGTTTCTTCGATAGTCGCGCAGCCTCGAGCGGGAGCGCGCCCCGCCGAGGTTAAATTTCCCTAAATAGAAAAATAGGAAACGCGATGAACAAGATGATCGTGACTGCGTTGGCCGTGGCCGTCGCAGCGGTGGCCAGCGCCTCTTCCGCCGCGCGCGCCGATGGCTTCTTCGTCGACGGCCGCTACGGCCGCTCCGACTTCGACGGCTCCGGCAAGGACGTCGCCCTCGGCGTCAACGGCGGTTATCGCTGGGGCGCCTTCGGATTGGAAGGCGGCTATACCGACCTGGGTTCGCTCGACCATGGCTATGCCTATATCGGCACGCCCGGCGGCGGCAGCAGCGGACTACATTCGGGCATCGACCTTTCCGGCTGGACGGTCGGCGCCAACGGCCATTTCAACCTCAACCCGAACTGGTACCTGTCCGCTCGTGCCGGCTTGTTTCACTGGAAGGCCGACGTGGATCTCGTCGGGGTCGCGCAGAACGCCGAATTCAGCGGCAGCGACTGGTACGCCGGCGTCGGCGTCGGCTACGACGTCAGCGAACGATTCGGCGTAGGCCTGAACTACGACCGCTATCGTGCCGGCAAGAGCGGCCTGGATTTCGATGCCGACGCGCTCAGCGTCAATACCGAATTCCGCTTCTGAGTTGCCGCGTCACGCGCCGCCGGTACGCCAGACGTCCGGCGGCGCTCTTCCCCGCAAATCTCAGGCGTCGAACCCATCGGCGAACAACCGCAGCGGCACACCGCCGCCGCTGTCGGTGCCGCAGCGATGCTGCGCGTCGTATTCGAGCGCGCCGATATCCGGCAAGCCGTCGTTGCGCCGGTTCGCGCAATAGTCGTCCGTGGTCTGCGGCGCGGCGACGCCGAGATTCACGAGGCTCGTGCCGTTGAGCAGACGGAAGTCAGCCGCCGCCGGCGCCTGGAACCACGCGGCGAAACTGGCCAGGCTCACATTGAGCAGGTTGCCCGCGCTGCTGCTGGTGCCGCCGTTGCGCAGGTTGATGCCCGCGCTCAGCAGGTTGTTGCGGATCTCGGCCGTGGATTCCGCATAGCGCACGTCGATGCCGCTGGTCGCATACAGCGTGTTGTGCTGGATGCGCGTGTTCGTGGCGCGATTGAGATAGATGCCGACGTCGTTGCACGACAGCACGAGATTGTTGCGCAGCAAGCCGTTCTGATGCTCCGGCGTGCAGGTGCCGTCCTCGCAGATCGAATTCGGCCCGGTACCGCCGCCACCCAGGGACAGACCGAGCCGCGTGCCGCCGCTGAACTGCTGACTGCAACGCACGAGGTTGCGCTCGAACACGCCGTCGCGCGAATTGCCCTTGAGGAAGGCGGCATAGCTGACGCCGTCGCCGCCGCCCTTCTGATAGTCGCGAATCGTGTTGCCGCGCACCGTCCAGCGCCGGCCGCCGACCACGTCGATCTTGGTCACCGGATTGCCGGTATTGCGCGCCCGGGTGTCATAGAACTGGTTGTATTCGATGACCACGTCGTCGGGATAGACGTAGCTGCCGTTGACGGACAGGCCGTTGCTCTTGATCTGCGCGTTGAAGTCGCGCAGCACGTTGTCGCGCAACAGCAGGAATTCCGCGTTGCCGAAGACGTGGAAGGCGTGCTCGCAATTGGAATCGGTCGCACAGGTGCCTTCGATATCGAGTCCTTCGAACTGCCAGTACGCGGCGCTGACCTTGAATCCTTCGACGAGTCCGCTGCCGAAACGCAGCAGCACGCTGCGCGGCGTGGCGGCGCGTACGCGGATCGGTGCCGCCGCGGTGCCGACGACGCTGCAGTCGAGATTCGAGTCGACGGCATAGGTGCCGGCCGCCAGCACGATGTCGTCGCCGGGCATCGCGTTCTGCAGCGCCGCGCGCAGACCGGCCAAGTCGCTGACCGGCACGTAGCGGGCCAGCGCCATATCGCAGATCGATAGCAGCACGACTATCGTCACCCATCCACGCCATCGCATCGCCGTCTCTCCCGATTGCACGCCGCCGACGGTAACGCGGCGGCCGTCTCCAGGAACCAGACGCAGCCGGCGCTTTCGGCCTCTCGCGCTCGGATCATGTCGACGCGGCGTGTCAGGTTCCGCGCGGTCGCGGCGTATGCCGGGAAGAGTCCCCGCGATGGACTCGACCGCTCTCCTCCGCTCTTTCGGAACCCCAATGACACCAACGCCATTGCTGGCCGCACTGCTCGCCCTGAGCTGCGCGGGCAACGCCTTCGCCGCAACCTTCGTCGTCGACACCGGCATCGACACCGCGCTGACCGCCTGCCTGCCAGAGACCGCCGACGACTGTTCCCTGCGCGGCGCCCTGGAGCGCGCGAACCAGACCGCGGTCGAGGACCGCATCGAGTTCGCGATTCCCGTCAGCGATCCGAGCTACCAGGCGCCGACCGAACATTGGCGCATCGCGGTCGGCGCGAACGCGCTGCCCTCGATCGAGAGTCCGGTCGTGATCGACGGCTACAGCCAGCCCGGCGCGCTGGAGAATACGCAGACGCCGGACCAGGGCGGCCTGGATGCGCTGCTCACTATTGAACTCGTTCCCGGCACGGCATCCGGCCCGCAGCAGAACGGACTCGAAATCTCGCTGAATTTCCCCGCTCAGGCGGCGAGCACGTTTCGCGGCCTGGCCATCAGCCGCTTCGCCCGCCAGATTCAGCTCGGCGGCTCGGCGGGCCATCGCATCGAGGGTTGCTTTCTCGGCACCGACATCCGCGGCAGCGTCGCCGCCGTGGCGGGCAGTGCGGGACGTGGCTACGGCATCGTTACCTTCGGCGACGGCCCCTATGCGATCGGGGGTACGACAGCCGCCGCGCGCAATCTCATCAGCGGCCTGTTCGGCGGCATCGTGCTGCAGCGGCCGATCGACGGGCTCGTGATCCAGGGCAACCTGATCGGCACCGACTTCAGTGGCACGCTGGCGATCCCGCATACGAGCTTCGCGGCGATCCAGTCCTCGACCTTCGTCACCAACGCGCGCATCGGCGGCGACACGCCTGACGCGCGCAACGTGATTTCCGGCAACCCGCTCGGCGCGATCAACTTCGACGGCGGCGCGAACGCCGCGTTCGCGGGCACGCGCATCGAAGGCAACTACATCGGCACCGATGCCTCGGGCACACGGCCGCTGGGCAACAGCGGCGGCGGTCCGCTGCAGGCGGCGGTGCGGATCTTCGGCAGCGGCAACTGCGCCATCACGATAGGCGGTGACACGGCAGCCGCGGCAAACCGGATCGCGTTCAATGCCGGAGCCGGCGTCGGCGTCGTGCAGTGCCGCCGCGTCGACGCCGGTGGCAATCGTTTCATCGGCAATCGCGGCCTGCCCATCGACCTGGCTGGCAATGCCGGCTCGGTTCTCGACGGCCCCACGCCCAACGACGCCGGCGATGCCGACGAAGGCAGCAACCGCCTGCAGAATTCGCCCGTCATCGAAAACGTCGCATACGGCAACGGCGGCAGCACGATCACGCTGACCTATCGCGTCGACACCGCCGCGGCGAACGCCGCCTGGCCGCTGCGCATCAGCGTCGGCCGCGGCACGGGCGGCGACAGCCTGCAGATCGACAGCTACACGCAGGCACAGGCGCAGAGCAGCGCGACGGTCAGCTTTCCGGCCAGCACACTGCAGGGCGCACCGTTCATGCTGCTGGCCACCGACGCGGACGGCAACAGCAGCGAGTTCGCCAACGACACGATTTTCGCGGACGCGATCGGCGGCTGAACGCGGACTATCGTTGGCAGCGCGGCAGGGCAAGCGCTACCCTGCCGCCCCTATGCCTACCACCCATCGCGAATTCACGCTCGAACCCGACGACACGGAACGCCTGGCCAACCTGGCCGGCCCGTTCGACGAACACCTGCGCCAGATCGAGCTGCGCCTCGGTGTCAGCATCGCCAACCGCGGCAACGTGTTCCGCATCGACGGTGAAGAGCGCGCGGTCGATCTCGCCGCGCGACTGCTGCAGCAACTGCATGCGGCGAGCGAGACCGAAGTGCTCGACGCACACCGCATCCACCTGCATCTGCAGGAATCCAGCGTCGACGCCCTCGCCGACACCGCGGCCACGGCGCAGGACGTCGTCATCCGCGTCAAGCGCGGCACCATCAAGGGCCGCGGCCCGAACCAGGCGCGCTACCTGCACGCCATCGCCGTACACGACATCAACTTCGGCATCGGCCCGGCCGGTACCGGCAAGACCTATCTTGCGGTCGCCAGCGCTGTCGACGCGCTCGAGGACAACCGTGTGCAGCGCATCATCCTCGTTCGCCCCGCGGTCGAAGCCGGCGAGAAGCTCGGCTTCCTGCCCGGCGACCTGACCCAGAAGGTCGATCCCTACCTGCGTCCGCTCTATGACGCCTTGTATGAAATGCTGGGTTTTGAAAAAGTCGCCAAACTCATCGAACGCAACGTGATCGAGATCGCGCCGCTGGCCTACATGCGCGGACGCACGCTCAACGATTCGTTCGTGATCCTCGACGAAGCACAGAACACCACGGTCGAGCAGATGAAGATGTTCCTGACCCGCATCGGCTTCGGCTCGGTCGCGGTCGTCACCGGCGACGTGACCCAGGTCGACCTGCCCAAGCAGGTGCGCTCGGGCCTGCGCGACGCGATCGAGGTGCTGCGCGACGTGTCCGGCATCAGCTTCACGTTCTTCACCGCGCACGACGTCGTGCGCCATCCGCTGGTGCAGAAGATCGTGCGCGCGTACGAGAAGCACGAAGCCGGCAAGAACCAAGGGAACAACGCATGAAAACCATCCTGACCGGCCTGCTGCTGGCCTGCGCGGCGTCGTCGCTGCAGGCGCAGGTGCTCAACAGCCCCGAGAGCGTCGAGTTCCATCCGCGCTCCGGGCGCCTGCTCGTCAGCAATACAAACGGGGGCAATGTGCTGTGGCGCGCGCCCGACGGCACGCTCAGCGTGTTCACGGCGGCGCCGACCGCGCCCTACGGCATCGAGTTCCTGCGTGGCGTGGTCTACGTGCTCGACTCCGGCTTCCTGCGCGGCTACGACATCGACACGGCCGCGCCCGTGCTGAATCTCGCCATCGCCAATGCGAGCTTCCTCAACGGCATCACCTCCGATGGCGCCAACACGCTCTACATCACCGACTTCAGCGCGAAGCGCCTGCTCAAGGTCGATGTCAGCGATCTCGCCAACCCGGTGCAGACGCCGCTGCAGACGCTGACACCGACGCCCAATGGCGTGGTCTATGACAAGCCCAACAACCGCCTGTTGATTGCGACCTGGGGCACGGCGCGCGTGCTGAGCTACGACATCGCTGCGAACACCGCGCCGACCACGCTGATCACCGTGACCGGCTACAGCAACATCGACGGCATCGCGCTCGACTGCAACGGCTTCATCCATATCGCCGCCTGGAGCTGTCCCGGCGGCGGCGGCTGTCTGCGCCGCTTCGAGCCGCCGTTCAGCCTGACCTCCACGCCGATTGCGGAAGGACCTGCGCTGTCGAATCCCGCCGATATCGATTTCGGCGACCGCAGCGGCGAGATCGCCATTCCGGAAGTCAGCGCCAACCGTGTCAGCCTCGTGCAGACCTGCGCTGCCGTGCTGTTCGCCGACGATTTCGAGCGCTGATGCAGATCGACGTACACCTGAGCCGCGCGCGCGGACTCTCCGCCGCCGGAATCCCCCGCTCCGACAGCTTCCGCCAATGGGCCGCAGCAGCACTCGCCGTCGCGCGGCGGCGCCGCGCAAGCGAGCTGTCGATACATCTCGTCGATGCCGCCGAAGGCCGCGAACTCAACCGGCACTATCGCGAACGCGACTACGCGACGAACGT
Source organism: Lysobacterales bacterium (assembly GCA_038207515.1). Lineage (GTDB taxonomy): Bacteria > Pseudomonadota > Gammaproteobacteria > Xanthomonadales > Rhodanobacteraceae > Tahibacter. The sequence continues at coordinate 27,003 of JBBQZR010000004.1, read as the reverse complement.
GCTGTCGTTTCCCGCGGACCTTCCGCCCGGCGTGCGCCTGCCGCTGCTCGGCGACCTGATCATCTGCGCGCCGGTGATCGCGCGCGAAGCCGCCGAACAAGGCAAGCCCTTGCGCCACCACTATGCGCACATGACCGTACACGGCGTGCTGCACCTGCTCGGCCATGATCATCTGATCGACGCGGAGGCCGAACGCATGGAGGCGCTGGAGCGCCGGGCGCTGTCCGGACTCGGCATCCCCGATCCGTATCGCAGGGTATAGATTCGCCGCCGTCGAAGGTGCGTCGTGACGGCGTCGACGTAGGTTGGGGTAAGCCGCAGGCGCACCCCAACATCGAGGTATTCCCGCGCGAAAAGCGCCGACCGAAGCGATTTCGAACGGACCCGTTCCGCCGAAAAAGCCTTCAAGCGCGAAATTTGATGGAACCGGCCCAACCCCGTGCCGGAGCAGAAGCAGCTTCGACATGGGTTCTTTGATGATGAGCCACCTCGACGCTGGGGTGCGCCTGCGGCTTACCCCAGCCTACGAATTCGCCTCGGGCAGCGGCGCCACGCTGCGCGACAGGCCGGTATGGCGCACATCCTTGCCGCGTACCAGATAGATCACCTGCTCGCAGATGTTCTTGCAGCGATCGCCGATGCGTTCCAGCGCGCGCGCGCACCAGAGCATTTCCAGCGCCTCGGGCACGCGGTCCGATTCGCGCTGCATCAGGTCGACCAGCAGGCGCGTGAGTTCCTTGTACAGCACGTCGACCTCGCGGTCGCGGCGCAGGCGTTCCAGCGCCCGCGTCTCGTCCATGCGCGCGAAGGTGTCGAGCGTGCCGCGCAACTGGTCGCGCACGAGGCTGCCCATCTGCGCGAGCTTGAGGCCGTAGTGTTCGGCAAGTTCGACGCTGCCGAGCTTCTCGGCGATGCGCGCGATGCGTTCGGCCTCGTCGCCGATGCGTTCCAGGTTCGCCACCATGCGCACCACCGCCAGCACCAGGCGCAGGTCCGAGGCCGCCGGCTGGCGCCGCGCGAGAATCTGCGTGCAGCGCGCGTCGATCTCCAGCTCCGCCGCGTTGACCTCGTCCTCGCGCGCCACGACGTGGGCGACCTGGCGCAGATCGCGCGCGGCCAGCGCCTCGAGCGCCGTGGCGAGCTGCGCCTCGACCAGCCCGCCCATGGCCAGCACCTGCCGCGTGAGCGCTGCCAGTTCGCTGTTGAACTGCTGGGAAATGTGCTGACCTAGGTGCAAACGATCCATTTGTATAGTCGTATCAGTGTGAGCGGGGGGCGTATCTGGACAGGCCAACGTTACGCAGTGGTGACGCGGGGAGATCCAAATGGGTTTTTTCAACGACCGGCAAGCGCGTGCAGAGGCTACTGTCCTCCACTCTCGCGCATCCTGCCAGTAATGTAGTCCTCGGTGCCGCGCAGCCGGGGATTGGTGAAGATGCGGTCGGTGGTGTCGAATTCGAGCAGCCGGCCGGCCTGCATGAAGGCGGTGTAGTCAGCCACGCGCGCGGCCTGCTGCATGTTGTGGGTGACCAGCAGCACGCTGTAGCGCTCACGCAGGGCGACTACAAGTTCCTCGAAGCGCAGGGTCGAGATCGGATCCAGCATCGAAGCCGGCTCGTCCATCAGCAGTACCTCCGGCTCCACCGCCAGCGCGCGCGCGATCACCAGGCGCTGCTGCTGGCCCGCCGACAGGGCCAGCGCGCTGTCGCCGAGGCGATCGCGCACTTCGTCCCAGAGCGCGGCGGCGCGCAATGCCGCCTCGACGCGGTCGTCCAGTTCCAGACGCGAGCGGATGCCGGCCAGGCGCAGACCGAATGCGACGTTCTCGGCGACGGACTGCGGAAACGGATTGGGTTTCTGGAACACCATGCCGACGCGGCGACGCAGCTCCGGCAGCGAGGTGGTGTCAGCGTAGGCGTCCAGGCCGAGCACGCGCACGTCGCCGCGCACGCGGCAGCCGGCGATCTCGTCGTTGAGCCGGTTGAAGCAGCGCAGCAGACTCGACTTGCCGCAGCCCGAGGAACCGATCAACGCGGTGACGCGCTGGCGCGGCACCTGCAGGTGCACCGCGTCGAGCGCGCGGCGCTGGGCGTAATCGAGACTCAGGCCGCGCGCCTCGAGCGCGAGATCGAGCCCGTCGAGCAGTCCCGTTGGCATGGCCGGCACACCGTCGACGACGCTCATACGGCCAGCTCCCGCGCCCGCTCGCGCAGGCGATTGCGTACCACGATCGCCGCCGCGTTGAGACCGACCACGACGACCAGCAACAGCAGCGCCGCCGCATGCGCCTGGGCCGGATCGCGCTGCGTGTCGCTGCCGCTCAAGGCGAGATCGTAGACGCTCTGGCCCAGGTGCATGAACTGCCGCGACAAATGCAGATAGGGAAACTCGCCGTCCAGCGGCAGCGCCGGCGCGTACTTGACCGCGCCGACGAGCATCAGCGGCGCGACTTCGCCGGCGGCCCGCGCGACGGCGAGGATCAACGCAGTCAGCAGCGCCGGCCGCGCTACCGGCAGCACGACGCGCCAGAGCATTTCCGCCCGCGTCGCGCCGAGCGCGAGCGCGGCCTGGCGCAGCGATGCGGGCACGCGCGCGAGGCCTTCCTCGGTCGCGATCACGACCACGGGCAAGGTCAGCAGGGCCAGGGTCAGCGACGACCAGAGCAGCCCGCCGCCGCCCCAGCGCGGCACATCCGATTGCAGCAGCACATCGAGGCCGCCGCCGATGCCGTTGACGAACAGCACCAGTCCGAACAGGCCGTAGATCACCGCCGGCACGCCGGCGAGATTGGCCATCGCCGCGCGCAGCAGGCGTGCGCCGCGACCACTGCCGGCGTATTCGTGCAGCCACAGCGCGAGCAGCACGCCGAGCGGCATCACGAGCACGCTCATCAGCAGCACCAGCACGACCGTACCGACCAGCGCCGGATACACGCCGCCGCCGGTATCCGGCGCACCGGCGACGAAGCGCCAGCCGCGCTGCGCGACGAGACGGATCGTCTGTGTCGGCGTGAGCCGGTTGGCCGCGACGACATCGTCGATGTCCGCGGCCGCGAGCACGAAACCCGCAGGTGCCTGCGGCAGCACCGGCAACTGCGAGGCGCGCCATGCGGCCGCATCGCCACGCAGATGGATCTCGCGGCCATCGCGCAGGTTCAGCGTCACGGCATCGGCCGGCCAATCCAGTTGCAGCAGATCGGCGCGCGCGATGCGCCGGTATTCCGCGCCGCGCCGCTGCCATTCGCTGCCGCGCACGATGAGCACGTGCGCGTCCTGCTCGACGACGGCGGCGATGAGCGTGTGTTCAGTGCCACCGCCGCTCCAGCGCAGCTCCGCCACTGGCGCCGGCACGAACGCGCGCAGCGCCTGCTGCAGCAGTACGGCCAGCAATACGATGAGGGCGAGCAGGCTCAGGCCGACCGCGCCGGCCGCGAGCCAGAGTCCCGTATCGCCGCGCCGCGGGACGCCGCGCGGGAGCGATGCGAAAGCGGCCATCGCTACAGTCCGACCAGCCGGCGACGCAGGCGCCCGCGCACGGTTTCCGCCATCGCGTTCAACAGCAGGCACAGGCCGAACAGCAGCAGTGCGGACAGCAGCAGCAGGCCGTAGTGCGCGCTGTCGGGCGCGGCTTCCGGCGCTTCGAGCGCCAGATTCGCCGCGATCGAGCGCAGGCCGGTCAGCGGCGAGGCATCGAGCAGCGGCGTGTTGCCGCTGGCCATGAGCACGATCATGGTTTCGCCGAGCGCGCGGCTGAATCCGAGCAGCAGCGCCGCGACAATGCCGGGTGCGGCCACCGGCAGCAGCAACCGCCACAGCGCCTGCCAGCGCGTCGCCCCGAGCGCCTGCGCGCCAAGGGCCAGATCGGCCGGCACGGCGAACAGCGCGTCCTCGGACAGGCTGAAGATCGTCGGCATCACCGCGAGACCCAGCATCAGCCCGATCACGAGCCCGTTCCACGGCGTCTGCGGCTGCAGCAGCGCCGCGAGGCCGGCGGCCGCGAACCAATCGCCGGCCCACAGCGCGAACGCGCACGTCAGCAGCAGCGGCGCCAGCATCAGCCAGACTTCACGCCCCACCCAGCGCCGCTGCCAACGTGGCGGCGCAACGCGCTGCCAAATCGATCCGGTAATGGCGAGCGTCGGCGCGAGCGCGACGAGGAAGATCGCGAATCCGAGGACATGCCGCGCCAGCCACGGCGCCAGCAGCAACGCCGCGATCAGGCCCAGCACGACGGCGGGCACGGCCTCGAACAGTTCGAACAGCGGCTTGAGCACGGCGCGCCAGGCCGGCGGGGCAAAGCGCGCGCACCAGATAGCCGCGCCGAGTCCCAGCGGCAGCGCCACGAGCACCGCATACACGGCCGCCTTGAAGCTCCCGGCCAGCAGCGGCAGCACTATGTCCTGCCAGCCCGGAGTCAATCGCGCCGAGGCGAGCAGGAAGGCCGGCATCGCGAGGGCGAGCAGCGCCAGCAACGCCGCCGCGATACCGAGGCTCGCGCGCAGGCCGCGCTCGCGCCGCGCACGCGCGCCGGCGCGCTGCGCAAATCGCGCGGCGAGCGGAGTGACGGACGACGCAGGGGCCGGAACGGGCATGGACGCACGCTAGGAGCTGAATATGACAATCATGTTACAGGCCGGACGCTGTCATGGCCGCGTCACGCCGCGGCAATGGGCACGCCATCGCAGGCCCGCAGCATGCGTCAAACCACAGGGCGGTGACGCCGTGCCCGATCGCGAGGGGCCGGTGCGCGCCCGGAGTCTGGCGCCATGCGCATCGCGATCGTTACCGAAACCTATCCGCCCGAGATCAACGGCGTCGCTCTGACCGTCCAGGCGTTAACGGAAGGACTGCGCGGACGCGGCCACGCAGTACAACTGATCCGGCCGCGCCAGCCCGAGGCCGCCAGCGACGCGCACCTCACCGACCCACTGCCCGCCGATGCGGCCCTCACCGACGATGTCCAGGTCCGCGGCGCCGCCATCCCGCGCTATCCGGGCCTGCGCTTCGGCTGGCCGGCACGACGCCGGCTCGAACGGCTGTGGCGCCGGCAGCGTCCCGACGCGATCTACGTCGCGACCGAAGGCCCGCTCGGCCATTCCGCGCTGCGCGCGGCGCGGCGCCTGGGCATCGCCGCGAGCACGGGCTTCCACACGCGTTTCGATGATTTCGCGCGCTTCTACGGCATGGGCTGGCTCACGCCGCTGGTGTTCGCCTGGCTGCGCCATTTCCACGCCCACTCCGCGGCCACGCTGGTGCCGACGCAGGAACTGGCGGATTTCCTGCGCGAACGCGGCTTCGGCGCCGTGCGCCTGCTGCGCCGTGCCGTCGACACCCAGCTGTTCGATCCGGCGAAGCGGCGCGACACGCTGCGCTTGCACTGGGGTCTGACCGCGGACGAACTCGCCGTGGTCTATGTCGGCCGCATCGCGCCCGAGAAAAATCTCGATCTGAACGTGCGCGCGTTCCGTGCGCTGCAACGCGTGCAACCCAATGCGCGCTATGTCTGGATCGGCGACGGACCAGCGCGGGCCGAGCTTGCGCGCGCCAATCCGGACTTCATCTTCCGCGGCTGCCTGCGCGGCGAGGAACTGGCCGCGCACTTCGCGAGCTGCGACCTGTTCCTGTTCGGCTCCCTGAGCGAAACCTTCGGCAACGTGACGCTGGAAGCCATGGCGAGCGGTGTGGCGACCATTGCGTTCGACTACGGCGCCGCGCGCGAACACATGACCGATCGCGTCGACGGCCGCCGCATCGCCTGCGACGACCCCGACGCGTTCATCGCCGCTGCCGTCGAACTGGCCGGTGACGCGGAACTGCGCCGGCGCTATGCCCAGGCCGGCCGTCAGGCCGTGCTGAGCCTGAGCCCGCAATCGGTCACCGACCACTTCGCCGAACTCCTCGCCTCGTTAGTGGGGTGATTCAGTAGTTCGTTGAACAAAGAATTCGGATGGATTTCGCGCCGAGCCTAGGCGCGGCGAGGAGACGTACTGGTAGTACGGCGACTAGGCGCAACGACGGATCGGCGCGAAAGACGCCGAATTCGTTCGATGAACTACTGAATCACCACACTGGGGAGCGCCGCATGAACGCGATCGAACGCTGGAACCGCCTTGAAGTCCGCAGCGGCGAATGGCGCCTGTGTCTGGCAGCCAACCGCTGGGGCGCGCGCCGCGCCATCGTGACCTTCTTCCGCCTGATCAGCCGCGCCGGCGACGGCGTGTTCTGGTATTCGCTGATGGCTGCGCTGGCCGTGCTCGGCGGCAGCCGCGGCGCGCAGGCCGCACTGCACATGGCCGTGGTCGGCACGATCGCGCTGCTGCTGTACCGCAGCCTCAAGAAGCACACGCGCCGCCCGCGTCCTTACCGTGCCCACCGCGGCATAGTGGCGCATATTCCACCTCTGGACGAGTTCAGTTTTCCATCCGGCCACACCCTGCACGCGGTGAGCTTCAGCCTCGTCGCGATCGCGTACTTCCCGGCGCTCGCGCTGCCGCTCGTGCCGTTCACGCTGCTCGTGGCCGCGTCGCGCGTGGTGCTGGGCCTGCATTTCCCGAGCGACGTGCTGGCCGCGGGCGTGATCGGCAGCGCGCTTGCGGGCCTGTCGTTGTGGCTGGTGCCGGGCGTCGCGCTGCTGGCGCGCTGACGCGGCAGCGAGATCGCTTTGTCGCGCGCTGATGCCCACGGGCAGGTCAACGATTCTTCGCCGCCTGTCATCCGCGGAGACCTTCGACCAGCAGGCAAACCGGCCGGTGCGCGGACACGTAAAGACGTCGCCTTGCCGAGCGCAGTGACGCGCTAGCGCACGACGGCCGCGGCCACATTCGGCCTCAGCTGGCTTTCCCAATCCGCCGCATTGGCCACTTGTCCATTCCTGCGCACCGCATCGAGCGCCGCGGAATCGATGTCCGCAATGCACCAGGTCGCGCCAGCCGTCGCGCGTGCGATCTCTCCGGAATCCGGCAGCCCGCGGTCGCTCGGCGCGAACACCGCGGCGACGCCGGTATTGGTGTCGAGCGCCGGGCTCCAGGCCGCCTCGCCCGTTGTGACTGACTGCACGACGTGGATCTGGTTTTCGAGCGCGCGTGCGCGACAGCCGACGCGGACGCGCGTCGCGCCGGCCGGCGTATCGGTGCAGCTCGGTACGAGCAGCAGGCGCGCGCCGGCTTCGTACTGGCGTCGCGCGAACAACGGGAACTCGCCGTCGTAGCAGACGTTGACGCCGATGCGGCCGAGCGCGGTGTCGAATACCTGCAGCTGGTCGCCGGGTTCGATGACCGCAAAGCCGCGCTCGAAACCGGTCAGGACGAGCTTGTCCTGGAACCAGCGGCGGCCATCGGGTGCGTACAGTTCGGCGCGGTTGCGGTAGCGGCCGTTGGGCTGGCGCAGCAGGAAAGTGCCGGCGAGTACGTGCAGGCCGGTGTCGCGTGCCAGGTTCGCGAACGACGCCTGCCAGTCCGCGTACAGCGCCTGCAGCGCATCGAGCGAGGCGAGGAAATCCGCATGGATCGCAGGGGCGAACAGACCGGCGAGTTCGAGCGCGAGGTATTCCGGCAACAGCGCGAGTTCGGCGCCCTGTGCCGCGGCCGCGGCCAGTTCGCCGCGCACGCGTTCACGCCACGCGGCAAAGCTGGGCGGGCGCTCTATGGTCCATTGCGCCGCGGCGATGCGCATCAGGCCGGCTCCAACTCGCGCAGCCAGAAACGCAGCGTGTGCCTCTGAGGCCGCGGCGCGCCGATTTCCTGCCATTCCAATGCGCAGAACATGTCGTCCTGGCGTGCATATCCGCGCTTGCGCCAGAACGCGTCGTTGTCGCGATGATCCGGAGGCCGGCGTGGATCTTCCGCATCGCGCTCGACCGCGCAGAAAGCGGTCGTGTGCAAGCCGAGTTCGCGCGCCCGCGCCTCGCGCGCGTCGAAAAATGCATGGCCGAGCCGCTGACCGCGCCAGGCCGGCAGCAGTACCGATTCGCCGAAATAGAACACGCGGTCGAGCGCGATGCCGCGATCGAGGAAGGGCTGCTGGAAAGCCGCCACTTCGTCGGCGAGCGGGACGGCGGTGGAAGCACCGACGATGTTCCCGCCCGCGAAAGCCAGCACGAACAGGCTGCGCGGCGAGCGCGCATACGTCGCGAGATAGTTCGCTTCGTAAGTCGCGCTGCCTTCGTACCGATAGGGCCAGTCGCGAAACACCGCGATGCGCAGCGCGGCGACCGCGTCGAGGTGCGGCGTCACCGCCGCACCGTGCAGCCGTTCGATGCGCAGCGCGTCGCTCACGCGCCCTTGGTCTTGGCGATCCATTCGTCGACGGTGCGCTCCAGCAGCACCATCGGCAGTGCGCCGGTCTTGAGCACCACGTTGTGGAACTGGCGGATGTCGAACTTGTCGCCGAGTTCCTTCTTTGCCTTTTCGCGCAGCTCCAGGATCTTGAGCATGCCGACCTTGTAGCCCAGCGCCTGGCCCGGTGCGACGAAGTAGCGCTCGATCTCGGCGACGACGTCGGTTTCGACCATGCCAGTGTTGTCGAGCATGTACTGCACGGCCTGCTCGCGCGTCCACTTCTTGGAGTGGATGCCGGTGTCCACGACCAGGCGCACCGCGCGCATCATCTCGTCGCGCAGGCGGCCGAGGTTGTCCAGCGGCTCGTTCTCGAAGCCAAGCTCCCAGGCCAGACGTTCGGTATACAGCGCCCAGCCTTCCGAGAACGCAGTGAACGGCAGTATGCGGCGGAAGAACGGCACGCCCTTGAGTTCCTGCTGGATCGCGATCTGGAAGTGATGGCCCGGAATCGCTTCATGGTAGGCCAGCGTGCGCATCGTGAACTTCGGCAGCTCCGCGACGTTGCGCAGGTTGGCGTAGAACACGCCCGGGCGAGAACCGTCGAACGAACCCGGCTGGTAGTACGCCCCCGGCGCGGTGGCCTGGGCGAATTCCGGCACGGCCTCCACTTTCACGCCGAGCTTGGGACGGATGTCGAAGGCCGGGCCGAGCTTGCCGTCGATGTCGTCGATGATGGCCTGGAAGCGGGCGAGCAGTTCCTTCTTGCCCTCCGGCGTATTCGCGAACAGCTGGTCCGGACGCGCCGTGATCTGGCGCACGCGGTCGCCGATGGTGCCGTCGACGAGGCCCTGGTCGCGCAGGATCGCGTCCATCTCGGTGCTGATGCGCGCGACTTCTTCCAGGCCGATCGTGTGGATCTGGTCGGCGGTCATTTCCGTCGTGGTGTGGTTGCGCACGCACCAGGCGTAGTAGGCATCGCCGTTGGGCAGGTGCCAGGCGCCGTAGTTGCCGTCGGCCTTCGCGCGCAGGCCTTCCTCGTAGGCGATCAGCTTCTGGTAGGACGGATACACGCTGTCCTTGACCGCGGCTTCGACGCGGGCGAGCAGGTCGTCGCGCGTGGCCTGGTCCATGTCGCTGGCGGGGATCTTGTCGAGCTTGTCCTTGAACGTCGTGTACAGGGTGTTCTCGCGCGGCGGCATGGCCATGAAGCCCTGCATCTGCGTGATGACCTTGTCCACGGTGAAGCGCGGCGGCCAGATGCCCTTGCTTTCGTACAGGCGCAGGTATTCCAGGGTCTGGTCGAACTTGAGCGGGAACTTGCCGAGGCGCTTGATGTAATCCTCGCCCTCGCCCTTGCTCGCGACCGGGTGCTGCTGCGCCATGAAGTCCGGCAGCGCACTCTGGATGCCGAACATCTGGTTGACCGGATAGCCGTAGCCGCGGAACTTGTCGCCCTCGACCTGGTTGCGCAGGAAATATTCGAGCACGTCGTAGGACAGCTTGCCGTCGACATCGAGCGTGCTGCGGTCGTAGCTCAGCAGCATGTCGTGGCTGTCCTTGAGGAGCTGGAACTGGCGTTCCTCCTCGGCCGGCGACGCGTCGGCGAAGTCGTCGCTGTAGAAATCCATCCACTGCGGCAGGATGCGCATGCTGGACAGCATTTCCGGATTGCTGACCGCGAACTTGGCGAAGACGCGGGTATAGAACCAGTCCAGCTTGGCCGGCTTGAAATACCAGACGTGGACGAACAGCAGGCCTATGAGCACCACGAGGATCAAGAGCAGGCTCACCAACCATTTCAACAGGCGTTTCATGGAAATTCCCCGGCAACGGTAACGAACGACAGGCGCGAACTGTCGCATGTTGCCGCACGCGCGTAGGTGCCGGAAGTCATGTCCGGCGGGACCAACGGCGTCCGTTGCAACACGGGCCGCCTTTATACTGCCGCGACAGCGGCGCCAAGGAGAGCCCATGAACTACCGGCATGCGTATCACGCAGGCAATTTCGCCGACGTGCTCAAACACAGCGTGCTGGTCGGCCTGATCGAAGCGCTCAAGCAGAAGCAGTCGCCGTTCTGCTATATCGATACGCACGCGGGCCGCGGACGCTACGACCTGCATGGCGAGGAAGCCCGCAAGACCCGCGAATTCGCCGATGGCGTGCTGCGGCTGCTCGACGCGTCGCGTCTGCCGGCCGCACTGCATGTGTATCTGAACCTCGTGCGCGCACTCAACAGCAATCGCGCCAGCCACGATATCGCGGTCTACCCGGGTTCGCCGCTGCTGGCCAGTCTGCTATTGCGCGACGAGGACCGGGCCCAGTTCTGCGAGCTGCAGCCCGAAGAAGCCGCCGCGCTGCGCGCGCTGTTCCGCCCCGACGCGCGGATCGCGGTGCACGAACGCGACGGCTACGAAGCGCTCAAGGCCCTGGTGCCGCCCAAGGAAAAGCGCGGCCTGGTTCTGATCGACCCGCCATTCGAGGCGCAGGACGGCGAGTTCCGCGTCATCGAAGCCGCGCTGAAGCAGGCGCGGACGCGCTGGCCGAACGGCATCTACGCGGTCTGGTATCCGATCAAGCTGCGCCAGCAGTTGGCCGGCTTCCACCGCTGGCTCAAGGGCAGCGGCTTTCCGAAAGTCGTGATCGCCGAACTGCTGGTTCATCCGGACAATTCGGCGCTGCGCCTCAACGGCAGCGGCATGGCCATCATCAATCCGCCGTGGAAATTCGAACGCCAGCTCGAGGAACTGCTGCCGGTGCTGGCGCAGCACCTTTCGCAGGGACGCTTCGGCCAGCATCGCGTGGAGTGGCTGGTGCAGGACTGAACCAGTCAGTCAAGGAAAAGCGCGATAGAGTCGGTCCGGTTCCCGCGGAGCAACTCTCATGGTCAATCCAGCGCTGCGGCACGAGGTCGATGAAATCCTCAGCCATCTGCCCGAGACCGCCACCCTGCACGACCTGATGTACGCGCTGGAAACCCGCGCCGACATCGTCGAGAGCCTTGCCGACGCCGCCGCCGGGCGCGTCGTGGACAACGCCTCGGTACGGCAGCGCTTCGGGCTTGAATGAAGGTCTTCTGGACCGCCACGGCCCTGGCTCGGCTTGTCGAGCTGCACGACTACATCGCATAACAGTCATCCTTCAACGCCACCGCCGTGGTTGAACGTCACCGTCAGAGCCGCGCTGCTGGCCACGCTACCGCTGACCGGCCGGCGCGTTCGGGAATACCGTCTGGACGACATCCGCGAGGTACTGGATCGTCCCTATCGCCTGATCTATCGCGTCACCCGTGAGCGGATCGAAATCCTGACCGTCAAGCACTACCGCCAGCGGCTGTCCGAACGACACTGCGACCTGTAGCGGCACTTGCCGGCCTCTGCCGTCACGTCGCGCGCCGCCGCCCGGCCCCGCCTATAATCGCCGCCCCCAGCCGAGGATGCCCCATGTCCAAGATGATGAAAGCCCTGGTCAAGCGCGAAGCGGCCAAGGGCATCTGGATGGAAGAAGTGCCGATGCCCGAGATTGGCCCGAACGACGTCATGGTCAAGCTCGAGAAGACCGCGATCTGCGGCACCGACCTGCATATCTACAAGTGGGACGAGTGGTCGCAGCGCACGATCAAGCCGGGCCTGGTCATCGGCCACGAATTCGTCGGCCGCATCGTCGACATGGGCGCCGGCGTACGCGGCTACAACGTCGGGCAGCGCGTTTCGGCCGAGGGCCATATCGTCTGCGGCCACTGCCGCAACTGCCGCGCCGGCCGCCAGCACCTGTGCCCCAACACCATCGGCATCGGCGTGACGCGCCACGGCGCGTTTGCCGAATACATCTCGATGCCAGCCGCGAACCTCTGGCCTATCCCCGACCAGATCCCCTCCGAACTGGCAGCGTTCTTCGACCCCTACGGCAATGCCGCGCACTGCGCGCTGGAATTCGACGTGATCGGCGAGGACGTGCTGATCACCGGCGCCGGCCCGATCGGCATCATCGCCGCCGGCATCTGCAAGCATGTCGGCGCACGCAATGTCGTCGTCACCGACGTCAACGACTACCGCCTCAAGCTCGCCGCGGAAATGGGCGCGACGCGCGTCGTCAATGTCTCCAAGCAGTCGCTCAACGACGTGGTCAAGGAACTGCACATCGAGGGCTTCGACGTCGGCCTGGAAATGAGCGGCAACCAGCGCGCGTTCAACGACATGCTCGACTGCATGTACCACGGCGGCAAGGTCGCGCTGCTCGGCATCCTGCCCAAGGGCGCGGGCATCGACTGGGACAAGGTCATCTTCAAGGGCCTCACGCTGCAGGGCATCTACGGCCGGCGTATGTACGAGACCTGGTACAAGATGACGCAGATGGTGCTGACCGGCTTTCCGCTGGCCAAGGTGCTGACCCACCAGATCCACATTGACGACTTCCAGCGCGGATTCGACCTGATGGAAGAAGGCAACTGCGGCAAGGTCGTGTGCAGCTGGAACTGATCCCTGCGCCGGCGTCCGCGCGACTTTACGCGGACGCCGGCGATCCGCTGCCTGCGGCGCGCCCGCGCTGCCGCATGACACCGCGTCGCCTTTCGCTGCGTATCGCCGCGACCGCGCTCGCCGCGTCGGCAGCGCTGCATGCGGAAGAATCGTTCGAGACCGAGCCCACGCTCGACGCCGCCGCGATCGTGCAGCCGGCGCTGCTGTCGGCACCCAACGCGACCGTCGCGCCGCAGGCCACCGTGCACGGCTACATGGCGCGCTTCGCGCTGGATACGCCGTTCGGGCCGCTCGCGGCCGAAAGCGTGGAACTGCTCGCGATCCGCCAGGCGGAAATCCCCGCGATCGAAACGCTGGAGCGCGCGAGCCGCGGCGCGGCGTTCGCTCACGCGTTCGGCGAGAAATTCCGCAAGACCGGCAATTCGATCTGGCAGGTCGTATCGCATCCGATCGGTACCGTGGCCGGGCTGCCGGCCGGCGTCGCGCGCTATTTCCGCAAGCAGGTCGAACGCTGGAGCGGCCGCGCGCAGTCCGTCGGTGATCGCGCCGCGCGCGAATTCGGCGTGGACGGCGATCCGTTCCGCACGCCGCAGGCGCCGATGAGTGCCACGCGCGCGCCGCTGCCGGGCACCGCGGCGGCCAAGCCCGACAAACCGTGGTACGGCAGCGTCGGCAAGGAAATCGGCCGTGAAGCGAAGCGCCAGCTCGACTACAACAAGATGCGCCGCGAGATGGCGCGTCACCTCGGCGTCGATCCGAGTTCGAGCAACCCGCTGCTGCGCGAGCGCCTCGACACGTTGGCCTGGGCCGCGGTCGTCGGCAGTTTCAGCGGCGGTGCCGCGCTCGACGCGGTCGGCGGCACCGCGGCCGAAGTGATGTCCGTCGGCGGCCAGCTCAACTCGCTGGTGTGGGAGCTCGACGAGGAAAACCTGCGCGAGCGCAACCGGCAGCGCCTGTCACGCTGGTGCAGCGACGAATTCGCGCTGCGCCAGTTCCTGCGTCGCGGCGGTTTCAACGACAGCCTGCGCACGGCGCTGGCCGACGAACTCGATGCGCTCAAACCGGCGCGCGGCTGCAACGATCTGATCGAGATCGGCGCCGGCACGCGCTCGGAACTGGAAGCACGCTACCTCGTCAACGCGCTGCGCCTGATGCGCCGTGAGTCGGCTCGCGGCGGCGAACTGTTCGTGGTCGGCGCGGCGCTGGCCTGGCGCGGCGACGACGGCCGCCTGCTGCTGCCGCTGCCGCTGGACTGGCTGAGCTGGACCGCCGACATGGGCGAGTTCTTCGCCGCGCCGCAGTTCCGCGTGGAAGACAAGAGCGTGCTGGTCGGCGGCGAAGCCTCGACCGCCGCGCAGCGCGCGCTCGCCGCGCGCGGCTGGCATCTGCACCTGCGCTCGCCCTACGCCGGCGCGCCGGACTACGCCGACGACCTTTCGCAAGGCCTGCCGCAGGCCGAACCGGTACCGGCGCAGCCGCTCTGCGTCGGCGATGTCGCCGAAACCGCGGCCTGCCTGTAGGGAAATGCCGCACGGGATCCGCAGGCCTGCCAACCCAGCGGACCGACGTGGCCCGTGGCCTTGCCCGGTATGACGGAAAGATCGCGGCGGACTGTGACGCGATCGACGTTGCGACTGTGGCCCTCGGCTAGGCAATGCAGGCGCACGAGACCGGATAATGCGCGGCGACGGCGGTCTCGCCGGCATCTCCGGTCCGGCACCATGCTCGCTTCGTCTCCGCACCAGATCACCCAGCTTCTGCGCGCCTGGCAGTCCGGCGACGGCGGGGCGCGCGAATCGCTGCTCAACCTCGTCTATCACCAGGTGCGCGCGATTGCGGCCCATTCGCTGCGCGGCGCGCCCGGCGCAACCCTCACGCCGACCGAGATCGCGCACGAAGCGCTGCTGCGTATCCTCGGCGCGGATGCGGACTGGCAGGACCGGCGTCACTTTTTCCATGTGATCGCGCAGGCGACGCGCCAGATCCTCGTCGACGCCGCGCGACGCCGCTACACCGACAAGCGCGGCGGCGGCATCGAACGCGTCGACATCGACGATGCCGCCGACCAGATCGCGAACACCGAAGCCGACGCCCAGCTGCTGCGCGTGGACGCGGCACTGGCCGAACTGGGCCGCACCGACGCGCGACGCGCGCGCACGGTGGAACTTGTATACTTTGGCGGATTTTCGCGCGCCGAGATCGCGGCCACACTCGCGGTATCCGAAGGCACGGTGGACCGCGACCTGCGTCTGGCGCGCGCCTGGCTCAAGCTCGCGATCGAGGCCTGACAGACCGCACGGCGCGCGCCGGCTTCGCGCCGGTCCGCCACCACGCCAGGAGCGCTGGCTGCCGCCCGTCCGACTAATCTCTGGCCAAGGTGCCGAGCCATGCTCACCTGGCCGCGGTCGAACGACGGCCTTCCGCGAGCCGGACCACGCGAGTTGTGTTCGTGCACCGGTCCGTTTGCCGGTTAGGGTTTTCGGCACGTTTCCGCGTAGCGGATGGCATTGCCCACCGCCGGAGATGCCCATGTCGTACCGAACCCTTGCTGCCGCGCTGGCCGCGACGTTGTTGCTTTGCTCCGGTCTGGCAACCGCCGCGGCGCCTGTGCCGAATACGGTCCTGTCGTGGTTCGACGGCGTTGCCAACTTCAGCATCGGCTCGAATGTCGAGTGCATCACGCAGAACATCGAGACTACCGTTGCCGGCTATACCGGCTTCACCTACCTGCCGCCGAATCGGACGCACGCCGTCGGCGAGGTGTTCTACACCCACCTCGTGCTCAGCCACCCGGGCAATCCCTGTGTCGGCAGCGCCGTCGGCATCGAGATCGCGTTGCCGGCCGGCGTGCAGTTCGCAACATCGGCAGCCAATCCCGCGTTCTGCTTCGCGCGCAGTTCGCAAGGACCGACGCTGTACAACCTCGGCAACGATCCCGCCTACGGCTGCCCGCAGAGCTTTCCGGTCAGCGCGAACGGCCGGCGCGTAGCACCGCCGAACAGCGGCAGCGGCGCCTGGCGCATGGCGTTCGGTTTCTGGATCGAGCTGCTGATCCCACTGACCGCGACCACGCCGCAGAACGGCACTAATCCGATCGTCTGGACGATCAATCCGGCAATAGGCCAGTTCGGGCAGGTCGGCGTCGGGCCGCAGATCAACAACGATGTGATCTTCCGCAGCGCCAACGAAGACCAGATGCTGACGCTGGCTCTCTGCACGGTGACGCCGGTCGCCGCGGGCTGTTGAGCCTGCGCTCCATTGCGATGCGGCGGCGTGGCTGATTGCGAGCGGTTCGCGCTTTGCTGCGGCGCGACATCAAAGTACGAATCTCAAAGTACGAAAACATTCGTTGACAAGGTCCGGCGATGAACCTTAGGCTGTCCTCCGCCGACATCGTTTCGGTGTTCAGGGGGTCCGCCATGTTTCATTTCCGCTTCCTGCTGCCGGTCATGCTTGCCCTGCTGCTGCCGGCGCTGTCGTTCGCCAAGGATCAGAAACGCTCGATCGTCGATCCGGCCAACAAGCAGCAGTTCGCCGAGCAGGCCGCCGCGATACGCGATGCGATGAAGCGCGGCGGCCGTTTCCAGTACCTGACCGTGGACGAACTCAACTCGGTCAACGAACAGCTCGATGCGATCGCCGCGATGCTCCAACGGCGGGAAACCGAACGCTTCGGCAGCGACGAGCAGCTCGACCTGCTCCAGGCGCAGGAAAACGCGAACGCGATCCTGACCCGCCGCGACGGTGACAGTCTGATCTGCGAACGACGCGCGCCGACCGGCTCGAATTTCAAGATCAAGAAATGCGTGACCTATACCGAGCACATGCGAACCCGCGAGGACACGCAGCAAACCTTCTCCGATCAGATACGCCGCCCCCCGGCCGACTTCTGCAACATTCCCGGGAAGTGCTGAAACCGCAGTGCCGCGGCACTCGCCGCGAGACGGCATGACGTGGCCGCAAGGCCAACGCCTTTGGAAACCCAAGCCCAGATACCCCCGTCCCGGATCCCGTTCCGGTCCGGCGGCCCCTGCGTGCCCAACGTCAGTCCCTACACGGAGACCATCGCCATGAAACTGCCACGAACCCTGTTGCTGCTGAGCCTGGCCCTGTTGCTGCCGATCCTGCCGGCCAGCGCCAAAGACAATTCGGAACGCTTCGTCGATGTCGGCAAGCAGCAAAAATTCGAAGACCAGGCGATGGCCATACGCCAGGAGATGAAGCCCGGCGGCCGCTTCGAATTCACCACGCCGGAAGAACGCAGGCAGGTCGACGAACAGCTCGCGATCATCACCGCGCTGCTGCAGAAACGCAGCGGCAGCAGCCTCGACGACGACGACCAACTTGAGATCTACGCGGCCCAGGAAAACGCCAACGCGATCCTGACCCAGCGCGACGGCCGCCGCCTCGTCTGCGAGTTCTCCGCGCCGACCGGCTCCAACCGCAAGGTCAAGCAGTGCGTCACCTACGCCGACCGCATGAAGGCGCACAAGGAATCGCGCAATTACCTGCGCGAAACGATGGGAAAGAGCCCCAGCGCCGGCGAAAAGATCGACGGTCTGTAACAGACTGCCGGGAACCGTTCCTCGATCCGGAGACGACTCGTCCGGGAATCGCTGGCGCAGTCGACCGATTTCCGCGGAACACGCGCAGCCCCCCTTGCGCCGTTCGACCGGGAAAAGGCGAACGCCTTTCCCGGCAACCTGCCAGGGGCCAAACGCACCGCGCTTCGCGGGGTCCTTGCGCGCGGCCAGGGAAGGCCGCGCATTTGGCGCAGCGGTGCCGGTTCCGTCGAATCCGTCGCACGCATTTCAACGCTACGCAGCAGCGCGCTACTCCTCCAGGTCGTCGCGGAACAGCAGATCGGGCACATGCATGACGATGCAGTGGATCGCGCCGGACAGGCCGATGATCCCGCTGCAATCGACGCCGACGACGCTGCGCTCGGGTAGCGCCGACTGGAACGTCGCCAGCGCCGCCGCGTTCTGCGTGGGATAGCCGTTGAACTGGCAGACCAGGGCGAGCTTGTTCAGCAGCACGGCATTGGCATACGTATAGTGCGCGCCGCCGCTGCGCCAGGCCGGCGTGCGGTAGACCGTATAGCCGCGGCCGGCCATTTGCGCCGCGGTGTCCTCGGTCACGGTATAGGGCACGCCGTCGGTGCTGGCATGCTGGCTTATCAATACCTTGCCGTCGGCCAGCGGCAGCATCCACATGTCGATGTGCTGGGTCGAATCGTAGCTCTCCGGAAACGGTTCCGTCAGGGTCAGATCGAGCCCCTGGTAGTCGCGGTAATAATCCTTGATCTGCTGTTCGCTGAGGCCCGGGTTCTCATTGACGATGAGCCGGGTCATGAACGCGTCGCGATTTCGGAACAAGTGGAAATTACCGCCGCCATGGGTCAGCGGGATGTCGTACTTCGGCTCGCCCGAATAGGTCGCCCAGACCGACGGAAATGCATCGTCGACCGGGCGCGGCCGGTTGTAGACGTGGTCGACCGCGCCGCGCCGGCCGTTGGCCTCGATGAAACGCGGGCCGTAGTCGCGCATCCAGACGCTGCAGCCGCTGCTGCAGGCTTGGCTGACGAAGCGCACCTGGCTCATGTCGGCACCGGCGCCGGCCAGTGTCGCCGCGGCGCTGTTCTGCTGGCTGGTGCCGGTCGTGACGATGTAGACGCGCGCGTCGCTGTCGCCGGTCGTGATCGCGACGGTCATCTGCGTCAGCAGCGCGTTCTGCGAACCCCAGCGCACGAGGATGCCGCTGTTGTCCTCGTACTCGGCCTGAGCGCGTACGCGGCCCGCCGGCGGCGCGTACGGCAGGCGTGACGCCTCCGGCAGGCGCCAGTGCCTGCGCTCCTCGGCGCTGAGGCCACGCGGCAGCGGATACGGGTCGTCATCCTGGATCAGCGCAAGCACTTCGGGCGCCACGGTGCGCGGTTGTTCCGCAGCCGTCGCGGTCATCGCGGCCAGCAATCCAGCCAATCCCAACAGTAGACGCATGAGTCCTCCGGCATCGCGCAAAGGCGCCAGCCTAGCAGAGGCCGGCGCCCGGGCGCCGGTTTGGGGCCGGAGCGCCGATGCCGCACAATCGGCGTCTTTCCCTACCGCGAGACCGCCATGGACTACGCCGCCCGCGCCCGCCTGAACACCGAACTCGACGCCATCCGCGAACAGGGCCTGTACAAGACCGAACGCATCATCACCACGCCGCAGTCCTCGGCGATCACGACGAGCGACGGCCGCGAGGTGCTGAACTTCTGTGCCAACAACTATCTGGGCCTGGCCGACAACGCCGAGATCATCGCCGCCGCGAAGGCCGCGCTCGACAGCCATGGCTTCGGCCTCGCCTCGGTGCGCTTCATCTGTGGCACGCAGGACCTGCACAAGCAGCTCGAAGCGGCGATCTCCCGCTTCTTCGGCACCGACGACACCATCCTCTATACGAGCTGTTTCGACGCCAACGGCGGTCTGTTCGAGACCATCCTGTCCGACGAGGACGCCGTCATCTCCGACGCGCTGAACCACGCCTCGATCATCGACGGCATCCGCCTGTGCAAGGCCGAGCGGCGGCGCTACGCGAACGGCGACATGGCCGAGCTGGAGAAGCATCTGATCGAGACCCAGGGCAAGCGCACGCGTCTGATCGCGACCGACGGCGTGTTCTCGATGGACGGCTATATCGCCAAACTGGACGAGATCGTCGCGCTGAAGGAAAAGCATGGCGCCATGCTCATGGTCGACGACTCGCATGCGACCGGCTTCGTCGGTGCCACCGGGCGCGGCGCGGCCGAGCTGCACGGCGTGATGGACAAAGTAGACGTGTATACCTCGACCCTGGGCAAGGCGCTCGGTGGCGGCTCCGGCGGATTCACGACGGGCCGGCGCGAGATCATCGACCTGCTGCGCCAGCGCTCGCGTCCTTATCTGTTCTCCAACACCCTGCCGCCGCCGCTGGTCGCCGCATCACTGAAGGTGTTCGAGATTCTCGATCGCTCGACCGAATTGCGCGACCGCGTCGAAGCGAACGCCAACCGGTTCCGCGCCGGAATGAGCGCCGCGGGGTTCGATCTGCGCCCCGGCTACCACGCGATCGTGCCGGTCATGCTCTACGACGCAAAGCTCGCTCAGTCCTTCGCGAGCGAACTGCTGGCCGAAGGCATCTATGTGATCGGGTTCTTCTACCCGGTCGTGCCGCAGGGCCAGGCGCGCATCCGCACGCAGATGAGTGCGGCGCATACGCCGGAACAGATCGACCAGGCCGTGGCCGCGTTCACGAAGGTCGGACGCAAGCTCGGCGTGATCGGCTGAATCCGCTGCCCGGCCCGGACTATGGCCGGGCTCAGCCGAGCTTCGCCTGTTCGGCTGCGCTCAGCGCGCGCCAGTGGCCTTTGGGCAGATCGCCCAGCTCCAGTCCGCCGACCGCGACACGCACCAGACGCAGCACGGCTATGCCCTGCGCGGCGAGCAGGCGCCGGATCTGCCGGTTGCGGCCTTCGTCGAGAACGATCGCGAGCCAGGCATGCTTGTCGCCGGCACGCAGTACGCTGACCGCCTTCGCCGCGAGCGTGTGGCCCTGGTCTTCGACGCCGCGGCGCAGCCGATCGAGCAGATCCGCATCCGGCAGGCGATCGATCTGCACATGGTAGGTCTTGTCGACGTGACTCTCGGGCGCCGTCAGCCGCGCCGCGGCGGCACTGTCGTTGGTGAACAGCAGCAGGCCTTCGCTGGCCTTGTCGAGCCGTCCCACCGGCGCAAGCCACGGCAGTCCGGCCGCGTCGATCAGCGCGTAGACCGTATCGCGTCCGCGTTCGTCGCTGGCCGTGGTCACGTAGCCGCGCGGCTTGTTGAGCATGATCCAGGTTGCCGCGGCGGCGGCGATCTCGCTGCCGTCGATGCGGATGCGGTCGTCGGACCGCGTCGGCGCTTCGGGATCACGCTCGACGCGGTCGTTGAGCTGCACGCGGCCCGCGCGCACCAGTTCGGCGGCCTGGCTGCGCGAGCAATAGCCGCGCTTGGAGATGACGCGCGCCAGCCCGTGGCGCACGCCGCCCGTTGATGCGGCCGCGCGGCGCGGCAGCGGTTTGCTCGTGGAACGGATCATGCGCACACGCTGCCGCAACCCGCCTCTTTCGTCAAAGCCCTAGCCGCGGCGATGATGGCGGTTCCGCGGCATTGCGCCCGCCTGCATAACGACTGGAGAACTCATGTCCGAGCATCGCACCACACTCGCCTGGCAACGCGGCGACAGTCCATTCGAGCGCGGCAACTACCGGCGCGAACATCACTTGCGTTTCGAGCGGGGACAGCAGCTGACCAACTCCGCCGCGCCGGGCTACGGCGGCATCGGCGACGCGACCGATCCCGAGGAACTGCTGCTCGCGGCGCTGTCGTCGTGTCACATGCTGACGTTCCTGGCCCTGTGTGCAAACCGTGGCTACACGCTCGACCGCTATGACGACGCCGCCGTCGCGACGCTGGACAAGAACGCCGACGGCAAGTTCGCCGTGACCCTCGCCGTGCTGAACCCGCGCACGCAGTTCAGCGGCGACAAGGTTCCGGACGCGGCGGAGATCGGCACGCTGCACGAGCGCGCGCACGCGAATTGCTTCATTGCCCATTCGGTCCGCTGCGAGGTGCAGATCAGGCCGGCCTGAACGAGCGGGCGAAGAAGAGGAGAGGCGCGAGGAAAGCGCAGAGGCACGGCGCGCTTTCCCTTGCACTCGCTTCTCACTCCTCTTACCTGTTTTTCCGCTTTCGCAATCTCAGGATTTGCCGAACGGTCGCTTCAGGCGCGACAGCAGGCCGCCGCCTTCGCGCTCGTTCTTGACCGGCGCACGCAGCGACGCGCGCGACTCCCATTCGATCAGGCCGATCGCGTGATAGGCGTTGACGACGTCGAACACCTCGGCCATCGGCACGTTGGCCGTGGCGGCGATTTCGTTGAGGCGCGCGGGCTGCATCATCGCGCGCGCGATGCGCTGGTGCTGGCGCACGTCGCGGTCGAGTTCTATCCAGTGCTTGAGCTTGTAGCTGCCGCCCGGATCGAGCTGCGACGACAGGCGGCCGCCCGAACCGACCAGCACTTCCAGCCATAACAGGTTCTGATACGGCTGAGCCGGCTGGGCATCGCGCACGTGGTTGAATTCCGCCGTGGTCAGCGTGCGCCAGTCGCCCTGCACGAGCGGAGCGCGCACATAGGCTTCGAGCTGGGCCAGGCCGCCTTCCGCATGGAAGGTCCGGTTCTTCGGGTCCAGCGTCAATGCGGTCGCGCCGTCGAGGCGAATCTGCGACGGGCCGGCGAGCAGTTGTCCCTGCAGGTAGTCGCGCAGCGGATGCCGGGTAGTGTCGATCGAGAGGCTGCCGCGCTTGACCGGCGGCAACGTGTTCGGCCCCGGCGCGGTGCCTTGATTCGACAGGCCGTCGGACCCCTCGAACGCGCGCGCCTCGCTGCGCAGAGTAGGCGCGGACGAGAGTTCCACGCGCGTATCGTCGTCCAGCGTCAGCGGTATGGAAAAGCGTGGCTTGGTCGCCGGTTCGTCACGACGGAACAGACTGTCGGGATCGACCGGTACTTCGTCGACGTGCAGGCCCAGCGCGTGCGCGTCGGCCATGCCGTCATCCTCGAACATGCGCGCGAGCACGTCGGGCGGATCGAGCTTGCTGGACGGTGCGCGGGCAAACTCGAGATAGAGATCGTCGCTGCCGGTCTCGAGCTGCGGCATCAGCAGCAGACCGCCGCCGGCGCCGTTGAGCACGTCGATGACATTCTGCAGCTTGAGCGGCCGGTGCAGGCACAGCTCCTGCGTCGAACCCGCTTCCTCGTCGGTGATCACCGCGACGCGCATGCCCGCGGCGAGCGCGCGCGTGCGGGCCATCTGGCCGGCAAACGCATTCGTGTCGACGACGACGAGATCGGCGCCTTCCTCGCTGCCCCAGCGCCAGCGCTGCAGCAGTTGCTCGCCGGCCTTGCGCATCAACAGGCGCAGATGCGCCGTGTCGTCGTCACTGAGGCCGATCACTACCAGATTCTTGTCGATGCGCATCGCCCCGCTCCCAGCGGACTGATTTCCAGGATGAATCGAGCCGATCACTGCGCCGCCGTCGGCGCCGCGCGCAACGGAGTCCATAGTACCGACTATTGGCCAACTACCAAGTCCAAGCGCAGTTATGTGCCGCGCCCGATCGCCGGCCGGATCACCAGCCTGATCAGCCCGGGCCGACCGCGGTCTTGCGCTTGGGCTTGAGCATGGTGCCCGTGCAACGCGGCGCGCCGCAGCGGCAGGCCCAGATCGCCTTGAGCCGCGGCGTGTGGCGTTCCTCGAGCGTGATGCCGTAGTCGTAGCAGAGTTCCTCGCCGGCACGGATGTCGCGCAGCGCCTCGATCATCACGCGATCCTTGCGCGCATTGCCGCCGGCGTCTTCTTCCAGGCTCGACTGGCAGTTCGGGTCGCAGCTGTGGTTGATCCAGCGCGCGATGTTGCCGCCCTCGTTGGCATCGAGGACATAGCGATCGTTGAGCGTGAACAGGAAGGTGTGGCCGGTGTCGGCATTGCCCGGATAGCGCTTGTCGGCCTGGGCATGAGTCCGCAGCGTGCCGCGGTATTCGATCAACGTCGTGCCGGCCGCAATGTCGACGGCGGCGAATACGCCATTGCCATGGATGGGGGAACGGCGGGCGACGATTCGACGCGACATGTGGATGCGATCCGGGCAGGGGACGCGCATTGTGCCGTGTCGCCCGGTTGGCGTGAAGGTTGCGCACCGGTGTCCCGGCGACGCGCGGCGCCTGCGCCGGACCCGCCTCCGGCTCAGCGATTCCGGACCATCGCCGCAGCGATTTCGTGCCGCCCGTCGGCTGCCGGCGAGGCAGGCGAGCCGCATCACGGATCGGTTTTCGATTAGGTCGTTAGCTCTATCGCACTGCAGCAGCGTTGCCCGCGACCCGCAGCCATCCTCCGAGGAATCCCATGACGCCACGACTTCTGTGCCTCGCCGTGCTCGCTGCCGCCTCCGCGTCCGCATCGGCAGCGACTTTCACGATCCGCGATCACGACACCGCCGGCCTGATCGCCGCCATCCGGACCGCCGAGTCCACGCGCGAACCCGACCGCATCGAACTGGCCACGTCAGGCCTCTACATCCTGCGCGGCGCGAGCGATACCCGGCAGCAGCTCGGCCTTCCGCTGATCCGCAGTTCCATCACCATCGTCGGCAACGGTGCCGAGATCCGCCGCTATTCGGACGAGGAGTTCGCCCTCGTCGGCGTGGCGCACACCGGCAAGCTCGCGCTGGAAAACCTCGGCCTCGCCGAAGCCTCGCGCGGCGCCATCATCAATCGCGGCGTGCTGCACCTGGACCGCGTACGCGTGACCGACAGCCTGGCCGACGGCGCCAACGCAATCCTCATCAACTACGGCACGCTGCGCGGCTGGGACAGCGAGATCAGCCATAACGCCGTGCTCTCGGCCAAGCGCGACGCCGGCATCGTGCTGAATTTCGGCCGCATGGAACTCAACCGCTCGCGCCTGACCGGCAACACCGTGACCGGCCGGCGCAGTTCGGTACTGACCGCTTCGGCGCTGCTCAATCTCGGCGAGATCCGACTCAACGACGTAACCATCGACGGCAACAGCGCTGACGGCAACAGCGCGCTGGCCGAGCCCAACGACACGTCGAGCGCGCACGCGGTGGTCAACCTCGGCAACGGTTCGCTGCACGGCGAGCGTGTGACGCTGGTCGACAACTGGCCGGAGGAAGCCAACATCCTGCCGGTGTCCGACCCCGACGCGATCAACTGAGCCCGGCGACGGACGCGGAGGCGCAGACGCCGGCAGTCGGCTGAATGTCGCCTCCGCGCGAATGTTTACGTTGCGGCTGTTCGCACCCATCCGCCCCTGGCAAGGCCGCCACTCAGCCGTCACACTGACATGTCCTCCGCTGTCGGACCGCCATGTCGCAACGTCGCAATGTGCTGCAGGGCCTGACCTTCAAGCTGGCCCTCTTCTATCTGCTGCTGTCCGTGCCGGCGCTGGCGCTGATCCAGTGGACCATCGTCAGTTTCGAATTCCACGAACTGTTCGAGGCCGTCGATTCCGGACGCATGGCCTCGATGACCCAGGACGCCGCGAACGAGATCGGCCGCCACTGGAACAGCGAACAGCCGCCGAGCGATATCGAGCTGGCCACCCGCGCCGAAGCGCTGGTGCTGCGCATGGAGCGGCCGCAGGACGGGCTCGCGTCGAGTTCCTACGTCATGCTGGAGCTGTCCGAAGTGCCGGTGGCTGTCGGCGTCTACGACCTCGCCGGCCGCGCGCTGGCCAATGCACCGGACGGTGGCTGGACCGCGACGCCGCCACCGCTGACGGATCCGGCCTGGGAAAAGGCCCGCCAGGATCACGCCGTGACGCTCAGCGGCGAGGAGTCGCCCGAACGCGTACGCCGTGTGCTCGCCACGATTCGCGACAGCCAAGGCAATCCGCGCGGGTTCCTCCTGGCCGAACTGCGCCTGCCGCTGCCCTGGCAGCGCCTGGCCGGCGAAAACAGCTTCGAGTGGCCGATCCTCTTCGTCTATCTCGTGGTGTTCAGCATCGCGACCGCTTTTTTCATGGTGCGCTGGGTCACGCGCCGCCTCAACACCATCGCCGACGCCGCCGAATCGTGGAGCGCCGGCGATTTCTCGACCCTGATTCCGGACGAATCCGCGGATGAACTCGGACGCCTGTCGCGCGACCTGAACCGCATGGCCTGCGAGCTCAGGAGCCTCATGCAATCGCGCACCGAGCTGGCCAGCCTGCAGGAGCGCCAGCGCATCGCGCGCGACCTGCACGACACGGTCAAGCAGAAGGCCTTCGCGCTGAACCTGCAGATCCGCGCCGCGCGGCGCCTGATCGGCAACGACGATGCCGCGGCGGCGACGCGGATGGACGATTCCTTCGAGTTGATCAGCGGCATCCAGCGCCAGCTGGTGCAGGTTCTCGACGAATTGCGCACGGAACGCGCGCCGCGCGGCTTCCTCGCGCCGCGCCTGCGCGATCTGGCCGAGCGCTGGGCGCGCATCAGCGGACTGCAGCGCGAGTTCGACCTGGACGATTCCATCCTCGACGACGCCATCCTCGGCGAAGCGATGCTGCGCATCGCCGAGGAAGCCCTGGCCAACGTGCTGCGCCACAGTCGCGCGACGCGAGTCTCAATCCGCCTCCATCGCAAGGACGAACAGATTGCGCTGTCCATCGCCGATAATGGCGTCGGCGGTGCCGACAGCAGCAGCGGCATGGGCCTGGCGAATATGCGCGGCCGCGCCGAAAGTCTGCCCGGCGGCCAATTCGAACTGATCAGCGCGCCCGGTGCCGGCACCGAGGTGCGGGTCCGCTGCAACTACGGAGCACGACTGCAATGAATCAACCGATTCGCGTCATCATCGCCGACGACCATGTGCTGGTGCGCCAGGGCATACGCGCTTTCCTCGATACCTGCGACGACCTGAATATCGTCGGCGAGGCCGACAGCGCCGAGACGGCCGCCGCGGTCTGCCGCGAACTGTCGCCCGACGTGGCGCTGATCGACCTGGTCATGCCCGGCGGCGGCGTCGAAGCGACGCGTCTGATCCGCACGTCCTGTCCGTCGACCCAGGTGCTGATCCTGACCAGCTACGAAGACGACGCGCAGATCGTCCATGCGGTGCAGGCCGGCGCCCTGTCCTACCTGCTCAAGGACACCGACGCGGATTCCCTCGCCGACGCGGTGCGGCGCACCGCCCGCGGCGAGGCGATCCTGCATCCGCGCATCGCGACACGCCTGGTCCAGGCCGTGCGCGCGCCCGCTTCGGATCCGGCGCCGAGCGCGCTAGACCGCCTCAGCCTGCGCGAGCGCGAAGTGCTCGAACTGATGGCCGACGGCCTGTCCAACCAGGTCATCGCCACGCGCATGGGCATCGGCGAGAAGACCGTCAAGACCCATGTCAGCAATGTGCTCGCCAAGCTCGAACTGCAGGACCGCACGCAGGCCGCGGTGTATGCATGGCGTGCCGGGGTGAAGCGCTAAGAATAGCCCTCCCCCCAGCGCGTTCACGCGCTGGGGGGAGGGCTGGGTGAGGGGGAGAAGCTTCAGTCGAGCGCGCGCTACGGTTTTCGCATCGTGTGCACTGCCGCGAGAACTGCACAATCCCGCGAACTTCGCGGGGGGGGGGGGGGCGCGCCCCCCACCCACCCCCCCAACCCAAGCGGCCGGGGGGGGGGGGGGACGGGGGCGGCGGCG
>JBBQZR010000003.1:0-180871 GCA_038207515.1 Lysobacterales bacterium | reverse complement strand
CAATGCATGCTGCGGATGCGACCGCAGACCCGGATAAATGACTTTTTCCACCTTGGGATGTGTGGCGAGCCAACCGGCCAGTTCCTGCGCCGCGGCGCAGTGCGCGCGCATGCGCAGGTGCAGGGTCTTGAGGCCGCGCAGGGCGAGGAAGGAATCGAACGGTCCCTGGACGCCGCCGACGGCGTTCTGCAAGAAGGTCATCTTCTCGGCGAGTTCCGCGTCGTCGCCTACGACGATCATGCCGCCGACGATGTCGGAGTGGCCGTTGAGGTACTTGGTCGCCGAGTGCATGACGAGATGCGCGCCGAGTTCGAGCGGGCGCTGCAGCATCGGCGTCGCGAAGGTGTTGTCGACGCCGACGAGGATGCCCCGCGCGCGCGCGAATTCGGTGATCGCGGCGATGTCGACGATCTTGAGCAGCGGATTGGTCGGCGTCTCGATCCAGATCAGTTTCGTTTCCGGCCGCACCGCCGCTTCGAGCGCGGCGCGGTCGTTGAGGTCGACCCAGCTGAAGTCGAGTCCGGCCGAGCGTCGGCGCACGCGTTCGAACAGGCGATACGTGCCGCCGTAGACGTCGTCCATCGCGATGACGTGGCTGCCGCTGTCGAGCACGTCGAGCACCGTCGCCGTCGCCGCGAGACCGGACGCGAAGGCGTAGCCGTTGCGGCCGCCTTCGAGATCGGCGACGCAGCGCTCATAGGCGAAGCGCGTCGGATTGTGCGAACGCGAATACTCGAAACCCTGGTGCACGCCGGGACTCGACTGCACGTACGTGGACGTCGCGTAGATCGGCGTCATCACGGCGCCGGTGGTCGGGTCGGGCGACTGGCCCGCGTGGATCGCGCGCGTGCCGAGGCCGTGCTGCTTCGAAGAAGAACTCATGGGGATTCGCCGATGTCCGCCGCAACGGAAGAAGAAAGGGGAAGCCGCCGCGTCACTGCACGCGGCGACGCAGGAAGTTGAGCAGATCGATGCGCGTGATCAGGCCGAGGAAGCGGTCGCCTTCCATCACGATCGCGACGTGGCCGCGATCGAACACCGGCAGCAGCTGCTCGATCGTCGCGCTGACGTCGAGCACGTCGAGCTTGGAAACCATCGCGGTGGACACCGGATCGCGGAAGCGCGTCTCGTCCGAGTGCACATGCATGAGCACGTCGGATTCGTCGACGATGCCGACGATCTTCTCGCCGTCCATGACCGGCAGCTGCGAGATCTCGTACAGCTTCATGCGCTGGTAGGCCATGGTCAGCGGATCGTTCGGCCCGATGACGACAGTGTCGTGCGCCGCGTACGGCCGCATGATCAGATCGCGCAGGTCGCCGTAGTTGCTGCGCTCGAGGAAGCCGTTGTCCAGCATCCAGTAGTCGTTGTACATCTTCGACAGGTACTTGTTGCCGGTATCGCAGACGAACACGACGACGCGCTTGGGCGTGGTCTGCTCGCGGCAGTAGCGCAGCGCCGCGGCAAGCAGCGTGCCGCTGGACGAGCCGGCGAGAATGCCTTCCTTCTCGAGCAGCTCGCGGCCGGTCAGAAAACTTTCCTTGTCGCTGATCGCATACGCCTTCGTGACGCGCGTGAAGTCGCTGATCGGCGGCAGGAAGTCCTCGCCGATGCCCTCGACCATCCACGAGGCGCTCTTGGTCGAGAGCGTGCCTTCGTTGATGTACTGGGTCAGGATCGAACCGACCGGATCGGCGAGGATGAATTCGACGTTCGGCGCCTTTTCGGCGAAGCAGCGCGACAGCCCGGTCATCGTGCCGGACGAGCCGCAACCGAATACGATCGCGTCGAGCCGGCCGTCCATCTGGGCGAGGATTTCCGGCCCGGTGCCGGTCTCGTGCGCCAGCGGATTGTCTGGATTGCCGAACTGGTTGATGAAATACGCGCCCGGCGTTTCGCGGGCGAGCCGTTCGGCCATGTCCTGGTAGTACTGCGGATGGCCCTTGGCCACGTCCGAGCGGGTCAGCACGACCTCGGCGCCCATGGCCTTGAGATTGAAGATCTTTTCGCGGCTCATCTTGTCCGGTACGACGAGGATGAGCTGGTAGCCCTTCTGCTGCGCGACCAGGGCCAGGCCGATGCCGGTATTGCCGGCGGTGCCCTCGACGAGCGTGTCGCCGGGCTTGATGTGGCCGGCGCGCTCGGCCGCCTCGATCATGCTCAGGCCGATGCGGTCCTTGATGGAGCCGCCGGGATTCATGTTTTCCAGCTTGAGGAACAGCTCGCAGCAGCCGGTATCGAGGCGTTGTGCTTTCACCATCGGGGTCTGCCCGATCAGCTCCAGCACGCTTTGGTGGATGGTCATGAGGCTCTCGCCGGTACCGCGCCGCTGGCCCGGTACGCCATTGTTTCAGGGGGCGCGATCATAACCGACTGGCCCGCCGTCCCGCGACGCAGGCCGCCCGCAGGCAGCGCAAGCCTGTGCGCCGCAAGAAGATTCGTCCCTCACAGCGGTGCGACCGGCCGCGCCAAGCGCAGGGCACCGGCACGACGACGCCGCCGTCGAGATGGAATCCGCGCATCGCGCCGTCACCGCCGAGGTCGGCAAAAGCGTGCAGGCTCCGCTACTTGCTTCTCACCCATTTCTCGCTCCTGATCCGTCTGGCGGCACCCAGTGCGCCCGGACCATGCACCCGGCGACGTGGCGGGGCACGGCCATCAGCGCGTCCCGGTGACATTCCCTGCGGTCATTGGTCCTCCGGGCAGCGCCGGCCTCAGCATGGCGGGTTCTCTCCGGGTGCACGATCACGATGCCGCGAAACCTGTATGCCCTGACTGCCCGGATACTCATCTACCTGGTCGTCATTCCGCTCGCCGTGCTGGTGCTGGTGCCCAACCGCTTCGACGTGATCGATCTGATCCGGCGCGGCGAATGGTCGCCGTGGGAGCGCCCGCCCGCCAAAGAATCATCGGTTCCGGCGCCCGAGGTCGCTCCAGCTGTCGCGCCGGCGGTGGTCGCGCCGGTCGCGCCACCGCGCAGCGCGGTCGTCAATACGCGCCTGTGTACGCCGGACGACGCCGGCATCGCGCGCGATCCGTCTGACGCACGCGCCTATCCCTGGCTCATGGTCCTGTGCAGCGAACGCGGACAACTCGCGACCGGCTACTGGCTGCCGCTGGCGCAGACGCTCGCGCAGATGGGACAGGCCGCGCCGGCGCCTCCGGCGGCGCAATCCGCCGCGCTGGACGCACTTGCCGCAGCGCCGGCCGCGGAACCCTACCTCGTCGCCTGGCTGCGTACCGATTCGTCGTTCATCGTGTTTTCGCGCCTGGCCATCATGGGGGCGGGCGACGAGCTGACCCCGCAGGCGGCGACGCTGCGCGCCCGCCTGCTCGGCCTGCCCGTGTGGCGCGATGTCGGCATCGAGCAGTGGTCAGTACATGCCGGCGCGCGTTCGGTCGAGATCCTGCTCGAAAGCACAGACCGGCCGGCGCAGCGGCTATTGGTACTGGATGTGCTGGGCCGTGCGGAAGCGGACGGGCCCGTGGTCGGCGTGATCTGCAGCCCGCAGTGCCTCTACGACTTTCCGTTCCTGCTGATGCCCGTGCCGGACGCACTGCGCGCGAGGCACACCGCAACCGAGGGCGCGCAGATCGAAGCAGGGCGCGTTTCAGAAAACGCGCAGCCCGGAAAAAATTGACCCCTCTTGCCGGCGTCGCGGCAAGAGGGGTCCGGAATCAGCGTGGCGCCGCGGCGCCGGGAGAGTGTCGCGCTCAGTGCGCGCCTTCGCGGTGTTCGAAGATATGGACCAGGCGATCCTTGGCCCGCAGCTTTTCCTTCTTCAACGAATGCAATGTCGTGTCGTCCATCGGCAGCACTCCGAGGTCGGCGTCGCGCAGCTTGCTGTCGAGTTCCTGGTGTCGCTGGTACAGGCTGCGGAACTCGGTGCTCGACTTGAGCAATGCGTCGATCTCGGATTTCTGGTTGTTCTCGAACATCAGCCGTTCTCCTCTCGTTGTGTAAGACGCACGCCAACACTGACCGCGCCGTTCGGGCGCAGGCAAGCAAGTCGTGCGGAAAACTGAAGTGAAGCGGAAGGGGCGTTATCTGTCGCGCGCGTCGCCACCATCGGGCGATGGTGGTGTGAATCGGTATCTGACGTCGGCGATGCGTTGCTCTGCATGGATTCGGCAGCCGTACCGCGTAGGCCGGGCGACTGCGGAACCACCCTACTCCTTTGCCGGATTGCGCGCAAACGGCTGCTACACGCATTTATTAGCATTTCGTTATGCGTCGCCGGACAGGCGTTGGCACAAGCGGGGGAGCCGGAATCGCGCGCTTCAGCCACTGCCGCCGCCCAGGCGCACCACGACGCGCCGATTGCGCGCGCGGCCGGCCGCATCGTCGTTCGACGCGACCGGCAACGTCGCGCCTTCCCCCGAGACGGCGATGCGCGACAGTCCGACGCCGCGCTCGACCAGCGCATCGCGAACCGCCTCGGCGCGCCGCAGGGACAGGCTGCGATTCGCCTCGGGACTGCCGGTCGCATCGGTATGGCCGGCGATGCGTATGCCCAGCGCCGGCTCGGCCGCAAGCCAGGCGGCGACGCGCGCGATGCCGATAGGCGCATCGGCGGCGAAGGTAGCCGTCCCCGGTTCGAACACCAGGTCTTCCAGCGTCATCTGGCGGCCGTCGGCGCCGTATTCAGGCACGAGCGCGGCCATACGCTGGGCCAGTGTCGACGCGCCGGGCTCGGCGGGCGTGGCAGTTGCAACCGCCGGTACCGCGGGCGGCGGCGCAGCAACGACCGGCAGCGGCGCGGACGTGCGCTCACCGTCGGCAAGCGGCACCGGGTTTGCGGGCGTCGACGCCGGCGGTGCGATCGTGGCGGCGGGCGCCGGCGATGCCACCGGCTCTGCCGGAACAGAAGTCGCCGCCGAGGAAAGCGCCGCGGCAACGCCGGGCGGCGGATTCGTGGTCGCGCCGCGCTGCGCGGCTTCCTGCTGCAGCAGTTCGCGCTGACGCTGCCGATCGAGTTCGATGCGCATGGCCGCGGTCTCGCGCCGGCTCGCGGCGAGCAGCAGGCTCGCGTGCTCGCGCTGCAGCGTGTCGAGCCGCATGCGCTCGCGTTCGGTCTGCGCAGCGATGTAGGCGATGTCGACGCGGCGCTCGGCCAGATAGGACAGCTGCACATGCTCGTCCGCATTGATGCTGCTGGCGTCGAGCCGGCGCACGGCTGCCTCGGCCAGTGCGCGCTCGGCCAGCGCGAAACGGGCCAGCTCGGGATCCGCCGCGAGCGCGTCGAGGCTCGCGTGCAGGCGGTCGTAGTCGAGGTCGCGCCGCGGCGCTGAACCACAGGCGGCGAGCAGCAGCGCGAGCACGAGCGTCAGTGCGCGCCTCATGGCGTATCCACCGGCGGCGCAGCGCCATCGCCGCGCAGTTGCGCATTCTCGGCGGCCTGCACCTGGACCGCCTCGCGCGTGCGGCCCAGACGCGATTTCGCGACGGCCAGATCGCTGTTCACGAGCGACTGCTCCAGCAGTCGCCGCGCCTGCGCGGTATCGCCGCTCTCCTGCACTTGCAGCGCCTGATCGAGCTGTTCGGCGGCGTAGCGCAGTTCCAGTGGCGCATACGTCGCCGCACCGACTTCCTCGGCAAGCGCTACCGCATTCGCGGCCGTCTGCAGCTCCGGCAACGGGGCGCGGGGACGTGCCGCCCAGCCCGGTGATGCGACGAGCAATAGCAGCGCCAGTACATGGATTTTTCCAGC
This sequence comes from Lysobacterales bacterium, assembly GCA_038207515.1. Lineage (GTDB taxonomy): Bacteria > Pseudomonadota > Gammaproteobacteria > Xanthomonadales > Rhodanobacteraceae > Tahibacter. The sequence continues at coordinate 175,160 of JBBQZR010000003.1, read as the reverse complement.
CGTTGGTGTCATAACTCCAGCCGAAATCAGGGTGGGAATCCGTAACCTTCTTTACGTCGGCACGATCGTTGCAACGCGACGCCGTCCCGTCCGCAACGGGATTCCCAGCATAACGACGGCGGCGGCCGTCACGCATCTCGCAGCGAGGCGAGCATGGATATTGGCTACTTTCTCAAGCTCATGACCGAGAAAGGCGCGTCGGACATGTTCCTGACGACTGGCGCCCCGGTAAACATCAAGGTCGAAGGCAAGCTCTACCCGCTGGGCAACACCGGACTTCCGGGCGGGATGGTCAAGAAGATCGCCTATTCGCTGATGGACGAGGGGCAGGTACCGCAGTTCGAACGCGACCTGGAACTCAACATGGCGATCGCGGTGAAGGACGCCGGCCGCTTCCGCATCAACGTGTTCAAGCAGCGCGGTGAAGTCGGCATGGTGATCCGCGCGATCAAGAGCGAGATCCCCTCCGTGGATGCGCTCAAGCTGCCGCAGATCTTCAAAGACATCATCATGGAGCCGCGCGGACTGATCCTCGTCGTCGGCGCGACCGGCTCGGGCAAGTCGACCACGCTCGCGGCGATGATCGATCACCGCAACGTCAGCCAGTCGGGACACATCCTCACGATCGAGGATCCCATCGAATACCTGCACCGGCACAAGAAATCCATCGTCAATCAGCGCGAAGTCGGGCTGGATACGCACAGCTACCACGAAGCGCTGAAGAACGCGATGCGCGAAGCGCCCGACGTCATCATGATCGGCGAGATCCGCGACGTGGAAACCATGGAAGCGGCGATCGCGTTTTCCGAGACCGGCCACATCTGTCTGGCGACGCTGCACTCCAACAACGCGGACCAGACCATCGAGCGCATCCTGAATTTCTTCCCGGAACCCTCGCACAAGAACATCCTGATGAACCTCGCCCTGAACCTCAAGGCGGTGATCTCGCAGCGCCTCGTCGTCGGCAAGGATGGCCGCCGCATGCCGGCGGTCGAAATCCTCATCAATACGCCGCATATCCGCGACCTCATGCGCCGCGGCCAGGTGCACGAAATCAAGGAAGCCATGGACCGCAGCCTGCAGGAAGGCATGCAGACCTTCGACCGCGCCCTCTACACGCTGTACAAGGAAGGCCGCATCGACCTCGAGGAAGCCCTGTCCAAGGCCGACTCGCGCGACGGCCTCGCGCTCAAGATCCGCCTGGCCGAAGGCGGCGGCGACAACTCGAACGCCGAGCACGATCCGTTCAACCTGTCCGCGTTCTGATCCGCCCGCCCTATCGTCCGTAACCGGAGAACCGTCGGCCACACGGCATAGCCAGTCTCGCGCCCAGTCATCGGAGGGGGGATGCGCGCCACGAGGATGGTCAGCGGGCTGCTGGCAGCGCTATGGTGCACGGCGTCGCTTGCGGTCGCCGAACCGCTGGCGCTGAATGCCGAACTCGAACGCGCACTCCAGCCCGGCGAGCAGATCGAATTCGCATTGGCCGCTGCGCCGCGAGCGCAAGGTCTGCTCGTGCAGGCGATCGAGCACGGCGTCGACCTTGAGCTGCGGTGGCAGTCCGGCGAACGCCGGCTGAGCAGCAACGACGGCGACTTCCCGCGCACCGGCGAACACCGCCTCGGCATGAACCTGTCGCCGGGCCAGAGCGGCACGCTGCAGATCCGGGCGACACGCCCGGGATCCCGCGGCGGCCGCTTCACGCTGCGCACGCAGGTTCGCGCTCTGACCGATGCGCAACAGGCACGCACGCATTCGGCCGATCTGCTCGAAACCGAGATCGCGCAGCGTATCGCCGACCCAGCGCGCGCCGGCGAAGCCGCCAGCGTAGACGCCTCGCAGCAGTTGCTCGCACTGCGCCAGTCACTCGGCGATCCGCGCGACGCCGCGCGCGCGCTATTCCTGCAGGACCAACTGCTGCGGCGACAGAACCGCCGCGCCGAACTCATCGTCCTGCTGGAATCCGCGCTGCCCTGGCTACAGGCCAGCAAGAACCCCGACTTCATCGCCGCCGCCTACAACAACATCGGCATGAGCCATTGGCGCCTCGGCGACGGGCGCCGTGCCGAAGCGCCGCTGCGTCAGGCGCTGCGCGCGCTCGACGGCGTCGAGGACTCGCTGTTCAAGGTGCTGATCGATGGCAACGTGTGCCTCGTCGTGACCTCGCGCGAAAGCGTCGACGCGAACCTCGCCTGCAGCCTGCACAACCGCAAACTTTCAGAAGCCACCGGCGACTACGCGCGCGTCGGCGTGGCCTGGAACAATTTGGCCGGAGCGTACTCGATGGCCGGCCAGTCCGATAAGGCTGCGGAAGGTTTTCTGCAGGCGATGGAGTTCAGCGAACGCGGGGCCGGACGCGCCACCGGCGATCCGCCGATGAACCTCGGGCTGGAGCGATTCGCGCAGGGACGCTACGAGGAGGCGCGCGATCTCTACGCGCGCGCCGAAGCGATCTACCGGCGCGAGGACAACCAGCGCAATCTCGCCCTGGTCCTGCGCCACCGCGGCAATCTGCGCGTGATGCTCGGTGACGCACAGCACGGCCGCGCGCTGCTGCAGGAGGCGCTCGCCATCCAGCGCCGCGTGCGCAACAGCGAGGACATCGTGCGCACGCTGTTGCTGCTCGGCGAACTGGAACGGCGCGAAGCGCATGAACCGGCGGTGCCCGCCGCGTTCACCGAGGCAGTGGCGCTCGCCGAGATCGATGCCGAGCCGCGCACGCTGGCCCAAGCGCTGCTGCGGCTAGCCCCGGCGCAGATCGACACGGACCAGCTCGACCTCGCCCGGGGCACGATCGCCCGCATCCAGGGTCTGGCCAACGCGCTGCACGACGACTACCTGCGCTGCCGCGTGCAGATGCAGAACACGCGCCTGCTGCTCGCCACGGGCGACAGCGATGCCGCGCTCACGCAGATCCGCCACGCGCTGCGCCTCGCGCAGACGCGTGCCTTGACCGTGGACGCGGCGGAGATGCATGCGCTCGAAGCGCGCGCGCTGCTCGCGCTGCAACGCCTGCCAGCCGCGGCGCAGGCCTATGCGCAGGGCATTGCCTTCATCGAGCGAGCGCGTAACAGCATCCACGACGCCGAGTGGCGTGCCCGCTTCGTCGCCACACGCCGCGAACTGTACGAAGGACAGGCCGTCGCGCTGGCCGAACACGCGCTCGCGCGCAACGAGCCCGCGCTGATGCGCGAGGCCCTCGCAGTCGTCGCCGACCAGCGTTCGCGTTCGCTGCTCGAGACGATCGAGAACCGCGTGACCGAAACCACGCCGCCGTCGGAGGACTACCGCCGGCTCGCGGCACGCGAAGTGGAGCTGGCCGCCGCGCGCTGGCTCGCCCAGGAACGCAATCTGCCGTCGACCGCGCTCGCCGCGGTCGACGAAGAACTGCGCGGCGTGTCCGCGCAGCTCGCGACGCTGGACCGTTCGCGCGTCGACGTCGCCGCTTCCGCCGCGGCGCAGACACAGGCCATGTCCGAGGTGATCGCGACGCTGGCACGCGAAACCGCGATCGTCCACTACCTCGTCGCGACCGAACACAGCTACGCCTGGGTCGCGCACAAGGACCGCATCGCGCTCGTACGCCTGGCCGGCCGCGCCGTGCTCGAAGCGCAGATCGCGGCCGCACGCCGAATCTTCGAGGGCGACGGTGACGGCGTCGCAGAAGCCGCGCTTTCCGAACTCTGCCGGAGCGTGTGGCAGCCGCTGCGCAGTTCGCTCGATGCAGATGCCGTGCTGCTCGCGGCCGACGAACGACTGCAGGTCGTGCCCTGGCCGGCACTGCGCTGCGCCGGCTCAGATCCGGCCGGGCCGGCGCAGGATCTTATTGAACAAGTGGAAATTACCCTAACTCCTTCGCTGCGCACGTCCGATGAAATCCGCCGCCGGCGCATGACCGGGAATGACAATGCCGCCGCACGCCCGCAACGCGCGCTCGCCGTCGTTGATCCGGTCTACGACGCCGATGACGAACGCATCGCCGCGGTCCCTCGCGACGCCGCGCGCAATGCCGACGCCGCCACGCTGCCGCGGCTCGCGGCCAGCCGGCGCGAAGCCGCGACATTGCAGCGGCATCTGCAGCAGGAACCCCTGACGACACTGAGCGGGCACCAGGCGACACGCGACGCGTTCCTGCAGCTTCCGCTAGCGCAATACCGGCTCATCCACCTGGGCATGCACGGCTTCGTCGGACCGGCGTCGCTCGCCGATTCCGGCGTCGCGTTCTCGCTGTTCGATGCCACGGGCAAACCCCTGTCGGGCTTTCTCAACGCGCGCAGCATCGCGCGCCTGCACCTGGATGCAGACCTCGTTGTGCTGGCCGCATGCGAATCGGCCGCCGGCGAAATGCTGGCCGGCGAAGGACTGCTCGGCACGCACTATGCCTTCCTTGCCGCCGGCGCCGATCAGATTGTCGCCGCGTCAGCGCCGGTGTCCGACGCGGTCACGAGCCGCCTGATGGATGCGTTCTATCGTGAACTGCTCGAGCACGGCCGCAGTCCCGCACAAGCGTTGCGTGGTGCGCAACGGGAAATACGCGCGGATGCGCGTACAAGGCATCCGCGCTATTGGGCGGGGTTTGTGGCGTATGGATACGACGCAACGACTCGCCCGTGATTGTGCGAGTGTCGGTGCGAGGAATTCGTCGCGCGGCACACCTTACGTGACAGCGAGGCAATAACGCCCGCTTTCGACGAAGAGGGGTAGATCATGAGCTTAGCGAGATACACCAAGAAGAAGTTCCGAATTGCCAATGAATATAATCCGCAATTTTCCGACGGCCACGACGGGGACTGTCTGACTATCGTAGAAGATCCGTTGTTATCCGGTGCAGTCAAGTTCAATTACGCAATTGCGGTTGGCTCTGTCTATCGCGGTTCCTGGGCATACGCCGTAGGCATCTACGATGATCGCCGCGACATCATCACAGGCAGCATCCAGGTAACCCCTGAACAAGGCGAAGCTGTCACCGGATGGTTCTCGATCGCGCTGGACCGCGACCCCGCGTACTCGGACAGAAAGTCACGCATCCATGTCTATGTGCAGATAAAAAGTGGCCCCCCGGATGAAGGCAGCTTCACCGGACAAGGCAACTGACCAGTACGCAGCCGTGGCGGGCTCTTCGATCGCCACGGCTACCAGGCGCTTTCCAACGTGAGCAAGGCATAGCGCAGCCGCATAATCTATCTTCCACGGCGTGCTGTGGCTGGTGCTCGCGACAGTGAGCCCTTCGCCAAAGCCGACCCGAACTTGACGAGTGTACCCGCCGAGCATTGTCCGGCAGGGCAGGAGCCCAATTCGACCCGACAACTGCTACCTGCGACGACTGGTCTAGGGCCGTGGAAATCCTGGAGTTCGATGATAAAGAAGGCGCGAGGGCGTTTTTCGATGCCACCAGACCCATGTGTGCGATTCAAGATGGGTTTTTGATTTTCTTGATACGCCGCTGCATGACGAAAGGCGTCTTTTCCCCTGGCTCGACATGTATCTCGACATCCCATCACCGGGCTCCCGCTTCGTCTCTCCGGAAGACGAGTTGTAACGGAGCACCGATTTTGACGAGAGCGACACCCTGCCCAGCCCACGCGCGAGCTTGCACGATATCGACAAGAAGATTCTGGAAAAGATCGGCACTACCGAACCAGATCGACCCTCCTATTCGCGCAACGCACCCAGTTAGCCACCAGCGGCGGCTACCTCACCGCGGCGCATCCGGCTGATTCTCCGGCCTCGCCTGATCAAACGCCGGCAGCTTCAGGCATTCGTCGTTGATGCGCACGATGTTCGGGTAGTCGGACAGATCCACGCCCCAGCGCTTTGCGTTGTATACCTGTGGCACCAGGCAGAGGTCCGCGAGGCTCGGGTCGTCGCCTTCGCAGAACTGGCCGGTCGACGAGTTTTCCTGCAGCAGTTCCTCGAACGCGTCGAAGCCTTCGCGGATCCAGTGACGCGACCAGCGCTCGCGCTCTTCGGCCGGCGTGTTGAATTCGCGTTCCAGGTATTGCAGCACGCGCAGGTTGCCGAGCGGATGGACGTCGCAGGCGACGATCTGGGCGAGGCCGCGCACGCGGGCGCGGTCGCGCGCCGTCGGCGGCAGCAGCTTGAGTTCGCCCTCGTAGGACTCGTCGAGGTATTCGATGATGGCCATGGACTGACGGATCACGCGGCCGCCGTCGAGCAGGGTCGGCACGACGGCCTGCGGATTGACGCGCACGTACTCGAGGAAATGCTGCTCGCCGCCATCGGCGGTCAGGTGCACCGGGACGATTTCGTAAGGCAGCCGCTTGAGGTTCAGCGCAATGCGCACGCGATAGGCCGCACTGGAACGCCAATAGCTGTACAGCCGCAAGCCTTCCGTCGACATCGTCGCTACTCCCTGGAGACACTTTTCCGTACGACCGGCCGCCCGCGCCGGGCCTGCGGCGAATCTACTCCGTTGCCGCGACGGCGCCAATTGGGCAGCGCGACCGCCGAACCAGCGCCGCCCTTGGGCCGAACACTACCGTACGGCGCGGCAACTCAATCAGCGCCGCCCTTGGGCCGACCACCAGATCTCCATTACCGTACGTCGCGGCAACTTGACCAGCGCCGCCCTTGGGCCGAACACCAGATCTCCACAACCCTGGCCGACGCTGTGCGTCGTCCGCCCCCTTTACTAAAGGGGGCTCCAGAATCAAAAGCAAAGCAACTATCCGGTCAGGCCAGCGCCGTCATGGTCTGCTCGATCGCCCCGAAGATGCTCTTGCCGTCGTGGTCGAACATCTCGATGCGGATGCGGTCGCCGAAGCGCATGAACGGGGTCGCCGCCTTGCCGTCGCGCAGGGTCTCGACTACGCGCTGCTCGGCCAGGCACGAGGCGCCGGTCGAGGTGTCCTGGTTGGCGATGGTGCCCGAGCCGACGATGGTGCCGGCCGACAGCGGCCGCGTGCGGGCCGCGTGCGCGATCAGCTGGGCGAAGTTGAACTGCATGTCGATGCCGGCTTCCGGCGCGCCGAACCAGTTGCCGTTTAGGTGCGTGGTCAGCGACAGGTGCACCTTGCTGTCCTGCCACGCCGCGCCGAGTTCGTCCGGCGTCACGAACACCGGCGACAGTGCCGAGCGCGGTTTGGACTGCAGGAAGCCGAATCCCTTGGCCAGTTCGTCGGGAATCAGGTTGCGCAGGCTCACGTCGTTGACGAGTCCGATCAGCTGGATATGCGCGGCCGCCTGTTCGGGCGTGACCGCCATGGCCACGTCGTCGGTGATGACGACGATCTCGGCTTCCAGGTCGATGCCGTAGGCTTCACTGGGCACGATCACCGCGTCGCGCGGGCCGTAGAAACCCGCGCTGGTCGCCTGGTACATCAGCGGATCGACATAGAACGAGGCCGGCACTTCGGCATTGCGTGCCTTGCGTACGCGCTCGACGTGCGGCAGGTAGGCGCTGCCGTCGACGAATTCATAGGCGCGCGGCAGCGGTGCGGCGAGCTGCGCCGGATCGAGCGCGAACAGGCCGCTGAGCGTGGCGAGGCCGTCCCCGGCCACGGCCGCGTTGAGCTGTTCGGACAGCGCGTTGAGCCGGGGTGCGACGCTGCTCCAGTCCTCCAGCGCACGCTGCAGGGTCGGCGCGAGGCCGTCGGCACGGATCGCGTGGCTGAGATCGCGGCTGACCACGATCAGGGTGCCGTCGCGGCCGCCTTCCTTGAGACTTCCGAGTTTCATCTACTGCTCCGCTCGCGCCGTATCAGCGCCGTTGAGGATCGAAGTTCTTTTTCAAACCTTGCCAGCACTCGTGATAGTCCTGCTGCAATTGCGGCAGGTCCATCGCCTGCGCGGTCGGACGGATCACGGCACGGGTCTCGAACATGAAGGCCATGGTATCGACGATGTGATCGGGTCTGCTCACGTCGGCGCGCGTGGCCTTGTCGAAGCTCGCCGCGTCGGGGCCGTGCCCGCTCATGCAGTTGTGCAGGCTCGCGCCGCCGGGTGCGAAGCCGCCGGCCTTGGCGTCGTAGACGCCGTGGATCAGGCCCATGAACTCGCTCGCGATGTTGCGGTGGAACCACGGCGGACGGAACGTGTCCTCGGCCACGAGCCAGCGCGGTGGAAAAATCACGAAATCCATATTGCCGACACCCGGCGTGTCGCTCGGCGAGGTCAGCACGAGGAAGATCGACGGATCGGGATGGTCGTAGCTGATCGAGCCGATCGTGTTGAAGCGGCGCAGGTCGTACTTGTACGGCACATGGTTGCCGTGCCAGGCGACCACGTCGAGCGGCGAGTGGCCGATCGCCGCGCGCCACAGCGCACCCTGGAATTTGGCGACGAGCTCGAAGTCGCCTTCGATGTCTTCGTAAGCCGCTTCCGGCGCGAGGAAATCGCGTGGATTGGCCAGGCCGTTGGAGCCGATCGGACCGAGGTCCGGCAGGCGCAGATGCGCGCCGAAGTTTTCGCAGACGTAGCCGCGCGACGGGCCATCCGGCAGCTCGACGCGGAAGCGGATGCCGCGCGGGATCAGCGCGATCTCCTGCGGCTGCACCTCGAGCACGCCGAGTTCGGTCGCGATGCGCAGGCGGCCCTGCTGCGGCACGAGCAGCAGTTCGCCGTCGGCCGAATAGAAATATCGCCCCTGCATGTCGCGGTTCGCGGCATAGACATGGATGCCGATGCCGGCCTGCGCCGCGGCCGAACCGTTGCCGGCGTAGGTCACGAGACCGTCGACGAAATCCGTAGCCGCGTCGGGGATAGTCAGCGGATCCCAGCGCAGTTGGTTCGGCGTCGCCGGTGCTTCCTCGAAACGATCGTGGAAACGCGTATGCGTCAGCGCAACGAAAGGCTGGTGCATGGCCGACGGACGCAGGCGATACAGCCAGCTGCGCCGGTTCACGTGGCGCGGCGCGGTGAACGCCGTACCCGAGAGCTGCTCGGCATAGAGGCCGTAGGGCGCGCGCTGCGGCGAGTTGCGCCCTTCGGGCAGCGCGCCCGGCAGCGCCTCGCTCGCGTGTTCGTTGCCGAAACCGGATAGATAGTTCAGAGCCATGGCCGCCATGCGTTCGCGCGACCCGCCGTCGCGTCAGGGTGGATAAACGAACAGGACGCCGCCGTCCCGCGGCGTGCTGTAATCGGTCGCGTTCTATCGATTCGAACAGGGCTTGGAAATTGCCTTCGCCGAAGCCTTCGTTGCCCTTGCGCTGGATGATCTCGAAGAAGATCGGCCCGATCGCGTTCTGGGTGAAGATCTGCAGCAGCTTGCGCTGCTTGGTTTCGAGATCGGCATCGATGAGGATCTTGTTCTTCGCCAGACGCGGCACGTCCTCGCCGTGGTTCGGCACGCGCGCGTCGATCACCTCGAAATACGAGTCGGGCGTGTCGAGGAACGCGACGCCGGCCGCACGCATGGCCTCGACGGTGTCGTAGATATCGTCGGTGAAGCAGGCGATGTGCTGGATGCCCTCGCCGTGGTACTGGTCGAGGTATTCGTTGATCTGGCTCTTCGGATCGGAGGATTCGTTGAGCGGAATGCGCACGACGCCGTCCGGCGCGGTCATGGCCTTGGACACGAGGCCCGTCTTGGAGCCCTTGATGTCGAAGTAGCGGATCTCGCGGAAATTGAACAGGCGCTCGTAGTAGTCCGACCACTTCTGCATGTTGCCGAAGTACAGATTGTGGGTCAGGTGGTCGATGAAGGTCAGGCCGAAGCCGGTGGGGTTCTGCTCGGCGCCGGCGATCGCTTCGAATTCGCCATAGACATTGCCCTTGTCGCCGTAGCGGTCGACCAGATACAGCATGCAGTCGCCGATGCCCTTGATGACCGGCGTGTCCACGGCGCGCGTGTCGGCCTTGTCATCGATCCAGGCGCCACCGTTGCCGACGGCCTGCTCGGCCACCCACGCGGCCGGTTTCTGCACACGGATCGCGAAGCCGCAGGCGCAGGGTCCGTGGGCCTTGGCGAAATCGGCGGCGAAGGAATCCGGATCCTCGTTCACGAGGAAGTTCACGCCGCCCTGGCGGTACAGCGTCAGCGCGCGGCTGCGATGGCGCGCCACCGCCGTGAAACCCATGCGCTGGAACAGCGCCTGCAGCAGCGCCGCGTCGGGCGCGGCGAACTCGACGAATTCAAACCCGTCGATGCCCATCGGATTCTCGAACTGGGTCGGCTGCATGCCGAGATTGGGCTGGGCGCTCATGGCTGGCTCCTGGAAGGCTTGCATCGGTGAGGCCGCCGTTATAGTTTCAACTGAAACCATTTGCAAGGGACACCGCCGCATGGCCGGCAACACCCCGCTGGAACTGGAAAAATTCCTGCCCTACCGCCTGTCGGTACTGTCCAACACGGTCAGCCAGGCGATCGCGCGCGAGTACGAGGACCGCTTCCAGCTGTCCATCACCGAGTGGCGCGTCGTCGCCGTGCTCGGCCGTTACGATGGTCTCTCTGCGCGCGAAGTCGCCGAGCGCACGGCCATGGACAAGGTCGCGGTCAGCCGCGCCGTTGCCGAGCTCATGAAGGACGGCCGCGTGAAACGCTCGACCGCGGACCACGACAAGCGCCAGTCGGTGCTGAGCCTTACCGCGAAGGGACGCAAGGTCTACGACGAGGTGGCGCCACTCGCGCTGCAGCACGAACAGCGGCTGCTCGCGCATCTGGATGCGGAAGAGCAGCACTGGCTGGGGCGGATCATCGAGAAGCTGCTGCAAGCGGAGAAAGCGTTGGCGTAACGGCCGTCGAAACCGTGATCCACGCCACATCCTCACCGCGCACCAGGTCCGCCGCCGCTGCGACCTGTGCGACGCACCGCGCCGGAGCGGAGCGCTACCATGCCCACGCCATGCTAGTCACCACCGACATCACCGCCTTGCTCGCCCAGGCCCGCAGCGGCGACGACCGCGCCGTCGATCACCTGCTACCGCAGGTATACGACCGCCTGCGCCAGCTCGCCCATCGCTATCTCGCCGGCCAGCATCATCACACCCTCAGCACCACCGCGCTCGTGCACGAGGCCTACCTCAGTCTCGTCAACCAGCGCGACGCGGTCTGGCAGGACCGCGCGCATTTCCTCGGCTACGCCGCGACCGCGATGCGCCACATCCTCGTCGATCACGCGCGGCGCAAGTCGGCGCAGAAGCGCGGCGGCGGCCAGATCGCGCTGGACTGGCAATCGGCCGACATTCCGATCGAATGCATCGCCGGCGAAATGGTCGCGCTCGATGCCGCGCTCGCCGAACTCGGCGTGCTCGACCAGCGCCTGGCCAAAGTCGTCGAACTGCGTTTCTTCGCCGGACTCTCGGTGGAAGAAGTCGCAGCCGTCGTCGGCATGACGACGCGCAGCGTGGTGCGCGACTGGAACAAGGCGCGCTTGTTCCTGCACCACGCGCTGGACATGCCGGCGTGAATCATGCCGGCTCGTCCAGCGCGATCGCGGCGCGCTGGACGGAACTCGCGCCGCTGCTCGACCGCCTGCTCGACCTGCCGCCCGCGCAACGCGATGCGTTTCTCACCGGCGAAGTCCGCGACGACGAACTGCGCGCACTGCTGCGCGACCTGCTCGCACGCGAGGCGCAGCCCGGTTTTCTCGACCGCGATGGCGCCGACTACGCCGAATCGCTGATCGGCGCGGCGGCGCACGCGGTGCCGCTGCAGATCGGTGCGTACCGCGTGCTCGATCTCGTCGGCGAAGGCGGCAGCGGCAGCGTCTATCGCGCCGAACGCGAGGTCGACGGCTACGTGCAGCGCGTCGCGCTGAAACTGCTGCGCGTCGGCCTGCGCGACCCGGTCGAACAGGCGCGCTTCCGGCGCGAGCGGCGGATTCTCGCCCGGCTCGAGCATCCGGCCATCGCGCGCCTGATCGACGGTGGCTTCACGCCCGAAGGCGTGCCGTGGTTCGCGCTGGAATTCATCGAAGGCGAGAACATCGTGCGCTGGTGCGACGCGCGACGCCTGCGCATCGAGCCGCGCCTGCGCCTGTTCCTCGATGTCTGCGACGCGGTCGAGGCGGCGCACCGCGCGCTGATCGTGCACCGCGACATCAAGCCGGCCAATATCCTCGTCGATGCGGACGGACGGCCGCGCCTGCTCGATTTCGGCATTGCCAAACTGCTCGACGACTCCGAGCGCGAGGACGATACGCGCACCGGCCTGCGCCGCCTGACTCCGGCCTACGCGGCGCCGGAACAGTTCAGCGGCGGCAGCATCACGACCGCGACCGACGTGTATGCGCTCGGCGTGCTGCTGCATGAGCTGCTCGGCGGACAGCGGCCCGGCGTACACGGAGCGGCACCGCGCAACCTGTCGCAGCTCGTCACGCCGGAAGACGCGGCCGCGGCACGCTCGGCCTCGCCGCGCCAACTCGCGCAGCAGCTGCGCGGCGATCTGGATCTCATCGTCGCGACCGCGCTCGCGCCCGAGCCGCAGCGGCGCTACGCCAGTGTCGCCGCACTCGCGGCCGACCTGCAGGCGCACCTGCAGCGCCGGCCGATCGCCGCGCGCCGCGCCCGCGTCGGCCATCGCCTGAAAAAATTCCTTTTGCGGCATCGCGCCGGTGTGGCCGCGGCAGTGCTCGTGCTCGCGACCGCCGTGGCGGGCGTCGCGACGACCTGGCGCGAATCGCAGCGCGCGAACACCGCCGCGGCGGATGCGATCGCGCAGGCGCAGCGCGCCGAGGCAGTCAAGGATTTCGTGCTCGCGCTGTTTGCCGGGGTCAGTCCGGACGAGAGCAAGGGCCGCCGCGTCAGCGCGCGCGAGCTGATCGAACGCGGCGAAACACAGCTCGGCGAAACCCTGGCCACGCATCCGGAATTGCGTGCCGAACTGACTACCGCGCTGGCCGGTGCGCATCGCCAGCTCGGCGCACTGGATCGCGCCGGCGTGCTGGCCGACGCGGCCGTCGCCGCCGCTTCGGGCGGCCCGGCTGCGGAGGCGCGGATCGAGCGGGCGCGCGTACGTCTCGCGCAGGGCAAGTTCGATGCGGCGCAGACCGATCTGCAGCAGGTGCTCGACGATGCCGCGGCCGCGCCGCTGCACGGCGAGGCGCGGCTGCGCCTGGCGGAAGTTCTGGTCGAGCAAGGCCAGCCCGCCGCCGCACGCGCGGCGCTGGATGCGGCGCTGGCCGACACGCGCGGACCGCGTGGCGCGGCGACGCGGCTGCGCGATCTCGCCGCGCTCGGGCCCGTGCAGTTCCGTGCCGGCGACGTCGCGGGCGCGGAGCGCAGCCTGCGCGAAGCACTGCAGCTGTCGCTGTCCGCGCATGGCGCACGGCACACGCAGAGCGCACGCGTGCAGCACGATCTGGCCGTGATCCTGCTCCAGCGCGGTGCCGCCGACGAAGCCGCGACACTGCTCGAGGCCGCCGAAGCGACGCGGCGCGAACTGCTCGGCGAAAATCATCCGGACTACGCCCAGACCGTGTTCAACCTGGCCGTGGCCAGGCAGCGCCTCGGCGACGCGGCCGCGGCGGGGACACTGTACGAACGGGCGCTGCAGATCCAGCGTGCGAGTCTCGGTCCGGATCATCCCGATGTCGCGAGCAGCCTCAACTCGCTCGCGATGCTGGCGTGGTCGCGCGGCGACGGCGATGGCGCGATTGTGCGCATGCGCGAGGCACTCGCGACGGCGCAGCGCAGCCAGGGAGAACGCCATCCGACGGTCGCCACCATGCTCGGCAGCCTCAGCGGCTTCGAACGGTTTTCCGGCCGCCTCGATGACGCGCTTACGCACAGCGAGGAGGGTCTCGCGATCGCCCGCGCCGCGCTAGGAGAGAAGCACTATCTCGTCGGCGTCGCGCTCGTCGGTCTTGCCGCCGCACAGAACGAACGCGGCGACAGCAGCGCGGCACTCGCGAACTACCGCACTGCGATCACCTTGCTGGAGGCCGCACTCGGCAGCGCGCACGCCGACACGCTGCAGTCGCGCGCGGCCTACGCCGATACCTTGCTCGCGAGCGGCGACGCGAGCGCGGCCACACGCGAGATCGACGCCGTGATCGCCGCCCTCGGCGACAGCCTGCCGGCCGGCCATCCGCGGCGCGCGCGGCTCGAACTCGTCAAGCTGCGCAGCGACGTCGCCGCCGGCGCCTGCTCATCGGCGCTGCCGGGCCTCGAAGCGGCAGCGGCGAGCCTCGCCAAAGGCGGACCGGCACTGCGGCCGGACCTGGCCAGTGCGCAGTTGCTGATCGCGCGCTGCACGGCCGGCGCCGGATCCGCCGGGGCCATCGCCACCGCGCGCGCCGCCGTTGCGCAGTTGCCGTATGTGCCACGGCGCCTGCGCGCCGAACAGGCCACGCTGCCGCACTGAGGCCCGCGGCGGTTCCGCGACGCAAGCCCGCCAGCGCCGGGATTCCACAACCGCACCGCGCCTGTCCTGCAACACGATCGAACTGCGCTTACCCGTGCATCCCGTTACGGAGTTGCGCCATGTTCCGCTTCCGCTCGTTCGCCCTGCTCGCCGCCAGCCTGCTCGTCGCCGGCCTGTTGCCGTTCGCCGCCGGAGCCGTTTCCGTCTGGCCCGGCGCCGCGCCGTGCAATACCACCTTGCAGGCGTGCATCGACGCCACACCCGACGGTGACACCGTACGCATCGACAGCAATGCGACCATTGCCGAAAGCCTGAATCTGTATAACCGCAGCCTGTCCGTCGTCGCCGGCAACGGCTGGCGTCCGGGCCTCGCCTCGGGCAACTGGATCACGGTCAGCTCCGCCCCGATCCTCGGCAACCAGAGCGTGACCCTGCGCGGCCTGCGCCTGACCAACGCCTATCTCAGCGCAACTTACCTGGGCACCGGCACGGCCACTTACGATTTCTCCAGCCTCGTGCTCGAACAGACCAGCACCGCACCGACGTACCTGCGCATCGAAGGACGCAGCGGCAATACGGTACAGGCGCGTCTGTACGACAATCGCGTGACGGGCCTGCCGCGCAATCTCAATGCCGGCCTGATCGAACTCATCAACGGCGGCGGCACGCTGAATGCCAGCGCCTACTACAACGACGTGCGCAGCCGTTCGTCCAGTGCGGTCGACGGTGCGGGCATCTTCGTCGACACGATAGGCGGCGGCAGCGGCACCGTGAAGCTGCACGGCAATACGGTGCGCGGCGGCTTCTTCCGCGCCGGCCTGTTCGTGTCGGAAGGGCTCTTCTCGTCCACGGCCAGCGACTTCAGCGCACGCGTCTACAGCAATGCCGTGATTTGCGCGGACAACATCAGCGGCGGTGGCAGCAGCGGCACCGGCATCAGCTTCACCGCCGGCAACGGCCATATCAGCGCGCAGGCGGTCAACAACACGGTCACACGCTGCAGCAACGGCATCAACGCGAACCAGTGGTCCGGCGGCGGCGCCGGTGCGGTCATCGACGGCATCGTCAAGAACAACCTCGTCGTCGGCGACCGTGGGCTCGCGTTCACGGCCGGGCTCACCGCGGGGCTCAGCAACGACTACAACCTCCTCAACGTCAGCAACAACTTCACCGCGCTCGGCCCGAACACGATCACCGCGAACGCGAACCTCGTCGCGCTCACCGCGCCACGCCTGCGCGCTGATTCGCCGGCGATCAATGCGGCAGACACCGCCACGCTCGGGCTGGGAATCATCTTCAACGGACTGTCAACCAACGACGCCGACGGCCTGCGCCGGATCAAAGGTGGCAGCCCCAGCCAGGCCGACATCGGCGCCTACGAATACGGCGACCGCGACCTGCTGCATGTAGCGACGGCGGCCAACGGCGCGGGCGACTACATCACGCGTATCGACAACCCGCTGCTCGACGGCCAGAGCGAGGCCAATCCCGTCGCCACGCCGAACTGGAACGGCGGCGGTGCCGGCGTTCCCAACGACAACGCGTTCGGCATCTACTATTTCGGCGGCAAGTGGCGCCTGTTCAACGAGGATCAGGTCGCGGCCGTGCCGCTGGGCGCCGCCTACAACGTCTTCGTGCCCGCGGCCGGCGGCGGCTCGTTCCGCCACGTCAGCAGCGCCGCCAACAGTGCGGGCTTCAGCACGCAGCTGGACGACAGTTCGATCAACAACCTGCCGGACCGGATCATCCTCGCGACGCAGAACTGGAGCGCCGGCAGCGGCGTCTACAACGCGCATCCGATCGGCCTGCAATACGTGCCGGGCGCATCGGGCCGCTGGCAGATCGTCAACATCGACCAGGCCGGCGGCGGCGGCATGCCGCTCAACGCGGGCTTCAATCTCTACGCGCAGGAAGCGAGTCCGAACGCGTTCCGCGTCACCGCAGCGAGCGGCGGCAGCTCCATCGAGCTCGACCATCCGCTGCTCAACGACGTGCCGTGCGCACGCGTGCATGTGACCCGTCTGCATAACGGCAGCAGCGTGCCGCGCAATTTCGACGTGTACTACGGCAATGGCAACAACCGCTGGCGCATCTTCAGCTACACGGCGCTGAGCATCGGCACGCAGTTCAACGTCGTCGTCGATCCGGCGCAGGTCTACGCCTGCGACGACCGGATTTTCGCGAACGGCTTCCAATAGCGCATGACCGGGGCGTGAGAACGCGCGCGCGTCTCCCGCCCCCGGCCTTCGCGGCAGCGCCCGCCGTGGCGTGGACCTTGCTGGTGTTTTCCGCACCGGAAGTCAGTCCGACGCGGAGTACCGCACCATGAGCCGAATCCTGACCGACACTGCCGCCATGGCCCTGTGGCACGAACTCGTCCGCGAGGCGGGGAGCAACGGTGCCGCGCCGCTGGACAGCGATACCCAGAGCTATCTCGTGTTCCTGCTCATGCGCCATCTGCGCGATGCGGGACTGGCCAGCCATGTGTTCGCGCTGGACTACCTGCAGGCACTGAACGCGTCGCGCACACCGCGCCAGCAGCAACTGCGCGACGTCGGCGACCGCTGCTTGCTGATGGCCGGCCTGTATCCGCAGCAGGCGCAGCGTCGCCTCGTCGGACTGGACTATTTCCTGTCGCTCGGCAGCCAGGCCTATGCCGACCTCGCCGCGGCGGCGCGCACGGCCTGGGCGGAGTTCTATCGCAGCCTGGCCGCGCGTTTTGCGCGCCTGGTGCGCGTGCTCGTCGAAGTGCGACGCCTGGGAGCCGGATCCGACGCAATCGGTGCGCTGGACCGGCACAGCCTGTGCCTCGCCGATCCGGCCGGCGCCGCGCAGGAATTCCCAGGCGCCATCGTCATCGCGGGCAGCGCGCGTGTGATGTAGCCGCGCTACGCCCCGTCCTGAGTAGCGTCGCGCAGCGGCGGTTATCCCGACTGGGTATTGGCCACGTCCCGCAGGTGCGGCGGTAGACTTCCGCTTTTTCCGCCTGGGCTTTCCCTATGCGCATCTGCGTCTACTGCGCTTCCAGCGAGCGCGTCGATCCCGTTTACCGCGAGACCGCCTACCGGCTCGGCGTCACGCTGGCCGATGCCGGCGTCACCGTCGTCTACGGTGGCGGCGGCAGCGGCCTCATGGGCGCGCTGGCCGACGGCGCGCTGTCCCGCGGCGGCGCCGTCGTCGGCATCATTCCGCGTTTCATGATCGACGTGGAATGGCAGCATCCCGGTGTGGCGAATCTCGAAGTCGTCGAAGACATGCGCGAACGCAAGCACCGCCTGCTGACCCACTCCGACGCCGTGATCGCGATGCCCGGCGGCACCGGCACGCTGGAAGAACTGTTCGAGGCGATCACGCTCAAGCGCCTCGCGCTGTACTTCAATCCGATCGTGCTGCTCAACACGCGCGGCTTCTACGATCCGCTGCAGGGTTTCCTGCGCAGCGTCGTCGCCGAGCGCTTCATGAATCCCGAACACATCGACCTGTGGTCGCTCGTCGACGAGGTCGACGAGGTGCTGCCGCGGATTCGCGCGACGCCGCGCTGGCGCGACGATGCGCTGAGCTTCGCCGCGGTGCGCTGAGCTGGCGCGCGCGGCCGCTCGGACGGTGCGTCGGATGCCGTGCCCGGCCGCCGCGCGAGCGCGTCGCCGGTGCAACACCCGCACTGGCACGTGTTCGCGCCGCGGCTTATCGTCGGTACTTTCGCCTGTCGCTACGGAGCCGACGCCGCCATGAAATTCATGCTGCTGATCTATACCGACGAAAATCTCATCAACGCGCTGGCGCCCGGCGAATTCGACCGCCTGATGCGCGAATGCCTGCAGCATGCCGACGAATTGCGCGCCGCCGGCACGCTACTGGACTCGCAGCAGCTCGAACCGGCGCCGTCGGCGCGCTCGCTGCGCCAGCGCAGCGACAAGGTCAGCGTGATCGACGGGCCGTTCGCCGAAACCAAGGAAATGCTCGCCGGTTTCAATCTCATCGAAGCGGCCGATCTGGACGAAGCCGTGCGCATCGCGTCCGAATTTCCGTGGACCCGCACCGGCAGCATCGAAGTGCGCCCGGTGCGCGACATGGACGCGGTGCGCCGGCGCGTATCGGCCTGAGTCGTTTATTCCGGCGGCAGCGGCGCCGGTGTCGCACGACGCGCGCGCAGCGCATCCCAGCTGAACAGCGCGAGGCCGAGCCAGATCAGGCCGAACGTGATCGCGCGTGCGGTGCCGAAGTGCTCGCCGTAGAACGCGACCGCCAGCACGATGCCGAGCGACGGGCTGATGTACTGCAGGAAGCCGATGGTCGTATACGGCAGGCGCTGCGCGCCGGCCGCGTACAGCGCGAGCGGAATCGTCGTGACCACGCCGGCCGCGATCAGCAGCGCGTCGAGCGACAGCGACACATGGCCGAACTGCGCCGCGCCCCTTGTCCACACGTATACGAAGTAACCCAGAGCCAGCGGCGCGACCAGCGCGGTCTCCACACCCAGGCCGTTGAGCGCGTCGAGCGCGACCTGTCGGCGCAGCAGACCGTAGAAGCCGAAGCTCACCGCGAGCACCAGCGAAATCCACGGCAGATAGCCCAGCTGCACGACCTGCCAGGCCACGCCGAGGAAGGCCAGCGCGACCGCGGCGATCTGCAGCGGCCGCAGGCGCTCGCCGAGGAACAGCACAGCCAGCAGCACGTTGATCAGCGGATTGATGTAGTAGCCCAGGCTCGCGTCGAGCATGCGTCCGCTGTTGACCGCATAGACGAAGGTCAGCCAGTTGGTGCTGATCAGCAGCGCGGTCACCGCGAGGGTCGCCACGACGCGCGGATGCTCGCGCAGCCAGCGCCAGCCGACGAAACGCCGGCTGAGTCCCAGCACGAGCACCATGAGGACGCTCGACCAGACGATGCGGTGCGCGATGATCTCGTCCGGCGGCACCTGCTGGATGAGCTTGAAGTACGCTGGCGCCACGCCCCAGAGCACGAAGGCCGCAAGCGCATAGATCAGGCCGCGGCGGTAGGTGGGGTCCAAGCGGTTCTCGGTATCGCGGTGGGTCGCGCAGTCTAGAACGTGCCCGGCCCGCTGTATGCGGCATATGCCGCGACCTTGGTCGGATTGTCCGGCGCGCGTGCAACCGCAACATCGCGACCGCCGGTTTCCGCCTTCAGGTCGCCGGCCGCTGCGCGACCTTCGGTTCGGCGATCTCGCCGCCCGGCTTCGCGTTGCCGGCCATCTCCTGTCCCGCATCGGCCGGCAGGCGCCACATCGACCAGGCCGACAGCGCCGAACACAGGCCGACCACGGCGAACGCGACGGCGAAATTCGCCGATGCCGTTTCCGGCTGTCCGCTGACCCGCGCCGCGAGCTGCAGCGCATAGCCGCCAATGGCGACGCCGAGGCTGAGCGACAGTTGCTGCATCATGCCGGCGAGGCTGCTCGCCTGGCCCATCTGCGCCGGCTGCACTTCGGCGTAGCTGATCGCATTCAAGCTCGTGAACTGCAGCGAGCGGAAACAGCCCGCGACCAGCAGCACGCCGGAAATGAACAGGTGCGGCGTATCCGCGCGAAACAGACCGTAGCCGGCGAGCAGCGCCGAGGCGATCAGCGCGTTGAACAGCAGCACGCGGCGGAACCCGAAGCGGCGCAGGATGCTCGCCGCAAGCGTCTTCATGAACATCGCGCCGGCCGCAGACACGAACGTGATCAGGCCCGACTGCAACGGATTCAGACCGAAACCGAGCTGCAGCATCAGCGGCAGCAGGAACGGCGTCGCGCCGACGCCGATGCGGAACAGCGAACCGCCGATCACGCCGGCGCGGAACGTCGGAAGGCGAAACAGCGTGAGATCCAGCAGCGGCTGCGGATGGCGCTGCGCATGCCAGACATATATGGCCAGCATCGCCAGGCCCAGGGTCAAACAACCCAGCGCCGCCCACAGCGGCACGAGGTGCTGGCCTACCGTCGAGAAGCCGAACAGCGCGAGCGCGAGGCCGATGCCCGACAGCGCGAAGCCGCGGCCGTCGAGCGGCCCCGGCGGCTCGCGCAGGTTCGGCACATGCAGCCATGCCAGCCAGATGCCGAGCACGCCCATCGGCAGGTTGATCAGAAAAATCCAGCGCCAGTCGAACCACGTCACGATGAAGCCGCCGAGCGGCGGCCCGAGCATGGGCCCGACCAGCGCCGGGATCGTGAGCCAGCTCAGCGCGACGACGAGTTCGCTCTTGGGCACCGTGCGCAGCAGCACGAGCCGGCCGACCGGCACCATCAGCGCGCCGCCCATGCCCTGCACGAACCGCGCGGCGACGAGTGTGGGCAGCGACGCGCTGGCCGCGCAACCGATCGAGCCGGCGAGAAACACGCCGATCGCGAGCATGAAGGTGGTGCGCGAACCGACACGGTCGGCGATCCAGCCGCTGATCGGAATGAACACGGCCAGCGCGACGAGATACGTCGTCAAAGCGAGCTTCAGCGCGATCGGCGAGGTGTTGAACTCCGCCGCGATCGACGGCAGCGCCGTCGCGATCGCGGTGGAATCCATGTTCTCGATGAACAGCGCGCAGGCAATGATCAGCGGCAGCCGGCGTTCCGGCCTCATGCCGCGACGCCTGCGCTCGGAAGAATGGCGCTGCTTCGCATGACTCGGATCGTGCGCAATCGCCGCGCCGGTGCCCAGGCGCTATTCGTCGAACGCATCGGCAAAGATTTCGTCGGCGATAACGAGGCGGTAGAGCACGGCATTGCCGACGCCGTAGGTGCCCATGTACAGCGCGCCGTCGGTGCCCTGCCCGAAGCCGGTCGGCGGCAGCGTTGAATGGCCAAGCGCGGTGCTGGTCCAGGTGATGCCGTCGGCGCTGTCGGCGGCGGACACGTCGTTGTTGCAGAAGTCCGCGTAGATATATCGGCCCTGCAGATTCCACAGGACGCTGTTGCGCAGGCGCAAGCCGCCGACGACGGCGCAGCCGGTGTTGTGGTCGTACTCGATCACCGGCTGCCACAGGCCGGTGGTGACGCAGCCGGGATTGGGATAGCAGTGCGTGCCTTCCATGCGGTTCCAGCCGAAGTTCACACCCGAGGGTGTGCCCGACGGCACGAGATCGATTTCCTCGTAGAGCGACTGGCCGACATCGCCGAGCCACAGGTCGCCGGTCAGGCTGTCGAAACTGAAACGGTAGGGGTTGCGCAGACCGAGCGCCCAGATCTCCGGCCGAGCGCCCGGCGTACCGAGAAAGGGATTGTCGGCCGGAATGCCGTAGGGCTGGCCGATTGGCACATTGTTTACATCGATGCGAAGTATCTTTCCGTACAACTCCGCGAGCGACTGCGGATCGTGTACCGGCGTGAACGGCGGTCCGCCGTCGCCGCAGCCGATGTAGAGATAGCCGTCGGGACCGAAACGCACCTCGTTGCAGTTGTGGGTGGGATGCGGCTGCGACAGGGTCAGCAGCTCGAATTCCGAGGCCGGATCGGCCGCGAGCAGCGGTCCGGGCAGCAGGCGGAAGCGCGCGATGCGCGAGGCATTGTCGAGCCGGATGTAGTGCACGTAGACGTAGGGATTGGCGGGAAACGCCGGCGACAGCGCGAAGCCGGTCAGCCCCTGCTCGAAACCGCTCGAACGCGTGCGATCCGTGATGTCGAGGAACGGCAGCGCGCGCAGCACGCCGTTTTCGACCAGACGCACGCGGCCGGGCTGTTCGGCGATCCAGAGCGTGTCCGGATAGAACGGCGTCGAGACGATCGTGGTCAGCCGATCCAGGCCCGTGGCGACGGGCTGGAATTCGATCAGGTCGCTGCCGGCGCGCGCGGACGGCGACAGCGCCGCCGCGAAGACGAGCGCTAGCCCGGCGCAGGGTCGGAAACGTCGCACGCGGTTTGCCCTTGAGGTAACGGAACGCGTGGATACTACAGGGTGAGCATCACCGGCCGCAGCCGGCGCGTCGGCCTTTGCCTTGAAGCGCCGATGTCTGCACACGCCGGTCAGCACGTTGCGCTCGACCGTGCAAACCGTCATCTTGGAGTCCGTCCCGCAGAAACGCATCTCATGGCCCACACCCACGTACCCGGTCTCGTCTTGCGCCTCGATCCCGACGAGCTGCTCAACCACGGCGCGCATTGCAGCTGCGACATCGATCTTGCGGTAAAGGCGCAGCACTATTTCCTGTGTATCGCGAGCGATCCGAAGGAAGGCATCTGGCTGCCGCTGTTCACCGGGCCGCGCGTGGGTACGCGGGAAATTCCCGCCGCCGCGAAGGCCGGCCATCCGCGCTGGACCAACGGCACCTCGTACTACCCGACCGACCAGATCTGGCGCGCGCCGCACAAGGCCGTGCAGCGCGCCGCGAGCGTCGCGCACGACCAGACCGCGACCAAGACCGCGAATACCGTCGCGGCGAAATTCCTGCCGCCGCGCACGGATTTTCCGGCGCTCGCGAACGAAGGCATCAACGGAAAGCAGGGCTGAGGGATCACGGCCGGCGTTGCGGCGACCTGCGCGCAACCCGTCGGCAGCCGGGAATTCACCGGCATGACAATGCCGATGCACACGAGTGCGTCGGAATCCGGAACGTGCTTCGTCGTCAGAACCCCGATGCGATGACGCTCAGGTCGAAATCATTGGCGAAGATCAGCTCCGATTGTGCGGGTACGCGCCAGAGCTCGCGGCCGTGCACGGAGTCGTCGGCGGCGATGTACGTCGCCGATGGCGTGCTGCCGATCAGCCGCGGATTCGACGAGGCCGGACCCGGGTAGATATCTTCGACGATCCGCGCGTTGTCGCCGCTGGCGTCGACGGCGCAGAGCTCCTCGCCGATCGCGGCCGTGCGGCAGCGGAACAGGGCCGTCGTCTCATCGAGCGCGGTGAGCCATGAGGAACCCGGCACCAGTTCGGCCGGCAACGCGAGCGTGCGCGTGCCGGCGGCGGTGCCATCGGTGACGACATAGCCCAGGCTGCTGCCGACCGTCGTGCCGATCAGATGCAGCCGGTCGCCGACGCGGCGCGCGCCGCTGACCGCGCTGGTCGACAGAGTGAGTGCGCGGACGGTGCCGGCGCTGGTGCCGTCGCTGAACCACAGTTGCGTCGGATTCGTGTCGACGAGGAACACGGCGCGGCCGTCATGCCAGCGCTGCAGGCCGGTCACGCGCGCGTCGAGCGGCTGCAGCAGCGCGGTACCCGCTGCCGTCGCGTCGCTCGCATACAGGCCGATCGCGCCGCCGGGGGTCAAGCGGCCGTCGAACAGCAGGCGCGCTCCCAGCTTCACCGAAGCCGTACCTCCGCTCGAACTCCGCACGAGGTCCGGCAGCAGACGCACGGTGCCCGGTGCCGTCGCGTCGCTGCGCCACAGTCCGCGCAGGCCGTGGTCGGGCAGGCCCAGATAGAACAACATGGCGCCACTTGCGTTGCCGACGCGCTGCAGGCTCCCGCCGTGCAGCTCGAGGTTCCACGAGATCACGCCGGCCTGATTGTCGCCTTCGCGCAGCGCGCACAGGTCGCGCGCGCCGGGTGTGGTCGTGCAGCTCATCAGCGCACCGGCTCCCGGAATGCCGTACAGGCCGCCGTTGGTCGCGTCGGCCACGATGCGAGCGCCGCTCGCAAGCCCCGCATCGACGCGATACATGTCCGACTGCAGCCCGTCGCTCGTGGTGCGTACGACGAGCGCATCGCCGGCCTCGACCGCACCGAGAACCGAACCTTTGCCGTAGAGGCTGCGCGGCAGCGCACGCGTGCCGGCGGCGCTGCCGTCGGTGCGCCAGAGCGCGCGGCGCCCGAGCGGGAACTGCAGCGGCCGATCGATGACTTCGTTGAATAGCAGCGTGTCGCCGACGACGAGTGCCGCGCCGTCGAAATCGGCGAGCCCGCCGCGCGTCGCGGTGCGGACGTCGTGCAGCAGGCGTGTGCCGGCGGCGCTGCCGTCGCTGCGCCAGACCTCGCGGATCGAGGTCGACGGCACTTCCTGCTGCGCGCCGATCAGCGCGCCGCCGAATTCGGCGACGTCGCTGCTGCTCAGCAGTTCGAGCCGCTCGCCCAGCGACGTGACTTGCCCGGTGGTGGCATCGATGCGCCACGTCGCCGTCTGGTCGCCGACGATCAGCGCCTGCCCCGCAGCGCGCGCGTAAGGTGGAAAGCCGGTCTGCGGCATGACGGCGTTCGGCGTCAGTCGCTGCGTGCCGGCAGCTGTGCCATTGCTGCGGTAGAACGCGGCCTGGTTCGGATTGCCTTCCTGGCCGGCACCGAACAGGAGCCTGTCGCCAAGTGCAAACAGCTGATCGAACTGCGCCGTGCCGCGCGGGAGATCGATAAAGGGCTGCGTCTGGTCGCTGCGCCAGATGCGAAAGCGCGAACCCGTCGTGTCGGCCACGTAGGCCACGTTGCCGATGACGGCGAGCGACAGTGCGCCGCCGCCGGCGACGGACGCGATCACGTTCGCGCCGACACCGTCGCTGCGCCAGATCTGCCAGCCCGGATATTTTTCGATGAGGAAATAGCACTGCCCGGCGGACGCGGCGACGCCGCGCACATACGCGGCACCGGCGATCGTCCCGAAGGAGACCGTGCCGGCCGGCGTCGCGTCGCTGCGCCAGAACGCGAAACCGTTGCCGGCGTTCGCTACGAGCGCGACCGCGCGCTGCGGCAGGCGGCAGACGCGATCGGCGATAGCGGTATCGGTCTGCTGCGAAAACAGCGGCGGGGTACCGGCCGGCGTGCCGTCACTGCCCCAGACATAGCGGCCATCGCCGAGCGTGAATAGCAGACGGCTGCCGACCGGGCCGATCACGCCGCTGCGGCTGTAGCCTTGCGGCCGCGGCGCCCAGAGGCTTGTCAGCCGCGTTGCGTCACCGCTGGTCTCATCGACCGACGCGACGTACTCCTGGCTGCCATCGTCGGCCGCGACGATGAGGCGGCCGCCCGCGTGGCCCAGGGCAACCGCCTTCGACGACGCGGGACCCGCTCGCAGATCGGCGACCAGCCGCGCGGTGATTCCATTGCTGACATACAGTTCCGCGCCGCTGGCCGGCACGCTCGCCGTGAAATAAAGATTGCCGGCGAATGTGCGGAAGTCTTTCGGATCGGAACCTACGGCGTCGGGCGTCGTGTCGATGTCCTTGACGAGATGTATTGCCGGGCCGCCGCCAGCGGCGGCGTGCGCCGCGAGCGTGAGCGCCAGCAGCGCGGCAACACAACGCAGCGACCCGCGATGGCGTGGCGAAATCCTGTTCGCGTCCATCAGAAGCCGTCCGAAAAAATACGATCCCCGATAGCGCGCCAGGGTTCGGCGCCGTGCTGCCCGTCGGTCAGGCCCAGGTAGCCGATGCCATTGCCGCCACCGAGCCACGTCACGCCCGAGGATTGCGGTCCCGGAAAGAAATCGCCGACGAGCGCGAGTCCGCTGCTGTCGGCACCGGCGCGGCACAGTTCGTAACCGGTCGACGGCAGCATGCAGGGCAGCAACACCTCGTTGTCCGATAACGCGACGAGCGGGCTCGACCCGAGAGTCATCCCGGCCGGTCGCGACACCGCCACCGTACCGGCCGCCGTGCCGTCGGAGACCAGATAGCTGGGCGTGTCGAAGTTATCGTTGCGCAGCATGTGCAGGCGATGTCCGACCGCAATCATCGAGAACAGGCGCGAGTCGAGCGGCATGACGCGCTGCGTCCCCACGCGCGTACCGTCCGAGCGCCACAGATGTTTCGGCGAATCCTCGACCGTGAAGTAGACGACGCCGTCGAGCGCGGTGATCTGCAGGATCGGCCAATAGATCGCCATCACCTGATACGTGCCGGCCGGAGTGCCGTCGGAGACGTGCAGGCCGCAATCGTTCTGCGACGGCGTCGTACAGGCCTCGAAATACAGACGGCCGCCAACGCGAACCGAATCGCCCGAGGCGAGTCCCGAGGGCGCTTACAGATTGGTGGCGATCGGCGCCGTGCCGGCTGGCGAGCCGTCGCTGCGCCAGAGCGTACCGTCCGACCACAACACGGCCGCCGCGCCGAGGCTGCCGACCAGTCGCACCGGCCACGACGAATCCGGCAGCAGCGGCAGTGCCTGCGTCGCGCCAGCCGGCACGCCGCAGGCGTTCCACCGGCCGGCATTGCGGCAACTGAAGAATACGGCGTGATCGCTCGCGAGCAGTTCGGACTCGCCGCCCTGTTCCCAGACCGCGATGGTCTTGCTGAAATCGGCCCTGCTGAACCAGAAGCGCGTGGGCAGCGAAGCGAACGGCACCCGTGTCGCGAACACGACGCCGTTGCTGATGGCGCGCACAGCGACGACGTTGTCGCCGTCATAGTCGCTGCGCGGCAACGCATAGGTTCCGGCCGCGCCGCCGCTGCTGCGCCAGAGAGCGGAATGCGATCCCGCTTCGCTCTGCGCGGCATAGAACAAAATGTTGCCGCGGCCGACATCCGCCGCGTGGAAATAGTGCAAGCCGCCGGCCGTGCCGTTGGCGATGTCGGCGAGCGGATAAGTACCACCGGCCGTGCCGTCGCTGCGCCAGACCTCCTCGCCAATTTCCGCCGAACTCGCGTTGCCGACCAGCAGACCGTTGAGGTCAGCGGCGCCCGCGTAGAACAGATCGTCCGGCACCGCCACGGACTGCGCCGTCGCGTTCGCGACGTCGACGCGGTAGGACGCATTCGTCGTGCGCAACAGCACGAAGCTGCCGGCGGCCGTCGAGCGCGTGCGTGGCTCACGACGAGCGGCGTGCCCTGCACGAGTCGCGTGCCTGCGGCCGTCGCATCGGTCACCAACAGCCGGGAAGTGCTGTTGGCCGTGTCGTACACGCCGAGGACCAGGTACGAATCGGTCGCCACCTCGAAATCGGACACGGTGAGCCCGGGGTCCTGCCAGAACGGTTCCGTCTCGCCGACGCGCCGCAGCTGCACCGCGGTGCCGATCCCGCCGATGGCGACGAGCGCGCCGCCGACCGGCAGGATCCGGCCGGTCGACGGCATCGGCGTGACGGGGATCGTACCGACGACGGTGCCGTCGCTGCGCCAGAGCATCGTCGTGGCCGACGGCAGCGTCGGCGACTGCAGGAAATAGCAGTAGCCCGCGTAGGCGACGAAACCGTGCGGTGCCGACCCACTCGCGAAGTTCATGACGGCAACGGTTCCGCTGGCGGTTCGGTCGCTGAGGTAGAGCTGGCGGCCGCCGGTCGTGTAGTCGACGAACAGCAGCCGGTCGTTGACGGCGCAGTGCGAGCGAATGCCGGCGGGCGCTGTGTCGAAGACGCGGCCGGTCGCGCCGGCGCTGCCGTCGCTGGCCCAGAGCGAGCCGTCGGAAAGGTCGCGGAACCAGGCACGGGTCGACGACGACTGCAGCGGCTCGAAACGCTGCAGGTACCAGCTTCCGCCGTACCACGGCGCGAGCGCGGTCAGCACTTGCCGCTCGCTGCCGTCGGGCGACAGCCGCAGGATTTGCGTCGAGTGCGCGTACCAGTCGCCGTCGGTATTGCCGACCGCCGCCGCGACCAGCAGGCCGCCCGGGAGCGCACCGAGCAGACGCGCGTAGGACGATGCGCCGCCGGGCGCGAGGTCGGCGACAAGCCGTGCACTGCCCGGCGCGCTGCCGGTGGCAAACAGCTCCATGCCGACGTCCGCACGCGTCGCGGTGAAATACACCTCGCCGCCGACACGACGAAAGTTGCGCGGCAGGGAACTCTGCGCCGACAGCGACGTATCGGTGTCTTTGACGAGCTCCAGGTCGATCGCCGCCGCAGATACGGCCGCCAGCAACGCCACTAGCGCCAGCGCCGCTCGCGCAGCGCATCCCTTCACATTCATGCTGCCCCGTGACAGTTCGAAACGCCGCACCGGCCTCGCAAGGCCGGCGCGGTGGCGATCCGGTATCGGACGGTCACATCGCTCTGCAACGCGAAACCGTCCCGGACGTGATCAGGCGCACCGCGCTACCGCCTGCCGGAGGCGACGCAGCCTCCGTTCACACCGTCGTCGGATTCGCCTTGTCCGCGTCGATCTTCCATTCCTTGATCGCGCGCGCGACGTCCTTCGCGTGCATTTTTCCTTCCGCCGCCAATGCCGCAATGGCAGCCTGGGCGATGTAGTAGCGGTCGACTTCGAAGAAGCGACGCAGGTTCGCGCGCGTATCGCTGCGGCCGAAGCCGTCGGTGCCGAGCACGGTATAGCGCATGCCGTCGGGCAGGAAGGCGCGGATCGAATCGGCGTGCTGACGCACGTAGTCGGTCGCGGCGATGGCCGGGCCGGCGCGGCCGTCGAGGCATTGCGTCACGTAGGCCTTGCGCGGCTTGTCTTCCGGATGCAGGCGGTTCCAGCGCTCCGCGTCGTGGCCGTCGCGGCGCAGTTCGGTGAAGCTTGGGCAGCTCCAGATGTCGATGCTGACGCCGAAGTCCTTCTCCAGCAGCTCCGCCGCGGCAATGACTTCGCGCAGGATCGTGCCGGAGCCCAGCAGTTGCACGTGCGGCGCGTTCTTCTTCGGCTTGCCGCCGTCCTTGAACAGGTACATGCCCTTGATGATGCCGTCCTCGGTACCTGCGGGCAGGTCGGGATGGGTGTAGTTCTCGTTCATCACGGTGATGTAGTAGTACACATCTTCCTGTTCGGTCAGCATGCGGCGCGTGCCGTCCTGCAGGATCACCGCGACCTCGTAGGAGAAGGTCGGATCGTAGGCCTTGCAGTTCGGGATCGAGCCCGCGAGCAGATGGCTGTGGCCGTCTTCGTGCTGCAGCCCTTCGCCGTTGAGCGTCGTGCGGCCGGCAGTGCCGCCGATGAGAAAACCCCGCGCGCGCATGTCGCCGGCGGCCCAGCACAGGTCGCCGACGCGCTGCATGCCGAACATCGAGTAGAAGATGAAGACCGGCAGCATAGGCAGGTCGTTCGTGCTGTAGCTCGTCGCCGCGGCGATCCAGCTGCAGGTCGCGCCGGCCTCTGTGATGACTTCCTGCAGCACCTGTCCGGCCTGGTCTTCGCGGTAGTACAGCAGCTGGTCTGAATCCTGCGGCTTGTACTTCTGGCCGAACGGCGCATAGATGCCGATCTGACGGAACATGCCTTCCATGCCGAAGGTGCGCGCTTCGTCGGCGACGATGGGCACGATGCGCGGACCTATCGCCTTGTCGCGTAGCAGCAGGTTCAGACCGCGCACGAAGGCCATCGTGGTCGAGATCTCGCGCTCGCCGCTGCCCTTGGTGATCTGTTCCAGCGCGGCGAGCGCCGGCGTCGGCAGCGATTCGCTCTTCTGGCGGCGCTGCGGCAGCGAACCGCCGAGCGCGGCGCGGCGCTCGAGCATGTACTGCACTTCGGGCGAGTCTTTGCCCGGATGGTAGAACGGCACGTCGGCGAGCTTGTCGTCGGCGACCGGGATGTTGAAGCGATCGCGGAACGCGCGGATCGCATCGTCGTCCATCTTCTTCTGCTGATGGGTGATGTTCATCGACTCGCCGGCGCCGCCCATGCCGTAGCCCTTGACCGTCTTGGCCAGGATCACGGTCGGACGCCCGTTCGCGCTGCTCACGGCTTCGGCATAGGCCGCGTAGACCTTGTGCGGGTCATGGCCGCCGCGATTCAGGCGCCAGATGTCCTCGTCGCTGAGGTTGGCGACCATTTCCTTGAGCTCGGGATACTTGCCGAAGAAATGCTCGCGCGTATACGCGCCGCCGAACGCCTTGCACGCCTGGTATTCGCCGTCGACGGTTTCCATCATGAGCTTGCGCAGCAGGCCCTTGGTGTCGCGCGCAAGCAGCGGATCCCAGTACGAACCCCACACCACTTTGATCACGTTCCAGCCGGCGCCGCGGAACACGCCTTCGAGTTCCTGGATGATCTTGCCGTTGCCGCGCACCGGGCCGTCGAGGCGCTGCAGATTGCAATTGATCACAAAAATCAGATTGTCCAGATTTTCGCGCCCGGCCAGCGAGATCGCGCCCAGCGATTCCGGCTCGTCGGTTTCGCCGTCGCCCATGAAGCACCAGACCTTGCGGTCGGACGCCCGCATCATGTCGCGGTGTTCGAGGTACTTCCAGAAGCGCGCCTGGTAGATCGCCATGATCGGGCCCAGGCCCATCGACACGGTCGGGGTCTGCCAGAAATCCGGCATCAGCCACGGATGCGGATACGACGAGAGACCGCCGCCGTCGACTTCCATGCGGTAGCGGTCGAGCTGCGATTCGTTGATACGGCCTTCGAGGAAGGCGCGGGCGTAGACGCCCGGGGAAGAATGGCCCTGCACATAGAGCAGGTCGCCCGGATGGTTTTCGCTCGGCGCGCGCCAGAAATGGTTGAAGCCGACGTCGTACAGCGTGGCGGACGAGGCGAAGCTTGCGATATGGCCGCCGAGTTCGCCGGGCTTGCGGTTCGCGCGCACGACGGTCGCGAGTGCGTTCCAGCGGACCAGCGAGCGGATGCGCCATTCCAGCGCGGCATTGCCCGGGTTGCGCTTTTCCGACTGGGTCGGAATCGTGTTGACGTATTCGGTGGTCGGCTGGAACGGCAGATGGCCGCCGGCGCGGCGCGTCGCATCGACCATTCGCTCCAGCAGATAGTGGGCGCGCTCCGCCCCGTCGGCACCGATCACGGCATTGAGCGCGTCGATCCATTCCTGGGTTTCGGCCGGGTCCAGATCCTGGTTGAGGATGTCCTGCAGCATGTTCATGGGTATCCCTCCACGAACGCCGTGAACCTGGGGAGGAGTGGCGTTCTTGCTGTTGTCGTTTTGGTCGAAGCGGCGGCGCCGCGGGACGGCGCATCGGACCGAGTTTACCGGCTTAACCGCGCCGTCTGTATGGCGAACGGCTGTTTGATCCGCGTTTTCGGCCCGGGTTGCCGGCCGGTTGGTTTCGGCGCCGGCCAAACGCCCGCTAAACGAGATATTGACAAACTCGCAACCTTCACGGATCGCCGCCTAGGCTGCCAGCCGAAATGTCACCCCAGGCCACCTCCGCACGTAAGCGGATTCGGCTGGGGCTTCCGCCGGAGTTCGCGAACGTGCGGCAACGGCGGGTTCCGTATCACGGAGGGGAAAGTCATGGGCAAGTGGATGAGTTTGCTGGTGTTGATGCTCGGATCGGCCCAGGCGGCCGATCTGGTGGTCTATGACGAAGCGCTGCAGAACGGCTTCCAAGATTTTTCCTACGGCGGCGGCTCGACGTTCGGCAGCACCGATCAGGCGCATACCGGCAGCGTCTCGATCCGCTTCGTCGGCGGCGGCGGCATCGACGCGTTCAATGCGGTGTCGTTCTATACCGATCCGGACCTGATGACCACGACCTATCCGATCGTGCGCTTCTGGGTCCACGGCGGCGCCACCGGCGGCCAGCAGCTGTACTTCTTCCTGCAGCACAACGGACTGATCGTCGCGCAGGCGGAACTCGACCCGTATATCGCCGAAGGCAGCATCGCCGCCGGCACCTGGCGCGAGGTCGTCGTTCCGCTGACTACGGGCGCCATGAACTACAGCGGCGCATTCGACCGCATCGATATCCAGAGCGACTCCGAAAACGCCCAGACGGCGCTGTATATCGACGACGTCGTGCTGTCGCAGTCGACCGCGCCGCCGGTCGATTCCATCTTCCGCAACGGATTCGAAAGCGCCGGCCTGCCGCCGGCGCCGAATGGACTCGTGCAGGACCGCGACGTCAGCGTGCTCGGCATGACCAGCGACCGCTTCACCTGGCGCGACAGCGCCAACCAGCCGCGCGTCGCCGTGCTGGCCCACAACACCGGACAGACCGGCCCCGGCGGTACGCGCGGCGGCGAACTGCGCGAGTACCGCTACCAGGTCGGCGGCAGTCCACGCATCGTCACCGCCTCGGGCAGCGGCGCCAGCGGCTTTGGCTACGTGGTCAGCCACCGCAGCGAAGGCACGACCGGCATCGGCACCGACGACTCGCCGCTGGGTCACGGCTTCACCGGTACGTCCGAGCGCGTCTGGCAGGGCCGTCACCATGCGATCTTCCGCTTCGCCCAGAGCTATCCACGCTGGGCCACGACGACCGCAGCGCCGCCGAACGTGCGTTACGACGTGCCGGTCACGGTGGACTGGATGTTCTCGACCGGCCGCGACAATCCGCTCTGGGCCGTGTCCTGGGATCTGAGCGCAGTGCCCGTCGGCGCCGTCGATGCCGATTCGCGCGCACCCTACGGCGAGTTGCTGTTCGACGGCAGCGCGACCGAAGGCGCGCACAGCACCATCGCCGGCATCGGCTGGGGCGACCGCTACAAGTTCGCAACGACCACCTCGCCGGCCACCTACAGCAGCAGTTGGACCTGGAACACGCCGAACACGATTCCCTATGTAAAACTGTGGACAACCGGTGTCGACGCGACGATGGGTACGGTACAGACCCAGACCATCGTCCAGCAGGACGCCGGCGGCTACTTCGGCACGGCGCGCTGGAACACGACCAGCGCCGCAGGCAATGCCTGCACCACGCCGGCCTCGCCGCTGCCCTGCGACTACAACTGGCCCTACCAGTCGATCAACTATTCCTTCGCCAGCGTCAGCACGCCGACCAACAACACGCGCCTGGCCTGGGGCACCAACTTCGGCTTCCTCGGCCAGAGCAGCTACTACACGCACGGTTCGGCCTACTGGGGCGGTCCGCTGCCGAACACGACCGACTCGGGCTGGCCACGCAAGAGCTATTCCACGTATGTCGTACTCGGCACGCACAGCACCGATCCGGTCGGCGCGCAGGTCACACAGGTCGAGACGGTGCAGTCACTGAACCTGACTGCGGCAACCGGCAGCGTCGCCACGAGCGGACCGGCCGGCGTCAACCGCCCGGACAACATCACCTATGCACCGGCCGGCTATGACCCGGTCTACGGCGCGCTGACCTTCAACGCCGTCGGCAACGCGCTCGACGCCAACATCGCGGTCGGCAGCGGCAGCCTGAAGAAACCCGTCATCGTCGTGCGCAACATCAGCGGCGGCGGATATCCCACGCTGCGTTTCAACAACGTGGCGCAGGTTCTCGACGTCGACTATTTCCCGTCACTGCGTACAAGCACGGGCGATCTGTGGATCACCTTGAATAAGGATCTGACGGGGGCGACGAATCGGATCCAGCTGGTGCCTTGAGTTGTTGTCGGCTTGTGCTCTAGTGGATCTTGCGACTGAGCGACGACACCATCCCCACCCCAACCCTCCCCTTGAAGGGGAGGGAGTAAGTCGAGCGACTCGTTGAGCCCTCCCCTTCAAGGGGAGGGTTGGGTGGGGATGGTGTTCGCGTCGAAGCTAACTACGACAGGCGATCGATCAACCCGCCGCCGCCGCATTCAACCGTCCCTGCCCGCGAATCTGCGCTTCCACCGTCGCGATCGCGGTCATGTTGACGACGCGGCGCACCGTCGCCGACGGGGTCAGCACATGCGCGGGCTTGGCCACGCCCATGAGGATGGGACCCAGCACCACGCCGTCGGTCATCGCGCGCAGCATGTTGAAGCTGATGTTGGCCGAATCGAGATTCGGGAACACGAACACGTTCGCTGCGCCGCTGAGCTTCGAGTTCGGGAACAGGCGCTCGCGGATTTCCGGCACGAGCGCGGCGTCGGCCTGCATCTCGCCTTCCACTTCGAGCCGGGGCGCACGCTCGTGGATGATCTTGAGCACCTGGCGCATCTTGCAGGCCGAGGGCGATTCGGAACTGCCAAAGTTGCTGTGCGACAGGAGCGCGATCTTCGGAGGAATGCCGAACAGCTTCAGCCGGATCGCCGCCTGCATCGTGGCCTCGGCGATTTCCTCGGCGCAGGGCTCATGCTGCACATGCGTGTCGAGGAAGAAGAACACGCCCTTGTCGTTGAACACCGCCGACATCGCCGAGGGCTGCTGCACACCGGCATCCAGGCCGATGATGTCGCGGATGTAGTTGAGCTTCTTGCCGTAGCGGCCGACCACGCCGCAGATCAGCGCATCGGCTTCGCCGCGCTCGACCATCAGCGAGGCGATCACGGTCGAGCGCGAGCGCACCACCGCCTTGGCCAGCGCCGGCGACACGCCGCGGCGTTCCATGATGCGGTGATAGTGCTGCCAGTAGTCGTTGAAGCGCGGATCGTCGTTGATGTTGCACATCTCGAAATCAACGCCCGGCTGCAGGCGCAGACCGATACGCTGGATGCGCTTCTCGATGACGTCGGGACGACCGATCAGGATCGGCCGCGCGAAGCCTTCGTCGATGACGACCTGTATCGCGCGCAGCACGGTCTCCTCTTCGCCTTCGGCGTAGACAACGCGCTTGGGATCGGACTTCGCGCGATCGAACACCGGCTTCATGATCAGGCCGGTGCGGAACACGAAGCTGGTCAGCTTCTCGCGGTAGGCATTGAGGTCGGCGATGGGCCGCGTCGCCACGCCGGAAATCGTCGCCGCGTTCGCCACCGCCGGCGCCAGTTCCACCAGCAAGCGCGGATCGAACGGCTGCGGGATCAGGTATTCGGGGCCGAACGACAGCGGCTTGCCGCCATAGGCGCGCGCCGCGACGTCGCTGACTTCGCGCCGGGCGAGCGCGGCGATCGAATGCACGCAGGCGACCTTCATCGCCTCGTTGATCGTCGTCGCGCCGACATCGAGCGCGCCGCGGAAGATGTACGGGAAGCACAGCGCGTTGTTGACCTGGTTCGGGTAGTCCGAACGCCCCGTCGCGATGATCGCGTCCGGCCGCACCGCCTTTACATGCTCCGGCAGGATTTCCGGGTTCGGGTTCGCGAGCGCAAGGATGACGGGCCTGTCCGCCATCGTTGCGACCATCTCGGGCTTGAGCACACCGCCGGCGGAAAGGCCGAGGAAGATATCGGCACCGACAACGATCTCGCCGAGCGTGCGCGCGGTCGTATCACGCGCATAGCGCGACTTGTCGTCGTCCATGTCCTCGGCGCGGCCGGTATAGACCACGCCGAAACGGTCGGCGACGGTGATGTTTTCCGGTTTGAGGCCGAGCTGCACCAGCATGTCGAGGCAGGCAATGCCGGCCGCGCCGGCGCCGGAGGCGGCGAGCTTGACCTTGCCGATGTCCTTGCCGACGACCTTGAGTGCGTTGATGACGGCGGAGCCGACGATGATGGCCGTGCCGTGCTGGTCGTCGTGGAACACCGGGATCTTCACGCGTTCGCGCAGCTTGCGCTCGACGGTGAAGCATTCCGGCGCCTTGATGTCCTCGAGATTGATGCCGCCGAAGGTCGGCTCCAGGCTCGCGATGATGTCGACGAGCTTGTCCGGGTCGAGTTCGTTGATCTCGATGTCGAATACGTCGATGCCGGCGAACTTCTGGAACAGCACGCCCTTGCCTTCCATCACCGGCTTGGCCGCGAGCGGCCCGATCGCACCGAGTCCGAGCACCGCGGTACCGTTGGTGATGACCGCGACGAGATTGCCGCGTGCTGTAACTGTGGACACCTCGCGCGGATCCTCGACGATGGCCTCGCAGGCCGCCGCGACACCGGGCGAATACGCCAGCGCCAGGTCGCGCTGCGTCAGCATGGGTTTGGTCGCGACCACCTTGATCTTTCCGGCGGGCGCGAGACGGTGATATTCGAGGGCGGCTTTCTTCAGTTCGTCGGCGTTGGACATGGCGACCGTAAGTAGTAGGCAACCGCCCGGAAGCGATTGCTGCGCAAGGGAAAATTGACGGGGCGAGACTATAGCACAGGGGTTGCGCGCGGCTTTGACGCAAAGCGGCGCAGATGCGCCGCCACAATGCGACATCGCCGCTAACCGACATGCCGCGGCGCAGTGCCGACGAACGCGGGGCGGTCTTGTTTCGCCGCTGCATGAACGGTAGTGGGTGCGTGCTCACTCCGGACTGCCGAACCGGCCAAGTCACGGCGCAGAATTTCCGGCTACGATTTCGAGTCACTGACGCTGCCTTGCTGATGTCTCCGCGCCTGGCGGCCAATACGGTCGCTTCACGCTATAGTCCAGCGCCGCCCGCGTATGGCGTCACAGGTGTCGTACTTGTCGGAAACCTCGCCCAAGCTGGCCAGCAAACGCCTCGGACGAGCGCTCTGGTTGGGGCTCGCGGCGATATCACTCGCGCTGGGCGTCATCGGTATCGTCCTGCCTGTAGTGCCAACGGTCCCGTTCATACTGCTTGCGGCATTCGCGGCGGCGCGCGGCTCCCACCGCCTACATGACTGGATGCGCAATCACCCGCGCTTCGGACCGATGCTGCAGGACTGGGAACGCGATGGTGCCGTGAGCCGACGCACCAAGTATTTCGCAACGATCACCATGCTGGGCAGCGCCGTGGGCCTGTTCGTATTCAGTCCGCGCTGGTGGATGGCAGCCATAGCGGCCGCCATCATGCTTGTCATTGCGATCTGGCTGTGGAGACGGCCGGAACCCAAGCCGCGTTCCGGATAACACGCGCGCAGACGGGCACACCTCATGCCGTTGAAATCCTTCGGCACGATTTCAAAGCCAGGGTGAGCGTCGCGGCGGATACGCCGCGCACGCAGCACACTCATCGCGGCCCAAACGACGCGCGAGTGCGCAACTGGCGTCGAGGCACCGCCACGACCGCATCGCACCAACACAGCGGCGGGATCTTTCGCAGTGTCCACAATGAATCGCCTGCCTCCTTTTTTTGGCGTGATCCCTGAGCCCCGCACTCCCCGTATGCCCACGGGACCGCCGGCAAACCGCCGGCAGCGAATCGGGACTACGAGGAGAGAGATCGTGAAACGTTTGGAACTGACACGCGCACTACTGCTGTTGATGGTTGCCACCGGATCCGCCGGCGCGTATGCGCAGGTACCGGGCGGCCCGACGACGGCGACGCCGACCTGCGCGGCGGGCATGCATCTGCAGCACATCAGCGGCATCAACGGCATCGTCGATCCGGATTCTCCGGACGTGCCGAATCCGGATGAATACCGCTGCGTGCGCGACGTGCCCGCCTCTTCGCTGAGCTGCGGCAGCCACGGCAGCGTGCAGGTCACCGAAGCCGGCGCGGCCTGCGGCTGCGAGAGCGGCTACGCCGGCGCGAGCTGCACTGTCTGCGCGGCCGGCTACGAGCAGGACGCCGCCGGCGCCTGCGCACCGGCCGCCGTGAATCGCGACCTCGTCCTCATGGGTGCCGATCGCGTCGTGCCGTTCGGCACCTCGACCGTGCTCAGCGCCGAATACCTGACCGCGCCGGGCCGCACCGCGACGGGTTCGTGGCAGCTGCGCGGCGATCCGACGGAAGTGGGTTGCCTCGCGACCCTCGACCAGCCGGCGGTCTGTCTGTCGCAGGTCGACGGCAGTCAGGCGCTCTACTCGTCGCCGGCGAGCGGCGACAAGCTCGTGACCAACCAGGTCTCGTTCTTCCCGGCCGGCGGCGGCGTCAAGACGCAGGTCGACATCAAGGCCGACATGCCGGGCCAGATTCCGATCAACGGCTGGGCCAACTACGCCACGCTGCCGGTCGTCAACGCCGTGCTCGACTTCATGAAAGCGCGCTGCATCGGTGCCGGCTCGCTCGGCATCGCCAAGAACGGCAAGGTCGTCGCCGCGATCGGGCTGGGCATGAAGGATGGCCGCAACGCCGAGGACATCTACAACCCGGCCTGCAGCAGCGACGCGACCGATCCGTTCAAGCCCAACGCCGGCGAGATGCACTACGACACGCCCTTCATGTTCGGCAGCGTCAGCAAGGCGACGTCGTATGCGACGGCGCGCTGGGCGATCAAGGACGCGCTGAAGCACCAGGACGTCGATGTTCGCGTGATCAGCCAGTCCGCCAACCGCGTCGTCAGCGCGCACCGCACGCTGTTCGGCAATCTGCGCATCACGGTGTGGGGCGTGGACGCCAGCGGCACCTTCACCGAGCAGGGTGCGCACCTGCCCGAACAGGTCAAGGACTTCCAGCTCGTGCGCATGGGCGATACGCGCTTCGTGCTGATCACGCGCAGCAACGAGAACAAGCTGCACGTCTACGCCTACAGCATCGGCGCGAACGGCGTGCCGGCCGTGACCGACACGCTGCTCGGCGTGACCGAAGTGAAAGAGGTTCTGGTCACCGCGATCAAGGACCAGCGCATCGTCGTCGGCCTGCGCCGCGCGAACGACACACTGCAGATGCGCACGTTCAAGCTCGAAGCGAACAACAGGTTCACCGCGCTCGATACCGAGAACGGCGGCAACCTGCGTGACCTCAGCCTCGTCGCACTGCCCGGCACGGCGCGCGTCGTCGGTGCCGCGCGCCTGACCTATCCGGACGTGACCAAGCTCATCGTCTTGGACGTGGCCGACAACGGCACGCTGACGCGCGTGCACGAAACCACGCTCGACAACATGTACTACGGCGACGTGCGCCTGCAGATGGCGGCGCTCAGCACCAGCCGCATCGTCATCGGTTCGCAGCGCGGCCGCGTCGGCGCACTGGGCCTCGACGTGCTCTCGGTCGCCGGCAGCGGCGCGCTGGCTCAGGTCGGCGCCACGGGTGTGGACAATGTGCAGGATTTCCGTCTGCAGTCGCTAGCCGCCGATCGTTTCGCCGCGGTCGTCCAGGACGGCAGCGACAACGGCACGGTGCGCCAGTTCACGCTGAGCAGCCAGGGCTATCCGTACCAGCTCGGCGCGAGCAGCGCGGCCGGCAAGGTGCGCTCGCTCGATCTCGCCAACACCTCCAGTGCCGGCTTCGGCATGGGCTTTGTCACCGCGCTGCGCGAGAACAGCGACACGCTGCGCCTGGCATCGTGGGACGTCGCGGGCAGCACGCTGACCAAGCTCAAGCAGGGCACGACCAACCTCAAGGCACAGGACTACGGCTGGACCGATACGGACGTCGAAGCACTGTCGCTGGTCGGCTATGACTTCCCGAACGCGCTGATCCCCGAACGCCTGCACGAGATCGTCGCCGGCCATATCGAGCCGCCGATGCACTTCGACGCCGTCGACGGACGCACGGATCCGGCCAATACCTGCACGGCTACACAAGCGCCAGGCTATCCGAAGGCTGACGCACGCTGGAAGAACATCCGCCTCGGCGATTTCTTCGCCCACCGCGCGGGCCTCAACAGCAGCGCCATCGCCGCCGAAACGCTGATCGACCAGAATCTCGGCCAGATCCGCGGCCTGACCACCAAGGGTCAATGGGCT
This sequence comes from Lysobacterales bacterium, assembly GCA_038207515.1. Taxonomy (GTDB): domain Bacteria; phylum Pseudomonadota; class Gammaproteobacteria; order Xanthomonadales; family Rhodanobacteraceae; genus Tahibacter. Next base: position 135,869 of record JBBQZR010000003.1, on the reverse strand, counting down.
GCCCAGGAAGACCGCCTGCGCGAACAATGGGGCGTGCAGAACGTCAAGGATGCGCGCGTCGCCGCCGGCATGACGTCGGTCGTCAACTACGCCGCGCCCGATGGCTTCCTGCTGCCGCCAATCACGCTCGAGGAAACCCTGGTCGGTTCCGCCTCGATGTGCCTGCCCAACCCTCAAGGCGAATATCACTATTCGAACACCGATCCGCAGTGGGTGCGCATGGCGATGGAACACCTGAGCGGCAAGTCCTACACGGCCGAGGTGGGCAAGCCCGAGGCGACCGATGGCACGCTGCTCGATGACTTCCTCAAAGCGGAACTCGGCTTCGGCTCGAACGGCCTGGACAATATCTTCGCTCGGCCCGCCGCACTGAATGCACAAGGCAACGATCCGTTCGGCGGCCCCAAGGCGCGCCACTGGGACAACAGCATCAGCGGCTACTACAACAGCTACTGGGACATGAAGCGTCCGATCTGTCGGTGGGTCAACGACACCTGCAGCATCGCCAATCCGAAGACCGGTCCGAGCCTGAACTGGAACGGCGAAATGGACAAAGTGCCGCTGCTGATGCGCTCGACCGGTCAGGGCGCCGCTACCGGTTCGCTCGGCGTGCAGATCCTGCCGCACCTGAAGTTCATGTCCAAGTTCAAGTCCGGCGGCTACGACTCCGGCGTCAAGCTCGGCGATGAGTACGACGCCAGCATCGGCGAACTGCGCAACGGCACCTGGACCGACGGCAATGCCCACAACGGCGGCGACGACGGCACCTGGGCGTACGCCATCCAGTTCGGCAGCAACAGCACGACCTGCAGCACCGCGCCGGGCATCGACCTGATCGTCTCGTTCAACCAGTGGCAGGACAAGCAGTGCAATACCGGCAAAACAAGCTGCGCCGGCGACCCGATGCGCTACCAGGCGCTCTACACGCTGCTCGCCACCGCCGTCTGCGCGTCGGACTGGAGCAAGGCGACGCCGGTGCCGTGGCTCAATGATTGATACATAGCCGATGACGCAACAAAGCAAAGGTCCCGCATGCGGGACCTTTGTCTTTTGCCGGTGCGACTGCCATCGGGCGATTGCGATAGATGGCGGCTGCGCAGATCGCTGAGTGATGCGCAGAAAGTCGTGTATTTATGATCAAATCAGTCCTGGGGGAGAGCCGACAACAGCGATTGGCGTCTCGTGGGAACGAACCGTGGCCCGACGTCGCCCGTTCGGCAGGCATAGGTCGCACGTTAGGTTCGCAGACCCGTACATCGCGGCCCTCCACGGCTTTGGGACGAGTACAGGGGCACTGTCATGCACACGCGGGCTCTGGCTGGGCTCTTCGTGACATTTCTGTCGATGGCTTGCCACGCCGGCACATCCGGCTCGCCGTGCGGCGCGTCACTCGGTGAACCGACACAGCACGAAGGAACCTGGCGATATCCGCTGAGCCTGGATTCCTCGGGTTGGTTTCTCGCGGGTGTTCAGCTGCGTGAAGACGGCGACGACGTGATCGTCAAAGTCCGGCTTGGCGAAATAGAAAGCATCTCGGACGTCGCCCCATCGCGTTATGCCATCGAGCGGTCGACGGTGCTGGTACGCGGCCCGGTCCGCGGCCACGTCGATGTACGGCCGTTCGATGTCGCGCTGCGAAAAAAGCCCACGCTGGTTCCACTGTGCTTCGTACCGTTGACCAAACCCTTCTTCGAGCATCTGTTGTGGCAAGGTCTGGCCACGGTGACGCAGCACTCCGATGCCGAGCAGTCCTCCTATGCGCGCGCTCAGTCGCGAACCCTCGCGATCGCCTATGGCGACGCGTTCGTCAAACTCGGTGAGCTGCGCGGTTTCCGCGAGGAGGTCCTCGCCGGTGCACGCCACGTGCAGGGGTACCTCGCATCTGCCGCGGGACGGCATGCCGATGCCCAGGTTTATTTCGAGGACGCCCGCCGGCGCTGGGATCGTGTACCGCAGCGCGCGCTTTCACTTACCGCAACCTTCAACGTCGCGGCGGAAGGCCTGGCGCTGGGTAAGGCGGGAGAGTCTCTCGAAAGGCTGCAGCCTTTACGCGTCCGTTCCGTGCGCGAAAGCTATGCGCCGATCTGGGTATGGGCAAGCAACGATTACTGCGTCGCGCTGCGGAACCTCGAGCGACGCGCGGAAGCGGCCGACTGTTTCGGCGATCTCGTCGACGCATTTGACGCGATGAACGAGCCGAAGGAAGCAGCAAACGCGATCTGCAACCGGGGAGCTGCACTGGGCGCATCGGGGCGCTGGGCAGAAGCAGGCGCCGTTCTCTCCGAATGTTCGGCGCGACGGAATCGGCTCGGATTTCCTTCCGGCATTGCTCACGCGGAGCTGCTGCTCGGATGGCAGGCACTGGAAACGGAATCCGCCAGTTCAGCGGTGCAACATTTCCAAATGTCCATCGCTGCCGCACGCAAGGCCGGAGAGGCGAGCCGCGTCTGGGACGCACGCCGTTGGCTGGCCCAGGCCTGGATCGATGGCGACGAACTGCCCAGGGCCAGACTTGCGCTGGCGTGGCTTGCGACGGACGCAGACCAGGAGAGTTCGCGCGCCGCGCAATGGCACATGGCGATGGCCCAGGTGGAATTGCTTGCCGACGACAGCGCCGCGGCGCTGTCGCATCTCGACAGCGCGGAATCGCAATTTCGGCAGCTGGGCCAGACTGCCGCACTGACCGACGCGCGCTGCCTGAAATCGCTGGTCGACACGACTATCGACGTGCCGTCCGGTTGCGATGCGTTGACGGCGGGCCAGGCGCTGCTGGCCCGTGGCGATCGTGCAGCCGCACGCCGTCGACTGGAAACCCGGCTCGCCGCCGTCGACAGGGACATGCTGCGGCGTTTTCTTCTCGCCGGCTCGGCCGATCCACGGCGAGCCCTGGCTGAGATGGCGCAACTGGTCTCCGAAGCCGCCGCGCTGCCGCTGGAACACCCACGCGAACGCAGCCAGCGCGGCCAGTTGCTTTCCCGCATGTCCTTCGAACTGGCGCGACGGGAGGAATCATCGAACGACGGTCGATTCGCCCGACTGGCACTGGAAGCGGCGTGGTGGGCCGGCGGCAAGCCGGCCGGTCTGGGACGCCGCCTGTCCGAAGCCGAGCCGGCATCGACACCGTCACAGGCTTTCGCTGCAGGTCCGCGTCCGCGGCTGGAGGATGGAACGGTACTCGTCGCCTCGACCAGTTTTCTGGGAAACGGCTATCTGCTCATTGCTCGCGGCGAAACCGTTTCCAGCGTCCACCTGGACATGGCGGAGGTCAACGAAGCCGCTGCGTCGTGGCGCGAACGGATACTCGGCGGCGCCGAATCGTCCGACTCCGCACGACATGCGGCCGCGGCCCTCCGGCTCGACGCCTGGTGGCGTTCCGACGACCGCCGTCTCGTCCTCGCGCTGCATGGGGGGCTGTCGGCCATTCCCTGGAGCGCATTGCCGATACCCGGGCCCGAACGCTCGGGCATGTCGTATCGGCCGCTCGTCGATCAGGTGTCGACCCAGCACGTAGCCAACGAGTTGCGCGCGCGCGCGCGTCAACCCGAAAGCCAGGTCATTCGGTTCTTTCCGGACGAAACGGACAGCGGTCTGCCCGGCGTCGGGCGAGAGCGCGGAATGATTACGGACCTGGCGCGCCACTCCGGCTGGATTACGACGACATCCCGCCCACCGAGTGGAGGCGTTCTGCACATTGCCGGCCACGCCGTGGCGGACGAGGTGTATGCCGACAGCAACCGGCTACTGGCTCCGGATGGCACCGGATCACCCTTGCCGTTCCCCCGGGAACTCGTCCGGGACTCGCGGCTCGTCGTGCTCGCGGGATGCGAAACCGGCTACGGACCTAGCAGCCGATGGACCCTGCCGTCCAGCCTGACGAGCCGGGCCATAGCCGAAGGCGCCGAAGCCGCGCTGGGCCATCTCTGGCCAATCTCCGACACCGCCGGCATGACGCTCCACGCGGCGTTCTATCGCAGCCTGATCCAGGGCAATGACGCGGTCTCGTCCCTGCGCACCGCGCAGCTGATGCTGCTGGATTCTCCGCGCCAGCGCCTTCCCCTGTACTGGGCCAGCCCGCTGCTGCTGGTGCAGCGCCCCGCTACGCGCAGCGCGGCGCAGCCGCTCGCAATCGAATCCTCGCGTGCGAGGAATGCAGTACTGGCGTCACCAATGACTGAGCGCGCGTTTCCGAAGCCCTTCTTCCACCACAGAATGGAGCAACCCGAATGGCCATCGAAAATTTTGTTTCCGGCAGGGGCTGGGACATCGAAACCTTTGCCAAGAACAGCGTTCTTCGGCGCGGCGACACGCTGATCATCGGCTGGCTGGGCGGCCAGCACATGCTGTTGCAGTTTCTGCGCCTGGGCTCGCCGTTCCTGGAGTGCCGTGCGAAATATAAAAATTCCACCGGCCGCGGGATCGTTGCAGGAACGATCGCCAATTTCCCCGTCCGGCTGTCCTTCACTGCCGAAGGCACTCTCCAGATCTACATAGGACTCCCCGGCGGCGGCGAAAGCCCCAATGGCGGCGGCACGGCTTCCGGACCCGGCGGGAACTGAACCATGCGCATGCTTTGCTTCGTGATCGCGTTGACAACGGGCGTCGCCACGGTCGCGCACGCGCAGGACGACAAAGGCAGCTATGACGAGAATCGCATCATTCAGGTGGAACAGCTGCCGATTCCCGCGCATCGCCTGCGAGACGCCGCAACCGCCGGTGCCATCCTGCTGCCGCGCTCGTATGTATTGCGATGGCCTCCCGCCGCGCCGGTCGTCGACTCGTCGGACCCTCCCGCCATGTGCCCGAGTTCGGGCCTGATACAGCCAGGCGAAGTGTCGCTGCCCATCAACACCTGCTCAGGCATTCTGATCTCGCGCAAACGCGTGCTGACGGCGGCGCACTGCCTGCTCATCGGAGAATCGGATGGCGACCAGAACGGAATCAAAACCCTCGCCGTCAGCCTGGGACATACCAAGCCGCTTTTCGTTTCCAATATTCCGGGCATCGGTCAACGGGCCCTGATCGATGGCGATCTGTTTGCCATCGAGAAGGCGATCTACTGCAAGCGCTCGCCCGACACCGATATCGCGATCGTCGAACTCTCGAAAAAAGCGCCGCAGAAATACATCCCGGCCGTGCGGCGGCCGGGCTCGCCCATCGTGAAGGAGGCCGTCCATCTCGTATCCAGTCCGCAAGGTCTTCCGATAAAACTGTCGACCTGCGCCGGGGGTCCGTACGATTGCAGGAACGGCATCGTCAAGAGTGTCGGGACTTCGCTGTTCCGGGCGACTACGGACAGCCACAAAGGCAGTTCGGGCGGCGGTGCATTCAGCGACGACGGCTGGTTGATCGGAATCTTCTCCAGCGGCGTGGCGCATGAGGACGGCATTTTCTGCCTGGACAACGTCGTGCATCGGGGATCCTGCCCCGGCGACGTGTTTTCTCAAATCGGCAGCTTGTCCGCCAACTATTTCAATGACGAGATCACCTTCTCTGCCGTGGACTGCGATATAGGTGATCCGGTCCCGTCTCCCTCGTGTCCCTGAGATGGGTGACGACGCATCGTCGCTTGCCTGAGCCTGCACAGTGGTCAACGCGCCGACACGGGTTACCCGCAATGAATTCGTCCGGCCTGCGCCCTGCTCGCAGGGCGATCGATGCGTTCGCTTCACGCTATAGTCGAACTTCGCCCGCGTACCGCGTCCCAGGTGTCGTACTTGTCAGAAAGCGCCTCCAAGCTGGTCGGCAAACGCCTTGGACGCGCGCTCTGGCTGGGACTGGCGGTGACATCTCTCGTGCTGGGCGTCATCGGCATCGTCCTGCCGGTAGTGCCGACGACACCGTTCATACTGCTCGCGGCATTCGCCGCAGCGCGCGGCTCCCGGCGCCTGCATGACTGGATGCGTAATCACCCGCGCTTCGGAACGATGCTGCGGGACTGGGAGCGCGATGGTGCCGTGAGCCGACGCGCGAAGTACTTCGCCACGATCACCATGCTGGGCAGTGCCGTGGTCATGTTCGTATTCAGCCCGCGCTGGTGGATCGCCGCCATCGCGGCCGCGATCATGCTTGTCGTCGCGATCTGGTTGTGGATGCGGCCGGAGCCCGGGCCGCGTTCCGGGTAGCGCTCGGTCACGCAGGCTGCCGTCGATGTCACGGCCGCGGACACGCAGGCATGCGTGAGACCGGAATGTTGCCGGACATACGCTGCCGTTTCCGGTTGTGACCGCACGCGTGCGTGCGGGGGAAAAAAGAAGGCCCCGCAAGCGGGGCCTTCGTCGTATCCAGTGCGGTGATGCGATCAGCCGGCCTTCTTCGCCTCGCCGGCCTTCAGCGTTTCGGTCGTGATGTGGATCTTCACTTCGTCGCTCACGTTCGGCACGTAGTTGCCCATGCCGAAGTCGGAACGCTTGACGGTGGTGACGGCATCGAAGCCGGCGGCCGGCTTCTTCGCCATCGGGTGCTCGCCGATCTTGTTGACGGTGACGTCGAGCACGGCCGGCTTGGTCACGCCGTGGATGGTCAGGTCGCCCGTGACCTTGAGCTTGTTGTCGCCGGCCTTCTCGACCTTGGTGCTCTTGAAGCTCGCGGTCGGGAACTTGGCGAGGTCGAAGAAATCGCCGCTGCGCAGGTGCTCGTCGAACTTCGGCACGTCGGTGCGCAGGCTGTCGACCGGAATGGTCACGCTGACCGACGACTTGGTCAGGTCCGCCGTATCGAGCAGCACTTCGCCCTCGACCTTGGCGAAACGCGCCGACGGATTGGACAGGCCGAAATGCGTCCACGAGAACACGACATTGGTGTGGTTGCCGTCGAATTCGTACTTGTCGGCGGCAGCCGCGGTGAACGAGGCGGCGACGAGGGCGGCGGCGAGAGCGAGCTTGCGGAACATGGGGAATCTCCGGGAGTAGGTGGGGACTGCTTACGCGTTCAAGCGATGCGACAGGCCTGGTCGAAAGTGAAGCGCGGGTTGCGCGGTTTCAATACCTCGGGATTGCCATACCCGATGTTGACCAGGAAATTCGACTTGACCTGGGTACCCGCAAAAAACAATTCGTCAGCCAGTGCGTTGTTGAAACCCGACATGGGCCCGCAGTCCAGGCCGAGCGCGCGTGCGGCCAGGATCAGATAACCGCCCTGCAGCGACGCGTTGCGGAATGCGGTGTTGTGGATAACGTCAGGTTTACCCTCAAACCACGATCGAGCGCCAGTGTTCGGGAATAGCAAATCCATATGTTCATAGAACGCGTAGTCGCTGCCGATCAGCGCGGTGACCGGCGCGGCCATGGTCTGGTCCACGTTGCCGCCATCGAGCGTGCGACGCAGTAGCGCCTTGGCTTCCGGCGACCGAATGAACACGATGCGCGCCGGCGAACAGTTCGCGCTCGTCGGCGCGAGCTTGGCCAGATCGTAAAGCTGCACGAGTTGCGCATCCGTGACGGGCGTGTCCAGCCACGCCTTGTCGGAACCACGGAACGTGCGGGCATGGGTGAACAGTTGGTCAAGCGCGGCGGCATCGATCGGAGAATGCGACATGGATCTTCCTGGCAGACGACCGCGGCTATCCTTAAGGGTGCGCAGTCTAGAGAGGGAAAAGGGGGCCGGTCATTGTGCCCGGCGAAAACAGATTGGTGAACAGCGATCTACAATGCGCGCAACGTGTTGCAGATATGGATCATGCCGGAAACAGCCACTACCTGCTGGGTGATCACCGACGGCGCCGCCGGCAACGAACGCCAGGCGCTGGCGCTGGCCGGGCGCCTGGGAATGCCGACCCGCGCCTGGCAACTGGAACCCGCCGCACCCTGGTCCTGGCTGGCCCCGCGCCTGCTCGCCGGCGCCCACCTCGCCCTGCCGGCCACGCAGCGGCGACAGTTCGCCCCGCCCTGGCCCGCGCTCGCGATCGGCTGCGGCCGCAGCGCCGCCCTGTTCACCCGCGCGCTGCGCCGCTGGAGCGGCGGACACACGTACGCAGTGCAGATCCTCGACCCGCGCATCGACCCTACGGAGTACGACCTCGTCATCGCGCCGCGACATGATGGACTGAGCGGCCCGAATGTCCTTACCCCACTGGGGTCGCTGAACCCTGTCGACGCGGACTGGCTCGCCGACGGCGCCGCGGCATTTCCCGATCTCGTCCACCTGCCCTCGCCGCGCCGCACGGTGCTGATCGGCGCGAGTCACCGCAACGTCGCGGTCGACACGCAGTACTGCGTCGCGCTGGTCGAAGCGCTCGCGAACAAGCACGCCGCGCAGGTTGGCAGTTTCCTCGTCAGCACCTCGCGCCGCACGCCTGCGCCGCTGACCGCATTCCTGCGCAGCGCGTTCTCAAAATTCCCTGGCGGGTTCTGGGCCGGACCGGACGACGGCCCGAATCCCTACGCCGGCTTCCTCGCCCACGCGCACTCGATCTTCGTAACGCCGGACTCGGTGAACATGCTGTCGGAAGCATGCGCGGTCGGCGTGCCGGTCAGCACCTGGCTGCCGCAGGCGGCGACCGGAAAACTCGGCCGCTTCCATCGCGCGCTGATCGAAGCCGGACAGCTGCGTGTGCTCGGGCAGGCGGCGATCGACGCGCGCCCGTCCGCATTGCGCGAGACGGCGGGCATTGCGGCGGAGGTGCTGCGGCGCTGGAACGAGTCCCGCACCCACAGGGAACGGCAGGGCCACGCGCGCAGCGACATGCGCCGTTGAATCCGTCGATACGGTTGCTGGTCGATGCCGCGGGCACGACTGCGATCGTCGGCGAACGCAAGATCGAACCCGCCGCCGTCGTGCGCACCACCGGTTCGTCGCGATCACAACAGGTATGCGCGGCTGCGCGAACGGATGCGGCTGATCAGTTACACGCAGCCCTGCTGATGCCACCGGATTCCCGGCGCTCCACACCCAGTCCCGGGGCGGCTGCATCAGCGCACTGGAAGAAATCATGATTGTCGGCGGCCTGCCGCAGCGTCGTCGGCAGTTTATCGGCACCCCCGGCAACTCCGTCCTGCGACCACCAGGGCAGCGACGCCCACGCATCCGCGACCTCGCACAAACCCTATTGGGCCGACGGCCGCTGTTCGTTATCCTCAGACCCGGGGACGCTGCGACCTGCATTTTCGGGAACCCCGCCACGCGATCACGAGACCGGCCGCTACACGCTCACAAACCAACGCTGCGACAAGGACTTGCACGGAAATGTGCACGCCCCGAGACACCGGGGGGTTTCCGAAACCAATGAAAACAATCTGTTATGAACCAATTTCCTGCGCCGGACCCGAGCACCGGGCCGACAACCTGGCGAAACGCCGGGGGTCGCCGAAAAACCGGCAGCAAGGCACCGGATCTTCAGGGGTTTTCGATGGCAGAGTGTCGCAGCGTCCCTAGCCGAATAGGCTGTTGAAACTACTCGCACTACGTGCGAGCAAAGCAGCAAAGTATGTCGCAGCGCCCCTAGCCGAATAGGCTGTTGAAACACCTGCTTGTCTGTGATCGTCATGGGGTCAACGTCGCAGCGTCCCTAGCCGAACAGGCTGTTGAAACTGCCCTGCGGTCTGGTCAAAGTACTGGAGGAACTGTCGCAGCGTCCCTAGCCGAACAGGCTGTTGAAACGGTCGTCACGCACCACGCTACCTCGGCGACGCTGTCGCAGCGTCCCTAGCCGAACAGGCGGTTGAAACCTCTCGGGTGGTGATCAGCAGCACGTAGTAAAGTCGCAGCGTCCCCAGCCGAACAGGCTGTTGAAGCCCAGGCGGCAAGCCACACGATCATCGTGACGAGTCGCAACGTCCCTAGCCGAACAGGCTGTTGAAACCTCGCCATCCCGCGCGCTCACCGGCGCGGCGCGGGAGTCGCAGCGTCCCTAGCCGAACAGGCTGTTGAAACCAGTACACTTTGCGGCAGCTTGCCGGGTCGGGCCGCAGCATCCCTAGCCGAACAAGCTGTTGAAGCTGATCAGCACGTTCGGTGACCGTGTAGACGAGGACGTCGCAGCGTCCCTAGCCGCACAGGCTGTTGAAACACGATCGACACGTCCCAGCAGAAGCTGGTCGGGTCACAGCGCACCTGGCCGAACAGGCAGTTGAAACTTTCCAGACGTTCAGCGCCGCTTCTTCGGCACGCGGTCACAGCATCCCTATCCGAACACGCGTTGAAACCCCGCCGGCGGCGCGCTGGGAACGAACAGTGAGATCCTGCCGCCGAGCAACCCGACAGCGACAGGTACTGCACTGAAATGTGGCGGCGATTCGTTCGTTCGTGGGGGCTCGCAGTGCTGGGTCGTCAGCGGGCTCGACTCAGGCTCTGCCGCGTTCGACAACGCGTCCAGCAGTGCTGCGCCAGTGCATATGTGACCATGCCGCCCGCACTCGCGAGAGACCACGCATCGGCGATCAGTCTCCGCGGCTCCGGTCGGCGAGCCACGCGCGCAGAACCGAGCGGATCTGCTCACGTTGATGGTGTCCGTCGGCACGCCCCCAGTAGCCGTACAACGGAAGAGCGCCGCCCTTCCAGCCGCCAGGGAACGCCGCGTCCAACCGCTCAACCGTGGCGCCCGATCCGAAAACGTTCACTTCTGCCGGGCTGAAGACGGCGAGCGTTGCCGGCTGCTCTGAACCGTGGATCGCAGGATGCAGACGATCAACCACCGGCGACGTTCGGTCATGCGGCAGGTCCACTTCGATCAATGCACCATCACCCAGCACCTGACGGCGCGACACCGCCTGTTCGGCCTGTCGTTCCTGGTCTTCCGTGACGCCCTGACTGCGGCGATCCTCCGCGCGGATCGCATCGATTTCCTCTGCCGATGCGCCGGCCGCCTGCAAAGCAGGGATGTAGCCACTGTCGTTGGCTGCAACCAGGGCAAACCGGCGCGACCAGCGCCGTTCCGGCAACGCCAGCAGCGTGAATACCTGCCTCAGCGCGCCGGGCATGTGCATACCCGCCTTGCTCGCGTGATGGTCGACAACCACGACGTCCTCTGGCAGCTCGCCCAAATCCCACTCAAGCTCGATGAGCACGGGCCGGAAGCCCATCGCGCGCCTGCGTAGGATGTCCTCGGCGTAATCCGATGCCTTGGCGCCCCAGCAAAGACCATTGTCACTGAACCGGCCGGGCGCTTCCGCTTCCAGCAGGTTGCGTATGGTCTCCATTTCCAGGTCGCGTCCACCCAGGAAGAACCAGAGCGGCGCCGAAGCCGGCAATTCCATGTTGCTCATCTACACGAAACCTCTTGATGGCGACGGGCGTTTGTCGTCATGCTAGCCCGGCACAAGATACAGTTTTATTTGTAGCGTACCCGTACGACTTGCATGGCTCTGCAAATCCGGAACAACAGTGCTCGACTCTTTCAGGAGTGACTGGGATGCCAACGGTACCGTCGCCCTCTCCGCCGGACACCCCAGTCGTGGAGAAGAAGGATGACCCCATCGCCGAGGGAGCAGAAACGATTCTCCTCCAGGTCGGTGACCCCGACCTGGACTGGGCCACGCACACCAGCCTGATTGTGCCATTTGCCTACCGCATCGAACGACTTCCGCACGTCCACGAACGTCACCAGACCGCGTTCTGGGAGCCGATGGATCCGATCGTGGAAAAGGCCCTTGCTGGTCGGAACGATACGACAACCGCGACTCCCCACCCCGATAAGGAAGCGCCGCCCGGCGGCATTTCCAAGTTTGTCTCCGCCAGCGAACGGCGCAAGTATTTCACCAGCGACACGGCCTATGTTCTTTTCGGGCGGTCGCAACGCTACCGGCTGAGGGATCCTCATCGGCAGACCGAGCTGACTGTCACAGTCGGCAAGCATCCGGGCAGCAAGAAGGTAACGCTGAAGCTGTCACCGCCCGAGCTGTGGCTGTTCGAAGCCGAGCAGGGACTGTACGCCAGCTCCTCCGGCGCGCCATCAGCGGATGACCCGCTGTGTTGTGGGCAGCTTCGGCAGGAATTCCACATCATGCCTGGCAGCGAGCCATTCACGTTGGCGGACCTGCTACGGATCAACGAGCAACTGCGGTTTCTGCGCAACCTCTACGCCGGCGACGATACACGCCCGATCAAACTTCCCAGTCCCGGAGCGCAGAGGATAGATTTCTGGCTGGAGCTTCTGCGAACACCGCTACGACCGTGCGGCTCGGCCACCGGCGAGCCTTGGCTGCAGCTACTTCCCGACGAGCAGCTTGATGCCATCGAAGCCCATTGGGAAACCGACGGCGCCCTCATCGAAAGCTGGCAGCCGGGTCGGGGCAATCACAAAGCATCAGGGGTGAACCACGGATTCGCACTGGTGCATGACGACGACCGGGCGTATGTCTGGAGCACGGCGATCATCGAGCAATCCGATGCCGAAAAGGCCGTCGCCAGACCTGAAGAAAGCGCGGCGTGGGCAGCCTTTCTCAATGTGGACGATTCCCCGCAGGATTCCTCGGAGTTCATGCGCGACTGGGTCAAGACGCATACGTATCGCCGCTGGGCGCACTATGGAACCCTGTACGGCTTCACGACCTACAGCGGCGTACTGATGGCGAAGCCGTCCGGCCCGCCAGCGTGGCAGCACATGCGCACGCTCTATCTGGACCAAACCCGGCTGCTGCTGTACTTGCGCAGCGTGATCTTCTCATTCAGCACGCGCCTGGTGAGTCTGTCAGCCCAGTTGCGGCGCTGCGGCGTCCGTTCCACCGCGGAGCGCCGCAGACTCCGCGACGAGGCGCAGATCCTGCTGGACGCCATGTCGAAATTCGTGAATCTTTATCAGTTTCCCTTGTTATCCAACCAGCAGCAGGGCCTGGAACTCTACGCCCTGCAACGCGAGCAGCTGGACATCGATGAGCTGTTCAGTGAAGTGCGCCGCGAAGCCGAGGACACCCACAGGCTGCTGAGTTCATGGCATGCGCAGGAGCAACAGGCATTCGCTGATCTGGTGCAGAGGATAGGTCTGCCGATTGCCGTGATAGGCGTCACGAGCAGCATTCTCGCGCTCAAGTTCATGGAAGCGCCGCTCGTGGCGCTGGCCGTGTGGCTGACCAGCCAGGGCACCTGGGGCCTCTCCGTCATCCTGCCCACGGCCGTCCTCGTGCTGCTGGGCTTGGGCGTCAGCGCCCTGCTGCGGTGGTGGTGCGGCAGAAGCGGCGACTGATGCACTGCCCGGCACGACCGAACCGTATGCGTTCATCCACATCTACCCAGCCGTGCTGAGAGGAGTTCCGCTCTGGCGACAGTTCGCTCAGACCACCGGAGGCAGCGCCACGATCCGGTGGCACTTGAGCCGTTCCGCGTCCGGGTGGCAACGCTGAACAGCACAGAATGATCTTGTTTTTCGGAATCCCTTGAAACGTGCATTCGCAGGAAATCGTGGAGATCGGAGCATGGCAAGCCAGCAGTTCGCCGTCAGGGTCGAAGCCGTCAATATCTACGACACCATTCTCGACAACGACCAGCTCAGCGTGGTGCGCGGAGGCGGGCTGCTGCTCAGGGACGCCATCCTGCGCCTGGACGAATGGGCACGGCGCCAGCCAGACTGGCATGGCTGGGAGAAGATCACCGTCGGCGCTTCGATCGGCGAGTTCCGCCTCGAGGCCGGCGCAGACACCGAGCCGCAGATCGAAGAACGCATCGCCGCGTGGTTGTCCGCCGACGAGTACTACCGTTTCCTCACCTTCGCCGTCAGCGTCATCGCATCCGGCGATTCCGCAGCGGCAAGCGTCACCCGAGAGCAGCTGCTCGCGGCGCTGCGCTGGAACCAGCAGATGCAGCCGAGAATCGCGTTCGAGCCCGACGATCACGATGTCGCCGAACCCTGTGGCATCACGCGCATCCGTCCTGCGCAGTACGGCGCGCGGATCGGCGACAAGCCTTGCAGCGCGTCGGTCGCCAAACGGTTCGAAGCCGGCCGCGCGGCCAAGGGCGGCGGCAGGCCGACCGTACGGCTGGCGGATTTCTATTTCACTGAAACACAACCGCGCTTCCATGCCCGTCTGCGACAGCTCGGTTTTGCGGTCGACATGGCCGATATCGCCGAAGATCCGGCGCGAGGCACGCTGCACAACAAGGTCGCCGTGTTCTATGCGGACGGAAACCGCTTCTCGCGCATCGTCGCCGCCGCCAATACGCAGCCCGATCTTCAAACCGGCGGCGCAAAGCGGTTGTCTGCGCTGAGCGCGCTCGATCAGGACATCCAGTACAAGCGCCGGGAACTTCTGACGCGACTGCTGGAATGGGCCGACACGATGCCGGGAATGCACCTTGGCAGAGACGGGCCTGGCCTGCGTCTGGAAGTGCTGCTGTGGGGAGGCGACGAGTTGATCCTGGTCGTCCCCGCCTGGGCTGGTTTCAGCCTGCTGGAAAAGTTCTTCGAATTCACCGCGGACTGGAAGCCCGCGCTGCGCGACGGCGACAGCGTGCTGGCGGATGCATCGACGCGCTTGCGGGAAGGGCTGATGCAGGGCGACAAGCACGCCCTGACCGTGGACGGCCAAATGACGCACGCGGTAGGCCTGGTCTTCGCGAATGCTAAGACGCCGCTGTACCTCACCCGGCGCCTGGCCAACGAACTGGCCGATGCAGCCAAGGACCGGCTCAAGCAAGAAGTACACAACGTGTACCAGGTACTCGCGCTGGAGTCGGTCGACTACCCCGGCGAGGCACTCGATGACTTCCAGCGAAAACGCCTGCCCGGTGCGCTGGGCGACCAGTCGCGGACTTTTTTTGCGCCAATGCCGCGCGAAACGGTGGGCGCGCCGGATGCGCTGAGCGAACTGCGCACGGCGCTGACCGACGTATCGCGTGCCCAGGTCCATGCCCTGGTCGAAGTGATGATTCGTAAAGCCGATGCGCCGCTCGTGCAAGCAGCCGAACCCGCGCCGGAAGCAAAAAAAGACGCGCGGCGAAAACTCGCCGATCCCGTGCTGCAGCAGCGTGCACGCCTGCAGGAAATGCTGCAGGACTCACCGGCCGGAATCGACGCAGCAGCATTGGCAGGCGCGCTCGCACGCGTGTTCTCGCCGCTGACCGCCGCCATTCCGGAAACCGGGGCAGCGGTAGGAATCGACACGATCCCGGACCTGACCTGGATCCAGCTGCGCGAACTCTGGGACTACCTCGCCGCCGATCCCGCTCAGGCGCCAGACGCCCGGAAACCGGAGGCCGCCGCATGAAGACCCATGTGTTCGAGATCGAGTTGGAGATCGTCGGTCCGCTGCTGACCCGCAGCCTGAACGCCGCGGCGGTCGGTCTGGATGCGCACGGCCTGCTCGATGACGGCCACCCGGCCCTCGCCGGCGACCATGTGCGCGGCCATCTGCTGCAGGCGCTGGACGGCGCCGCGGCATTGCTCGGCGAGGAAGATCCCGAGGTCGGCCGCAACGGCCGCATCCGCGCATTGCTGGGAAGCGCGTCGGCGGCGGACAGCGACGACGCGCCGTTGCGGCGGCGGCTGCGCTTTCCGCACCGCTTCATCGCCGCGGACGCGTCGGCGGCGGGCCGGCGCCTGCATCGCATCCGATTGGACGAGGACGGACGCGTCGAAGACGGCATGCTGCTGGTCCTGCACAGCCCCTTGGCCCCCGGACAACGTGCCCGCTTCCGCGGTGAGCTGAAGGTTGCCGACGTAGCCTTGGCCGGACTGGCGCCGGCCGCGCTGGCGGACTGGCTGGGCAAGCTGCTGCAGCTGATCCCGGCCGTCGGCTCATCCAAGGGCGTGGGCTTCGGCGCGGTTGAATCGGTGAAGGTCAGTCATCGGCTGGCGGCCGAATCGGTGGCACTGAAACCGCCGGCGCTGCCGCCAGCGAACGGTTCCTCCGCCGCGCAGCGCGTGGGCCTGGTTTTCCGGCTGGACCGGCCGTTCTGCTTTGCAAAACCCGCCCTGCACGACAACAACCGCTTCGAGTCCCAGGCTTACGTACCGGGTTCCGCCCTGCTGGGCGCGCTGCTCAATCACGCACACGCCCACCGCGAGGCGCCCGACTGTGCGCTGATCCTCGAGCTGCAGGACCGCCTGCGTTTCACCCATGCGCATCCGCTGGGCGACGACGGCGGGGCAGCGCGCGAGCTGCCCATGCCCGTGCTGCAATCCTGGGTGCGGGCGGACGATGGCTTCTACGACGTGGCGCTGCTACAAGCGCCGTTATTGATCGCCGATAGAGCACCGGCCTTCGAATCCGACTGGAAGTACGCAGACCATTGCGCGCTCAGGGAATCCGGTATCCGCCTGCCGGTACAACTCCACGCGGAGCTGGTCGTCCGCACGGCGATCTCCCGTGACACCAACAGCGCCGTCGATGGCCAGTTGTTTGCCATGGAGTGCCGACGCCCCGGCGACATCGATTTTGGTTGCGACCTGCTCATCGATGCCGCCGAACGCGGCCCGCCACTGCTGGCCGCACTGGGCCGGTTGCTGCCGCAGGCGCTGCACAGCCTGGGCAAGACCAAGGCCGAAGCCCACGATCTTCGCCTGCGTGCGCCCTTTGCGAGCGCGGCGCCGCAGGGGCTCAAGCCAGGCGACCGTATCCTGCTGGAACTGCACAGTGACGCCGCCCTGCCGCTGCGCACCGCGGGCATTCCCGCCAGCGGCGGCGGCGCGGCGCTGACCCGCGCCTTCGCCGACGTGTTCGAGCCGCTGAGCGCAAACAGCCTGCGGCTGCTGCGCCATTTCAGCCGTCAGCGCTATGTCGGCGGCAGTTATCTGTACCGGCGCTTCTGGCAGTCCCTCGGACGCGGCTACCGCCCCCTGCTGCTGACCGAAGCCGGCAGCGTCTTCGTGTTCGAAGTGACAAAAGGCGCGCAGGCCGAGCAGCAGCTGCGGGACTGGGCCATCGCGGGCTTGCCGGTCGGCGACAGCGAATCGGCCACCGGAATACCAGCGTGGCAACTCAATCCCTATCGGCGCCAGAACGGCTACGGCGAAATTCGCGTGCGCCACCTCAGCGCGCAGACCGACGCGCGTCCACGACTCCTGTCGTCGCTACCGGAGTACCGCGCATGACTGCCCTGATCGATCCCACCCGAGACTTCCAGCGCGCGCGCATCACGCTGCATCTGGAGGCACTGAGCCCGCTGCATCTCGGGGACGGCGAAATCCGTCGCTTCGACGACCGCAAGCGGCAGCGCGCACGTGGACAAGCACTCAGCGACGAGGCGCGCGCCGCGACCCCTGACGACTCCGACTACGCGACCGTTTGTCGCGACAACGACGGCCGACCCTATCTCCCAGGCACCAGCCTGCGCGGCTGGCTGCGCCAACTCGTCGGCGATCTCGAACCCGATCTGGGCCTGCGCCTGTTTGGCCCGGAGCCCCGCGCGGACGCGCTGCACATGGGCGCCGTGCGCGTCCGGGATGCCGCGCGCAGCGCGCTACCGAGCGGCGTACACCTGCCCGATGCGCTGGACGGAACCGGCGTAGTGCATTCGGTCAGCATCGAGCCCATCACCGGCGCTGCCGACGAACACTTTCTGTTCGCCGAAGAATTCGTCGCCGCCGGCACGCGCTTTGGCCTGCAGCTCGAGCTGGGTCCGTGCGACCGCGACGAACTGGAAACTCTGCTCAGCGTGCTCCACGCCATTGACGCCGACAGCGGCGATCACCTCGGTGCAGGCCGCAGTCACGGCTTCGGCGCGGTGCGTGTCCGTGCCGACACGCTGTGCGTGCGCGCGCTGGACAAGGGTGCGCTCAAAACCTGGCTCACGTCCGGCGGCGATACGCCACTGCCCTGGCAGGACGTGAGCGACCTCAGCGCCGCGGCCCATGCGGACGCGGCCGCATCGCGGCATGCGAGCCTCACGTTCGACCTGTGCATGGATGCGCCGTTTGCCGTACACGATCCAGGTCACGTCGGCCTGCACGCCTTGCCAAAAAATGCGCCGGCCAACGAACGCAGCAAGGTCGACCCGGAAGATCGCTACCCGGACATCGAGTTCAGCCGCGACCCCGACGGCAAGCCCATCCTGCCCGGGAGAACACTGCGCGGCCTGCTGCGGCATCGCGCACAACGCATCCTGACCACGCTGCTCCATATCGACTTCGGTGTCGAACCCGGGCCAGCGCGGGCATGTGCTCAAGCCGTGCTGGTCGACATCTTCGGCGACACGCGCCGGCGCAGCGCCGTGCAGCTCAGTCAGGCCAGTCTGGTGCCGGGCGACGGCGACGGTGTGTCGGAACATACCTTCAACGCCGTCGACCGGTTCACCGGCGGCGTGGCCGACAGCAAGCTGTACAGCGCGCGCCTGAGCAATGCCCGGCGCCTTCGCTTCACGCTGCGAATCGATCCACGCATAGCTGCGATTCCCGACTGGTGGCTGGGCTTGGGCCTTCTCGTGCTGAGGGACGCAGTCGAAGGGGATCTCGCCGTTGGCTGGGGCAAGGCCAAGGGACTTGGCGCCCTGCACCTGCAGTGGCAGGACCAGCCGGACTGGGCTGCCACACTGGCGATGCTGCGTGCGCGACACGGCGACACCGCCCCGCAGACCTGGGTGAACGCGCTGCGCGCGCGACTCGAAGCAGAGCAACGTCGTTCCGAAACCGCGCAGGAGACCACGGCATGAGCCTGAAGACTGATCAGTTCTATCTGCCCTATCAGTTCGTGCCGCTGACCGGCCGCTGCAACGACGCTCCGGTACACACCACGGCAACCGCGCAGATCGCCGACGGCACGCTGGAACTCGGCCAACCCGACAGCGGCGTGCGCCACGATCTCTGGCTGCGCGGCCACCACAGCGGCCGCCTGCGCTGCAGGATCACCACCCGCACGCCGACCTTCGTCGGCGGCCTGCGCAAGCCCAGCGATCACGAACAGGCCGATACCGAAGTCGAACACGCCTGCGACGCCCGGCGCGATCCCGTGTTTCCCGGCAACAGCTTGCGCGGCATGGTCGCCAGCATCGCTGAAGCGCTGAGCCAGTCCAGCCTGCGCGTGCTCGAACCGCGGACGATGTCGGTGCGCGCGCCAGCAGATGGCAAGAACTCGCTGTCGGCCGTCGGCCTGGTGATTCGCGAGGCCGGCAAGAAGGATTTCGCGCTCAAGCCCCTGTGTCTACCCGTGCTGCAGGGCGCCAACGCGAGCAAGACCCAGTTCGAACTGCCCAGGCGCTGGGCCACCCTGTTCGGACTGGAGGAGGGAGACCAGGACTATCTGCTGAACTGCTACCTGTCGGCGTACGTGGACGGCTATACGCGCAGCGGCGACGCGTCCGTGGTTCGGCCAGGCACATTCCTGTCACGTCTGCATGGCAGTCAGTTTCGCGCCGACGATGCCTACTCGCTGTCGCTGCGTGCGGCGAACGGCGCCGACCATGAGCTCTACGCCCGTGTCCAGGCGTCGCGCACGGGCTTGCTGCTGGATATCACCAACAGCCAGGCCGCCTACGTAAAGGAGGCGACACGCAAGGACGGCTCGGTCGCCGCGACCTTCTTGCTCGGCTGGCGCCCCGAACCCACGACCGCCACCGTTGCGCCGGTAGCTCGCCCACACGGCAACTGCAACGATGACGAACTCCTGGGCCGGATCCGCGCGCTTCGCCTTGCTGCGCAAAGCGCCGGACTGCCGCCGACCAAACGGCACGAACTGTTCGTGCCCGCGCCGGGCGAGGACGAGCCACTCCGCATCGATGCGAAGCAATTGGCCGAGTTTTTCCGCATCTGCGATTCACGCCACGCGGAAAATTCCGAACTTCCCTTTGTACCGCTGGGCACAGCGAGTCCGGCCGAACGCGCCAAGTCGAAGGAATGGCTGCAGGAAGGCGACCTGGTGTTTTTTGATGTCGACGAATCGGCGACTCGCGTCACCCGCCTGAGCTTCTCCGGCGTCTGGCGCCTGGCCGTGCCTGGCACCCTCGACGACAGCATTGAAAAGATCGCCCCTCACCTGGCCCCGCTACGCGATTCCCGCAACCGCCTTTCGCCGGCCGAATGCCTGTTCGGCATGGTCCGCGAACGAAAGGACAGCGCACACCAGAAGGAAACCGATCCGTTGCCGGCACTGGCCTCGCGGCTGCGCTTCAGCGAGGCAGCCCTGGAGCCGAACAGTGCAGCGCGGTGGGAACCGCCGGTCACGCTTCAGATCCTGTCCTCGCCCAAGCCACCTTCGCCCGCTTTCTATTTTTCCGCCAAACAGCCAGTCACCAAGCGCGACCTGGACCTCACGCGGAACCGCCCGAACGGCCGCAAGCACTACCTGCATCATCCGCCGGCCCAGATCGCCGCAAAGCTCTACGAATCGCGCCACCAGGACCGCGATCTGCGCAAACAGAAAGTGCGCATTCGCCCGCTGAAACCCGGCACCCGCTTCACCTTCCACATCGATTTCGAGAATCTGAGCGGCGCAGAACTGCATTTGCTGCTGACCAGCCTGCAGCCATCGCCGTCCTTCGAACATCGTCTAGGCATGGGCAAGCCCCTCGGACTTGGCAGCGTGCGCCTGGACATCCTCGAACTGGGGCTGATCGATCGCTGCGCACGCTATCGTGCAGAGGCATTGGATCAGCCGCGCCATGCGCAGATCTATCGCGGTCCCCTGGCGGCAGACGCCGACCTGCAACTGGCCGGCGCGCCCGCCGCCGCTCTGCCTTGGCCAAACGACGGTTTTGCCGGCGGCTGCGGCCCGGCCGGCAGCTTGGTCGACAAGGCGACGCTGCAGATACTTTGCACGCTCGGCGAAATGGAAGGCGACAGCCCGCGCTACCAAGCCGCCGATGTCGTCGTCGGGTATCCACGCACCAAGGAACAGCTCGACGCCTGGGTGCGGCACGTCGACCCCAAGGCCGCTGAAACCGAGCTGTTCGCCTGGAACGTCGAGAACGACCGCAAGGACGCTGTCTACCAGCACCTGACGGCAGCGGCGCCCCGGAAGCGTCTGCTACCGCTGAAAGCGATGGAGCGCCAGAAGAAGCCCGGCCAGCACACCAGCACCGCAGGACCACGGAAACCGCCGAGGCGCTGAACCGCGCGTGCAGCCCTGCGGCAGCCTGCTGTAGCTCAGCCAGCACCTGCTGCCGCTGCATGCGGCGCAGGGGCGAGCGCGCTTGAATAACAACGTCATGGGTGTCGCCGACAAACCACGAGAGTGACCCACATCAACCGAGCATCCGCACTGGCTTCCCATGGACCGGAATGCTGGCTTCACATGTTCCGGAGTCGTGGCCTCACATGCTCCGGGACAGTGGACTCCCACGGCCCGGAACTTCCGATGGCAACGGGCCTGCGACGCGGGCGGACCTGGTTCAAGACCTACGCCGCCGATCCGTTCTAACAGCCCCAGTGGCTAAGCAGCCTGCGACACATCTACGGCTTCTTCGCGCTGGTGTGCATAGTCGGTTTCAACAGCATCAGTGGCTACGCGGCCTGCGACCAGCATCGGCTGCTCAACTACGAAAAGGATCGGGTTTCAAGAGCGTCAGTGGCTACGCGGCCTGCGACAATACTGCAACGTATACAGCGTCAACATGGCGTTTCAACAGCCTCAGTGGCTAAGCGGCCTGCGACAATCCGGCCGACCGCGCCATGGGAGGTGAGTGAGTTTCAACAGCCTCAATGGCTAAGGGGCCTCCGACCCGCAGGTGGCGATGACTCCGGAAGCATTTGTTGTTTCAACAGCCTCAGTGGCTACGCGGCCTGCGACGTTCTACGCGAACCCGCCCGCGATCGACCTGTCTGATGGTTTCAACAGCCTCAGTGGCTACGCGGCCTGCGACGTTGACCGCGACCCTGGAAAGGGATGGCAGCTGGTTTCAACAGCCTCAGTGGCTACGCGGCCTGCGACGTGCTTACGATAAGGGTAACGGTAAGACCTGGTTTCAACAGCCTCAGTGGCCACGCGGCCTGCGACCCGCCCTCAGCATCCACTTCGACGCGCCAATGTATGGTTTCAACAGCCTCAGTGGCTACGCGGCCTGCGACCGTTTTGCTTTGATCGTTCTGGTCGCCGCCATTTCGTTTCAACAGCCTCAGTGGCTACGCGGCCTGCGACCGGACGACGCGACGATCACGCTGCAGGGCAGCAACGAGTTTCAACAGCCTCAGTGGCTACGCGGCCTGCGACAAGTAATTTTCGTTCTTCAGATTGTTTCAAAGCGTTTCAACAGCCTCAGTGGCTACGCGGCCTGCGACAAGGCCCAGGCTGTGCCGGCTGGTAACTGTGTGCGTTTCAACAGCCTCAGTGGCTACGCGGCCTGCGACTCATGTATTCCTCGTCCGAGGACGGACGATAGGTTTCAACAGCCTCAGTGGCTACGCGGCCTGCGACTACTGGTGCGCCTTGGTCACGGCCTGCTTGGCTAGTTTCAACAGCCTCAGTGGCTACGCGGCCTGCGACCCCAGACGATGGCGGAACCCGCCGTCAGCGAGTTGTTTCAACAGCCTCAGTGGCTACGCGGCCTGCGACCTGAACGGGCGAATGTTGCCCGTCGGCCCAGAGTGTTTCAACAGCCTCAGTGGCTACGCGGCCTGCGACCCCCGCCTTTTCCCCATTTCTTTTTTCTTCTGCAGTTTCAACAGCCTCAGTGGCTACGCGGCCTGCGACAACGCCAGGCAGAAATGGACCAAGCCGCTGCTGCGTTTCAACAGCCTCAGTGGCTACGCGGCCTGCGACCCAACGATGAGCTGCGCACCGTCGCAACCTCGGGTTTCAACAGCCTCAGTGGCTACGCGGCCTGCGACATGAATACTGGTACAACGACGACGATATGGACCTGTTTCAACAGCCTCAGTGGCTACGCGGCCTGCGACGTTTGGATACCGCTCTCGAATCGTCGGACGATGTTTCAACAGCCTCAGTGGCTACGCGGCCTGCGACCGGAGCCAGGTCTGGGGAGGAACCTGACTCCGGTGTTTCAACAGCCTCAGTGGCTACGCGGCCTGCGACGGCGATAAAAATCGCTGGTCGTAAAACCCGCGTGCGTTTCAACAGCCTCAGTGGCTACGCGGCCTGCGACCGGCGCGCTTCGACAGCATCTGGCAAGGCGCTTCCGTTTCAACAGCCTCAGTGGCTACGCGGCCTGCGACAGATGTCAATCGCCGAGGAACTCTTCGCCCTGCCGGTTTCAACAGCCTCAGTGGCTACGCGGCCTGCGACCTTCAGGCTTGGCTTCGATCAGGCGTTCGTTCAGGGTTTCAACAGCCTCAGTGGCTACGCGGCCTGCGACATAATGCCGTTCGCTGTCACGACGACGACGCTTGTTTCAACAGCCTCAGTGGCTACGCGGCCTGCGACTCTACGGCGACTATCAGGAGGTCTATGCGGCGTGTTTCAACAGCCTCAGTGGCTACGCGGCCTGCGACTTGCGGAAGCGACACGGTTCGTGGGTTGGCTCAAGTTTCAACAGCCTCAGTGGCTACGCGGCCTGCGACGGCACCGAAGCCGTTCGCAACATCGAAGGGCTGACGCGTTTCAACAGCCTCAGTGGCTACGCGGCCTGCGACTGGTAAAGGGCGGGCGGGTGCGGACGGCGAAAGCTGTTTCAACAGCCTCAGTGGCTACGCGGCCTGCGACTCCAGCCGCTTTTTTCCCCGCTCGATCCAGCGCTTACACCCCATGTTCCGGCAACCCCACAAAGGTCGCAGGCCGCGAGGGCGAGCATAGCCTTGCTGCCGGGGGGAAGCCAACGCCAACTGCCTGTTTTTTCTGCCCGCGGCAGCCCAACGCGTGTTTGAATAGGTGGCTTTTCTGTGGAACATTCTGATTGAAGTGGATTTTTCCGGTTTGCGCGGCGGCATACGCGATTTTTGGCGCGAGGTTGCCGCAGCGGATCGCGGGTCTTCCGGAGTCAACAGCACATCGCGCCGCCGGTAGAAGTCCCGAAGGATCGCGGTGAACGGGAGCTCGAGAGGCCCATCAGGGCGTCAACTGGCGCCCACGGCCCGATCCACAGGCGGCTCCATGACGGCGATCATTGGCCGGCTCCATCAGCCGATCATCCGCTGGCTCCATCATGGCGATCCTGGAATGGCTGCGTAGGGGCCAGTGACACCGCTGGCGAGATCAGGCGAATGGCCATGCGTGGCACGTCGGGTTACTCGTTCACCCGGCCACGCTGCTCGCGGTGCGCGCGTCCATGGCCACGCGGGCGCGGCTGGTTGCCCAGTCTTCCACCGAGCCGCGCCGGTTCAGCACGATTTCCAGTTCCATGGCGTTGATCGCGGCGAGCTTGTAGCCCATGCGCTCAGCCTCGGCGCGCGCCGTGGACAGCAATTGCAGCGCTTCGTGACGCGCGGTGTCCGTGGTGTCTTCGGTGGCCATCAAGGCGGCGAGAATGACCAGTGCCGCGATTCGCTTGACCCGCATGCCCTTGGACGTCGTCATCGTCAACGCCTTCATGATGTCCTCGCGCGCGGAGCGGTATTCGCCGAATCCCAGATACAGGCGCGCACGCACAAGGCAGACCGTAGCCTCGACCTGGGTCAGTCCGATGCGCTGGGCTTCGCCTTCGATCTTGCGCAGACGCCCCAGGTGATGTCGCAATTGCAGCGCACTTTCTGCAGCCTGCGTGTCACGCGCCTGCTCGGCTTCGGCCAACATAACTCCGAGTACGACATCGGTGCGGCACGACGCCTGAGCTTCGGTGCGCGCGATGGCGAGGTACTTCATGGTGCGTGCCACGTCGCCCTTGCGCTGCTGTACGTCGGCATACACCTTGAAAAACGCCGCGGTCAGTCCATGCACGCCGACCTTGAGCACACGTCGCCGCTGTGCGCGCAGCAAGACCTCGGCACCGCCGATCGCACCCTGCAGGTACTGCACGCGTGCGTCTATCAGCCCGGCGACCAGGGTGAGTATTTCGAGTTCGCGATGAGGAAGGACGAACGCGGTCGCGGCTGCGGTTGCGCCCTTCTGCTTGCCGGCGCGGGCAGGTTCATCGCCTGGCGCAAAGTCGCGCAGGTTCAGCCGCAGGTTGGCGATGTCACGCTGGACGATGCGCGATACGCGATCGAAGGCGCCGCGCTCCAGTGCCGCCGTCGAAAGATTCATGAAAATGCGCAGGCGGGTCACCGAGAAGCGCTTTTCGCCGCTTCGTTGATACAGCAACTGCTCGAATCCGGCGTCGCGGCGTAGCCGTTTCTCCTCGAAATCGATGGCCTGTTCGAGCAGCGTGCAGGCGTCGCGCATATCGCCCTGCAGCAGGCGCACGACGCCCATTTCGTTGAAGAGCCAGACCCATTCGCGTTCGTAGAGCGGCCAGGCGAAGATGGGCTTGGCCGGTTCGCTCGTGGCCGGTTCGCTCGTGGCCGGTTCGCTCGCGGCCGGTTCGCTTCCGGGCTTGCCCCAGTTGGGGTCGTCGCAGTCGGCGATGCGCAGCGCCGCGCGCCGGATGGACAGCAGCTGCCGGAAATAGTCGTCCAACGGCGAATGCTCCGGACTCGCGGTTTCGGCGGCGCGGAGCACAATCCCCAGGCGCATCGATCCGCGCAGCAGCCCGAACGCAGCGCGGACGCATTCGGCGGGCAGTACGCGGCATGCATCGTCCCCGGCATCGTTGCCGCTTTTACCCGCGGCCCTGCGCTTTTCGCGCTCCGAAATCGCCGCGTTGGCTGCCCCGACCAGTCCCTGGAAAAGTTCACGAGTGAACTCGAAATCGTCCTGCTCCAGCGCGACCACATCTTCCGCCAGCACCGGCAGCACCGTGATGGCTGCGTGCTCGCGGCGCCCGAAATGGGTGAACGGCAGCGATTTCTTGGACAGCAGGTAGCGCCGCGTGCCGCCGTGCAGCCCGATGCGACGGGCCTGCGCCAGTGTCGCCGGGTAGTGCCCGTGCAGCGGAATGACCAGCCGCAGATGTTCAAGTAGCGCCACAGCGTCCGTGATGTAGTCCGCGCCGCGATCCGCCTCCCCATAGTCTTTCAGGATCTTCCTGATCTCGGGAAAATACCGGATCAGTTCCGGACGTACCGGCGTGGCCAGCACGAAGAGGTTACGCAGGAGGGCGAATGCCAGGATCTTCTGCAGTCGCACCTCGGGCGTGCCGTAGGCGATCACATGCCGTTCGAAATGGACGATGGCGACGTCGATGACGGCCGCCACCCGCTGGCGCGGGTCCTGAGTCTGCCGCAGCCGGTTCCAGGCGTCGTTGATCAGGCGGCGACTGAACTCGCCAGGCTGCGCCTCCGGCGCCAGCAGGTACTCTTCCGTCTCGGTCTCAGACGGCCCCGGCGTTCGCCGCCGCCCGCGCCGTTCCACCCAGTCGATCAGCTGGCAGAGAAACAGCGTCAGCCAGCGCGATTTGCAGCGCGCGAAAACGAAGTTCAGGTCTTTGGCCTGCGCCTCAGCTCCCGTCAGCTGCTTGCCGCAGTCGCGCGCTTCCGCTTCGACGTATGGCGCACGTAAGCCAGGGCCATGCGTGCGATGCGCCCCGTCGCCGGCGATCGAGGCGAAGTAGTCCCGGGTCGTCGGGTATTCGCAGACGACGATCAGGCGGATTCTTTCCTCCTGGGTGGCGCTGGCGATCAGCAGACGCAGCAGGACATCCCATTCGGCGAGCAGCGGCCGCTTCGCCGCCTTGTTGAAGATCGTGTCCACATGCGTCAGCACACATTCGAATCGGGGTTCGTCGGCGCGCCCAGATCGCCGGATCACGTCGGCGATCAGGTCGAAGCAGGAATCGAACTCCCAGGACTGATTGAACGAGATGACCACGCGGCGCGATGCATCGGTCGCCGGCTCGCTGGCCAGCAGACTGGCGAGATAGCCTTTGCCCCTGCCGTTTGGCCACAAGCAGATGACAACCTGCTTTCGGCGGAAGCAGATCCTCTTGAGCAATGCTCCGACCGGCGCGCTGGCGCCTTGCCGGTCAAAGGCGGGCGTGTCACCGAGGTTGTCGTGCATGCCGATATGCCGGCGCAACAGCGACGGAAAGGCGGGACTGTCCGGCAGGCGCCGGAATGCCGGCGCACAGTGCGCGTGTCCCGGGTAGCGCGACCAGTTTCTGCGCCAGTCTCTCGCGCGCACGGCTATGAAATCGAGCGCATCCAGCAGTGCGCGCGTCTGGATCGCCGACCGCAGGCTGACGACCGCGTCAGCCAGGGCTTTTAGTTGCGCGATACTCAGCGACTCCAAACTGGCCTTCTCCATGCACACGGAAACCAGTGCGAAGACCTCGGTATGCCAGGGCGTGAGCCTTAGCCGCGGCAGCTTCCGTGTCGGTATCGGGCCAAATCGACCGACGTTGTAGGGATCGGCTGGAGGAACGTCAGTTGGACTCGTGTTCTTTGTGCAACATTCTTTGACAGCCGTCCGCATCTCGTCACGAGCTTTCGCGTACTGGCTTTCCAGATCGGCCCGACGATCCGTTTTCTTGTCTTGCTCGCCACCGCCAACGGGTGTTTCGGGCGCGCCCGCACAATCCGTAGCATCCGGACGGGCAAATGCACCATCCGAGCTTGCAGGTGCGGCGTCCGGGAACTCCTTGCATGCTTTCCGCGCCTTCACCACGCGCTGGACGCAGTCCAGGAAGTCCAGTTCGTCCTGCAGCGACGCCAACTCCGCCGAATCGGATTCACCGGACGGGCCGCCGTCGCATCCGGCAGGGTGCGCCCTGTAGGCACGACGCAAGGGATGGTCGGAAAGGTTGCCAAACTCGTCATCCTTGGGCGGTACCCTGCCGTAGAAAATCGTGCGGATGCCGTAACGCTGAAACAGCTTGACGGCGAGCGCCGTGTCCTCGGCCTCGCTCGACGACGACGCGAGCAAGGCGAATACCGGACGGCCGTCGCGAGTCGGCGCCTGCGCCAGGATACGCAGCGGCCGCAGTAACTCGTCCTCGGTCATGCCGACGCCGACGAAGAGTATGGCGTTGCCGCGAAACAGCAGGTCCTGGCCATCACCGAGAACGCTGGGCCAGGCGCCGCGCGAAAAATAGCGCTGGTTGTAGTCCCGGTCGGTCACGATCATGGCCGACGGATCACGCACGGAGCCGTGCAAATGCACCACCTGCACCTGTGCCGGCGAGAAGTTGGCGGCGAACAGCAGTAGTTCCGCCGTATTCCTGGGGCATAGGTCGATGGTGACCGCGCTCTCGCCCAGGCGTGAGCGCGCGGTCCTGCCGGGTGCCGTCGGCTTGCCGCCAGTGGCGGAAGCAGCCGTTGCTGACCCAGCAGTCGCGCCGCGCTCCGGGGTCAGCGAAAAAAACGGGTAGGTATGATCCTCGAGCTGGCGTTCGATTTCGTGATCGTAGTTCAGCGTCACGAACCGATTGATGTTCCAGTTGCCCTGCAGGCAGGCGAGTACGTCCTGTGACGGTCGTTGCGTGCCTAGCAGCTTTCTGTACGCCGTGGATGGATCGATGGAACCCCGCGTCGGCGTGGCCGGCGCCTGCTCGACGGGGAAAGCTGGATCCTTGGACGGCTCGGTGGCGGCTCCCGGCACCGGCGTATCGGGAGCCGCCTCTGCATTCAGCGCACGCACGAGATGGGTGCCAGCCACGTAATCGGGTGGAATGGTCATTGGCACATGCAACTTGGTGTTGGTACCCGTCGCTCCGGCGAGCTGACCAAGGCGCTTCTGCATCTCGTTCACGACGCGATTGGACGTGGAGTCGCCCGCAGGCAGCGCTCTATTGGGTTCGCCTTCGTTACTCTCCCTGCAGAACGTGTCGCGGTAGAATTTCTCGACTGAGTTCTCGCTCGCGCCCTTACCCTGCGCCTGACCGATGCGCCGCAGTTCCGCGGCCATCTCGCTGGCGAGCGCGATCATGTCGAACAGGGCCGGCTTCCGATTCGGATCGTCGCCGGCGAAAAGACGCTGGTACTCAGTCACGGTCCAGGCAAGCCGCACGCTGTGAGCGTACTTAGGATCGTTCAGCTCCTGGCCAAGCTCGCCAGCCGTGATTTTCCACTGCTCGACGACGTGTTCCATGAGCTTTTGGGCGAAACCGCCCCAGGTCGGGTAGCCAAGCGCCACGCTCGTGCCAGAGCCGACGAAGGCCACCATGCTGTTGTTCGAGAATGCCCGGAACAGATCGAGCACCGACCTGCCCAGGATCACAGTCTGGCCCGGGTCGTATTCCTGACTAAAGAGATAGTCTTCGGATTCCAGTTTTTCGTTCGAACGCTTGTTCATGAACTCTCCGAGGTGATGATCGCGGACCACCCATTCTCTTCGTGGCGCCCGTGGTTGCACTTGTTGCTTTTGTTTCAATTGTTCGCTGAGCGGGCTCGGTCGGGTTGAGCAGTGAATTTCCGGGCACAGTTTCAAAAGCCTTCGTGGCTGCGTGGTTCGAGGCAGAAGAGGAGGAAGAGGAGGAGGAGGAAGAGTTTCAACAGCCTCGTGGCTGCGGGATCTGCGACCCCGTCTCCGTGCTCATGATTTTGAGCGCGGCGGTTTCGATAGCCTCAGTGGTTATGCGGCCTGCGACAACATGATCGTCATCAAAGTGTCCGAGGTCACGCCATTTCAAAAACCTCTGTGGGTACGCGCCCGGCGACAGCAAGAGGGCTCCGACAATGGGTGAGGTGAAGCGTTTCGACAGCCTCAGTTGCTAAGCGGCCTGCGACCGCAATGGCTGACCACATGACTGCAGAGCAGTTGTTTCAACAGCCTCAATGGCTAACCGGCCTGCGACACTCCGGCCACGCGGCGGCGACCGGCTACTACGGGTTTCAACAGCCTCAGCGGCTACGCGGTTGGCGACCCATGACCGCAGTGACCGCAGTGACCGCAGAGCAGTTGCGTGTTTCAACAGCCTCAGTGGCTACGCGGCCTGCGACCGCTGTGTATGAATACGCCAACGACGAGCTGCGTACGTTTCAACAGCCTCAGTGGCTAAGCGGCCTGCGACCGTCGAGGCGCGGGAGTGGGTGGGGAGGTTGTGCGTTTCAACGGCCTGTGGCTAAGCGGCCTGCGACTGGACGGCTTATGTGGCAGAGATGTCGTTCTGGGGAGTTTCAACAGCCTCAGTGGCTAAGCGGCCTGCGACGCTTCGCAGCGGTGTACTGCGCGTCACCCTCGGCCTGTTTCAACAGCCGCAGTGGCTAAGCGGCCTGCGACGATCCACCACATCCTCACCAAGTTCTGCCGCTAGTTTCAACAGCCTCAGTGG
The DNA here is from genome assembly GCA_038207515.1 of Lysobacterales bacterium. Lineage (GTDB taxonomy): Bacteria > Pseudomonadota > Gammaproteobacteria > Xanthomonadales > Rhodanobacteraceae > Tahibacter. The sequence continues at coordinate 105,878 of JBBQZR010000003.1, read as the reverse complement.
CTAAGCGGCCTGCGACCTCCAACGCCCTCTGCGCCCTGGCGTACCAGGCGTTTCAACAGCCTCAGTGGCTAAGCGGCCTGCGACAGCAGCTCGCCGCCAAGGACCGGGAGATTGCGGTTTCAACAGCCTCAGTGGCTAAGCGGCCTGCGACCAGCAGATCCATTCTGCCGACACATTACGGCTGTGTTTCAACAGCCTCAGTGGCTAAGCGGCCTGCGACTCTTCAATCACTACAGCCACATCACGGAAGATGGTTTCAACAGCCTCAGTGGCTAAGCGACCTGCGACAAGCAATATGCCGACAGCCAACAGCGCGACCGCCTAGTTTCAACAGCCTCAGTGGCTACGCGGCCTGCGACGGCCCAGGACATCTGCCGCATCTGTGGTGCCGAAAGAGGTTTCAACAGCCTCAGTGGCTACGCGGCCTGCGACTACACAGGTGTCGGTGCAACTTCAGTGGCGATCGAGTTTCAACAGCCTCAGTGGCTACGCGGCCTGCGACGCTGGATAGGTAATCGCTTCAAGATTACCCTGCGTTTCAACAGCCTCAGTGGCTACGCGGCCTGCGACGTGTTCTCTGTATCCTGCTGTTCACCTTCATCTGTTTCAACAGCCTCAGTGGCTACGCGGCCTGCGACTCCGAGACGACCGCCGCCTGGACGAACCCACCGGTTTCAACAGCCTCAGTGGCTACGCGGCCTGCGACAGCGCTGTTCGGAGAGGCTGCTGGCAGGTCTTAAGAGTTTCAACAGCCTCAGTGGCTACGCGGCCTGCGACGATCAAGACCAAAAAGAAGGGGTGATGGGCTGGGTTTCAACAGCCTCAGTGGCTACGCGGCCTGCGACCATTCCACGGCGGCGACAGCTTCCTCAGCCGCCGGTTTCAACAGCCTCAGTGGCTACGCGGCCTGCGACACGTCACTGAAGGACGGCGTGCGTTCGATCGTGTTTCAACAGCCTCAGTGGCTACGCGGCCTGCGACTCGAACTGAAGAAGCCCCAAGCGGTCATCCTGTACGGTTTCAACAGCCTCAGTGGCTACGCGGCCTGCGACGTCACGCGTTCAACCGTTGCATGGAGCGCGAGATCCGTTTCAACAGCCTCAGTGGCTACGCGGCCTGCGACTCGACGCCGAAACCCGGCGCATGAATTTCCAAGGTTTCAACAGCCTCAGTGGCTACGCGGCCTGCGACACAACTACAACATCCGCAACGATCGCCGTCTCTGTTTCAACAGCCTCAGTGGCTACGCGGCCTGCGACATGCTCGCCGCAGCCCCGGAGCCTCCCCATGCCTGAGCGTTTCAACAGCCTCAGTGGCTACGCGGCCTGCGACTGTTCCGCTTCCCCCAGGCCTACTTCCACTTGAGTTTCAACAGCCTCAGTGGCTACGCGGCCTGCGACCGGCACCGTTGTCAACCTGTGGGAGGCAGCACGTCTGTTTCAACAGCCTCAGTGGCTACGCGGCCTGCGACCCGGCGCTGTACCGTTGGCGGTGCGCGCTACCGTTTCAACAGCCTCAGTGGCTACGCGGCCTGCGACTCACCAACACCCCCACCACAGGTGCGCCGATCGGTTTCAACAGCCTCAGTGGCTACGCGGCCTGCGACCTGGCCACGGTCGCGATGACGTTCGGCTTCGCTGTTTCAACAGCCTCAGTGGCTACGCGGCCTGCGACTCCGGCCGCTTTTTTCCCCGCTCGATCCAGCGCTTACACCCCATGTTCCGGCAACCCGGCAAAGGTCACAGGCCGCGGGGGCGAGCATAGCCTTGCTGCATGGGGAAGCCAATGCCAACTGCCTGATTTTCGGCCCGCGGCGGTCCAGCGCGTGTTTGAATGTGTAGTTTTACGTCTGAACATTCTGATTGAAGTGGATTTTTTCGGTCTGTGCGGCGTCGTACGCGATTTCTGGCAGGAGGTTGCCGCAGCGGACCACGGTTGTTCCCAAGTCGAGGGGCGTTGGCTGCTCATATCAGGCAGGTGCGGCTGAGCCGCGCGATCGGAGTTCCGGCCAGGTCACTGCTATCGGCGGCACCGGTTTGACCGATCCGGTAGAAGCGGATCGTCTGAGCGTCGCTGACGATGGAACGCAGCGCTTCGCGCAATTGCTGGTGGCGGACCGGGTCCATCCGATACAACTCGAATACCGATTCCTGCACGCGGTGGCCATGGCGACACAGCAGGCGCGCGACGCGGTCGCGTTCGCGGTTGTCGCTGATGTCGTAGCAAACGAGGAAGACGGTCATGGTGTCGATCAGCGGCAGTGCAGGAACCAGGGAGACTCGTCGCCGCTCCGCAGGCGTGCGCGCAGGCGAAGTCCCTGGCGTCGCAGCGCGGCGAGCGGGCTCAGGCTGTCGACGTCGATGCCGGTCACAGGGTGGTCCAGCACCAAGCTGAGTTCAGCGAGATAGCGCCGCCGTGCCGCCGTCTGAACCCGGCAGCCGCTGGTGGGATCGATGTCAAAATCCTCGGGTCGCAGTTGCCGGCGATGGAGCATGGCCCAGACCAGTCGCTCGACGATGTGGCGCAATGGTTCGATGAGATCGGAAGCAAGTGCTGCGTGGCGGCCGCGACTCTCATGCAGGAAGCCGATGCGGGGTTCCAGCCCCAGGCTGTGCAGGAGCGTGATCGCATGGGTGTACAGCACGGTGTAGCCCAGCGACAGCAGGGCGTTGATCGGATCACGCGGAGGACGCCGGTTGCGCCCGTTGAACGCGAAGCCATTCGGCAGGTGCTGGGCGAGTGCGCCGTAGTAGCAGCGTGTGGCGGCACCTTCATAACCGCGCAGTCGAGCCAGATCCCGTGCGCCGGCGGCTTGCTCGGCCAGGCGAGCGATGTCGGCACCGGCGTGAGCCAGGGCGGGCTGCCGGCGCGCGCGTTGACGCAGGATCTCGCGCTGGTTGTGCAAACGCGCCTGGATCAGCGGGACTGCCAGGCGCAGGCGTTCGTCGGGGTCGCGCCATTGGCCCGCCTGGGCCAGCAGCAGCGCGTGTCCGTCGTCGCTGCCGTGTTCGGCCACCAGACGCCCCAGGTAGTGGCCGCGCTGATCGGCGAAGTGCACAGGCACGTCGTGCCGGAGCGCCTGCTGGATCACGCCGCTGCTGATGCGGTGGCGGCCGACCAGAACGATCGATTCGAGATCGGGCCAAGCGAATTCCCGGCTGCCGAGGGTTTCGCGACTAACCTGCAGCCGGCCCTTGCGCTGGACCAACAGCGCAGGGGGTTCGAGCAGATACAGCCACTGGCCTTCGGTTTCGCCGGCTTGGCCGACGTCGAGCGAGACTCCGGCGATTTCGGAATCGGGAAGCAGCGGCAGGTCGTCGTCAAGTACGTCGGCTGTAACGAGCGTCTCGGCCGGCGGGGCGGCGGGGGAGCCCTGTTCTTCATCAGGCGGTTCATACCGGGCGGCTGCGGGTTCGTCGGCCGACGAGCTGGGCGGCTCGGAAGCCGGTGATTCAACCTCCGGAATCGACTTTTGTGGAAAAGACGTCGAAACGGTTTCCGCATCGACGGGTTCGCCGTTCTCGTTGCTTGGACCCGCCGCATCGCCGCGCGCCGATGTGCGGGCGGCGGGACCGAGCACGGCGACCAGACGGGAGTCCTCGTCGGAAGGACGCGTGTCACTCTGGGTGGAGGCCAGGACCTGATGCCACAATGCCGGCTCGCGCCGCAGCAGCAGATCGAGCCAACTGCCGGCAGGCACCGCCTCGCGTTGTGGTTGCCGCTGGCGCGGCAACCTCGGACTGTCGATTGCAAGGTCGCCGACAAAGCGGAAACCGAGAAAGTCCATGCCTTCGTCCAGATCGACGATGCCGGTCTTGGCAGCCTTGAGAGTCAGGCCGATATCGCCCAGGGACTCGGCGGCGGCCTGCCAGGCCTGCTCGGCGTCGGCGCGCCGGCGGCACAGCACTACGAAATCGTCGGCGTATCGCACCAGGCGAAAACCGGCGGCTTCGATGTCGGCGTCGAAGTCCTCCAGCATGACGTTCGCCATGAGTGGACTCAAGGGCGAGCCCTGTGGGATGCCGCGCGGACGGTGCACGGTGTGCCCGGCAAAGACCACCGGAGCCCCCATCCAGTCGAGCAGCAGGGACAGGCCAGGATCGTCCCCCAGCAGGGCCTGAAGCCGCGTGTGGAGGCGCGAGCGTTCGATGGCATCGAAGAAACCGTCGATATCGGCCTCGAACGCATAGCGATACCCGGCGCGCCGCAGCGCGAGGATGTGATCGCGCGCGTTCTGTCGCGACCGGCCGCGGCGATAGCCGTAGCTGCTGGCGTTGAACAGCGTGTCCAGCTCGGGCGTGAGGATGGCGGCAACGGCGCGCTGGGCGACGCGATCGCGCCACGGCGGGACCGCCAGGGGGCGCAGCTTGCCGTCGCGTTCCAGGATGCGGCCACCCAGCGCAGGAGCGCTGTGGCGGCCGCTGCTCAGACTTTCCTGTAGGGCCAGCAGATCATCGCGCAGCAGCTCCGGCAGTGCGCCACCGCGACGCAATTCCCCGACCGCGGTATCGCGGTAAGCAGCAGGTGCGGCCCGCTCCAGCGAATCGATCAGCGCGCCGCGCAACAGGCTGGAAGCAGCCGCGCGCTGCAACAGGCCGGGCTTGCGCTGACGGGGTGGCGCGGTACCGCGACCGTCCAGGGTCTCCAGCCGGTAGCGGCCCCAGCCGAAGCTGCGGCGCTGACCCAGACCGAGCCGCTGGACCAGCACGAGGACGGCGATGAACTCCGCACTGGCGTGGCGCAGATCCAGATCGATGTGCCCGAGCAGCCCGCCCATGGCGTGTTCAGCCGAGTTGGCGTCGCGGTAGTTCCAGTCGATCCAGAATGCATCCCCGCCGGTTTCCTGCGCGCCCGTGGTCCAGGGAGGCCAGAGCCGGTCGTAGTCCGGTCCCGCGAGGCGGCGCAGCGTATCCCAAAGGCGCTGTTCCAGCAGCCCGATGGTCCATTCATCGACGCGGCGTACGTAGCGCGCCTCGCCTTTGGTATCGCACCGGTGCTGCTTGTGGCGCAGCAGGCGAACCGGGCTCTGTAGACGAAGGCGCACCCGGGACTGCCGTTGCCAGAAGGCGCGCTCCAGTTCGAAATCCGACAGGTCGTAGACGGGCGAGGGCGCAACGCTGCTGCCGTAGGTATCGGTGTGCGGCCGGAAGACTCCGCTGTATCGCAGGTTGGGGCCAAAGCTCAGGCGCTCGTCCGCGCCGCTCAGGCACTGCGGCAGACGACGCAGTTGCTCGACCAGAGCTTGCAGCCCTGCCGCGCCGGCAGGTAGCGCCCACAGCTGCAAGCGGTAGGCATCACCGGCCGCATAGGCTGCGCGTCCGGATTCGGGTGCCTCGACCCAGAACGCCGGTTCATCGTTGCCCGCGCCAGGCAACAGGCTGCGGATCAGACCGGTCAGTGCAGGCTGATGCAGCAGTCCGGGAAACGCATCGCGCAGGAAGCGGAAATCGAGGTCGATCCGGTAGAGCGGCAACAGCAGCGCGGTGAGCGCGAACAGAGACGCGCGAGCGGGCGGCTCGGTGGCGAGGGAGGCGGACTGCTGCACCGTTGCTCTCCTTGGATTCAGCGATGACCCATGCCAATGACTTTTGATCGTTGCGCGCAGCCGCTGTCAAGTCCACAGGTCCACGTTGTTCGGTATGTCTCGATGCTTCGTTGTCGCACGTGCCGACGTGCGGCGAACCGGCCATGAGGTGTGTGTGCCCTCTGAGCCCTGAGCCTCTCACCGCTTTCGGACAGGAGCCTGGATGCGATCGGCGGGGAGCCGGCTCCCGCGATGACGCCAACCGCCCGCTTTCCTTTCAAGCAGAGTGTCGCCCCGTGGCAAGCGGCACCAAGACCTGGCAAGTCATCGCGGTCAATGCATCACGTGAGATCGCAGAGCAGCCCGATCAGACCTCAGAGAGCCCGTCGATGGCGGTGAGGCGGCGCAGCGGGGTATTTGCCGCGCACGACCAGCTGGCTCCGCACCAGACCGCGATAAACGGCATGAGCTCAACAAGGGCGACCGGAAGGCGTCGTCTGGCTTCTTCCAGCAGGTCTTCACGAACGTAGGGCACCACGGTCATCGGTGACCGGCGCCCGCTTCGTGCCGACCACCCCCGCGCCTCAGCGCACCCCATGCATCAGCCGGTTGATGAACGGCGCGAAGATCAGGAATGCCGCGCCCATGCCAAAGCCGGCGTAGGCGATAAAGGTATAGGTTTCCACGTATCCGGAAATGCCGGCGTTCGCGGCGACGGCGACCGACGCGGTCTTGCCGGCGACCCAGTTGCCCATGGCCGAGCACAGGAACCAGGCGCCCATGGCCATGCCGGTTTCCTTCGGCGCGGCGAGCTTGCTGACCATCGACAGGCCGATCGGCGAGAGGCACAGCTCGCCCATGGTGTTGAAGGCATAGACCAGGGCCAGCATCAGCCACGGGATATGCCCCGTACCGTCGTCCAGATACTTGATGCTGAGCAGCAGCGTGGTGAAGCCGATCGCGACGAGAACCAGCGCCAGGGCGAACTTGCGCGGCACCGACGGATTGAGATTGCTGTGCTCGAGCCTGGGCCAGAGCCAGGCGAATACCGGTCCGAGCAACAGGATGAAGACCGGATTGAAGGACTGGAACAGCGTGAAGTCGAACGGCGCGTCGACATGATCCTTGGCGAAGAAGTTCAGGCTCGATCCGGCCTGCTCGAACATGCCCCAGAACAGGATCTTGGCGAGGAACAGCAGCAGCATCGCGATATAGCGGTGCAGCTGGATGCGATCGCCGCTCTTGATGCTGCTGCCGATGAAATAGCAGGTCAGCACGGCGAACATCAGCAGCAGGATGTAGCCGACCAGGTTGGCCCGGCTCAGCAGCAGGTAGGCCACCGGCACGCAGGCGACGCAGCCCAGCGCGACGATGGCGACGCGCTTGAGGTTCTGTGCCGGCGCCGGCGACGCGCCGATGTGACCGAGCCAGCCGCGCAGCCAGTGGAACATGATCAGTCCGAGGATCATTCCTATGCCGGCGCAGAGGAAGCCCCACTTGTAGCCGTAGGTGGCACCGATGATCGTGCCGCAGATCCACGGCGCGAGCGCGCCGCCGGCGTTGATGCCCATGTAGAAGATCGTGAAGCCCGAATCGCGACGCGCGTCGCCGGGCGCGTAGAGCTTGCCGACCAGCGTGGAAATGTTCGGTTTGAACAGGCCGTTGCCGACGACGATGATCGCCAGTCCCGCTAGGAACCACGGCAGTTCCGGAATCAGCAGCAGGAACAGGCCCACGGCCATGAACGCACCGCCGAGCATGATCGACGGCCGATAGCCCAGATAGCGGTCGGCGACGAAGCCGCCGAACAGGCCGGTCGCGTAGATCAGCGCGGTATACGCGCCGTAGGTCAGGCTGGCGGCGGCCTTGGCCTCGCCTTCCGGCAGCAGGCTGAAGAACGTGGTCGCTACGTAGACCGCGAGCAGTGCGCGCATGCCGTAGTAGGCGAAGCGCTCCCAGAATTCCGCGCCGAACAGCATCCACAACGGACGCGGATGGCCGATGAATTCGCCAGGCGGCGGCGGCTGGAACGGGGCGGCGGCCGGCGTGGTCGTTGCAGTCATGCGCGTTTACCTCGTAGAAATGCCACGGCCCGGAATGTCCGGGCCGTGGACTTGTGCAGAATGTTCCTGGAGCGCCTGACAAAAGCGAAAGGCGCTTCGTGCAGCGAGCTTTGAGCCCTCCCCTTCAAGGGGGTCAAGGACGACGGTTCAGAACCGAAGGTTCTCATCGTCCTTGACGCCCAGCGGGCCGGACGGTTGGGTGGGGATGGTGTTGCAGCTATGCGAACTCGTCGTTGTCAGTGCTGAGGTAAACACCATCCCCATCCCAGCCTTCCCCTTGAAGGGGAAGGAGTAAGTGCCAGGTTGCGGCTATTTACGCATTTGGATAATGCTCTTGGCGCTAGCGCACGCCGTGCATGAGCCGGTTGATCAGCGGCGCGACCACGAACAGCAGCACACCGGCACCGAGCAGCGCCCAGAAGCCGAAGGTATAGCCGGACAGCGCCGAGTTCACGCTCATTCCCGAATCGCCGCTGACGTGTCCGGCAAAGATGCCCGACAGGTTGTTGCCGATGCCGGTGGAGAGGAACCAGCCGCCCATGCCGAAGCCCACCAGTCGCACCGGCGCCAGCTTGGTCACCATGGACAGGCCGATCGGCGACAGGCACAGCTCACCCACGGACTGGATCACGTAGACCATGAACAAGGTCCAGAACGGAATCTTGCTGTTGCCGTCGACCAGGTAAGTCAGGGCGTACATCAGCAGCAGGAAGGCCAGGCCGTTGAAGATCAGACCAAGGGCGAACTTGCGCGGGATGATGGGATTGCGGTCCTTCATCGCCACCCAGATCCAGGCGACCAGCGGCGCCAGCGCGATGATGGCCAGGGAGTTGACGCTCTGGAACCAGGCGGTCGGGAACGTCATCCAGCCGAGGTCGCGCTCGACGATGCTTTCGGCCAGGAAGGTGAACGAGCTGCCGGCCTGCTCGAAGAACATCCAGAACAGGATATTGAAGGCGAAGATGATCAGCATCGCGATGGTCTTGTCGCGCGCGACGGCTCCGTTCTTGACGCCTTCGATCAGCAGCGTCACGGCCAGCGCGGTGAACATCGCGGTGAGCACCCACTGCAAGGTTTCGGCGCCGAGCGCGAGCAGGAAGTACGCGACCGGAATCACGACGATCGCACCGATGATCACGTAGAGCACGCGCTCGCGGCCCGGCGCTTCCGGCAAGGGCGCACCGATGCCTTTGAGCTGGGCGCGGCCGAAGTAGAACCACACCAGCGACAGCAGCATGCCGATGCCTGACGCGATGAACACGACCTTGTACGACGGCATGCCGCCGGTGCCGAACACGTTCTCGGCCAGCAACTGGGTGATGATCGGCGCGGTGAAGCCGCCGACGTTGATGCCCATGTAGAAGATGGTGAAGCCCGAATCGCGGCGCAGATCGTTCAGCGCGTACAGCTTGCCGACCATGGTCGAGATGTTCGGCTTGAACATGCCGTTGCCGACGATGATCGTCGCCAGACCGAGCTTGAAGATTTCCTGGTTGGGGATGGAAATCATGAACAGCCCGGCGGCCATGAACACGGCGCCGACCAGGATGGAGCGCTGGTAGCCGATGATGCGATCCGCCACATAGCCGCCGCCGATGGCGCCGGCGTAGACCAGAGCGAGGTAGGAACCGTAGGTCAGATTGGCCGCGGCCTGGCCGGTGGCATTGCCATCGTAGAACTGCGCGACGATGTACAGCACCAGCGCCCAGCGTATGCCGTAGAACGCGAAGCGCTCCCAGAACTCGGCCATGAACAGCATCCACAGCGGCTTCGGATGCCCCATGAATTGTGGAAATTCGGGCGGCGCGGGCTGCTCGCCCGTGATGGCGTAACCGCTCATGCGGTGGGTCCCCTGCGAATTGGGTGGAAAAAAGTCGAGGAACCGCTTGGCGGCACGACGAAAGAGCCAAATCTTTAACCGCTGCGCCTAGCCCAAGTCAAACCGGTGCTTTGCTGCAGCGCGACATAAGTCCGTCCCGCGAAGCCGGCGGCGCGTTGCCGAAGCCGTGTAGCGGCAGCGTCTGCAAGGCCGACGTCGCGTCGTGTCGGCCTGGCCTCAGGTGCCGATTACGGTGCGCACTTCGAACAGTTCCGGAAAGAACGTCAGATCCAACGCGCGTTTGAGAAACGCCACGCCGGAGGAACCGCCGGTGCCGCGGCGGAAGCCGATGATGCGTTCCACGGTTTTCATGTGGCGGAAACGCCAGAGCTGGAAACTTTCCTCCAGATCGACGAACTGCTCGCACAGGTGATAGGCCGACCAGAACTGATCGGTGTTCTCGTAGATGCGGCGGTACACGTCGATGAGTTCCGGATGACGCTCGTAGGGCAGCGACCAGTCGCGCTCGATGCAGACCTGCGGCACGCCGTGGCCCGCGCGCGCGAGGTGCCGCAGGAACTCGTCGTACAGGCTCGGTGCGTGCAGCACCGCGCGCAAGGATTCCTGCTGCGCCGGCGCGTGCGAGAACACGGCAATCATGTCGGCGTTCTTGTTGCCGAGCAGGAATTCGATGGTGCGGTACTGGTGCGACTGGAAGCCCGAGGCCGGACCGAGCACATGGCGGAACTGCAGGTATTCCGATGGCGTCAGCGTTTCGAGCACGGCCCACTGCTCGAACAGCTGGCGCTGGATCTGCTTGATGCGGGCAAGGATCTTCAGGCAGGGATCGACGTCGTCGATGGCCAGGTGCGCGATCGCCGCCTTGAGCTCGTGGATGATGAGCTTCATCCACAGCTCGGAAGTCTGGTGCTGGATGATGAACAGCAGTTCGTCGTGGTGTTCCGGCCGCGACAGGGGCAGTTGCGCCGACAGCAGCGTATCGAGCTGCAGGTAGCCGCCGTAGCTGATCCGGTCCGTCAGGTCGGTCGTGATGCCGGCTTCGAGTTCGCGCTTGATCGTATCGGTCACGGCCGTTCTGCCCAAAGATATCCGGACAAGCATACGCCATCCTAACTATGGACCCGGCTATGATTCCGGTCGGCACCGCAGTAACTGAAAACGGTGAGGTACTTGGGCCGTGCACCAGATCTCCACAACCCTGGCCAACGCGTCGCGTTGGCCGCCCCCTTGACTCAAGGGGGCTCCTAAAAGCATAGGTCGTTCTATTTGTTGACTGAGTTGGCGGGTGCAAAAAGCGGGTGCATAAATGCTGCGCCCGAACTTGCTTCGCCGCGGTCGCCTTGCTATCAAGGCAACCCCTCGACCGGCGTGGTCCGCTGCAGCACTGGATCTGCGCGCACGCTGGTCATCGACGCCGGTAGCCGTGCGCCGCCGCGTTTCCGCCGTCGGCGTGCTGCCGTATGCACGCTTTGCATCAATTTGCGGAGGCTTTCGTGTCTATTGCCGCCAGCTTTGAAATCGAATACCTGCAATACATGGACGCGGACGGCAAGCTCGTCCGCAACGACCTGCCCGAGTTCGCGCGCGATACCAAGCAACTGGTCGAGCTGTACAAGACCATGAGTTTCGTACGCGTGTTCGACAGCAAGGCGGTCGCGCTGCAGCGCACCGGCAAGCTCGGCACCTACGCGTCCTGCCTCGGCCACGAGGCCGCGCATGTCGCGATCGGTTCGGCCATGCACATCGACGACGTGTTCGCGCCGATGTATCGCGAGTACGGCGCCCAGTTCGTGCGCGGCGTGAAGCCGCGCGAAGTGCTGATGTACTGGGGCGGCGACGAACGCGGCAACGACTTCTCCGGCCCGGCCCACGATTTTCCGTGGTGCGTGCCGATCGCGACCCAGTGCCTGCACGCGGCCGGCGCGGCGCTCGCGTTCAAGATCCGCCAGGAACCGCGCGTCGCGGTCAGCGTGGTCGGCGACGGCGGCTCGTCCAAGACCGACTTCTATGCGGCGATCAACATGGCCGGCGCGCAGACGCTGCCGTATGTGAGCGTGATCGTGAACAACCAGTGGGCGATCTCGGTGCCGCGCTCGGCCCAGACGGGCGCGAAGACGCTGGCGCAGAAAGGCATCGCCGCGGGCCTGGAATGCCTGCAGGTCGACGGCAACGACATCATCGCGATGCGCACGGCCATGGACTACGCGATCAAGCGCGCGCGCCACGGCCACGGCGGCATGGTCATCGAGGCGGTCACGTATCGCCTGTCGGATCACACCACCGCCGACGACGCGCGCCGCTACCGCCCCGACGGCGAAGTGAAAGAGGCCTGGGGACGCGAACCGCTCAAGCGCCTGCGCGCCTATCTGGTCGCGCAGAAGGCCTGGAGCGACAAGCACGAGGAAGCCTGGAAGGTCGAGTGCGAGAAGATCGTCGACGTCGAGGTCAACGCCTATCTCGAAACCAAGGTGCAGCCGGTCGAAGCGATGTTCGATTTCGTCTACGCGGAACTGCCGGTCGATTTGCAGGAGCAGCGTGCGCAGGTGCTCGCGCTGGAGCAGGCGCGCGCGGCGAAGCATTGAATGACGTAGAGCCCTCTCCCCCTCGCGCATTGCGCGAAGGGGAGAGGGTTGGGTGAGGGGGCGAAATGCCTGCGAGCCCAATCCACGAACTTCGCGGCGATGTATGGCGTGTCTGTCGTCGCGGCGGCACGCAGGGCGCCGAGGTCGATTCCGGCTTCTCCCCCTCACCCCAACCCTCTCCCCCGCGCAAGCGCGGGGGAGAGGGAGAAAAGCAAATCCGGAGCGTTTTTCATGGCGCAAATCACTCTGATCGAAGCCCTGACCATGGCTATGGCCCATGAGATGGCCAAGGACCCGTCCGTCGTCGTGCTCGGCGAGGACGTCGGCATCAACGGCGGCGTATTCCGTGCCACGGCGGGCCTCAGCGACAAGTTCGGTCCCGTACGCGTGCTCGATACGCCGCTGGACGAGACCACGATCGCCGGCGTCGCCGTCGGCATGGCCGCGCAGGGCATGAAGCCGATCGCCGAAGCGCAGTTCGACGGCTTCGTCTATCCGATGGTCGACCACATCATCTGCCACGCGGCGCGCTTCCGTACGCGTACGCGCGGCCGCCTGACCTGCCCCATGGTGCTGCGCATTCCCTGGGGCGGCGGCATCCGCGCACCGGAGCACCATTCGGAAGCGAACGAATCCATCTTTACCAATGTGCCGGGGCTGCGCGTGGTCATGCCGTCCTCGCCCTCGCGCGCCTACGGCCTGCTGCTCGCCGCGATCCGCGATCCGGACCCGGTCATCTTCTTCGAGCCCAAGCGCATCTACCGCCAGTACAAGGAAGAAGTCGCCGACGACGGCGAAGCGCTGCCGCTGGACGTCTGCTTCGTGCTGCGCGACGGCTCCGACGTGACGCTCGTGACCTGGGGCGCGCAGGTCAAGGAAACGCTGGAAGCCGCCGATGCCTTGGCGAAGGAAGGCATCAGCGCCGAAGTCATCGACGTGGCCACGCTCAAGCCGCTGGACTTCGACACCATCCACGAATCGGTGAAGAAGACCGGCCGCTGCGTCATCGTGCACGAGGCGCCGCGCACCGCCGGCTTCGGCGCCGAAGTGTCGGCGCGTCTGGCCGAGCACGCGATGTACGACCTCGTCGCACCGGTCGAGCGCGTCACCGGCTACGACACGCACATCCCCCTGTTCCGCCTCGAAATGAAATACCTGCCGAGCGTCGAGCGCATCGTCGCGGCGGTCCGGCGCACGCTTGCGGTGAGCTGAGATGATCGCGACCCTGCTGCGCGACTACCGCACCCAGTACGCCGATCCCGTGTGCTTCGCGCGCGGCGAAACCGTGACGCTCGGCGCGCGCGACACGGAATGGCCGCAGTTCGTCTGGGCCACCGACGCGGGCGGACGCAGCGGCTGGGTGCACGAACGCTGGCTCGACGCGGCCGACGCCGCGTCGGCGACCGCCGTGCGCGACTACACCGCGCGGGAACTGGATGCGGTTGCCGGCGAGCGTGTGCACCTGATCGAAGAAGCCGGCGGCTGGTATTGGGTTGAGAACGAATCCGGCGCGCAGGGCTGGCTGCCTGCGCGCGATCTGTCTATGGAACGGGAACGAGGCGACGCATGAGCACGATCAAGACATTTTTCCTGCCCGATCTCGGCGAGGGCCTGCCCGACGCCACCATCGTCGAATGGGCCGTCAAGCAAGGCGACATCGTGCGCCTCGATGCACCGCTGGTGTCGATGGAAACGGCCAAGGCCGTGGTCGAGGTGCCGTCGCCGTATTCCGGCAAGGTCGTCAAGCTGCATGGCGCGAACGGCGACGTCATCATCACCGGCGCGGCGCTGGTCGAGATCGAACTTGATGCCAGCCTGCCGCAGCGCGCCGACGCGCAGGACACCGGCCATCACCATGGCCCGCCACCGAAGGCCGAAGCCCCGGCGACCAAGGGTGCCGGCGAACCCACGCCGCAAAGCGGCGATGCGAAGGTGATCGCGTCCGACGAAGGCGGCGAGATCGCGAGCGGCCAGCCCAAGCCGCGCGAAGATGCCGGCACCGTGGTCGGCGCGATGGAAGCGAGCGACCGCGTGGTATCCGAGCAGGTCGTGTCGGTCGGCGGCGTCAAGGCAATGCCGGCCGTGCGCGCGCTGGCCAAGAAGCTCGGCGTGGATCTGGCGCGCGTCGCGCCCAGCGGCGCCGGCGGCGTGGTCACGATGAACGACGTCAAGGACGCCGCGAGCAAGGGCACGGCGCGCGTCGGCAGCGCACCCGCGGCGCCTGCGCCGGTCGCGGCGGCAGCGGCAGCGGCTCCCGCGGCAGTCGCAGCCCCGATAGCGGCAGCCGCGCCGCAACGCACCGCGGTCTCCGCCTCGGGCCAGCCCATGCGCACGGCGCCGCCGAGTGCGCCGGCCGCGCTCGGCCAGCCCGAACAGCTCAAGGGCGTACGCCGCAACATGGCGCGCGTGATGGCCGATGCGCATGCCAAAGTAGTGCCGACCACGCTGTGCGACGACGCCGACCTGCATGCCTGGCTGCCCGGCAACGACATCACCGGCCGTCTGATCCGCGCCCTGGTGCGCGCCTGCAAGGCGGTGCCGGCGCTCAACGCCTGGTTCGACGGCGACAACCTGACCCGCACCATGCATCCGCATGTGGATGTCGGCATCGCGGTCGATACCGAGGACGGCCTGTTCGTGCCGGCGCTGCGCAACGCCGACGTGCTCGACGCGGCCGGACTGCGCCAGGCCATCAACCGCCTGCGCGACTCGGTGCGCAATCGTTCGATCCCGGCGGAAGAATTGAAAGGGTATACGATTTCCCTTTCCAACTTCGGCGTGTTCGCCGGCCGCTACGCCACGCCGGTCGTCGTGCCGCCCTGCGTCGCCATCGTCGCCGCGGGCAAGCTGCGCTTCGAACTGGTGCCGGTAATGGGCGGCGTGGAAACGCACCGCCTGATGCCGCTGTCGCTGACCTTCGACCACCGCGCCGCGACCGGCGGCGAAGCGGCACGCTTCCTCAAGGCCATGCTCGACGATCTCGCGCTGGCGTCCTGACGGGCAGCGCGCCGCGTCCTGCGGCCGAAAAACCGGAGCGCGACCCGGTTTCCGAGATAAAACCCTCCCGGCGGGAGGGTTTTTTCGTTTATGGCGCCTGTGCTGGCGCCGGTCGAGGCCGCCTGCTAGCCTCGCGTCTTTCGTCATCCGACCCGGGGAATCGGCATGCAGGAAAGCAACCCATATGCGCCGCCACAGGCGCGCATCACGGCACGGCCGGTCGTACTGGACGACGGCTCGCAGGTCTGGCGCGACGGCGATTCCGTCATGATGACGCCCAACGGCGACCTGCCGCCACGCTGCGTCAAATGCAATGCCGACGCGGAACAGCCGGTCCGGGCGCGCACGCTGTACTGGCATACGCCGTGGCTGTACATCCTCGTGCTCATCAGCATCCTGATCTACATCATCGTCGCGCTGATCGCACGCAAGAGCGTCAGCGTCAGTCCGGGGCTGTGCACCGAGCACCGCACCCTGCGCCGCAACGTGATCCTCGGCAGCTGGCTTGCCGCGCTCGTCGGATTCGGCCTGATCGGCGTCGCGATCGGCCAGTCCAGCGGTCCTCCGGCGCTGCTCGGCGCGGTCGTGCTGATCGGCGCGCTGGTCTTCGGCATGATCAAGGGACGCATCATCTACGCCGCACGCATCGACCAGAACCGCATCGAACTCAAGGGCTTCGGCGAGGCGTTTCTCGCTTCGCTGCCACGGCGCTGAGCTGTCGTCTGCGCTGCGCAGGCAGCTAGACTTTCCACTTCACGGCTTTTTCGACTTCATGAAAAGATATCGACTGCTCATTTCGTTGGCCTGCGTCTGCAGCGCGACCGTGCATCATGCAGCGGCCGTCGAGATCGAGCTCGTCAACCGCACCACGCTCGCCGGGCCGATGGACGGCAACGGCCGGGTCGAACGCGTCGACACGCTGACGCCGGACGGGCGCCATACCCTGTTCAGCTCGGCGGCGAGCAACCTCGTTGCCGGCGACACGAACCGCAGCGCCGACCTGTTCCTGCATGACGCCACGACCGGCAGCGTCGAGCGAGTCAGCGTCGGCACGGGCGGCATCGAGGCGCAGGGCAGCGTCGGCACGATCGGCGCGGCCAGCGACGACGCGCGCTACGTCGTGTTCGACAGCGATGCGCAGGGCCTCGTCGCGACGCCGACGCACGGCCTGCGCCAGATCTACCTGCGCGACCGCAGCGACGGCACGACCACGCTGCTGACGCGCCTGAGCAGCGGCGTCGCCGCCATGGGCGACAGCGCAAACCCGCAGATCAGCGCCGACGGCCGCCATGTCGTATTCGACAGCTACGCCGCGTTCGACGCGGACGACACCAACGGACTGCGCGACATCTACCGCCTCGACCGCCAGACCGGCGAATTCGAACTGATCTCGGTCGGCGCCGACGGCCGCATCGGCGACAACAACAGCTATGAGCCGCAGATTTCCGCCGACGGCAGTGCGGTCGTGTTCTATACCTGGGCCACCAATCTGGTCTCCGGCGATACGAACCTCTATTGGGACCTGCTGCTGCGCAAGCCCGCGGCCGGAACTACGCAGCGCGTGAGCCTCAAGGCCGACGGTTCGCAGATGACCGACTATCCGACGCTGCCGCTGAGCCAGGCGCTCAGCGGTGACGGACGCTTCGTCGCGTTCAACGCGTACGTAGGACTCGTCGCCGACGACACTAACGCCACGACCGACGGCTATCGCTACGACAGCCAGACCGGCAGCCTGGCGCGCGTGACCCTCGGCCCCGGCGGCGCGCAGATCAGCGACGATTTCTCCGCCGTCAGCGCGTTGTCGCGCGACGGCGAGCGCATCGTCATGCAGTCGTCGGCATCGGGCATCGTCGCCGGACAGCCGCGCGGCAACTCGCGTGCGTTCCTGCGCGAACTAGCCAGTGGCGCGATCACTTACGTCAGCTTCCGCGCCGACGCCGAGCAGATCGGCGACGAAGCCTATGCTCCGCTGTTTTCGGGCGACGGCAGCGTCGTCGTCGCCCTGACCTCGACGGACAGCTTCGTTGCCGGCGATACCAACCGCCTGTACGACGCGGTGCGGCAGGACGGCCGCACCAGCGCGGCACAGCGCGTGTCGATGCCGTCCGCCAGCATCATCGTGGCCGCGGCCAACCACAACAGCGGCGAATGGAACCAGGGCTTCGCCGCGAGCGATGACGCGCGCTACGTCGCATTCGGTTCGCAGGCCAGCAACCTCGTCGTCGGCGACACCAACGGCGCCAACGACGTCTTCGTGCGCGACCGCCTGCTCGGCACCACCGAGCGCGTGTCGGTCGGCACCGACGGCACGCAGGGCTTCTGCGGCAGCAGCGACGTCGACATCAGCGCCGATGGCCGCTATGTCGTGTTCCAGAGCTGCACGGCCTTCGTGCTGGGAACGCCGTCGCCGCGCATGGATATCTATCGCCACGACCGCCTCACGCATACGACGGCCGTCGTGAGCCTGACGCCAGCCGGCGCCATGCCGAACTCCTACAGCCTGTTCCCGTCGGTGTCCGACGACGGCCGCTACGTCGCGTTCTCATCGTGCGCAACGGACCTCGTTGCCGGCGACGGCAACGGCAACGGTCATTGCGACATTTTCGTGCGCGACATGCAGGCCGGCACGACCCAGCTCGCCACCCCTGGCCATGATGGCTCGGGTTCGGACGGCGACAGCTACGAGTCGCGCATTTCCGGTGACGGCAGCACGATCGCGCTGGCGTCCTTCGCGACGAACCTCGTCGCCGACGACACCAACGGCGAGTACGAGGTGTTCGCCTTCGACCGCGCCGCGAATCTCGTGACGCGCGTCAGCATCCCGTCGCCCGGCGGCCAGGCCGACAAGGCGAGCTATCTGCACGACATCTCGCGCGACGGCAGCGAAGTGCTGCTGACGAGCTTCGCGACCAACTTCGGCACGCCGGTGCCCTTCTCCGGCCTTTACGTGCACGACCGCGGCACCGGCGCCAACGAACTCGTCAGCCGTTCCGTCACGGGCGATCCGCTCGCCGGCAATCTCAACACGGCGGCGTTCTCCGCCGACGGACGCCAGGTCGCGTTTGTCACCGACGGCCTGAATTCAGGACTCGGCGACGGTCAGAAGCTCGTGCTGTACGAACGCGATCATGCGCGCCTCAGCCTCCTGCTGCGCCTGGACATCTACAACTCGCTTTCGGGCGAGCTGCGCTTCGACGGCCACGGCCGCCTGCTGCTGTCCACCGGCGACAACCGCCTCGTCGACGACGACGCCAACAACCATTTCACCGATGTGTTCCTGCTCGACAAGCTCAGCGACTATCTGTTCGATGACGGCTTCGAGCCGGTGCAGTAGCACGCAGAAGCAGGCGCATACGGCCGTGCCGGCTTGACGCGCGGCCCGGCACCGCGGCTACAGTGCCGGCCCCATTCGCGGCGCCGCCGCCATGCACCACAGTCGCCTGTGCACATTGGTACTCGATTGCAAAGTGGATGACCTCGCCGAGTCGGCCGAGTTCTGGAGCCGCGCGCTCGGCAAGCCCATCGCCACGCTGGACCAGGACGGCGACGGGCGCTATGCCGAACTCGAAACCGCTAACGACGAACCGATCGTCCTTCTGCAGCGCGTGGAACACGAAAGCCGCGTGCACCTGGATATCGAATCCGATGACGTCGACGCCGAAATGCAGCGTCTCGAAGCGCTCGGCGCGAAGCGGATCGCGTTCCGGCACGGCCGCTGGTGGGTCATGGAAGCACCGAGCGGCCACCGCTTCTGCGTGGTGCGGCCGCAGCGCAAAAAGCTCGGGCCGCACCTGAACCGCTGGGATTGAGCGGACCGCCGGTAGCGACTGTGCCGCGGACTACGAAGCGAGCGCGGCAAGCGCCTGTTCGACCTCGAGCACGGCGACGCCGTCGCCGAGCGCGTAGCCGGCCTCGGCATCGGCCAGCGACGCGCTAGCGCGCAGCGACGCGATGCGCTGGCCGGCGAGCTTGGGCGATTCGAAACCCTCGCTCTGCAGCAGCAGGCGGCCGTCCGCGTCGAGCAGCTTGAAGTAGAAGCGGCCGTCGCTCTCGCGGTATTGCTTGAACTGCGGCTTGTCCGCCTTGCCCGCATCCGCCTTCGATGCCGCGACCTGGGCCGACGCCACGAAGGAACGCAGACCGACCGCCTCGCGCAACTGCGCGAGAAACGGTGCCGCGAGACGACGCGACTTCGCCGCACCGGCCTGCAGGATGTCCTCGATGTGCCCCGGCTGCGCGATGAGTTCCTCGTAGCGCGCACGCATCGGCGCGATGTCGCGATCCAGACGCTCGAACACGCGCTGCTTCGCTTCGCCCCAGCCGAGACCATCGGCCAGTGCGGCGCGGAATTCCGCGTTCTCCTGCGGCGTGGCGAACGCACCGAAGATCGGCATCAGCGCCGTGCTGTCCGGGTCCTTGGCTTCGCCGGGCAAGCGCGAATCGGTGACGATGCGGGCGATGGTTTCCTTGAGCTTCTTCGCGCCGCCTTCGAACAGCGGCACGGTGTTGTCGTAGCTCTTTGACATCTTGCGGCCGTCGAGTCCCGGCAGGGTCGCGACGCTTTCCTCGATTGCGGCTTCGGGCAGCGTGAAATGGTCGCGCCCGTTGCCGAACAGATGATTGAAGCGCGCCGCGATGTCGCGCGCCATCTCGATATGCTGGATCTGGTCGCGGCCGACCGGCACGCGGTGCGCGTTGAACATCAGGATGTCGGCCGCCATCAGGATCGGATAGCTGTACAGGCCCATCGTGATGCCGGCGTCGGGGTCTTCGCCGCTGGCCGCGTTCGCGTCGACCGAGGCCTTGTACGCGTGCGAGCGGTTCATGAGCCCCTTGGCCGTGACGCAGGTCAGCAGCCAGGTCAGCTCGGGAATTTCGGGAATGTCCGACTGGCGATAGAAATACACGATGTCGGGATCGAGACCGCAGGCCAGCCAGGTCGCGGCGATCTCCAGTCGCGAACGCGCGATGCGGCCCGGGTCGTCGCACTTGATCAGCGCGTGATAGTCGGCCATGAAATAGTACGATTCCACATTGTCGCTACGGCTCGCGGCGACCGCCGGGCGGATCGCACCAACGTAATTGCCCAGATGCGGAGTGCCGGTGGTGGTGATGCCGGTAAGGACGCGGGTCTTGCTCATGGCGAGGCGTTGGCGAGAGGGCCGGCCAGTGTAAGCCAAGGCCGCGACCGGCGCGAAAGCGCGGCCGCGTTCGCCGGCGCCGCGCGGCCATAGCCCATACTGCGCAGAACTGGCGAGGCCGCCTGCGCCGCGGGATACTGCGCGCCACAGGGGACCCAGCAACGACCGAGGAGCTTCCAATGGCAGGCAAGTTCACGATCTTCAGCGGCAAGGGCGGCAAGACTTACTTCAACCTCAAGGCCGGCAACGGCGAGGTCATCCTGGCCAGCCAGGGTTACGTCGAAAAGAGCGGCGCGCGCAACGGCGTCGAATCGGTCAAGAACAACGCCGCCGACGCGGGACGCTTCGAGAAGAAGGTCGCCAGCAACGGCAAATTCCACTTCAGTCTCAGGGCCGGCAACGGCCAGATCATCGGCAACAGCGAGATGTACGAGTCGGAAAAAGCCCGCGATGCCGGCATCGCGTCGGTCACGGCCAACGCCGCGGGTGCCACCCTGGTCGAGGAGTGACGCGACCCGAACCTGAGCCCGCGGCGGAACGATTCCGGCGCGGGACCACCAAGGCCATAGTGCAAGGTGTTCGGGAACGGGGCCGCTGCCCGTTCTCGAATGAGCGTTGCTAGCCGCTAACCCCGCGACCGCGGTGCCCGCGTTTGACCCGGCGCCTTCCCACTGGAGATCCGCCATGTCCCTGCACCACCGGTTACTCGCCCTGATCCCGCTGGTGTTCATCGCAAGCGCGGCCCAGGCCGGACGGCTCGTCGACCTGCAGGTCGTCGACCGCGAATCCGGCTCCAATCTTCAGCAATACCCCCATCGCAGCGAAACCTTCGTGGCCGGCGCTCCCGGCCATCGCTATGCCGTGCGCCTCGTCAACCGCAGCAACGAGCGCGTGCTCGCGGTGCTGTCGGTCGACGGCGTCAACGCGATCAGCGGCCAGACTGCGGCGACGCAGCAGACCGGCTACGTGCTCGACCCCTACGAGAGCACCGAGGTCGCAGGCTGGCGCAAGAACATGAACGAGATCGCCGCGTTCGAGTTCACCACGCTGAGCGAATCCTACGCGGCGCAGACCGGCCGCCCCGGCAACGTCGGCGTGATCGGCCTGGCGGTGTTTCGCGAACGCGTAACCCGGCCGCCGGTCTATCGCAACAAAATGGACAAGGACCGTGCCGAAGGCGAAGCCAAGCGGGCGCCGGAGATGCCGGCCGCGGCACCGCCGGCGTCAACCGCCGGCGCCGGCGCGGCCGATTCGATGGCACGGCGCGAATCCGCGCCGGTGCAGGAATCGCTCGGCACGGGCCACGGCGACCGCGAGGACAGCGACGCGACGTATACCTCGTTCCAGCGCGTCAGCGACAAGCCCTATGAAGTCGTCGCGGTGCGCTACGACAGCTACCGCAACCTCGTCGCCCGAGGCGTGATTCCGCGCAATCGTCCGCATCCGCGGCCGGGTCAGCCCGACCCGTTCCCCGGCAACTTCACGCCGGATCCGCCGAATCGTTGAAATTCCACCACGATGTTCAAGAAAAAACCCCGCCGTCGGCGGGGTTTTTCGTTATCGCGGAAGCTGTCGCGGATGCTATTCGCGCATCAGCGTCGACTTGCCGAACAGGCTTTCGACGAGGTCCACCGCGAGCTTGGCGGTCATGTTGCGCTTGTCGAACGCGGGATTCAGCTCGACGATGTCGATCGAACCGACGCAGCCCGTGTCGGCGATCATTTCCATCACGAGCTGCGCTTCGCGGTAGTTGGGTCCGCCGCGCACGCGCGTGCCGACGCCGGGGGCGATGGACGGATCGAGGAAATCGACGTCGAAGCTGACATGCAGATGGGTGTCGGCGCCGACGCCTTCGAGCACTTCTTCCATCGCGCGCTTGACGCCGATCTCGTCGATGTAGCGCATGTCGTAGATGTCCAGGCCCACGTCGCTGACCAGCTTCTTCTCGCCCGCATCCACCGAGCGGATGCCGATCTGGCGGATCTGGTCGGACCGCAGCGCCGGCGCGCTGCCGCCGAGTTCGGTCAGCTCGCGCGGGCCGTAGCCGCAAAGGCAGGCGACCGGCATGCCGTGGACGTTGCCCGAGGGCGTGATCACGCTGGTATTGAAATCCGCATGCGCGTCGAGCCACAGCACGCGCAGCTTCTTGCCCTGCTCGGCGCACCAGCGCGCGACGGCGGTGATCGAACCCATGGCCAGGCAATGGTCACCGCCCAGCATGATCGGCAGGTTCCCGGCGGCCAGCTCCGCGTATACCGCATCCAGCACGCTGCGATTCCAGGCCACGACTTCGGCGAGATGCCGATAGCCCTGCTGCGGCGGCTGCCAGGGATTCATCGGCCCGAGCAGATTGCCGCGATCGAACACCTGCAGGCCGCGATCTTCCAGCGCATCCGCGATGCCGGCGACGCGCAGCGCCTCCGGCCCCATCGACGCGCCGCGATGGCCGGCGCCGATGTCGGTCGGCACGCCGATCAGGGAAATGGGGGGGTAGGAATTCATGATTGCCTCGTGGCGCCGCCGCAACAGCGGCCGGCGCGGAAAACCGCAAGGATAGCGCTGCGCCGGTGACGGCTGCCAGCAAACGGGACGATAAGGATGGCCTGATCCATCCGATCAGGCGGTGATACCCGCGATCGCCTGTGTGGGGGCGGCACAACGCCGGCGCAACCGGCGTTCGGCGCGGTGATGGAGATCGGGTGTCGATGGTGCAACGACCGGAGTGGCCTCTCACCTCCGGCGTTCAGACGGGCGGCGGTGCTTCCGCTTCACCCGCAAGGCGCAGCGCCGCGACGAGCGCGGCCACCGGCGCGGCGAGCGCGCCGACCAGAACGGTGACGGCGTCGCGCTCGTCTTCCTCGGCGCGCAGCCATTCGGCCAGGCGCTGGTCCAGCGGCCGCGCCAGCGCGCCTATGGCGTCGAAGCCGTAGGCCGGCGCCGAACCGCTGAGGCGGTGCACCTGCTGATGCAAGTCCACGAGCAGGGCGCGTTCGTGCGGACGCTGGCGCAACAAATCCCATTGGTCGCGAATGTCATCGCCTTTTTGCGGCAGCGAGCGCAGGTAGCGCAGGCGCAGTTCGTCAAGCTTGTCCATGGACCCCGGGCTCGATAGACCATACGTCGGCGTTTTCCCGCCGTGCCGCCAACCTACCCGCAGCGCGGCGCCAGAGCCAGGGCGCCGGGCAAAACGTTACATCTTTTCTCGTCCGCTACGAAGTTTTGCCGCAGTGGTAGTGTGGGCTCCCCTGCAGCCCGGAGATGGACATGAGCGGACTTGTCGATGCGGTGATGGCACAGATCGGCGACAACGAAGTCGACGCGATCGCCCAGCGCTTCGGGCTGAGCCCGGGACAGGCGCAGTCGGCGATAGAACAGACCTTGCCGCTGATGGTCGGCGCGATGGCCAGGAATGCCGCCACGCCGGACGGGGCCGACGCGCTGCACACGGCGCTCGGCGACCACGTCGGCACGGACCTGGGCGGCCTGCTCGGCGGATTGCTGGGTGGCAGCGGCAACAGCGGCGCCGGCGGGCTCGGTTCGCTGGGCTCCCTGGCCGAAGCGGTACTCGGCGGCATGGGCAGCAGCCCTCCTCCCGCACCGCGCGGCGGCGGTGTCGACAGCGGTGGACTGGGCGGCGTCGGCGGCGCGATCCTCGGTCATATATTCGGCAACCGCCGCGGCCAGGCCGAACAGGGTCTCGGCCAGACCACCGGCCTCGGCGGCGTCAATGCCGGCCAGCTCATGGCCATGCTCGCCCCGATCGTCATGTCGGTACTCGCGCGCATGAATCAGAAACAGGATCTCGGTCCGGGCGGCCTGAGCGATATGCTCGGCCGCGATACCCAGCGCACGCGCGAGGCCGGCGGCCTCGGCGGCGGCCTGCTCGGCGCGGTGCTCGATCGCGACGGGGACGGTGATGTGGATTTGTCCGATTTGTTGAATGTAGGCGGCAGCGTGCTTGCCGCCACACGGCGTTGACCAACCCAAAAGGAGACGGAGCATGGGACTGTTCGATTTCATCAAAGACGCAGGCGCCAAGGTGCTGGACGCGGTCGCCAACCCGGCCAAGGCGCCGGAGCAGATCAAGGAACATATCGAGAAGGAGATCGGCGTCAAGGACGTCGAGGTGCAATGGATCGACGGCACAGTGAAGATCACCGGCGACGCGGCGACCCAGGCCGACAAGGAACGCCTGATCCTCGCCGCCGGCAACATCAAGGGCGTCGACAAGATCGAAGACAACGTGACGGTGAAGGAAGCCGGCTCCGAGTCGCGCATGTACACGGTCAAGGCTGGCGACACGCTGGGCAAGATCGCCAAGCAGTTCTACGGCAACGCGAACGAATACGAAAAGATCTTCGAGGCCAACAAGCCGCAGCTCAAGCATCCGGACAAGATCTATCCGGGGCAGGTGTTGCGGATTCCGTAAGTGATAGCGCGGTAGTCGTCCGCGACGCGGCTTTTTTGCCATACACCAGATCTCCACAACCCCGCCAAACGCTGCGCGTTTGGCCGCCCCCTTGACTCAAGGGGGCTCCAAGATCACAAGCAGATCTGGCAGCAATTTCTTGATCGCGAACACGCACGGGGCGGCTTGAGTGCCGCCTCGCGCCCAGCGAACGGCACTCGCGGCGTCTGGCATGCACAGCCACAATGCATGGGACTGACATGCAGGACGCGTAGATGACCGACACGCAGCAGCCCGATCCGACTATTCCTCTACCCCGGCGCCACGACATCGAAGCCGCCGCGGCGCGCATCCTCGGTCGCGTGCGGGTCACGCCGGTCGTGCAGCCCGGCGCGGGTTTTGCCGGCGGCACGGAGATTTTCCTCAAGCTCGAATGCCTGCAGCACAGCGGCTCGTTCAAGCCGCGCGGGGCGTTCAATCGTGTGCTCGCCGAGACTCGGCTTCCGGACAGCGGACTGATCGCGGCCTCGGGCGGCAACCACGGTGCGGCGGTGGCTTACGTGGCGCGCGAACTCGGCGTGCAGGCCGAAGTCTTCGTACCCGAGATCGCCGGGCCAGCGAAGATCGCGCGCCTGCGCGACTACGGCGCGACGCTGCGCATCGGCGGGCGGGACTACGCCGAGGCGCTGGCCGCGAGCCGCGTCCGCCAGGCCGAGACCGGCGCGCTATCGATTCATGCGTATGACGAATTCGCCGTCCTCGCGGGCCAGGGCACGCTCGCGCGGGAACTCGAACAGCAATGCGGCGAGCTCGACAGCATCCTCGTCGCGGTCGGCGGCGGCGGCCTCATCGCCGGTATCGCGAGCTGGTATGCGCACGGGCCACGCATCGTCGCGGTCGAGCCGCAGCGCAGCCGCGCGCTGAATGCAGCGCTCGCACTCGGCGAACCCTGCGACGTCGACGTCGGCGGCGTGGCCGCGGATTCGCTCGGTGCGCGGCGCGTCGGCGCCATCGCGTTCCAGGTGGCGCAAGCCCGTGGCGTGGACAGCGTACTCGTCGACGACGACGCCATCATAGCCGCGCAGCGCCTGCTCTGGTCGCAGTTGCGCGTCGTCGCCGAACCCGGCGGCGCGGCCGCGCTCGCGGCGCTGCTGAGCGGGGCGTATGTCCCGCAAGCCGGCGAACGTATCGCTGTGATCGTCTGCGGGGCCAATACCGATCCGGGGCTCGTGGCCTGAAGCGTCGCCGCGCCAGATCGCTGGCCATGTGCGCCGGAACGACCCTCGCCGCATCCGGCGGCGGGCTAGCATGTTTACGGGCCCGACCGGGACACATGTAGCCATGTATACCCTGACTCGCCGCGAATTCCTTATCGCCACGGGCGCAGCACTCGTCGCCATGCATAGCACCGCCGCCCGTACAACCGAACCTGCGCTGCGCACGGTTCCGCGCGACGGTGCGAAGCTGCCCTGCATCGGCCTGGGCACCTGGCAGGCCTTCGATATCGGCGGTGACGCCAAGGCCGAGACCGAAGCACTGAAGACCTTGCAATTGCTGCTGGCGGCACCCGGGCCGGCACGCCTGATCGACACCTCGCCGATGTACGGAAGCGCAGAAGCCGCGCTAGGCCGGCTGCTGGCGAAGGCCGATGTGCCACAGCGGGCTTTCGTCGCGACCAAGGTATGGACACGCGGCAAGGCCGAAGGCCGCGCGCAGATCGAGCAATCGCTGCGCCTGCTCGTGCGCGAGCGCATCGACCTTCTGCAGATCCACAACCTGCTCGACTACGACACGCACCTGCCGACGCTGCAGGCACTCAAGCGCGAAGGCCGTATCCGCTACATCGGCGCCACGCACTACACCGCCGGCGCGCACAAGGATCTGGTCGCACGCATCGAAAGCGGCGCGCTGGATTTCGTACAGGTGAACTATTCGGTGCTCGAACCCGAAGCGGCGCAGAGTGTCTTCCCGGCGGCCAGGGCGCACGGCGTCGCGGTGCTGGTCAACCGGCCGTTCGCCGAGGGCGAGTTGCTGCGGCGCACGCGCGGCAAGCCGCTGCCGGTACTGGCCCAGGAACTGGGCTGCGCCAGCTGGGCGCAGCTCGCGCTGAAGTTCATCCTCGGCCAGCCGGCCGTGACCTGCGTGATCCCGGGCACGCGCAATCCGGCCTACCTCGCCGACAACATCGCCGCGGGCGAAGGCGCGATTCCGGACGAGGCGACGTGCCGCCGCATCGCTGACCTTTTCCTCGCCTAGTTGTCTGCGATCACGCGGCGCACTGCAGCGCGCCGCGACCTGCATTGCTGCGTCACTGCATGGCGTAAATTTTCACGAGTTCATAAAGGAACCGGCGCCCGTCGAGCAGCGACTTCACGCGGATCCGCTCGTTGAGGCCGTGGGCGCGGCTGCCTTCCGCGTCGTGGAACATGCCGGAGATGCCGTAGGTCGGAATGCCGGCCGCGTTGAGGAAACGGCCGTCGGTCGCGCCGGTGGACTGGGTCGGCACGATCGCCACGCCGGGCCAGACGCGTTCGGCAACGGTGCGCACCGGATCGAGGATTTCCCGCGACAGCAGCGGCGGCGATGACGCCAGTCCGGGCTTGCCGGCAAGCGACAGCGCGATCTTCTCGTCGGCGATCAGCTCGACGAGCTTGGCCTTGACCGCATCAACCGGCTCGCCCGGCAGGATGCGGCAATTCACATTCGCCTTGGCGCGTTGCGGCAGTGCGTTCGGCGCGTGGCCGCCGTCGATCATGGTCGGTGTGCAGGTCGTGCGCAGCGTGCCGTTCCAGGCCGGATTGCGCGCCCACAGTCGCTGCGCCGCGGGTTCGTCCGGCGGCTCGCGCAGCACGGCCTGCATGTCCTGCGCAACGGCAGAATCGGACAGCTCGGCCTGGCGCTGGAAATACGCCCGTGTGATCGGATTGAGGCGGATAGGGAACTGGTAGGCGCCGATGCGCTCGATCGCGCCGGCCAGTTGCACGACGGCATTGTCCTTGACCGGCCGCGAACTGTGTCCGCCCGGGTTGGTGATCTCGAGATGGAAATCCTGATAGACCTTCTCGCCGGCCTGCACCTGCAATGCGACCGGTTCGTCACGCGCATTCAATTCGCCGCCGGCGCCTTCGTTGACGACGAACGCGGCTTTGAGCACATCGGGTCGCGTCTGCAGCAGCCATTCCACGCTGTTGAACGTGTCCGGCGTTTCCTCGCCGCAGGTCAGCGCGAGCGTGATGCCGCGGCGCGGCGTGAATCCTTCAGCCTTGTAGCGGATCAGGCTGTCGGTGAAGACCGCGGCCATGGCCTTGTCGTCGCTCGCGCCGCGGGCATAGAAGAAACCGTTTTCCTCGACGAGCGTGAACGGATCGCGCTCCCAGTCCTCGCGCCGCGCCTCGACCACGTCCAGATGCGCCAGCAGCAGGATCGGTTCGGCTTTCGTGTCGCTGCCCGCATAGCGGGCGATCAGCGAACCGTCGTTGGGCCGCTCGGGTGGTGCAAGGATCTGCAGGTCCGCATCGGCGAGGCCAGCAGTCTTGAGGCGCGCGGCCATGGCCTTGGCCGCGCTGGTGCAGCTGCCCACGGACAGCGTCGTGTTGATCTCGACGAGCTGCTTGTACAGCGCGCGGAACGCGGTTTCGTCCGCGCTGGGAGGCTTGGCCAGGACCGACGTCGCGGACGACAGCAGCAGGATTGACATCAACGCGGATCGGTACATGGCCATTCCCGGCAGGATGAAGTCCCGAGCGTACCCCAGGCCGCGCCGGGGCGGCTCGGCCTGAGGTCATGGACGCGACCGACAAACGGGAATCGGGAATCGGGAATCGGGAATCGGGAATCGTCAGAGCGGAGCAGCCAACGGGCGGGCGAGTTCGGGCGGGGACGAAAGTCGCGCGGCGGTCGCGCGCGGCGGGGAGGATCGCCCCGACACGGCCGCGCGCGGCGCGCGAACGGCGCGGCGCACGCCTAACTGCGCGCCTTCCACAAGGCAAGAAGTTCCTTTTCGCGCTCCGCACTGATCCCGGCACGCAGCTTCGCCTGGCGTTCGGCGGGCTGGGTCCTGAACCACGCCAGCGTATCGGCCGCGGTGGCGTCTAACGGGCGGAAGCTCAGTCCCCGGTCGAGCGCCTTCTTGATGCTGCGCCGCGCGAAGCCGGCCGAATCGCCGTCGGCCGGAATCCAGACCGGCATGTCGCCCCAGGGAGACACTTTCTGCGCTTCAAGGAAATCGGACGCGGCCCAGGTGAACTGCGCGTCGGCCTTCAGCGCGCCGCGGATACCCTCGAGCATCCCGCGCATGCGCAGCATCGCCGCCGGACCGGTGCCGTTGAAGGTGCCGAACGCACGCTGCTCGGCCATGCGGATCGTCCACTCGGCGAGATCGCGCGCATCGATGAACTGCACCGGATCCTCGCCGCCGCCGGGCGCGAGCACTTCGCCGCCACGCGCGATGCGCGTAGGCCAGTAGGTGAAGCGGTCGGTCTCGTCGCCGGGACCGACGATGAGCCCGGGACGTATCACCGTGGTCGTGTCGCCGAACCAGCGCCGCGCTTCGGCTTCGGAGCGCGCCTTCAGCGGACCGTACAGCGCCACATTCGCGCGCACGGTGTCCTGCGTTTCCTGCATCGCGTCCGCGCCGGCATACGCGGCCAGTGCAGCGTCCTCGTCAGCGTCGGCGTTGTCGTTCGCGGCGTAGACCGAAATCGTCGAGATGAAAATGTACTGACCGACCTTGCCCTCGAGCACCTGGCCCGCATCGCGTACCCAGAACGGCAAGGTCGTCGGATTGTCGATGCAGACGTCCCACTCGCGATCCTTGAGCGCGGCCAGGTCGGCGGTGTTGCGGTCGCCTTGCAGTTCCTCGACGTCGCCGGGCCATTCCTTGGGTTTACGGCCGCGATTGAACAAGGTCAGTTTGTGGCCGCGTTCGAGCGCGTAGCGCACCTGATGCGGACCGGTGAAGCCGGTGCCGCCGAGGATCAGGATGCGCAAGGGTTTCGCGGGCGGCGGCGCCGGTCTGGGCTTTGCCGCGGCGACGAGCCCGGGCAGGGTCAAAGCCGCGGCGGCAGCGCCGGCCAGTTGCAGCCACTGACGGCGATCGATCATGGGCGGGCTCCTTGGTGGACAAGCGGCATAGCGGGGTTCCCCTGCCCGCATCCTCTGTCGCGCGCAGTGCGCTGTCCCATGCCGGATTACAGGGGTAAAGGCGAGGCGGTGGCCTGCGCGAAAGTCAGCGCGATGTGGCGACTCGCGCCGGCAAACGCGGCGTTGCGCTACACCGACGGCAGCGCGCGCCGGACTGCGCATAGCGGACGCGTGCGGAGCCGCGCTGCGGCAGCCCGCGCGTTCGCGGCGTACGCGCAGCCTCAGGCACAATCCATGGGTTTCCTGCCGGAGCCCCGCATGCCTACCGCCCTGCTCAGCCAGCTATATCCCGATCATCTGGCCACGCTGCAGCAACGCGCGAGCGTGGCGCTGCTGCGCGGCGGTTTCGATCACCTGCTGATCGCCGCCGGCCAGCCGCATTACCAGTTCCTCGACGACCTGCCCTATCCGTTCCAGGTCAATCCGCATTTCAAGCACTGGCTGCCGGTGACCAAGGCGCCGGGTTCCTGGCTCGTGATCACGCCGGGACAGAAGCCGAAGCTGATCTACCTGCAGCCGCACGACTACTGGCACGTCGTGCCGGAAGCGCCGGCCGGCTACTGGGTCGAGCATTTCGACATCGTCGTCGTGCGCGAAGCGCGCGAGGCGGCGGCGTATCTGCCCGCCCAGGTCCAGCGCTGCGCCATCGTCGGCGAGGAGTCGGCCACGGTCGGCACGCACCGGCCGAACAACCCCGAGGCGGTGCTCAATCATCTGCATTATCACCGCGCCTGGAAGACCGACTACGAACTGGCGATGATGCGCGTGGCCTCGCACCTCGGCGCGCGCGCGCATCGCGCGGCCGAAGCCGCGTTCCGCGGCGGCGCGTCGGAATACGCGATCCAGATGGCCTATCTCGCCGCCGCGCGCGAGACCGAGAACGAACTGCCCTACAGCAACATCGTCTGTCTCAACGAGCACGGCGCGGTGCTGCACTACACCAACTTCGAACGCAATCCGCCGGCGCACTCGCATTCGTTCCTGATCGACGCCGGCGCGAGCTTCCACGGCTACGCCGCCGACATCACGCGCACGTATGCGGGCAGCGGCGCCGAGGATTTCCGCGCGCTCGTCGATGCGGTCGACCACGCGCAGCGCGACTTCTGCAGCCAGGTGCGCCCCGGCAAGAGCTATCCGGAGCTGCATCTGCATGCGCATCTCGTGCTCGCCGGCATCCTGCGCGAACAGGGCTTCATCCGCATGAGCGCGGAAAGCGCGGTGGAATCCGGCGTGTCCCGCGTGTTCTTCCCGCATGGGCTGGGGCACTACATCGGCCTGCAGGTGCACGACATCGGCGGCTTCCAGGCGTCCGAGGACGGCGGCACGCTGTCCAAGCCGGACGGCCATCCCTACCTGCGCCTGACCCGGACCCTCGACGCGGGCCAGGTCATGACCATCGAACCGGGAATCTATTTCATCGACCTGCTGCTGTCCGAACTCAAACAGCGCCCCGAGGCCAGCGACATCGATTGGGAAAAAGTCGACGCGTTCAGAAAGTACGGCGGCGTGCGCATCGAAGACGACGTCGCCTGCACCGCGGGGGAGCCGGAAAACCTGACCCGCAATGCCTTCATGTCCTTGAATTGATCACCCAGGGCGCGATATCGCGTTGAGGTTCAGCAGGCTGTTGAAAAACAGCCTGCTAGTGCGATCCGAGAAGGATCGCTCGATTGAGAAAGGGGTTCTCACCTTTTCCCAACAACCGGACAGAAAACAAGGGGACGAACTCCGCATGCGCGAACCACAACGCGTGTTCAATCGAAACAGGGAAGTCAGCCGCTACCGCCGGCTCATCGAACGTCTGCATTCACCGCGTCTGGCCATGGGCCTCATCGCGGCGCTGACCGCCGCGGCCGGGCTGCTCGCCTCCTACCTGCTGCTGTGGGCCGGGCTCGCGTCGATGCTGCTGCGCTATCCGCTCGCCGTCGCGATCGCCTATCTCGCCTTCCTGTTCTTCCTGTGGTGCTGGCTGCATTGGGACCGGCGCGATGACGACGCGAACGAGGATGCGGCCGATCTCGCGCTCGACCTCGCCGATCACGGCAGCACTACCGCCTATGAACCCGTTGCGGCGCACGACAGCAGTGTGGCGGACGTCAGCGACGGCGGTTTCGACCTTCCGGATGGCGAAGGCGCGATCATCGGCCTCGTCATCGTCGCCGCGGTCGCATTGTTCGCGGCGATCTTTGCCGCATTCTCCATTATTTCCGTCGCACCGGTGCTGTTCGCCGAACTGCTCGTCGACGTGGCCCTCGCCGGCGGCCTGTACCGGCACGTGCGCGGCATCGATCGCGAACGCTACTGGCTCAAGACGGCGCTCGCGCGCACGTTCTGGCGCTTCGCCGGCGTCGCCGCGCTCGCCGCGGCGGCGGGCTGGGCCATCGCCTTCTTCGTGCCGGGCGCCGATTCGGTCGGCGACCTGCTGCGCTGAAACCAGCACACGGCGCGCATGAATCTTTCTACGCCCATCACCGAACTGCTCGCGCGCTGGCGCGAGGGTGAGGCCGACGCGGCCGACGGGCTGATGCGCGTGGTCTATCCGCTGCTGCGCGAACTCGCGCAATCGCGCCTGAGCCGGCAGGGCAGCGCGACCCTGCAACCGACCGAACTCGCCAACGAGGCCTATGCCCGCCTGCATCAGGTGCGCACGACGGACTGGGTCAGCCGCGCGCATTTCTTCGCCTTCTCCGCCAAGGTGATCCGCGGCCTTGCCGTCGATCACATGCGTGCGCGCGTCAGCGACAAGCGCGGCGGCGGCCTCGTGCTGCTGCCGCTGGACGCCGCCGCCGATGTGGCGATCAACACCGACGGCGTCGACCTGCTCGCCGTGGACCAGGCGCTGACGGAACTCGAGCGCGAAGATACGGTGCTCGCGCACATCGTCGAGCTGAAATTCTTCTCGGGCCTGAGCACCGACGAAATCGCCGAGGCCTGCGGCCTGTCGCGCGCCTCGGTGGTGCGCCGCTGGCGCTATGCGCGCGCCTGGCTCGCGGATCGCCTCAAGGCACCGTCGTGACGCCGGCGACACGCGCGATGACGCCGCGGACATGAGCGCCGATTCGACGCAACTGCAGCACTGGTTCGCGCGACTGGTCGAGCTCGATCCGGCGACCGCGGACGCCGAGATCGACAGGCTTGCGCAGACCGACAGCGTGCTCGCCTCCCGCCTGCGCGAACTGCTCGCAGCCGATCTGGCCACCGCCGAGGCGCCGACCGAACCGTTGCTGCCCGGCCTGCAGGCGCTGCGCAGCGGCGAACGCGACTGGGAAGGCCGCAGCGTCGGACCCTGGCGCGTGGCCGAGCGGATTGGCAGCGGCGGCATGGGCAGCGTCTATCGCGCCGTACGCACGCCGGCCATGAGCGAAACCGTCGCGCTCAAGCTGCTGCGCGCCGATCGCGACGACGCGGCGCTGCGCCGGCGTTTCGCACTGGAACGCCGCGTGCTGCAAAGCCTGCAGCACGCGGGCATCGCGCGGCTGATCGACGCGGGCGAGGCCGCCGATGGCACGCCCTACGTCGCCATGGAGCTGATCGAAGGCACGCATCTGCTCGCGTATGCGGACCAGCGGCGCCTGGATCTGGACCAGCGTCTGGACCTGCTGCTCAAGGTCTGCGCCGCGGTCGCCTATGCGCATACACGTCAGGTCGTGCACCGCGACATCAAGAGCAGCAACATCCTGGTGACGCCGCAGGGCCAGCCCAAGTTGCTCGACTTCGGCATCGCCAAGCCGCTGCAGGCGCAGTTCGGCCATGAATATCTGGAGCGCACGGCCACCGCGCAACGCTTCTTCTCCGCCGCGAGCGCCGCGCCGGAGCAACTGACCGGTGCACCGACCGGCCCGGCCTGCGACGTCTATGCGCTCGGCGCGCTGCTGTACGAACTGCTCTGCGGCGAAGCGCCGCTCGCGCTGCACGGCCTCAGCGCCGGCCAGGGCGAGCTCGCGATCGCGCAGCAGATCCCGCTGCCGCCGTCGCAGCGGCTGGCCGCGCTGCCGCCCGGCGTCGCCAATGCGCGGGCGCGCCAGCGCGGGCTGGACGAACGCATGGCGCTGACCGAACGCCTGCGCGGTGAGCTCGATCGGATTGTTACGAAGGCGCTGCGCAAACAGCCCGCGCAGCGTCAGGCATCGGTCGAACAGTTCGCGCGCGAGCTGCGTGGCGTACGCAACGGGCGCATCGAGTCGACGCCGCTGCAGCGCGTCGTAGCCGGTTATCGCGCTCACCCGCGTCTGCTGCTCGGCGCCGGCCTGCTCGCGGTCGTTCTGGTCATTGCGATCGCACTGCCGTCACGCCGCACCGCGAACGTGCCGCCGACACCCGTCGTCGCGGAAAGCCTGCCCGCCGCGCCGACGACACCGGCGGATGCCGCGCCGGATCCGGCGCACCGGCCCGACGTGTTGCTCGCGCTCGCGCAGAGTCAGCTGCAACGTCGCGAAGACGCCAAGGCTCTGGACACACTGGCGCAGGTCGAACAGCAACTCGTCGCGACCGGCGAAGCGCAGGAACTGCGCCTGCAGCTATTGTCCCTGCGCGCCTTTGCGGCAACCCGCAGCGGTGATTTCCCGCTCGCGACGCAGGCACTGGACCAGGCCGACACCATTGCCGTCACCGCCACCGAACGTGCCGGGCTCGCGCTGCAGCGCGCGCGCCTGCTCGCAGCGCGCGGTCGCGAAACGCAGGCCGCGGCGCTGCTGCGCGAGATCGCCACCGACACCTTGCCGCGCCTGCGCGCGGATGACCCGCTAGCAGCGCAGATCCGCCGCCAGCTCGAGGGTCTGGACAAAGGCACGCCCGTCGCCGACGCGAACCCCGCGCCCACGGCGCCTGTCGCCGTGCCGCAGGCGCTGCATGCCCGCCTCGAAGCGCTGTCGCGCGACCTGGAGACGGCGCGCACCGAGGCCGGCATCGACGCGCCGGCAGATACACATTCCGAACGCCTGACCGTGGCGTCGTCGCTGGCCACCGCCGGCGAACCGGCAGCGGCGCCGGCGCGCCTCGCCGAGGCCACGGACGATTCGCGCAGCTCAGCCGCCCGCGTGCTCGCCGACGACGTCGCGCGCGCCTGTGCGCTCAACGCGCGCGGCGATTACGCAGCGGCGCAAGCGCTGCTCGCCTCGACGCTGGAGCTTCAGCGCGGCGAACCCGGCCTGCGCCAGAGCGACGACTACCGCATCGGCGTGCTCGCCGCGGCGATCGCGCGCCACGGCGCGGCGCCGTCCGCGGATTTCGCCGAACGCCTGCGCCATGAACTGGCGCGCGATGTCTGGCTGTCCAGCGCGGACGGTCGCGCACGCTGGCGGGAACAGGCCGCGATCGCGCAGACGCTCGGCGTGCAACGCGCCGACTGAGCGGCCGCCGACCGCGATTCCGCGGCGCCGCCGCACGTTCCTTGGCATCGGACGCGGCCGTACCCGTGTTGCTTCGTGCCGTGGCGCGGCATCATCCACTGCGCCGCTGCGGCACCCGCAGGCAGCCGCAACTTGCCGCGCGGTTTGCAGTCGATCTGCCGCGCCGACGCCGGACTCACGGGGAATGTCATGACCGCTCCATCCATGGACGACACTGCGGCACCGGCCAGTCCGCGCCGGAACGGGCTGCGCTGGCTCGTGCCGCTGGGCTTCCTCGGGCTTACCGGCTGGCTGGTCTGGCGCGAGCTCGCGAGCTTCGATCTGACCCAGGTACAGCGCACGCTGGTCGCGATCCCCACGCTGCCGGCCCTCGGCATCGCCGTGTTCGCGCTGCTCGCGGTTGCCGTGACCGGCCTCGTCGACCTGCGAATCGCGCGCTGGCTGCGCATCGACCTGCGCCGCGGCGAGCTGCTGCGTCTGGCCCTGATCGCCAATGCATTGGCCAATACGATCAGCCTGTCCGGCGCGATGGGCGCGGGCGTGCGCTTCATGGGGCTGACCGGCCGCGGCGTGGATCTGCCACGCGCGGCGACCCTGATCGGCATGCAGGCGCTGGCGCTGCCGCTCGGGCTTTCGCTGCTGGTTGGTTTCAGCCTCGTGTCCGGCACGCTGCCGCTAATGCCGGGTACGGCGACGCGCTGGCTCGCGATCGCGGTGCTGGTCGCCGCGAGCCTGTATCTGCCGCTGTATTTCGTACTCACGCGCCAGCGCCGCCTGATGCGCTGGCTGCCCACCGAGCAGGCGCTGCCCAGCCTGCGCCTGCGCGTCGAGCTCAGCGCGCTGTCGCTGCTCGACTGGCTGCTCGCCGCAGCGACTTTATATATTTGTCTACACGTCAGCGGCGCCGCGGTCACGCCGGCGGAACTGCTGCTCGCGTTCGCCGGCGCGTCGGTGCTCGGCCTCGTCAGCCTGGTCCCCGGCGGCCTTGGTGTGTTCGACGGCCTGTTGCTGCTGGCCCTGGGCCAGGCCGGCCACGACCAGGCTGCCGTGCTGTCGGGACTGTTCCTGTTTCGTCTCAGTTACTACCTACTGCCGCTGTTCGTCGGCCTGTATCTCGGCTCGGGCCTGCTCGTGGACCGCCTGCCGCAACTGATCCGGCTGCGTGGACGCCTGGCCGGGCACCCGCTGTACGGTCTGTTGCAGTTGCCGGCGAGCCTGCTCGCCGACCTCGGCATACGCCTGCTCGCGATCTTCACCTTTGCCGCCGGCAC
Organism: Lysobacterales bacterium; assembly: GCA_038207515.1. GTDB lineage: Bacteria > Pseudomonadota > Gammaproteobacteria > Xanthomonadales > Rhodanobacteraceae > Tahibacter. The sequence continues at coordinate 69,562 of JBBQZR010000003.1, read as the reverse complement.
ACTGCTGCTGGCCTCGGCCGCAATCCCGGCGCTGCATGAGCGCCTCCACGCGGCCGGTGCGTATCTGTCCCTGCTGACGCTCGAAAGCTCGTACTGGCTCAGCGTCGTGACCGGCGTGCTGCTGCTCGGGCTCGCGCGCGGCATCGACGGACGCGTGCGCGTCGCGTATCGCCTCACTCAGTTCGTGCTGGCGCTGAGCGCGCTGCTCGCGCTGGCCAAGGGACTGCACTACGGCGAGGCGCTGTTCCTGCTCGGCGTCGCGCTGCTGCTGCGTTCGCGCAAGAGCGCCTTCAGCCAGCGCGCGATGCACCTGGGTTCGTTCACGACCGCGGGATGGATCGCGGGACTCGCCGCCGTCGTCGTCGTATTCTTCGCCGTCGGCGTCGCCGCGGTGCTCGGCGACGACTCCTTCGACCTGTTCTACGTCGGCTTCGGCGAGCATTCCTCGCGTCTCGCGCGCGGCCTCGTCGCCGCGGCGCTCGGCGTCGCGATCTACCTGATCTGGCAGAGCTTCGCCGTGCGCCGGCCGGCGCCCACGCTGCCGCCGCGCGCAGAACTCGAAGAAGCGCGCGAACTGTACCGGCGCCACGGCGGCGGCGAATTCGGCCACATGAGCTTCATGGGCGACAAGTCGCTGTTCTGGGCCGGCGACCGCCAGGCCGTCGTCGCCTACGGCACGATCCGCGACCGGCTCGTCGCGCTGGGCGCGCCCTGCGGCAGCGAGGCTGCGGTATCGCGCGCGATCCTCGATTTCCGCCGCTTCGCCGACAGCCAGGACCGCGTGCCGGTGTTCTACGAAGTGCTGGAACCGGAATTGTCGCGCTTCCACGACCACGGCTTCGACCTGTTCAAGCTCGGCGAACTCGCGACGGTCCGGCTCGACGAATTCTCGCTGTCGGGCAAGCGCTGGGAGGATCTGCGCCAGGCGGTCAACCGCTCGACCAAGGAAAACCTGCGCTTCGAACTGCGCGAGCCGCCGTTCGATACCGCGCTGCTCGCCGACGTCGAGCGCGTCTCCGACACCTGGCTCGCCGACAAGGGCGGCAGCGAGAAAGGCTATTCGCTGGGCCGCTTCGACGCCGCGTACATGGAATGGGGACCGCTGGCCCTGGTTTATCACGACGAACGCCTCGTCGCCTTCGCCAACGTGCTGCCGCCCTACGGCCGCAACGGCACGGCCAGCGTCGATCTCATGCGCCACATTCCCGACGCGCCGCGCTCGAGCATGGACTTCCTGTTCGCGCGCGTCATGCAGTGGGCGCAGGAACAGAAATTCGAACGCTTCAGTCTCGGCATGGCGCCGCTGTCCAACGTCGGCGCGAATCCCTATGCGCGCATCAACGAACGCCTCGCCTCGCTCGCGTTCCGCTACGGCAACAGCCGCTACAACTACCAGGGTATACGACGCTACAAAGAGAAATTCCGCCCCGACTGGACCGGCTCCTACCTCGCCTACCCGCGCGGCGTCTGGGTGCCGGGCCTGCTGGTCGATGTGGCGGCGCTGGTGGCGGGTGGGTATCGGCGGTTGTTGAAAGGCTGATCGTCGGGCAATCTCGACGGAGAATAGGATCAGGTTTACTTCGACAATCGCCAACGTCGGTTCGTGAGGAAAGTGAACCGACAGGGGTGAACCTGCCTCCCCGCTACCGACAGCTGAATCCGCTGGCGTTCCAAAACGTCGGGTCTACGTGAGGAATTGCAGACACATGCCGAATCGGCAGCTCACCTCGGAAGAACTAATTCGTGCAAACGCGCTTCTCGCAGAGATCCGCGACCGGCTGGAGCAACTGAGCGGTGGCGACAAAGAGTTGCACTTCGCCTATCGTCGAAAGATATTCAAGGAACTCACCTACGACGAGCGTGACAAGCCTGCCGTGCGAAGGAAGCTGAAGGACCAGAAATGGAAAGAACAGCGAGGCCTCTGCGCGCTCTGCGGAAAGGAATTGCCGACGACATACACCGTCCTTGATCGACTAGATGCGATCGATGGATACACGAAAGAGAACACACGCCTGATTCATCAAGAGTGCGATGTGGCTCACCAAGCATCACGGGGCTACGCCTGAGCAGTGCGGCATCAGAAAGCTCGAGCCCGCCGACAGAGCGACCCTGCGCTCGAATCGACTCCCCACCGGCGAGGCCCAGCTCAAACGAAGGCAGAGAGCGCCCGCGCTTGAAGCACAACGAAGACCAGCGAAGACCGGCCGTGGTAGGCAATTCGGGCAGTCGCCAGTGATAGCACGACAAGCGAAACCGGCATACTTATGCCCAACGTCCCGCCGGAATTGATCCTTGATCATCGACATCGACAAGCTCACTGAAGCCGAATTGATCGATCTGAACAATCGAGTCGTGGCTCGCTTGAAGTTCCTGCACGAGATGCGAGCCCACGCGTCAATGCTCGAGTTCCGCATAGGCGAGAAGGTCTGCTTTCGAGCGGACGGCCACCCCGAACTCACTGGAATTATCACCAAAATACAATCGGAAGTCCGTCACGGTCATCACCGAGAGCGGGCAACACTGGAATGTCGCTCCCGTGTTCCTGCGCAAGGCGTCAGCCGTCGCGCAGCCTCAGGCGACAACGGGGGCAGGTCATCAGCTTGCCAAAGAAGTAGCCTTGGGCACGCAACGATCACGCCCCCCTCGCTAGAGCAGCCAGGGACCCCATCGGCAAGGCGCGTCGCGTGCAGTGTCTTCTGAATTCAAACGCCAGACATCACGGAGCAGCCAAAGAAACGCACCGGTCCCCTAAGCAAGCCCGTCTTGGCCATCGCGCGCTGCGTCTGTTCCGGCAAGTGTCACGGGAATTTCGCGAACCATCCTCACCGTCGCTGCAGCCAGTGATCCAGCACCTTCTTCCCGATCGCCGCATAGTCGCCGTCGTAGTGATGTCCGCCGGGCAGGTCGACCGCGGTGACCCTGTCGCCGGCAAGTTTCGGGCAGACGCTGTCTTCTTCGTCCGCGCCATGCAGACAAAGCGCCGCCACTGTCGTCTTCGCGAGTTCCGGCGCGATCGGCAGCGCGCCGTCGTGGTGCGCGCCGCCGAACCAGTCGCCGACCTTGATCTCGAATACGGCTTCGTCATCGGGCGAGATCATGAACTGCAGGTCGATCGTCTCGCGCGCGGCGTCGGGCAGGCGGTTGAACACGACGGGCACGAGGCTCGCGCCGAAGGAATAGCCGACCAGCGCGACGCGCGCGGCTGGTTTGCCCGCGGTGTAGTGGCCGATCACGCGCGCGATGGCGGCGGCGGTCTCCTCCGGCGAGCGTTTCTGCCAGAAGAATTTCAGCGTGGAGAAGCCGACGACCTGTACGCCGTCGGCGGCCAGTGCTTCGGCAACGCCCTGGTCGAGTCCGGCCCAGCCGCCGTCACCGGTCAGCAGGATCGCGATGCGCTCGCTGCCGGCACTGCCCGTCGCCGGCGCGACTTCGGTCAGCGGCAGGTCGGCGACATCCTGCGGAAGCGGCTCGCGCCGGCCCGCTTCGCGGTGATTCCAGCGCTGCAGCGTGTTCGCGAGCGCCGCCGGACCGGCGTCGTCCGGACGCGCGGCGAGCAGCAGCCAGCCGCGCAGCGCGGCGACGTCGAACCCCAGGCCGTCGATGCGCGCGCCCGGCGCGAACGGCCGCGGCAGCCACGGATTGCCGAGACGCGCGACCGGCACGAAGCGAAACCCGTTCGCGCCATCGGCGACGCTGGCCTCGCCGGCGTCGCCGGCGCACAGCGGCTGGCGCAGGCGCAGGTCGAAGTCATAGCCCAGCGTAACGAGGCCGTCGAAGGTGCCGGCCGGGGCCTGCGCGGCAATCGCGTAGGCAAGGCTTGCGCCGCTTTCGAGGCCGACGAGCCACGGCGCGGAATAGTTCGCGAGGTTTTCGTGACGCTGTATCCAGTGGCTCGCTTCCTCGACGTGCGCCGCCGGATACGCGCAATCGCCCTTGATCGAATCGAGCTCCTTCAGATAGCCCGGCAGGTCGATGCCGACGACGAGATCGCCAAGCGCTGAGAGCGCGTCGGCGTAGGCGTCTTCGCGCGCGTCCCAGCCGTTGCCGTCGGACACGAACACAACCGTGCGCGCAGCGCTGTCCGCCGGCCGCGCGAGATGCAGGTCGCCGAACAGGCCGTAGTGGACCGGGCTGGTTGCCGCGGCGGCCAGCGGCGCGGCGAAAAGCAGGACGGCGGCGGCGATCGGTTTCACGCGAATTCCTTTATGCATTTATCGCCATTGCAGCAGCGCCGGCCGCCCCGCGCTTGCGCCACGGCACGCGCAGGCAATGCGGCAACGCTTTGCGCGCGACCTGGGTGAACGACGGCCGCGCCAGCGCCCGCTATTTAGCCGCGCTCATGTGCGCCTCGATCTCCGCGACCGTGCGCGGCACGCCGGCGGTCAGGATTTCCGGCGCGGCACGCGTCACGGCGATGTCGTCCTCGATGCGGATGCCGATGCCGCGCCAGCGCGCGTCGACGTCGGACGCGTCCGGCGCGATGTAGATGCCGGGCTCCACCGTCATGACCATGCCGGACTCGAGCTGGCGCGGCTCTCCATCGACGCGATAGTCGCCGACGTCGTGCACGTCCAGGCCGAGCCAATGGCCGGTCTTGTGCGGGAAGAAGCGCTTGTACGCGCCGCTCGCGATCGCAGCCGCGGGCTTGCCGGCGATCAGGCCCAGCTCGCACAGGCCTCGCGCGATGACCGCGACCGCGGCGTCGTGCGGCGCGGTCCAGGCCTTGCCCGGCCGCGCCTGTGCGATCGCGGCGTCCTGCGCGGCCAGCACGATCTCGTACAGCGCGCGCTGGTCGGCGCTGAAGCGGCCGTTGACCGGAAACGTGCGCGTGATATCCGAGGCGTAGCAGGCGTATTCCGCGCCCGCGTCGATCAGCAGCAGGTCGCCGTCGCGCAGCAGCGCGTTGTTGGCCCGGTAGTGCAGCACGCAGCCGTTCGCGCCGCCGCCGACGATGGGCTCGTAGGACGGCACCGCGCCGGCACTGCGGAACGCGTGGATCAGCTCGGCTTCGACCTGATGCTCGTACAGCCCGGGACGCGTCGCGCGCATCGCGCGGCGGTGGCCTTCGGCGGCGATCTTCGCGGCCTGGCGCATCAGCCCGAGCTCGTCCTTGGACTTGTACAGGCGCAGGTCGTGCAGCAGATGGGACAAGGCTACAAATTCATGCGGCGCGCGGGCCAGCGGACCGCGCAAGGTCTGCACGCGCTTGATCCAGCTAATGAGCTTGAGGTCGAACTCGCTGTCGCGGCCGAAGTGATAGTAGACACGGCTGCGGCCTTCGATCAGGCCGGGCAGGATGTCGTCGATGTCCTCGATCGGAAACGCATCGTCGAGGCCGCAGGATTCGACCGCGCCGTCGGGACCCAGGCGCGGACCGTCCCAGGCCTCGCGTACCGGATCACGGTCGCGGCAGAACAGGATGGTTTCGGCCTGATTGCGCCCCGGCAGCAGCGCGAGCACGGCGTCGGGTTCGGGAAACCCGCTGAGATAATGGAAGTCGCTGTCCTGCCGGTACGGATACGGCGCATCGTTGTTGCGGATGCGTTCCGGCGCCGACGGCACGATGACGATGGCGTCGTCGCCGGCCAGGCGCATGAGCTGGCGGCGACGGCGTGCATATTCGCGGGCGGCGATCACGGCAGTGTCCGCTTCAGTGCAGGCTGCGGCTGGCGTCGCCGCTCTTCGGCGGCAGCGGCACCAGTTCCGAGTGCAGCAGCAGCACGCCGACGCGGATGAATTCCAGCACCTCCACCAGGGCCGATTCGTCTTCCTCGGTATCATCGTATTCGAATTGCGAGGCGGCGATGGCGCTGAAATCGCGCAGGATTTCCGCACCGTCGTCGGACAGGCTGCTGCCCGCGTTCGCACCGGAAAGTCCCAGGCCGCCGAGAAAGCCGCGGCACCACTGCACCAGCGCGTCGGCGCGTTCGATCAGCGGTTCGTTGTCGCCCGGCAGCAGCGGCTCGAAGCTGAAGCCCGGATCGTCGAGCTGGGCGCGGCAATCGCGGAACAGGCGGTCGAGCAGTTCCATGCGCGCGTGGGTTTCCACACTCTGATCGGTTTCGATCTCCAGCCGCTGCAGCCAGTTGCGCGGCGAGGCGACGCCGCCACCGCAAAGAAACCCGGTCAGGGAACCGTGCAGGTCGCTCGCGGCCACGCCGAATTCGAGCTCATGCAGGACCATGCCGAGTTCGGCATGGGAGATGGCGGTGCTGTTCATGGCGAATCCGGACGCGGGCACGGTTGCGTGATTGTACCTGCCGCCGGCGCGGCAGCGTCGAGCCCGGCACGCCTGTCGCGACGCCCCGCCGATTCGCCAGTGGACGGAATCGTGGGCTAGTTACGGTTTAGCCTAGCGCCTACACTGCCCGCGCGGCAGTCAAGGGGAGGGCGGGCTGCGTGACACTCTGGCGATACCTCGGGGGAGAGGGAAACGCAACCGCACGGTCATGCCTGCTGGTAGGACTGCTGCTGTGCTGCGTCGGCGCGGAGGCCGCGCGACGCACCTTCTATTTCGACAATCTCGGCAGCGAACAGGGTCTGCAGCAGAACACCATCAGTGCGCTGATGCAGGATCGCACCGGCTTTGTCTGGATCGCGACCCAGGGCGGCCTGCATCGCTATGACGGTTACGCGTTCCGCATCTTCGAACAGAACCCGGACCGCGGCGACAGCCTGCCCGACAGTTTCGTCACCGCGATCGCCGAGGATCCGCAGGGACATATCTGGGTAGGCACCAACGCGAAAGGACTGGCCAGCCTCGATGCGCGTACCGGCGCCGTGCAACCACCGCCGCCCGGCAGCCGCGCGACCACGCCGCGCGGCAACAGCATCAGCGCGCTGCAGGCGGATTCGCCGGCGGCGATCTGGGTCGGCTCGCGCGACGGCATCGACCTGGTCGATACCGAACGCGGCACGCGCCAGTCGCTGTTCCGCTTCGATCCCGGCGACCCGCTGCCGCTGCGGCCGCAGCGCCGCTTCGTCGACGCGCCCGACGGCACGCTCTACGCGCCGACCAGCCAGGGCCTGCTCAGGATCGACCGCAAGGCGGTAAAGGCGACGCGTCTGCCGGCGCCGGCGCTGCGCCGCACGCTGTCGGCGCTGGTCAGTCGCGACGGCACGCTGTATGCGGGCACTCCGGGCGGGCTGCTGCGGGTCAGCGCCGATGGCACGCGCACCGAGCAGATATGGCCGGCGGTCGATGCGGAGCCGGCCAATGTGTCGGACGTGGTCGAAGACGCGAGCGGCAAGCTCTGGCTCGCCGTGCGTGGCGACGGCGTCGTGCGCCTCGATCCGCGCACGGGCGCGAGCGAATGGCTGCACCATCAGCGCGACCTGCCCGGCTCGCTGCCGGAAGAATTCATCACCACGCTGATGATCGACCGTTCCGGCCTGCTCTGGCTCGGCGGCGAGACCCGCGGCGTCGCGACGACGCGGCCGACCAGCGAAACCTTCAGCTGGCTGGTCGATCTCGAGTCTCCGCGCGACCGCGTCACGCGCAACATGGTCAGCAGCCTCTGGGCCGAGGATAAGCGCTACCTGTGGATCGGCACCGAAGGCGACGGGCTCAAGCGTTACGACCGCGAGCGCGACCAGTTCGAGAACACCAGCGAACCGATCGGCCGCGCGCTCGGCCTCGGGGTGCCGCCGCAGGAGCTCTGCGTCTACGACATCGTCGGCAGCACCGAGCACCGCATCTGGCTCGGGACCAGTCACGGTGTGTTCGACTACGACACCCAGCAGCGCCGCGCGAGCCTCCTCGACGTACCCGCACTCGGCGGCGCGACCGCGATCCCCAGCGGGGACCAGGAAGCGCGCAGCCTGACGCGCAGTCGCGACGGCAGCCTGTGGATCGGCACGCGCACCAAGGGCCTGCTGCGCTATCGCGACGGCGCGGTGGTGCAGAGCTGGCGGCATGACGACGCGGATCCGGAAAGCCTGCCGCACAACATGGTGCTGGCGCTGCGCGAGGACAGCCAGGGCCGCCTGTGGATCGGTACGCTGGACGGCATTGCCCTGCTCGATCCGGCCAGCGGCCGCCTGCGCCGGCTCGGCACGGCGGGCAGCTCGCATGGACCACAGACCGGCAACCTCGTGCGCGACATCCTCGAAAGCCGCGACGGCAGGATCTGGATCGGTACGCACAGCGGCCTGCTGCGCCTGGAGCAGTTGACCGACACCGCGGCGAGCTTTTCGCGCGTGTCGACCCAGGAAGGCCTGGCCAGCAACACCGTTTACGGACTGCTCGAGGACCAGGCCGGCGCGCTGTGGCTGTCGACCAACCGCGGCATCTCGCGCTACGAACCGGCCACGCGCGCCGTGCGCAATTTCTCGCTCAAGGACGGGCTGCAGGCCTACGAGTTCAACGGCGGCGCGGCCTTCGCGCTCGGCCCGAACGAACTGCTGTTCGGCGGCGTCAACGGCACCAACCTGATCCGCCCTGAAAGTCTCGCGCGCGATCACTACGACGCGCCCGTCGTGCTCACCGCGCTGACCGTCGGCGGCCAGCGCGAGCCCCTGGCTGGACCGCTGCCGCGGCGCGACATCGCCCAGGCCGAGCGCCTGCTGCGCTTCGAGTTCGCCGCGCTCGACTACACCGCGCCGGAAACCAATCGCTTCGCCTGGAAGCTCGAGGGCTTCGACGACGACTGGATCGACGGCGGCACGCGCCACGACGTGACCTATACCAATCTCGACCCCGGCCAGTACACGTTCCACGTGCGCAGCGCCGCGAGCGATCCGGACACCGCGCGCAGCAGCAACTTCGCATTCGACATCGTGCCGCCCTGGTGGGCATCGACCTGGATGAAGCTTGCCTACGCGACCCTGGCCAGCCTCATCGTGCTCGCGATCTGGCGCGAGCGGCGCAGCCAGCGCGCCGAGGAAAAGCGCCACCAGAACGAACTGCGCATGCGCGAGGACCGTCTGCGCCTGGCGCTATGGGGTTCCGGCGATGAATTCTGGGACTACGACATGCGCGAGGGCCGCATCTATCGATTCGGCTCCGACCAGCTGCTCGGCAGCTCGCCCGAGGAAAGCCTGAGCGCCGGAGACTGGCGCAATTTCGCCGTGCACCCGGACGACCTGCCGCGCGTCGACCGCATCATGTCCGACCATGTCGCCGGCGTCACCGACCATTTCGAATCCGAACACCGCGTCGCGCATGCGCAGGGCGGCTGGATCTGGGTACTGTCGCGCGGCAAGATCGTCGAGCGCGAGAACGACGGCCAGCCCGCGCGCATCAGCGGCACGGCGCGAAACGTCACCGCGAACCGCCTCGCCGAACGCGAGCGGCGCATCGCCGCGGAAGTCATCCGCAACATGACCGAAGCGGTCACGGTGACCGACCTCGATTACCGCTTCACCTCGGTCAACCTCGCCTTCACGCGCATGACCGGCTACCGCGAGGACGAAGTCCTGGCGCAGAACGCGGCGCTGCTGAACTCACCGCAGCATGCGCCCGAAGTCTATGAACACATGCGCGAGACGCTGAGCCAGACCGGCCACTGGCGCGGCGAACTGTGGCAGCGGCGCAAGGACGGCGAGGAATTCCTGAGCTGGCTGGAACTGGCTGAAGTGCGCGACGCCCAGGGCACGCGCACGCATTTCGTCGGCGTGCTCTCCGACATCACCGACCGCAAGCGCGCCGAGCAGGAACTGCGCTACCTCGCGAACTACGACACGCTGACCGGACTGCCCAACCGCACGCTGCTCGGCGAACGCCTCGGCCACGCCATCATGCGCGCGCGCCGCAACGGCCGCCGCGTCTCGGTGCTGTTCCTCGACCTCGACCGCTTCAAGCACGTCAACGATTCGATGGGCCACGCCGCCGGCGACCGCATGCTCAAGGCAGCGGGTTCGCGCCTGCGCTCGCATGTGCGCGACAGCGACACGGTCGCGCGCCTCGGCGGCGACGAATTCACCGTCGTGCTCGAAGACGTGCATGACGGCGCCGAGGCCGAGCACATCGCGCAGAAACTGCTGCAGGCCTTCGGCGAGCCGCTGGAACTCGACGCCGGCCAGGAAGTCGTGATCTCGCCGTCGATCGGCATCAGCCTGTATCCGGATCACGCGCAGGTGCCGACGGATCTGCTCAAGTACGCCGACACCGCGATGTACCAGGCCAAGGAAAGCGGCCGCAACACCTATAAAATGTATACCTCCGAGATGGACTCGGCCGCGCGCCGCCGCGCCACGATGGTCGGTGCGCTGCGCAAGGCGATGGAACGCGGTGAGTTCCGCCTCGTGTTCCAGCCCAAGCTCTCGCTGACCGAGGGACGCATCGTCGGCGTCGAGGCGCTGCTGCGCTGGCACAGCGAGGATCTCGGCGAGATCTCCCCGGCGGTGTTCATTCCGCTGGCCGAGGAAGCCGGCCTCATCATCGACATCGGCGAGTTCGTGCTCAGCCGGGCCTGCGCCACGCTCGCGCGCTGGCGCGAGCAGGGCGTCGACGACGTGGTAATGGCGGTGAACGTATCCGTACTGCAGCTGCTGCGCGGCGAGTTGACACGGCGCCTGTGCGAGATCCTCGCCGAGCATTCGATCGCACCGCAGCAGATCGAGCTCGAACTGACCGAAAGCACGATCATGAACAACGCCGAGCAGTCGGTGCGCACGCTCAACGATCTCAAGAGCGTCGGCGTGTCGCTCGCGATCGACGATTTCGGCACCGGCTATTCGTCGCTGTCCTACCTCAAGCGCCTGCCGATCGACACGCTGAAGATCGACAAGGAGTTCGTCGGCGACATCACCTCCGACCCGGACGACGAAGCGATCACCGCCACCATCATTACGATGGCGCATTCGCTCGGCCTGAACGTGATCGCCGAAGGCGTGGAAACCCACGAGCAGCTGGAGTACCTGCGCGAGCAGGGCTGCGATGAGATCCAGGGCAACTGGCTGTCGCTGCCGCTGTCGGCCGAACGCTGCCTGGAATTCCTCAAGTCGCGACGCAGCGCCGCCGCAGTCCTGTGACCGCCGACACGGGCCCGTCGCCACGTCGTTGCGGTGCCCTGCCCCTCTGCTATATTCCGGAACATGTCCGCGGCCCAGAACACGCTTGCCGACCTCACCGAGGTCAGCGCCCGCATCGACCGCCTGGTCGAGCTGTGCCAACGTCTGTCCGAAGAAAACCGCAGCCTGCGCCAGAGCCAGGAACAGCTGGCCAACGAACGCGCCCTGCTGCTGCAGAAGAACGAACAGGCACGCACGCGCGTGGAGGCGATGATCGCGCGACTCAAGTCGCTGGAGCAGAACGCCTGAGCGGCAGGACGTCCTGAACACGTTGTAGAGTTCCGTTCTCGCGACTTGCGCTTTCTGAGGTTCCCCACGCCGCCATGACCACACCCGCACCCGTTTCCGTGAGCATCCTCGACCGGGAATTCCTGGTCGCATGCACCGACGAGGAACGCCCCGGCCTGGTGGCCGCGGCGGCATATCTCGATGGCAAGATGCGCGAAGTCAAGAGCGTCGCGCGCGCAAGTGGTCTCGATCGCATCGCCGTATTGGCCGCGTTGAACATCACGCACGAACTCATCGCTGCACGCCAGCAAGGCAGCAGCCAGGCCGATTCCGTGGCACAGCACGTGCAAGCGCTGAAACATAAGCTTGAAGGTGTGCTCAGTGCATCGGTAAAATAGGCGCGTCGTTCTCTGCCGTGTGCGACAGCACACCTAACATTTGCCTTGTTCCTATCGACCACCCCGGGTTTGCAGTGCTGAGGTCGGTGTGCATGTCCGCCATGTGCGGAAAGCCTGAGATCTCGCGAGCTGTCCCACCTGTTAAAGGGGTTCAAGGTCGTTTTGTGTGCATCGGCACGGCGGAGGACGTCTTTGTTTGTTGAGCATCCCGCTCCGGACGACGCCGTTTCCTGTTCGACTCCCAATCTCCACGAATTCCAGGCGCTGCGCGGCTGGTAGTTCATTTGCCCCACGCCCAAGGCGCGCGAAAGTCCGCTCCCCCGACATTCGTCGGGGGGGGGGTGAGCGGGGCGCCGCTCAGAACTGTAGGTTCTGGTGCCCCCGAACGCCCAACGGGCCGGAGAGGGTTGGGGTGAGGAAGCAGGAGCGACCACGGCGGCCGCGCTGCTACAATCCGCCGCCCTTTTCGCGCGCCGTCGCCCATGACCACCGCCATCGAGCGCCAGCAATTGCGCCTGCGCCTGCGCGAGCAGCGGGCGAACCTCCCGGCGGCGCAGCGCATCGCCGCGGCGCAGGGGCTGCAGCAGCAGTTGCAGCAACTGCCCGAGCTCAGCGTCGACGAACGCATCGGCGGCTATTTCGCGGTCAACGGAGAGCTGTCGCTGCATCTCGTCGTCGCGCAGTGCTGGCGCCAGGGCAAGGCATTTCATCTGCCCGTCGCCGGCGCGGATCACCAGTTGCGCTTTGCGCGCTACAGCGCGGCCAGCACGGTGCAGCCGAACCGCTTCGGCATTCCCGAGCCTGCGGTCGACGCGGGCGAAATGGTCGATCCCGCGGCGCTCGAACTCGTGCTAGTTCCGTTGCTCGGCTTCGATCGCCGCGGCCATCGGCTCGGCTACGGCGGCGGCTTCTACGATCGCAGCTTCGCCTTCCTGCAAGGCGTGGAACGCCCGGCCCTGCCGCTGCTCGTGGGCATCGGCTACAGCTTCCAGGAAGTCGATACACTCGCGGCCGAGTCCTGGGACGTGAAGCTGGACCTGATCGCGACCGAGCGCGAACTGATCGACTGCAGCGCCGCGCCACCGCCATGAATCACGGGTCGCCGCGTCAGGGCCTTGCATCGCGTCCTCGCTGTGCGCCGGATCGCCGCCGGCCTCCTCTTACGCTCATCACCTCGCCTGCCACCGAACGGGAAAGCCCATGCGTTACTGGCTGATGAAAACCGAACCCGAAGAGTTCTCCATCGACGCGCTGAAGAAAAAGAAGCTCGAACCCTGGAACGGCGTGCGCAACTACCAGGCGCGCAACTACATGCGCGACGACATGAAGGTCGGAGACGGTGTGCTGTTCTATCACTCCAACTGCGACGAACCCGGCGTGGTCGGCCTGGCCGAAATCCGCAGCGAAGCGCATCCCGACCCGAGCCAGTTCGATCCGAAGAGCGACTACTACGACGCCGGCAGCAAGCGCGAGGAACCGCGCTGGCTGCTCGTCGATGTCGGCTACACGCGCACGCTGAAGCGCACGATCACGCTGGCCGAGCTGAAGGACAAGCCACAGCTGCAGGACCTGGCCCTGGTCAAGAAAGGCAATCGCCTGTCGGTGCTGCCGGTCAGCAAGAAGGAATGGGATTTCATCCTGTCGCTGGAATAGACGCTACGCGACCTGCGCAGCCTGCAGAACGCGCGCGCATCACATGGGCGAAAAATTCTCTGCGGGTACCTGGCCCTGCATCGACGCGAACGCGGGCCGAAAGAAGTCCGTCCGAATCCAGCCACCTCGTCATCGCATCATCTGCTCCGGAGTCTCTATGGATCGCGAAAACCAGAAACGCCTCGCCGCCCAACGCGCCGTCACGTATGTGGAAAAAGGCAGCGTCGTCGGCGTCGGCACCGGCTCCACGGTCGCTTACTTCATCGACGAACTCGGCAAGATGCGCCACGAGATCGACTGCGCGGTGTCGAGTTCCGAACGCTCGAGCGAGCTGCTGCGTGAACGCGGCATCCGCGTCGTCGATCTCAACAGCGTCGGCACGCTGCCCCTGTATGTCGACGGCGCCGACGAATGCGATACACACAAACGCCTGATCAAGGGCGGCGGTGCCGCGCTGACACGCGAGAAGATCATCGCCGCCGCATCGGACCGCTTCGTCTGCATGATCGACGCGGCCAAGCGAGTCGACGTGCTCGGCAAGTTTCCGCTGCCGGTGGAAGTGATCCCGATGGCGCGCAGCTACGTCGCGCGTGAGATCGCCAAGCGCGGCGGCCAGCCGGTCTGGCGCGACGGCGTGGTCACCGACAACGGCAACTGGGTGCTCGATGTGCACGGCCTGTCGATCGTCGATCCGCTCGCAACCGAGCGCGACTACAACCAGATCACCGGCGTGGTCTGCGTCGGACTGTTTGCTGCGCGACCGGCCGACATCGTGCTGATCGGCGACCAGATCATGGCGTGACCCGTCGAGGCCGCCGCGCGTCCGGTGACGCGTCGCCGCAAATGTGACGACGCCTGCAGTTTTCAACGAAAACGCCGCGAAAGCGGCGTTTTTTGTTGTGCGGCCTGTTCGTGCGCCACGCGGCGCGGCGTTCCCTGGAAAGAATCTCTTCCCTGGGAGCTTCGCGCCAATGCAACGCTCATACAGTCTCGCCTGCGTGCTGCTGGTCTGCGCAGGACATTGCGCAACGCCGCACGCCCAATCCGGCGGTACCTTCGCCATCACCAAAAGCACGGTCGACTCCGGCGCCGGCACCAGCACTGCGACACCGTTCGTCGTGCGTTACAGCGCCGGTCAGCCCGACGCGGCCTATTCCGCCGGCGGAAGCTTCGAAGTGCGCGGCGGCTTCTGGGGTTCGCGCACCAATCCGCCGAACGACGCGATCTTCGCCGACGCTTTCGAATAGGACGCTCGCCATGAAACGCCTGCAATCCCTGCTGCTGATCACGCTGCTCGCCGCCGTCGCCACGCCTTCCGGCGCCGCGACCACGTTCACTTACCAGGGCGAGCTGACCAACAGCGCCGTGCTCGCCAACGGCAACTACGATTTCCGTTTCATTCTCTATTCGGCCGATCTCGGCGGCATGCAGATCGGGCCCATCGTCACGCGCAGCAGCGTCGTCGTGAGCCAGGGTGTGTTTACCGTGCCGCTGGATTTTGGCGCGGAGTTCGGCAGCGAAGACCGCTATCTGGAAATCGCGGTAAAGCCCGCCGGCGGCCCCACGTATACTTTGTTGTCGCCGCGCCAGGCGCTGACGCCGGCCACGCATGCGCTGGGCCTCGTGCTGCCCCTGTCGGCCGCCGCGACGACCGGAAACTACGCGATGACGCTCAGCCATCTCGGCGACGGCGAAGCGCTGCGGCTATACAGCTCCGGCGATCAGCCGACCCTGACGTCGTTCGCCAACGGAACCGGCGGCGGCATCAACAGCATCGTCGGCGGCAGCAGCCAGCGCTCCGCATTCAGCGGCTACAGCAGCGCGACGCAGCGCTATGCCGCAGAGTTCGAGCTGACCAATGCCGCCAGCATCCGTGCTGCGATCTACGTGCGCACTGCCGGCACCGGCCAGGCCATCGACGCGGAGGTCAACAGCAACACCACGGCCACTGCGCTCTACGCACGCACGACGAGCAACCAGTCCAGCAGCTATGCCGGCCGGTTCTCCGGGCCGGTGAGCGTCGAATGCGCCGCGGCCAGCTGCAACAACACTCAAGCGCTGCGTGTCACCGGCAACACGCAGGTCGTCGGCACGCTGAGCAAATCCGCTGGATCGTTCAAGATCGATCACCCGCTCGATCCCGAAGGCAAGTACCTGTCGCATTCCTTCGTCGAATCGCCGGACATGAAGAATCTCTATGATGGCGTCGTCACGCTCGACGGCAACGGCAATGCGCGCGTGCGGATGCCGGACTGGTTCGAGGCGCTGAACCGGGAATTCCGCTACCAGCTCACTGGCATCGGCGCGGCCTCGCCGAACGCCTACGTCGCCGAGGAGATCCGAGACAACAGCTTCATCATCGCCGGCGGCACGCCGTACGCGAAGATCTCCTGGATGGTCACGGGCACGCGTCACGATGCCTATGCCGAGAAATATCGCATTCCGGTCGAGGAGCCCAAGCGCGCCGAGGAAAAAGGCCGCTACCTCACTCCCGAGGCATTCGGCAAATCTGCCGACCGCGCCATCGGACGCGACGAGCGTGCGCCGGCGATTCTTCCGCCTGCGCGGGTGGAATGAGAGGGCCGCGGCACGGTTGCTGTCGCGAGGCAGGAAAAGCTCCCTCTCCCCCGACGGCTTTGCCGTCGGGGGAGAGGGTTGGGGTGAGGGGGAGAAGCGGAGTTCACGATGCTATGCGGTTTTCGCGCGTTGCGTACCACGCGAAAACCGCGGAGCACGCTTGGCTGGTGTTTCTCCCCCTCACCCAACCCTCTCCCCCAAGCGAGCTTGGGGGAGAGGGCTTTTCTCTGCGCAACCTCACGCCTTCCGGTCGATCTGCTTGATCATCCCCGAGATACCGCCCTGCAAGGCATACACCTCGAAGCCCATCTTGGCCATGATGAACGCGGCCGCGGCGCTGCGTTCGCCGGTGTTGCAGTAGACGACGTATTTCTTCGCGCGGTCGTAGGCGTTGACGGTTTCGCGAAAGGTATACAACGGGGTGTTCAGCGCGCCCTTGATCGCACGCTGCTCGAATTCCTCGGGCATGCGCACGTCGAGCACGATGGCGCCCTGGCGCGCGAAGATCGAGGCCTTGCCCGGCGTCAGCCAGTCCACCGCCGGCGGCTTCATGACTTCGTCGAAGGCGCGCTTGGCCAGGCGCATGAGCTTGCCGTCCTTGATCATGGCGACGGTCGCGTTGCGCACGGTGTTGGCGAGCAGCGCGTCCTCGCCGAAGCTGTCGCCGCGCACGAGGTAGGCGACGATGGAATCACCGGTTTCGAGGCTCTTGGACACCGACGCGGTGCCGTCCTTGATCACGTAGAAATAGTCCGCCGGCTCGCCTTCGCGCACGATGATCTCGCCGGCGCGCACGTCGACCTGCTCGAAGCGCTGGAACATGCGCTCGATGCCGGCGGTCGGTAGCTTGTGCATGACGCGCGACTGCAGCAGGCGGAACACCCAGCGGTTGGACTCGGGCGTGGCGTCGTAGTGGCGGAAGTTCTCGGCGCGGGAAAGCTGGTCCCAGCAGATGATCTTTTCCATGTAGCGCCGGTCGATGCGCGCGACGGTCGCACCGATCGAGTTCACCGTGGCGGTGAAGCGGCGCGGCTGGATGTCGCCGAGCGCATAGCGGCCCTGCAGGGTGGAGGCGTCGGTCTCCTTGATCTTGCCGTCGGGATATTCGCCCTTGATCCGGCCCGACAGCACGAAAATAGTGTGTTCGTCGGTGTCGCCGGCGGAAAACAGCACGGCACCGCGGCCCAGGTCCTCGGTCGTGGCCTCGCGCGCGAGCTGTTCCAGGTTTTCCGGCCGCAGGGAATCCAGCGGATACAGCTTGGCCAGATCGGCGCTGTTGACACTCATGCCCGCTCTCTCCGTTGCCCGTGCACGACCGAGTGTAGCCGCGCCCATACGGGGGCGGGAATAGCGCGGGTTTGGGCCGCAAAGCCCGCCAACGCTACAATCGGCGCATCCCCCTACCGCAATCGCCTTGACACCAGTGTCCTGTCTCGCCATTGCGTTAAAGAAATTCCGGATGGATTTTGTCGCGAGACTAGGCGCGGCGAGGAGTCGTACTGGTAGTACGACGACGAGTCGCAACGACGTATCGCGGCGGTGTTCAACAGCGAAGCTGGTCAAGACACCGGAATTATTTAACGGCAATGGCGAGAGAGGACACTGAATCGTCGGGGCCAAGGTCACTTACGTCATGGACAAGAGCTTCGAACCCGGCCAGATCGAATCCAAGTGGTATGCGCAGTGGGAGGGCAACGGCTGGTTCAAGCCCTCCGGCCAGGGCGAACCTTACGCCATCCTGCTGCCGCCGCCGAACGTGACCGGCACGCTGCACATGGGCCACGCGTTCCAGCACACCATCATGGACACGCTGATCCGCTACCACCGCATGCGCGGCCGCGACACGCTGTGGCAGCTCGGCACCGACCACGCCGGCATCGCGACCGAGATGGTCGTCACGCGCCTGCTCAATGCCGAGGGCAAGAGCCGCAACGAGCTCGGCCGTGATGCCTTCATCGAGCGCGTCTGGGAATGGAAGCAGCAGTCCGGCGACACCATCGAGCGGCAGATGCGCCGCATGGGCGTCTCGGGCGACTGGGACCGCACCATGTTCACGATGGACGAGATTCCGTCCGAAGCCGTGCGTGAAACCTTCGTGCGCCTGTTCGAGCAGGGCCTGATCTACCGCGGCCAGCGCTTGGTCAACTGGGACCCGGTGCTGAAAACGGCAATTTCCGATCTCGAAGTCGTCAGTGAAGAGGAAGACGGCAAGCTCTGGTCGATCCGCTATCCGCTGGCCGAGGGTTCGGGTTCGCTCGTCGTCGCGACGACGCGCCCGGAAACCATGCTCGGGGACGTAGCCGTCGCGGTGCATCCGGACGACGAACGCTACGCCGCACTGATCGGCAAGAGCCTCGCGCTGCCGCTGAGCGAGCGCGAGATCCCGATCATCGCCGACGACTACGTCGAGCGCGAATTCGGCACCGGCTGCGTCAAGATCACGCCGGCGCACGATTTCAACGACTACGCGATCGGCCAGCGCCATGGCCTGGCGCCGATCAACATCTTCACCGACGAGGCGAAGATCAACGCCAACGCGCCGGCGAAATACCAGGGCCTGGACCGCTACGACGCGCGCAAGGTCGTGCTGGCCGACCTCGAAGCCGCCGGCCTGCTGGTCGAGGAAAAGAAGCACAAGCTGCAGGTGCCGCGCGGCGACCGCACCGGCCAGGTGATCGAGCCATACCTGACCTGGCAGTGGTTCGTGAAGATGGACGGCCTCGCCGCGCGCGGGCTCGAGCTCGTCGAGACCGGCAAGGTGCGCTTCGTGCCGGAAAACTGGATCAACACCTATCGCCACTGGCTGGGCAACATCCAGGACTGGTGCATCAGCCGCCAGCTCTGGTGGGGTCATCGCATCCCGGCCTGGTACGACGACGCCGGTCACTGCTACGTGGCGCGCGACGAGGCCGACGCGATCGCACAGGCGAGCGCGAAGCACGGCGGCTCCACGCCCGCGCTGCGGCGTGAGGACGATGTGCTCGAAACCTGGTTTTCCTCGGCGCTGTGGGCGCATTCGACGCTGGGCTGGCCGAACGAGCAGGCCATGGCCGAGCGTGGCTACGCGCGCTACCTGCCGACCTCGGTGCTGGTCACGGGCTTCGACATCATCTTCTTCTGGGTCGCGCGCATGATCATGATGACCGACCACTTCACCGGTGAGGTGCCGTTCAAGGACGTCTACATCACCGGTCTCGTGCGCGACAAGGACGGACAGAAGATGTCCAAGTCCAAGGGCAACATCCTCGATCCGATCGACCTGATCGACGGTATCGAACTCGAAGCGCTCGTCGCCAAGCGCACCGGCGGACTGATGCAGCCGCAGATGGCGGCGAAGATCGAGAAGTCCACGCGCAAGGACTTTCCGGCCGGCATCGCCGCCTACGGCGCCGATGCGCTGCGCTTCACCTTCGCCTCGCTCGCGAGCCACGGTCGCGACATCAAGTTCGACCTCGACCGCTGCGGCGGCTACAAGAACTTCTGCAACAAGCTCTGGAACGCGGCGCGCTTCGTGCTGATGAACTGCGAAGGCTTCAGCGTCGAGGCCGGTGCCGTGCCTGCGCCGAAGACCGAAGCGGAACGCTGGATCCTCACCCGCCTGCATCACTGCCTGGCCGAAGTCGAAACGCAGTTCGCCGCGTACCGCTTCGACCTCGTGTCGCAAGCGCTGTACGAATTCACCTGGAACGAGTTCTGCGACTGGTTCCTCGAACTGGCCAAGCCCGCGCTCGCCGGCAGCGACGCGGCCGCGGCGGATTCGACGCGCCACACGCTGCTCTACACGCTGGAGCGGCTGCTGCGCGCGCTGCACCCGCTGATCCCGTTCATCACCGAGGAAATCTGGCAGAACGTCGCGCCGCGCCTGCATATCGCAACGCCCAGTGTTTCGCTGCAAGACTATCCGCGCGCCGTCGACATTGCCGCCGACGCCGGCGCCGAAGCCGAAGTCGAATGGCTCAAGGCCGTGATCTCGCAGCTGCGCCGCATCCGCAGCGAGATGAACCTCGCGCCGGGCAAGGCCATTCCGCTGCTGTACGCGAGTGGCACGGCGATCGACCGCGCGCGCGTGGAGAAATTCGGCGCGCAGATCGCGTTCCTCGCGAAGCTCGACAGCCAGCGCTGGCTCGAATCCGGCGAAACCGAACCGGCCGCCTCGGCCGCGATCGTCGGCGAACTGAAGCTGCTGATCCCGCTGGCCGGCCTCATCGACCTCGGCGCGGAGAAGGCGCGGCTGGCCAAGGAAATCGCGCGCGTCGACGGCGAGATCGGCAAGTGCAACGCGAAGCTTGGCGTGCCGACGTTCGTTGCGAATGCGCCGGCTGCGGTGGTCGAGGAAATGCGCCAGCGTCTCGCGAACTTCAGCGTCGAACTCGACGGCTTGCGCGAGCAGCAGCGCCGGCTCGGCGACGTCTGAGCATCCTGGCGCAGTAGCCTGTACAAAAAACGTTGTCGCCATTGGCAAAAGCGGACCGTGGCCGAACCAACACCGATCACTTCGGCAATTTCATCGAGTTCCATGCCGGCGAAAAACTTGAGCTCGACCACACGCGCCTGGCGTTCGTCCAGCGCCGGAAGGCGGGTCAGCGCATCGTCGAGCGCGACGAGTTCGTCGGCCTGCTGCGGCAGCGGCAACTCGTCGTCGAGATCGCTGCGCAGGTTCGGATCCGGACGCTTGGCGGCGAGGCGGCGGCGCGCGTCGTCGATGAGAATCCGGCACATGGCCTGCGCCGCGACCGCGGCGAAGTGGGCGCGGGTCTGCCACTGCGTGCGGTCCTGGCCGACGAGGCGGATGAAGGCCTCATGCACCAGCGCCGTGGTCCGCAAGGTGTGCTCGTGGCGTTCGCCGCGCAGCGCGCGCCGCGCAAGCTGGCACAGCGCCGCATAGACCAGCGGCGTGACAGCGGTCAGCGCGGCCTGTTCGCCGGCGCCCAGCGCTTGAGCAGTGTCGTGATTTCGCCGGGCTCGTCCATGCGGTTTCCCCGTCCGGATTGGCCCGAGTCAACGCGCGGGACCGGATGGCGCAAGCCGCAACGGAAACGGGCCGCATGCGCGGCCCGTGGTGTTTTACCGACGCGGCCGACGGCACACGCCGCCGCCCAGCGATGAATCACTCATTCGAAACCATTCGCGAAAATCACATCGACGACGACCGGGCAGTTGACGTTGTCGATAACGCAGCGCGCCCATTCCGGATGGTCGATGAACGGATTGCGGTTGCCCTGGAAGGTCTGGACCATGGCGTTGCGATAGCGCTCGCGCTCGTCCGGCGGATCCTGGTCGTTCCAGTTCAGCAGCACGGTCTTGAGGCCCATGTAGCCGATGCAGCCGGTACACGTGGTCGCGTCCTTGCCGACGATGAGGCCGCGGTCGTCGGTGATTTCCAGGCGCGGTTCGCGCGCGCCGGAGACGTTGGTGCCGCCCTGGTAGCGCACGACCATGTAGAGCACGGCGCGGGCCATGTCGCCCTTGCGGTAATCCCACACCTGGAAGGTGTTGGCGTTGAAGTAGTTGGTGTTTGCCGTGCCGCTGCCGCCGACGCCATGGTTGAGCGTGGTCGGCCGCGCCGTGCAGCTCGGGCACAGGCCGTATGGGCTGTTGCCGCGATCGGAGTTGTAGCCCACGTGCGAGGCATACAGCATGTGGCCGTCGGTATGCGGCGGGTTCGGCCGGCCGCTGCCGTCGGTCGGGTTCGGGAAGCCGAGCGACTTCGGCCAGGTGTGCTCGCGGTTGTAGTTGGCCGCGCCGGTGGTCTGCTTGGGATAGGTCTCGTTCTTGTAGACATCCCAGACCTTGGTCGTATCGGTCGGATCCTCGTCCGCCTTGTTCATGACGGTATAGGTGTCGCCGTAGAAGATCGAGGTGTGGTCCTTGATGCGGTTGTGCAGCCACGCCTTGAGCGCCGGGCCGCTGGAGGTGTCCACGCCGTTGTAGTAGTCGTTGACCGACGCGGCGGTCTCGAACACGACGACGACGTTCGCCGCCATGTCGTTGATCGTGCCGTCCTGGTCGTGGACCTTGTTCGCGAGGATCGTCAGCGTGCATTGTTCCAGAAGTCCGAAATCCACATCGGGATTGAGCTGGAACTGACTCGGTCCGCCGCTGCTCGCGGCGGTATGCGCGCCGCTGCTCGCGCAGCTCAGCGTGAACCAGCCACTGTCGAGCGTGACTGCTTCGGAGAACGTGACGCCGAGGTTAGACGCGCCCGGGAAACCGCTCGCGCCGTTGGCCGGCAGCGTCGTCGTCACGGTCGGCGCGAGATCGCCGGCCGTGCTGAAGCTCATGCTGAAATCTTCGGCCATGGCATCGGCGGTGCCGTCCTGGTCGGTGACTTCGTCGGCGATCACGTTCAGCGTGCAGACTTCGCCGCCGGTGAAATCCGTGTCCGGGTTCAGCGTGCGCGTGTTGCCGCTGCCGCTCGTGACTGCCGAATGCGCGCCGCTGACGCCGCAGATCAGCGTGAACCAGGACGCGGTAACGTCGACGGGTTCGCTGAAGGTCACGATGATGTTGACGTTGTTGGCCTGCCCGCTCGCGCCGTTGGCCGGCGTGGTCGAAGCCACGGTCGGCGCGACGTCGACCGGCGGGCCGAAGCTCTGGCCGTTGTTGCAGCTGCCGAAGGTCTGGGTCGCGCTGCCCTGCCAGGCGAAGCTGCCGTAGTCGCTGCCGCTGCCACTGAGCTGCAACGAAGTGCCCGGTGCGGTGGAATTGGTTTCTGACACGCCGATATCGACGCTGGTCGTGCCCGAGGCAGGACCGTTGCTCGCGGTGACCGCGCCTTCATAGCTGAGGAACTGCACCACGGTGCCGCCGGCATCGACCAGCGCGATCGCGTCGAAGCTGCCGTTCTGCACGCCGTTCGGGGCGTAGTTCAGCACTTTGATCTGCTTGCTGCCGCAGGTCGTCGAGGCGGCGGTAGAGAGCAGGTCGTCGTCGTAGGTCGTCGCGGCGCTGCCGTTGCTGCCGCCGTTGTAGAGCACTACGCGCCAGTTGCTCAGGTCCGCGCCGATCGGACCGACGACCTCGATCGCTTCGCCGACATCGGTCGGGTCGGTGCTGTCGTCGTAATGCAATTCGTTGATGAATACGGCGGTGTCGGCCATGGCCGCAGTGGCAAGGCCGGACAGCAACGCGAACAGCGCGCTGCTGAGCGCCCGGGAGCGAAACGACATCGGAGAATCCCCTGGTCTGAAGACGGAACCGCGCATCCCGCGCAAGTCCGACAAGCGATGACCGGAAGGCTCCGGTCTGTTTCGATGAGTTGCGTACAACCCGTTGCTGCGCCTCCGCCGTGGAGGGCGCGGCGAGCCCGCGTGTCCACAGCGAGCCCGGCAGTTCCGGACGGCCATGGTCCGGACATCCGGCGAATATAACGAGACTGCATGACAACTGCACGGCAGGGCGCAGCAAACAGATGTGACGGGGGCCTCCGGCCTTCGCGTCGCCGGCGGTTTCCGGCGGGCTAGTGTCGTGACCCGATTTGCGTGGTCAGATTGCTCTTGATGGGTGTCCAGATCTTCGTTCCGACTTGCGTGGGCTGCTTACCTGATCGTGGGTGTCCATATCTTTTGTCCATGTCTTTTGGGGCTGCTTACCTGATCATGGGTGTCCATATCTTTTCCCTTTTCCCCCGACATCGCCCGAAAGGCATCGCGCTGCGGCACGCAACGTGTGCTGACAGCCGCGGCGCGATTCGCCGGTGCGCGCCGCGTCCTGTGCGATCCTGCGGCGGAATTCGCGCCGGCCCTGGCGTGGGCCGCACTGGCAGCCGTCACGATGGCCGCGATCATGCGTAGGCTGCGTCACGCAGAAACCAGGAAATCATCATGAATGCGCCGCTGAAACTGTATTCGTTCGCTCCGTTCGATCGCGCCGCACGCGTGCGCTGGACCGCGCTGGAGCTGGGACTGACGCTGGAAGAAGTCGCGCTGAGCTACGGCGGCGGCGATCACAAGGAGGCCGAGTACCGCGCAAAAAACCCGTTCTGTCAGGTGCCGCTGGTCGAAACGGCACAGGGCTGCATGATCGAATCGGTCGCGATCTGCCAGTACCTGGCCGAGCAGCATCCGCAGGCCGGCCTGGTGCCGGCGCTGGACTCGCCGCTGCGTGCGAGCTGGCTGAGCTGGTTGTTCTTCTGCGCCTCCGACCTCGACGCGCGCGGCTTCCAGGTCATGAACTACACGCTGCTGCGGCCCGACGCGGAGAAGCGCGCGAGTGCCGTGCGCGTGATCGCGCCGACGCTGGGCGTGATCGATGCGCACATGGCCGAACGCGAATACCTGGTCGGCGACACCTTCATGCTGCCGGACATCGTGATGGGCCATGTGCTCGTCCTGCTGAGCCTGTGCAAGCTGCTCGGCGACGACTATCCCCATCTCGTGCGCTACCGCGACCGGCTCGGCACGCGCGCGGCAGCCCAGGCCAGCGGGCTGTTCGCGATGCTCGACCGCGCCTGATTCCGACGGGGCGACACGGCCGATTCCGACGCCGCCGCGCGCAAGATCCGGATGGCCGGCGCGGGTGCCCGCGCGCAGACTGTGCCCATCGCAACTGCCGGAATCCGCCGCCATGTCTCTGAGCCCATCCGCCAACACAGCGCCCGATCCGATCGCGCAGGCGCACGAGTTGATCAGCCACGCGGAAGACGCACCGAGCCTGCAGACCCTCGCGCGCTCGGTCGGTCTTTCGCCGAGCCATCTGCAGCGTCGCTTCCGCGCGCGCTACGGCATGAGTCCGGCCGAATTCGCCGCGAGCCGGCGCCTGGGCCGCCTCAAGGCCGCGCTGCGCGACAGCGAGTCGGTCACCGACGCGGTCTATGCGGCGGGCTTCGGTTCCAGCAGCCGCGTCTACGAGAAAAGCGACACGCTGCTCGGCATGACTCCGGCAGACTACCGCCGCGGCGGTGCCGGCGCGACGCTGCGCTATACCACGCTGACGACGCCGCTCGGCGAGTTGCTCGTCGCCGCGACCGAACGCGGCATCTGCGCGATCCTGCTCGGCACCGACGAAGACGAAATGCTCGGCGAACTCGACCGCGAGTTCCCCGCAGCGCAGCGCGAGCGCGTCGATGCGGGACGCGACGAATGGCTGGCCCGGGTCATCGCCGAAGTGCATGCGAACCTGGGCTGGAGCGAAGCCAGCGATGCGCCGATGCCGCCGTTCGACCTGCGCACGACGGCATTCCAGTGGCGCGTCTGGCAGGCGCTCACGCGCATTCCCGCCGGCGAGACGCGCAGCTACAGCGCGGTGGCGCAGGCGATCGGGTCGCCGCGCGCGGTGCGCGCCGTCGCCCGCGCCTGCGCGAGCAACCGGCTCGCCATCGTGGTGCCGTGTCATCGCGTCGTACGCGAGGACGGCAGTCTCGGCGGCTATCGCTGGGGCCTTGCGCGCAAGCGGCGCCTGCTCGCGCGCGAAACCGAAGTGGCCCCGCGGGCGATATGAACAGTGGCGCTGTCTGGCTCCTGCGCGCGCGCGTAGGATGGTTCGACTAGGAAGCGGGGGGCCGTTTACCTGCGAGTGTCATGAGCGAACCGCTTTCTGTCGCATCCGCCGCCGCGCCGCGCTTTTCGCCGCGCGTGCTCGTACCGCTGGCCCTGGTGTCGCTGTACCTGGTCTGGGGCTCGACCTATCTCGCGATCCGCATCGGCCTGGAAAGCTATCCGCCGTTCACGATGGCGGCGCTGCGGTTTCTCATTACCGGCGCGGCGCTGTATGCGTTCCTGCGCTGGCGCGGTGTCGCAAAACCCACAATGTTGCAATGGCGCAATTGCGCCGTCACCGGCACGCTGCTGCTGGGCTTCGGCAACGGCCTGGTGTGCTGGGCGCAGCAGACCGTGTCGTCGGGCCTGGCAGCGGTCGCGGTCGCGAGCATGCCGCTGTTCGCCGCGATGTTCGGCGCCTGGTTCGGGCAATGGCCGCGACGCCTGGAACTGATCGGCCTGCTGGTCGGCTTCGCCGGCGTGATCCTGCTCAATATCGGCGGCGACCTGGCCGGTTCGCGCCTCGGCGCGCTCGCGCTGCTCGCCGCGGCGGCGAGCTGGGCCTTCGGCTCGCTCTGGTCCAAGCGCCAGGACATGCCCGAGCCGATGATGAACACCGCCGCGCAGATGCTGACCGGCGGCGTCGCGCTGACCCTGCTCGCGCTGATCAACGGCAACGGCCTGCCGGTCGCGCCGACGCTGCGCGCGACGCTGGCGCTGGCATATCTCGCCGTGTTCGGCTCCGTCATCGGGTTCAGCGCCTACCTGTATCTGCTGCGCACGGTGCGACCGGCGCTGGCGACGAGCTACGCCTACGTCAATCCGCCGGTCGCGGTGATCTTCGGTGCGCTGCTCGCGAACGAACGCGTGCATGCGCTCGATATCGTCGGCATGGCGGTGATCCTCGGCGGCGTCGCCATCATCACGCTGGCGCGCGACAAGACCTGAGCACAGCGCCGGCCCGGCTCAGCGCCGGGTCAGCTGCGCATGCAGTTCGAGCACGGCGTTGAAGTAGTGCTTCTTCGCGAACGCCTGCTCCTGCGGCCCGAGCCGCGCGATCTCCGGCGCGAGGACGCCGGAGAATTCGACGTCGAAATCGCAGCGGATCGCATAGTGTTCCGCACTCATGCTGCGGCGCGCGTCGGCGTTGAAATACAGATACGACTGCTCGGCGATCGGCGGCCATTTGTGGGTCGGATCCTGCACCGCGCCGACCCAGGTCCAGTACGGCGTGATGAACAGCGCTTTCGCCCCGGGCTTCATCACGCGGTACAGCTCGTCCATGAAGTCGATGCGTTCCGGCCCGTCGAGATGCTCGAGGAAATGCGAGCAGTACACCTCGTCGACACTCGCGTCGTCGAACGGCCACGGCCGCAGGCGCAGGTCGTGGACGAAATCCGCACCGCAATCGGGCGAGGCGTCCACACCGAGAAAACCCGCGCGTTTGCGCAGACCGCAACCCAGATCCAGCTTCATTCGATTCCCCGCAGAGGCCAAATGGCAAAGCGGAAATGATAACGCCCGCCGCGCACAGGTCCGCGACGGGCGTTGCAACACGGCCTTGCCGTTGTTTTCAGCAGGCCGTTGTGAAACAACCTGCTAAAGCGATCCAGGCGTGGATCGCCCGAGAATCAATCGCGTAAGCGATTGATTCGCGCACAACGTGCGCAAGCTCCGCTTGCGCCGTTCGATTGAGAAAGGAGTTTTCATTCCTTTCTCGACAACCCATCAGAGTTCGCGCAGCGCGGTCGTGATTGGCAGGCGCGCGGCGCGCGCGGCGGGCAGCAGGCCGCCGAGCAGGCCGATGACGACGGCGATGATCACGCCCTTGAGCACGAGCGCCGACGTCACCTTGAAGCTGAAGACGACCTGGGTGAAGTTCGCGCCCAGCGTCGACAGCGACACGTTGTTGAACAGTACGTAGGCGATCGCGGCGCCGATGAGTCCGCCAAGGGCCGACAGCAGCAGAGCTTCGGACATCACCGAGATCAGCACCGGCATCCCGCCGAAACCGAGCGCACGCAGCGTGGCGATTTCGCGCGCCCGGGACGCTACCGCCGCATACATGGTGTTGAGCGCGGCGAAGATCGCGCCGAGACCCATGACCACCACGAGGAACCAGCCCAGTGTTTCGATCATGGCGCGGAACTGCTTGGTCTGAGCGCCGAGGTATTCGCGCTGCGTGGTCACGTCGCTGGCAAGGCGCGGATCGGCGGCGAGCGCGGCCTTGAGCTTGTCCATGGCACCGTCCCCGTCGAGCTGAGCCAGCACCGAGCTGACGCTGCCGCCGCGGCGGAATGTCGTCTGTGCGGTGCCCAGATCGACCCAGGCTTCGCTCTCGCTCGCATCGCCCGACTCGAACACGCCGACGACCGTCCAGTCGGAACCGCGCATGCGCACGACCTTGCCGATCTCGGCCCCTTCAAATGCGCTGATGACGCCCCGGCCGACGATCATTTCGCGCAGACCCGACTGGAACATGCGGCCTTCGCTGATGCGCAGGTTGGGCCGCAGCGTGAACGACATCGGCTCGACACCGCGCAGCGTCACGTTCACGCCGGTTGCGCGTTTGCCCGGCGGCGGCGGCGGCTCGCCCTTCTTCGGCAGCTCGGAAATGACGACCAGTTCCGACGCCGCTTCGGCCTTCCCGTCGGCGCCGCGGCGGATGCCGGGCGCCTGCGTGATCAGCGTGGCGATTTCGCGCGTCAGCACCGAGTTGAGTTCCGAATCGCTGGAGCCGCCGCGCAGGATCAGCGCGACGTCATCGCGCCCGCGGTCGGCCAGCGTGCTCGCGAAGCCCTGCGCCATGGCGAACAGCGCGGTGAATACGGCAACGACACCCGCAAGGCCGACGACGATGACGAGCGATGGTCCCCAGCGTTCGGGAATGCTCTTGAGGTTGATGCCGGTGATGGCAAGGATCTGGCTCAGCATGTCGGCACTCCGTTAGCGGCCCGCAAGGGCGTCGACGATCTTCAAACGCTGCGCCCGCAATGCCGGCAACAGACCCACGACGATGCTGAGCACGAGCATGGCGATCAGCGCCGCGGTCCAGACCGAACCATCCACGCTGATCGGCAGGAATGCGCCGGCGGCCTTCTGGATGACCAGGCCCAACAGCGCGGCGAAGCCCATGCCGATCAGACCGCCGATCATGCACAGCGCTATCGCTTCGGCCATGACGAAGCCCAGCACGCTGCCGTCGGAGAAGCCCAGCGTCTTGAGCACCGCGAGCTCCGGAATGCGTTCGCGCACACTCTGCGCCATAGTGTTGCCGACGACGAGCAGCAAGGTGAAGAACACCGCGAACAGGATCCAGCGCACGAGCAACCCGACGTCGCCGATCTGTTTGACGAAGCCGGCCTGCCAGTCCTTTTCGGTCTGGCTCTTGGTCTCGTCGGGCGAGTTCTCGTACTTCTTGTCGATCGCCTCGGTCACGCTCTGTCCAACGTCGCTGTTAGCCAGCTTCAGCACGTAGATGCCGGCCGCGCCGCTGCCGAACTGGTTTGCTTCGTTGAAATAATCGTAGTTGATGAAGATCGCATTGGTCTGGCGCTGCCACTGCTCGTCCTTGCCGTCGTAGATGCCGACGATGTCGAACGCCCATTCCTTGCTGCCGTTTTTCTGCGGAAAGATGTTCGATTTCAGCGGCAGTTTGTCGCCGACTTTCCATTTGTACTGGTTCGCGAGCATGCGGCCGACGATAGCGCCGGTACGCGTCTGGCCGAAATTCGTCCAGGCCGCATCGTCCATCACGTATTCCGGATAGACCGCATGCAGGCGCGCTGGATCGACGGCGAACGTGAACATCTGCGTGTTCTCGCCGAACACACCGCCGAACCACTGCTGGAACATGACCTTGTCGACGCCGGGCACGGTTTCGAGCTCGGGCAGAATGCGCAGCGGCAGCGACTGTGTGAATGAGACGCGCGCCTGCACCACCACGCGCGTCGCGCCGACGAAGTCGGAGCCGGCGTTGAACATCACGTTGACGGCCTGCAGCAGGCCGAACAGCAGGAAGGCCATGATCACCGAAAGCAGCGTGAGCACGGTGCGGGTTTTCTTGCGAAACAGGTTCGCAATGACAAAACCGGTCTTGGTCATCGGATAGGCTCCGTCGCGCTCAGTGCGCCGCCTGTTCGGCCAGCTGGCCCTTGTCCAGGTGCAGGATGCGCTTGGCGTATTCGGCCGCGCGCGGGTCGTGCGTGACCATGACGATGGTCTTGCCGTGCTCGCGGTTGAGGGTCTGCAGCAGGGTCAGGATTTCATCGGCGGTCTTGCGGTCGAGATCGCCCGTCGGCTCGTCGCAGACCAGCAGTTCCGGATCGGAGACGATCGCGCGGGCGATCGCGACGCGCTGTTCCTGGCCGCCGGAAAGTTCGCGCGGCTTGTGCTTGGCGCGGTCGGCCAGGCCGACGACCTGCAGCGCGATCGCCACATTCTTCTTGCGCTGCGCGGCGGGGAGCTTGGTCAGCAGCAGCGGCAGCTCGACGTTGCCTTCGGCCGTCAGCACCGGCATCAGGTTATAGAACTGGAACACGAAGCCGACGTTGGCGGCGCGCCAGCGCGTGAGTTCCGCGCTGCTGAACTTGTCGATGCGCTTGCCGTCGATGGACAGCTCGCCCGAGCTCGGCTGGTCCAGACCGCCGATGAGGTTCAGCAGCGTGGTCTTGCCCGATCCGGACGGTCCCATCAACGCGACGAAATCGCCCTTGGGGATTTCCAGGCTCAGACCGTGCAGCACTTCCACTTTCTGTTTGCCGCGCTCGTAGCTCTTGGTCAGGTCGCGGATGCTGATGAGGGTACTCATGGGGTGCTCCGGTTCTACGTCGGGAGTGGTGATCGGAATCAAAGAATGTAGGAAGAGACTTTCCGCAATCGACGGCTACGGCGTCTTGCTTTCGACCTTGTCGCCGGCCTTGGCGCCGTCGGGCGTCGCGAGCGCAACGCGGTCGCCGGCACTTAGGCCGCTCAGCACCTGGCGCGAGTTGGACATCGTCTGGCCGAGCGTGAGCGTGCGCTCTTCGAGGCGGCCGTCCTTGACCACGAAGGCCATCGAGGCGTCGCCTACCTTCCTGATCGCCTCGCTCGGCACGAGCACGCCGGGCAGCGGCTTGGGTGCGGCTTCGCCGGCGGGCCGGGCTTCGCCGAGGAAGGCGACGCGGGCGCCCATGTCCGGCACGATGCGCGCGTCCTTCACGTCCATGCCGATGCGGACTTTGACGGTCGCCTTGCCACGGTCGGCGGTCGGGATGATGGCGATGACCTTGCCCGGGATCTTCCAGTCCGGATACGCGTTGAGCGTGCTTTCCACCGGCTGGCCGGGCTGCACGCGACCGATGTAGGACTCGTTGACGTCGACTTCAATTTCCAGCGAGTTCATGTCGACGATGGTGCCGATGCCCGTACGCGTAAAGCCGCCGCCGGCCGATATCGGCGAAACGATTTCCCCGGGCTGCGCCGCCTTGACCGTGATGACACCGGAGAACGGCGCCTTGACGACGGTGTTGTCGAGATTCACGCGGGCTGCGTCGACACCGCTCTGCGCGACCGCGATCTGGCGTTCCTGCACGGCAACGCGCGCCTTCAGCGCGGCCACCTCGGTGGCTGCGTCTTCGGCGAGTTGCTGGCTGGTCAGCTTGCGCGCGGAGAGATCCTGCTGTCGCTTCAGATCGCGTTCCGCCTTCACGACCTGAATCTTGTATTCGGTCAGCTGGGCACGGACAGCAGCGAGCTGGGTCTGGCTCTGGTCGAGCTGGGACTGGGCGTCGACCGGATCGAGCCGTGCAAGCACCTCGCCTTCCTCGACACGCTGGCCTTCCTCGATGCGCACTTCCGCGACGCGTCCGGTGACCTTGGACGATACGGTGGCCTGGCGCCGCGCAGTGACATAGCCGCTGGCATCGAGCACCGACGAACCGGCGGCGACGGCCGGGCTGATCGGCTGCGCGACCGCGGTCGCGACTACCCAGGTAGTACCCCGGCCGAGCATGAACCAGGCGACCGCGGCGGCGATGACGACGACCGCGATGCCGACACCGATCCAGCGTCCCCTGCCCGACGGCTCGGGGGCCGGGGCGCTGCGATCGATACGCAGCTGTTTGAGCATTTCCGTGTTGTCCACGATTCCACCATGTCCTGCGGGAGGTCGATTGCGGCATCGCGGTGCTGTCCGCTCGCCGCAACGACGAAGTGTGCCATAGACTGCCGCGGCCACCGTAGCGCCAACAGAGCCGGTGATCAGCAATTGGAGGTGACAGGTGTCAACCCGCGAGAACGCCGGCTATTCCGGTACGCCGCTGGCGAAGAAGCTCGGCCTCGAGCCCGGCCTGCGCGTGCTGCTGCGCGACGTGCCCGGAGACTACGCGGCATTGACCGACTTCGATCCGACCTCGTGCCAGGTCCTCGCACGGCCCGGCATATTTGATTTTGCTCACGCGTTCGTCGGTTCGCGCGCCGAGCTGGAGCAGGCGCTGGACGCGCTGGAGCCTCACCTCGACGACGCCGGCATGATCTGGATCTCCTGGCCCAAGAAAGCATCGAAGATCGCGACCGATCTGACCGAGGACGGCATCCGCGAACTGACGCTGCCGCGCGGCCTCGTCGACGTCAAGGTCTGCGCCGTCGATGCGGTCTGGAGCGGATTGAAGCTGGTGCGGCGCGTGACGAACCGGAAGCGGACAGGCAAAGGCTGAACTACCCGGCACGACGCAGGGCATTGCGTTTAGCAGGCTGTTGAGAAACAGGCTGCTAGCGCGATCCAGGATGGATCGCTCGAGAGTCGATCGCGTAAGCGATTGATTCTCGGAGAACGTGGGCAAGCTCCGCTTGCACCGTTCGATGGAGAAAAGGGCAGTAGTCCTTTTCTCGACACCCTGTTAGTGGCGGCCGAATTTTTCGTGCGGACGTTTGCCCAGCGCCTTGTTCGCTTCGTTCCTGCGCTTGAGCTGAGTCTCCAGGTTGGTGGCCTGCACCTGCAGCTCGCTGCGCAATTTCCGGTAACTGGCCCAACGCTCGGGATCGAGTTCGCCGCTTTCCAGCGCCACGCGCACGGCGCAGCCCGGTTCCGACTGATGCGCGCAGTCGCCGAAACGGCATTGCATCGCGAGGCTGTCGATATCGGCGAACTGGCCGACGTCCAGGTCTTCCTCGCCGGTTAGCTTGAGTTCGCGCATGCCCGGCGTGTCGATCAGGCAGCCGCCCTGGGGCAACGCGATCAGCGCACGGAACGTCGTCGTGTGCCGGCCGCGGCTGTCATTCTGGCGTACTGCCTTCGTCGCCTGGCGCTGTTCGCCGAGCAAGGTGTTCGTCAGGGTCGACTTGCCGACGCCGGATGAACCCACCACGACGGCAGTCAGGCCCGCGACCAGATAAGGATGCAGCACCGCGAGGCTCTGTGGATCCTTGGCGTTGACCGGGTGCACGATGATGTCCGGCGGCAGCACGTCGGCGACATCGGCCATCAGCGTTTCGAGGTCGTCGTGCTGGTCGGCCTTGGTCAACACGACTACGCAGGTCGCGCCGGAGGCCTGAATCAGCGCAAGGTAGCGCTCCAGGCGGCGCGGGTTGAAGTCGCCGTCCAGGCCCATGAGCACGAGCACGCTGTCCACGTTCGTCGCTATCAGCTGGCGCTGGTAGCGCTCGCCGGCGGCGGCGCGCGACAGGGTCGCATGACGCGGCAGCACGGTTTCGATCTGCGCCGGCTTTCCGGGCTTGAGCAGGACGAAATCGCCGACGGCGGGCCGTTCGACCGGATCGAGGTTGCGCTTGAGAAAGCGCGGGGCGGGCTGCACGGTGAATTCTTTTTCGCCGTCGTGCACGACGTAGCCGTTGCGGTGCTGGATGATGACGCGGGCCGGCAGATGATCGGCCGGTGCATCGGGGGGCAGCACGACGGCATCGCTCCAGCCGATGCGGGCCAGGCGAGCGCGGGTTTCGGGATTCAGCATGGCCGCATTCTAACCACAGCCCGGTGACCGGGCTGTGGTTGTCGCATCGCCGGCCTCAGCGCTTGGCGACGGTTTCGACCGCGGCCGCGGCGCGCAGGGCCTGCACTTCGCTGCCTTCGCTGAGCGCGCTCTGGCCCGCGACGACGACATCGGCACCCGGGCTCAAACCGTGCAGTACCTGCACGTTATTGCCGGATTCGTAGCCGAGCTTGATCGCCACACGCTGCGCCTTGTTGTCGCGGACAACGTAGACGCTGGTGTCGCGATCGCCGCTGAGCAGCGCGGTCTTCGGAATCAGGATGGCTGCGGCGACGTTGTCGTAGGCCACGTCCAGGCGGGAGAACAGTCCCGGGCGCAGCTTTCCGCTGGAGTTGTCCACCGCGACGACGATGTCGACCGTACCGCTGGCCGCATCGACGACCGGGCTGACGCGTTCAACTTCGGCGCGGAACGTTTCGCCCGGCAGCGCATCCGCGCTGTAGTCGACGATCTGACCGGGCTTCAGCGCGGCGCTCGCGCGCTCGGGTACACGCAGGCGCGCCTTGAGTTCGCGGAAATCCGCCATTTCGAACGCGACCTCATTGACCTTGAGCAGCTGGCCCTGCTTGACCCAGCGCCGCGTGATCACGCCGTCGAACGGGGCAATGACGGCGCACTTGGACAGGCTCAGGCGCGCCATGTCGACTTCGGCCTTGCGCGTGGCCAGGTCGGACTTGTTCTGTTCGTAGCTGTTGCGCGCGATGAGCTGGCGCCGGAACAGGCTCTCGTTGCGCGCGTCCTGGTGCTTGAGGCGTTCCAGTTCAGTTTCCGCCTGACGCAGCAGCACGCTGTGACGCTCGGCGTCGAGCCGGGCGAGGATCTGGCCCTTGCGGACGACCTGACCTTCTTCGGCGCCCAGCGACAGGACGACACCGCCGATCTCGCTGACGACCTTGGCCTCGCGTTCGGCCTCGAGGGTCGCCGTGCCGGCATAGCGCGCCGTGATATCCCCTTGGACGACGGCAGCAACCTCGACCGGAATGACCTCTGCCTTGGGTTTTTCGGCGGCAGCGGCGGTCTTGGACTGGGCCTCGCCGGCGCAACCGGTCAGCAGCAGCGGGGTCGCTGCGGCGGCCGAGAGCAAGAGCAACGAAGCGAGCACGGACGTTTTCATGAGGATCTCTATTGAGATAGTGTTGTAGTAGACTACAACACCAATTCTGATGGGTCAAGCGAATGGTAGTTGGCGCGCGTTGCTGCAACATCTGCCGGAGGAAACAATGACTTCCGGCAACGAAGCGGAACCGGTCGCACCGCGGTCCAGCGAATCGCGACGGTCACGTACGGTCACTCGCCACGGTTTGCGACGGATTGTCCCCGCCGGCTGCTCAGATGCCCCAAAGAGGGCAAAGGTTGCGTACCCCGGCCGGAGCGAGCGATTTATCCGACGCAACGAAGCAAAATATCCGCGTATCGCCATAAATGTGACCGACGGTTGTTTGGACATTCGCTGATCAGCCGCTAGGATTCGGCGACCCAATAAGGACCCGCCGCAATGCCGCAACGCACCGTACCCGTCAGTTCCCGCCTCGGCGATGTGCGTTACGAGATCCGCGGAGCCCTGTCGCGACGCGCTCGCGAACTCGAAGCCGAAGGTCGCCAGATCGTGCGCCTGAACATCGGCAATCCGGGACTGTTCGGTTTTGCCGTTCCTGCGCATCTGCGCACGACGGTCGAATCGCATCTGCACCGCAGCGAAGCCTATTGCCACCAGCAGGGTCTGCAGAGCGCGCGCGAAGCGATCGCCGCACGCGAAATCGCCCGCGGCGCACTGGGTGCCCACGCGGACAATGTGTTTATCGGCAATGGCGTGTCGGAACTCATCGACCTGACTCTGCGTGCCCTGCTCAACAGCAGCGAGGAAGTACTGCTGCCGAGCCCCGACTACCCCCTGTGGAGCGCGGCAACCGTCCTCAACGGCGGGCGGGCGCGCTACTACCCCTGCCCCGCGTCGCGCGGCCACCTGCCCGACCCGGACGAGATCGAAGCGCTGATCACGCCGCGCACGCGCGCGCTGGTGCT
Source organism: Lysobacterales bacterium (assembly GCA_038207515.1). GTDB lineage: Bacteria > Pseudomonadota > Gammaproteobacteria > Xanthomonadales > Rhodanobacteraceae > Tahibacter. Next base: position 34,207 of record JBBQZR010000003.1, on the reverse strand, counting down.
GATCAACCCCAACAATCCAACCGGCGCGGTTTATCCGCGCGAACTGCTGCAGTCGCTGGTTCAGGTCGCCGAACGCCATCGCCTGCTGCTGCTGTCCGACGAGATCTACGACGGCATCCTTTACGACGGCGCGGAATTCCATCCGCTGGCCGCGCTCGCCGGCGAAACGCCGTGCATTACCTATAGCGGCCTGTCCAAGATGCATCGCGCCTGTGGCTATCGCGTCGGCTGGATCAGCCTGTCGGGCGCGCCCGCAAAGCTGGCCGAATTCCGCGCCGCACTGGACCTGCTGTCCGCACTGCGCCTCTGCGCCAACGTGCCGACGCAATGGGCCATCGAGCCGGCGCTCACCGGACCCGACACCATGCGCGAACTCGTCGACGACGGGGGACGCCTGCATGCGGCGCGGCGCGCCGTGATCGACGGCGTCGCGCGCAGCGAGTTTCTCGACGTGGTTGCGCCGCAGGGCGCGTTGTATGCGTTTCCGTCGGTACGCACGGCGGGCTTCACCCAATTCGACGACGAAGACTTCGCGCTGGAACTGCTCGAAAGCGAGAGCGTGCTGATCGTACCGGGCACCGGCTTCAATATCCGCGAACGCAATCATTTCCGCCTCACGCTGCTGCCGCAGCCGGCAGAGATCGACGACGTGTTCACGCGCATCGACCGCTGCCTGAGCCGCATTGCGACACGCTCGGCGCCGGCGCGTCATGTGGCCTGAATTGCTGCTGGCCGGCGTGCTCGCCGGTCACGCGTCGGACGATGCCCGCTTGCGCTATCTCGCGCTCGGTGATTCCTACACCATCGGCGAAGGCGTGGCGCCGGCGCAGCGCTGGCCGCTGCAACTCGCGCAGCGCCTGCGCGACGACGGTATTGCGCTGGACGATCCGCAGATCGTCGCGACCACGGGCTGGACGACCGACGAGTTGTCCGCCGGCATGGACGCGGCGACGCTGGTCCCGCCATACGACCTCGTCAGCCTGTCCATCGGCGTCAACAACCAGTACCGCGGCCGTGATCCGGAAAACTACCGGCGCGAATTCGTCGCGTTGCTGCAGCGTGCGATCGCGCTGGCCGGCCTGCGTCCGGACCGCGTCATCGTGGTGTCGATTCCGGATTGGGGCGTGACGCGCTTTGGCCGCGAGTCGGGTCGAGACACCGCCGCGATCGCGCGCGAACTCGATGCGTTCAACGCGATCAACCGCGAGGAAGCTCAGCGCCTAGCGGTGGTCTGGGCCGACGTCAGCGCGATTTCGCGCGAGGCCGGTGCCGACGCTGCGCAGCTCACCGAGGACGGCCTGCATCCCTCGGGCCGGCAATACGCCGGTTGGCTCGTCCCTATATTGCCGCTGGCCCGCGCCGCACTGTCATCGCCCTGACCCGTTTCGGCAACGCAGCGGATACCTGGGCTGTCTAGTCTTGCGCCGGCTTGGCTACCGGGGCGTCCCATGGACCGCCTGCGTTTTCGCAGCATCTTCATTTCCGACGTTCACCTCGGCACGCGCGACTGCCGCGCGGACTTCCTGCTCGACTTCCTGCGCTCGACCCGCTGCGAGCAGCTGTATCTCGTCGGCGACATCATCGACCTCGAAGCCATGGAACAGGCGCCGTACTGGCCGGCGCGGCACAGCGAAGTACTGGCGGAATTTCTGGACATTGCGGCGAAGGGAACGCGGGTCGTCTATCTTCCGGGCAATCACGACTGCAGCTTCCGCGGCCTGGCCGGACAACGCATCGGCGGCATCGAGGTCGCGCTGGATGCCATCCACGTGACCGCTGACGGCAAGCGCCTGCGCGTCAGCCACGGCGACGAGTTCGATCCGGAACACCAGGGCAAGACCTGGCTGACCTGGTTCGGCGACTACGCTCATCGCCTGGTCTGCCTCGCCAACCGCAAGCTCAACGCCGTGCGGCGGCACCTGCGCCTGCCGTACTTCGCCCTGTCGATACTGGCCAAGTCGCGCATCGGCAAGGCGCTGGCCTATATCCGTCGCTATGAGGCGCTGGCGACGGGCCGTGCGCGCGAACTCGGCCTGGATGGCCAAATTTGTGGTCATATCCACTTTGGCCACATCAGCGAGCACGGCGGCGTGCTCTATCTCAACGACGGTGACTGGGTCGAGCACTGCACCGCGCTGGTCGAGCACCTCGACGGCGCGCTGGAACTGCTGCACTGGAGCGAGCGCCGCACGGCGCTGATGCGCGCCGGCGCCGGAGAGTCACGGCCGCAAGCAACACCGATCCCAGCCTGGGCGCAGGTGCTGAACGCACGCGGCTGAGCGGCGCGGCTTCGTTGCAATGGATACGCTGCCGCGTACGTCGCGTACGGCTCAGCCGTACGCGACGCCGTCCGACCCCTTCAGGGAATCTCGGTCACGTTCACCGTGACGATGGCCGACACTTCGTGGCCATTGTCGTCGGTGATGGTGTAGCGGATGCGGCCGGGGCCGTTGGTACCGTGGATGTGCTGGAAGCGGATCGTACCGTTCGGATTGATGGTCAGCGTCGCCTGATGCGGCCCGAGGTTTTCGACGCGGATGACGCGCAGCAGATCGCCGTCGGGATCGCTGTCGTTGTCGAGCACCGGGATGTCCACGCCGCCGCCTTTGAGCACGCCGACCACGTCGTCCCGCGCCACCGGCGGCGCGTTCGCGCCGGCGCCGACCTGCACCGTGACCTGGGCGGTCGCCGTGCCGCCGCGACCGTCGCTGATGATGTAGCTGAACGTGTCATTGCCTGCGAAGCCTGCCGCCGGCGTGTAGGTGACGGTGCCGTCGCTGTTGAGCACCGCCGTGCCGTGAGCCGGCGTGCCCGCCGAGGTCACGCTGAGGTTGTCGCCATCCGGATCGCTGTCGTTGCGCAGCACCGGGATGCGCACCGGCGTCGCCGGCGGGGTCTGCGCGCTGTCGTTGGCGGCGACCGGCGGACGGTTGCCGCCGGCGCCGATCGTGATCGTCACGGTCGCCGTGTCGCTGCCGCCGAAACCGTCGGTGATGGTGTAGGTAAAGCTGTCCGTGCCGACATAGCCCGCGGCCGGCGTATAGCTGACCTGGCCGGCGCTGAAGCTGACCGTGCCGTGCGCCGGTGACGAAGTGCCCGTGATCGTCAGCGGATCGTTCTCGGGATCTGTGTCGTTGGCGAGGACCGCGATGCTCGTCGCCGCCGCATCGCGCGCAACAGAAACGCTGTCGTCGACGGCATTCGGACCGGTATTGGCGAATTGGCGCGGACCCAGCGTCGTCGTCGTCGTGCTGCGTTCGAACCGATAGACGTCGACCGTGCGCTTGTGCTGCGCCGGATTGCGCAGCGCGCGCTCGATCCAGGCCGCCGGTGCGGCGACCGGTTCGCGCTTCCATTCCACCGCCGCGGCGGGTGCCGGCGTGACCGCCGGCGTCAGGCTTTCCTCGACGCTGAGGAATTCCACGTCGACGCGGCGGTTCTTCTGCCGGTTGGCCGGCGTATCGTTCGGGAAGGACGGATTGAGTTCGCCGTCGGCACGCGTATCGATCTGGTCGGCCGGCACGCCGCGCGACACCAGATAGGCCTTGGCACTCGCCGCGCGCCGTTCCGACAGCGCCTGGTTGTAAGCCTCGCTGCCGACGCTATCGGTATGGCCGATGACCGTGATGCGGCTCACTCGCGTATTGCCGGTGAGCTTGGCCAGCAACCCATCCAGCGCGGTGATCGCGTCCGGCCGCAGGTCGGAGTGATCGAAGTTGAAGAACGCATCGCCGTCGAGGCGGACGTCGTTGCGCACCAGCGTCGGCTCGGCCGCGACGTTCGCCACGGCGACCGGTGCCGGCATCTCGACGACGCGGAACGGCGCGCGCGGACGATAGCTCTGGCCAAACTCGTAGCGCAGGCTGAGCCAGCCGCGCGTATCGTTCTTGTCGATCTCGAAGTCGCCGGATTTTTTCAGATACTCGCCGTCGAGCGACAGGCTCCAGCCGGTGTTGCGGATGTATTTGTCGACACCGAGCGACAGCGTGGCCTGATCCGAATCGTACTTGCCGCGTTCGTAGTCCAGACCGCCGCGCAGGCGCCACAGGCCTTCGTCGAAATACTGGCCCAGACGCAGGCCGATGCCTTTTTCGTAGGGCTTTTCGAACGCGTCGGTAATGACGCTGATGGTCTGGTTCTGTGTATAAGCGTGGCCGTTGTCGATGCCGGTCAGCACCGATGTCGTCGTGTCGATCTCGGTGTTGACGTAGCGGTTGCCGGTCAGCGCGCCCGAGACATAGCCGTCGACGAAGAAATCGTTCTTCTGGTAGCCGACGCCGAGCGTGGCCTTGCGGTCGTTCCAGATGTTCTGGTCGACGGCGACGAAGGCCTTGGCAACACGCACGCTGTCGGGATCGTCGATCGTGTCCTGCCGCGTCTTGCCACCCCATAGCCAGTGATAGTCGAGCTGCACGCCGCCGGCGCCGTGCTCGGCCAGCCAGAGTTGCGCGATCCAGGCCGAATCGCCGTCGAAGCCGAAGATGCCCAGCGCCTCGCCGTTGATGTCGCCGTCGTCATTGACGCCCAGGCTGACCCGCGAATTCGTGCCGACGTAGGTGATCGGAATGCTGGGATCGTTGGCCTGCGGCTTCGGCGGAGCGGTCTGTTCCTGCGCGACTGCGGCGGCGGACAGGGCCAGGGAAATGCTCAGGGCGAGCAGCGAACGGCGCATACGGTTCTCCAGGATCCATGGATAGGGGCCTGGCAAGCTGTTGAAAACAGCCTGCCAGAGCGATTCAGGTGAATCGCCGAGAGTCGATCGCGTAAGCGATTGATTCTCGGAGAACGTGCGCAAGCTCTGCTTGCGCCGTTCGATTGAAAAACGGGCGGCCGCCCGTTTTTCAACATCGTGCTAGCGGCCGCGATTATCGCGCAGCGGCGCGCTGCAAATAGCCTGTAACAACACAAGGAAACGTGAAAATGGCCGCATTGCGAAGCAGTGGTCGCCATTCGCTCGGGTACGTCCGGCGCGGCAGCCGCCTCGCGCAGGGGTTTTCCCCACCGCAACGGACGACCTTGCCGGACGCCGCGGGCGTCCGCATATCGTCGACGCTATTATTCCCGTCTGACCGCACGCTCCTGGAATCTCATGAATCTCGACTCTGCCCTCCGTTCGCGTATCGACTCCCTGCTGCAGCAAAACCGCATCGTGCTGTTCATGAAGGGCACGCGCGACTCACCGCGCTGCGGCTTTTCGGCCGGCACCGTCGGCATCCTCAACGGCCTGGTCGACGACTACGCCTGCATCGATGTCCTGGCCGACCCGGATATCCGCGAAGGCATCAAGGCATACGGCAACTGGCCGACGATTCCGCAGCTCTACGTCGGCGGCGAGCTGATCGGCGGCGCCGACATCGTTGCTGGCATGGCCAACAACGGCGAACTGCATGAACTGCTGGGTCTGCCCAAGCCCGACCGCACCCCGCCCGACATCACGATCACCGACGCCGCCGCCGACGCGATGCGCGCCGGCCTCGCCGATAGTCGCGGCGCCTCGCTGCACCTGTCCATCGACGGACGCTTCCAGGCTCAGTTCTACCTTCGCGAAGCCGAAGGCAGCGAGATCCGTGCGAATGCCAACGGCATCGACATCCTCATGGACGTGACCACGGCGCAGCGCGCCCGCGGCATCGTCATCGACTGGGTCGACAGTGTGCAGGGCAGCGGCCTGTCCATCACGAATCCGAACGCGCCGCCCGCGGTGCATTCGCTGGACGTGCACGGACTCAAGGCGCGGCTGGAACGCGACGACATCACCGTCATCGACGTGCGCCCGGCGCCCGACCGCGCGCTGGCGCCGTTCGCCGCGGCGCAGGTGCTCGACGAAGACAGCGCTGCGCGTCTGTCGGCGCTACCGAAAGATCAGCCGCTCGCCTTCCTGTGCCATCACGGCAATTCCAGCCGCGGCGCGGCCGAGCACTTCCGCGGCCTGGGCTTCCGCCAGGTCTTCAACGTCGAAGGCGGCATCGATGCATGGTCGCGGCAGATCGATCCGTCCGTCCCGCGCTACTGACTTCTCCGGGCCAGAACAATCCGTTGCTCTTGGAGCCCCTTTTGTCGTCAGTTGCTCCGATGTAAAACAAAATTTCCGGCAATTGCATTTATGTTGCAGGCAACCGCAATTGTTGCCTGCCGTGCGTCTGCGCAGGCACGGCGGATGCATAGGCCGCTGCTATACTCCGATTCAATCGGTCAGATCCGTGCGACGCTGTCGAAGGCCGGCGCGTCCGGATCGGGCGGCAACAGGGGAGACAGTCGATGCGCGCAGCGATAGTGGCAGTCGCAATGGCGGTATTGCTCAGTGCCTGTGGCGGCGGCCGCGAAGATACGGCGGCACGTGTCTGCGAGTCGGCGGTCAGGAACAAACTGGCCGGCCGTACCTTCGAACTCGACGTCAAATCGATGGCGCGCAAGGCCAAGGCCGAAAACGGCGACATTCTCTCGCTCAATGGCGAAATCGTGTTCGACAAGGGCCTGACCAGCGAATACAAGCAAACGCTGGACTGCAAGGTCCGCTTCGAAGGCGACAAGGAACCGTCCGTGATCCTGCTCCAGTTCAACTGGAGCATGGACGACGTCAAGAAGAACTAGGCGCCGGACCGGCCCTCCGCGTCAGCAATGCTGACCCGTCGGTCTGCGCATCGCCAGGCGCCCATCACATCACTCGTCGCGAGCCTTACGCTCCGCGCCCCGCAAAAAAACACGCGGCAGATGCAGAAGCCGCGTGTTCGTGTGATGCATGCCTGCGAAGCACCATTCAGAAGCGCAGGTGCTTGACCGACTGGCCCTCGTCGCGGATTTCCTTGAGCGCGTCGATGCCGATGCGGATCTGCGCCTCGACGAATTCGCCGGTGACCTTGCGGTCGCTTTCCTCGGTCTTCACGCCCTCGGGAATCATGGGCTGGTCGGACACCAGCAACAGCGCGCCGGTCGGGATCTTGTTGGCAAAGCCGACGCTGAACACCGTCGCCGTCTCCATGTCGATGGCCATGCAGCGCGTGCGCCGCAGGTACGATTTGAACGCGTCGTCATGTTCCCAGACACGCCGGTTGGTCGTGTAGACCGTACCGGTCCAGTAGTCGCGGCCATGGTCGCGTACGGTCGAGGAAACGGCGCGCTGCAGCGTAAATGCGGGCAGGGCCGGGACTTCGGGCGGGAAATAATCGTTCGACGTGCCTTCGCCACGCAGTGCCGCGATCGGCAGGATCAGGTCACCGAGCTGATTCTTTTTCTTGAGCCCGCCGCACTTGCCAAGGAACAGCACGGCTTTCGGCATGATCGCCGAGAGCAGGTCCATGATGGTCGCGGCAGTGGGACTGCCCATGCCGAAATTGATGATGCTGAGCCCATCGGCATGGGCGCTGGGCATGGCCTTGTCGCGTCCGCAGACCTCGACGCCGTGCCACTGTGCAAACAATTCCACATAGTTGCTGAAGTTGGTCAGCAACACGTATTTGCCGAAGTCCTGCAGTTGCACGCCGGTATAGCGCGGCAACCAGTTGCTGACGATCTCTTTCTTGTCTTTCATGCTTTCCCCGTGGATACCCGCGCGGCGGGACAGGGTTACCGGCGACGCCACGCCAGCGATGTTCTAGTTATAAAAGCCCGCCGATACTACCACGTCGCTTCGCGCGGACCGGCAATGCCTTCGTCGGACCCTGGTCCCGCGCACGGAAACGCTGCACCACGTCGCGCGCCGCGTAGCGACGCCGAAGCGCAACCCCTTCCCGGCACACGGATCCGCGCCATAATCGCCTCGCGCAACCAGGGGGCGGGGCTGAATGGCATCGGGCGCAATCGAGGTTCACCGGCACGACTCGGCACTGGGCAGCTGGGATGTCGCCCTGCGCCGGCCGCACCCGGCGCTGCGCCAGCACATCGCGCAGCTCTGGCACGGCGCGGGCCAGGTCAACTATCAGCGCGACCGCATCCTGCCGCAGGCGCGCAGTTATCTGCTGATCAATCTCGGTCCGCCGCAATACCTGTTCCTGCCTGGGCCGCCGGAACTGCGCGTCGTCTTCGACGACATCTGGTTTTCCGGCCTGCACGAAGGACCGATCGAAACCGCCGCGCCGCATGGCAGCGTGCTGCTCGGCGTCGCCTTCGGCGCGAGCGGCGCGGCCAGCCTGCTGCCCTGGTCGCAGGCGGAACTCGCCAACCGAACCGGCCCGCTGCAGGACCTGATCGGCGCCGCCGCGCTGCGTCTGCGCGAACGCCTGCTCAATACCGCGAACGTCGCGGCGCGCCTGGATCTCGTCGAAGACTGGCTGCTCGACATCTGTGTCAGCGGCCGCAGCGTGCACCCGCTGGTGCACTGGACGCTGGCACGCATCCACCAGTCCGGCGGACGCGTGCGCGCCGAGGAACTCGCCCGCGAGGCCGGCTGCAGCCGTAAATACCTCGGCAGCGTCGTCAGCCGCGCGATCGGTCTGTCGCCGAAATCGCTGGCCCGCATCCACCGTTTCCAGCATGTGCTCAGCCGGCTCGGCACCACGCGCGACTGGGCCGACCTCGCCGCCGATTGCGGCTACTACGACCAGTCCCATCTGATCCGCGATTTCCAGCAGTTTTCCGGCCTCGCGCCAGCGGCCTTCCTGCGCAGTGCCCAGCCCGACCCCGGCAGCGTCGTGGTCAGGTGACTTTTTTCCAATATCCGGCGACGCCGGGGCTATAGCTTCGCTGCACGTCAACCAGAAGGAGTCGTGTGATGCCCGTAGTGAACTTTTGGGCCGTGCTGGCCGCCGCCATCGCGGGTTTCGTGATCGGCGGGCTGTGGTACTCGCCGCTGCTGTTCGGCAAGGTCTGGCAGCGGGAAGTGGGGCTGAGCGACGACGAACTCGCACGCGGCAACATGGCACGTATTTTCGGCGGGTCGTTCGTGCTCAGCCTGCTCGCCGCGTGGATGTTCGCGATCTTCCTCGGACCTCGGCCGCCGATGGCGTTCGGGCTCGGCGCCGGTTTCGCGGCGGGCCTGTTCTGGGTCGCGTCGAGCTTCGGCACCAATTACCTGTTCGCACGGCGCAGCCTGAAACTGTTTTTCATCGATGGCGGCTATCACACGCTGCAGTTCACGGCGATCGGGCTGATCCTCGGCCTGTGGCATTGAGCGCGGGCACGGGAGCCACGTCATGCGTATCGAACTGCGACCCGACCACGCCATCGACACGGCGGTGGCCGCCACCGGCAAATCGCTGACGCAGTGGTTTGCCGAAATCGATGCCTGGGGCGGCGCCGCCCTGGGACGGCGCGAGATCGGACAGCGCCTGCTCAGCTACAAGCTCGATCCGTGGTGGATCGCGACGCTGAACATCGAGTACGAAGCAGCCAAGGGCATCGTCGAAAAAGACGGTCGCGCCAAGGGCTACACGATCTGCGCGACCAAGAGCCTCAAGGCCGCGCCGGATACCTGCTACACCGCCTTCGCGAGCGCGGCGGCGCTGGACCGCTGGCTCGGTCCCGGCCACGCGCTGGAATTCCGCGACGGCGGCACGCTGCGCAACGGCGACGGCAACCACGCCTTGATCCGAAAGCTCAGCCCGGCCAGGACCATCAAGCTGGTCTGGCAGCAGCCCGATGCCGCGCCCGATACGCCGGTCGAGGTCAAGTTCGCGCCGGCCGGCGCCAAGACCACGGTGATGATCACGCACGAGCGCCTGCAGAATCGCGCCGAAGCGGACGGCCTGCGTCGCGCCTGGGGCGAGGCGCTGGAGCGGCTCAAAGCGGTGATCGAGGGCTGAGCCGGCGACGCACATGGCTGATTCCGCCTGCGCACTGTCCGGAACGGCACGCGGCCGGGTGACGGTGCCACGCTAACCTTGGCGCCTTCGCCGTGGCAACGAGACAGACATGCAGGCCCAGTGGTATTTCGATTTCATCTCGCCGTTCGCCTGGCTGCAGTTGCGCAAGGTGCTCGCGCTGCGTGCACGCATCGCGGTCGAGCCCGTGCCCATCCTGTTCGCGGCGGTACTCGACAAGCTCGGCCAGCTCGGTCCGGCCGAGATTCCGGGCAAGCGCGACTTCACCTACCGGTTCGTGCAATGGCAGGCGGCGCAGCAAGGCGTGCCGCTGCGCTTCCCGCCGGCGCATCCGTTCAATCCGCTGCCGGCGTCACGGCTCTGCGTCGCGGCGGGCACACGGTGGGAGGCGGTGGAGCGCATCTTTGCGCACATCTGGCAGCAGGGCGAAGCCGCCGACTCGATCGACGCGTTGCGCGGGCTCGCGCAGGAACTTGGCATCGACGACGTCGACGCGGCGCTCGCCGACGATCGCGTCAAGCAGCAGTTGCGCGCGAACACCGAACAGGCATTGGACAACGGCGTCTTCGGCGTGCCGACGCTGCGCCTGGACGGTGAGCTGTTCTGGGGCGACGACGCGACCGGCATGGCGCTTGCACACCTCGACGATCCGCTGTGTTTCGAGCGCGACGAATACCGCCGCATCGCGACACTGCCGCAGGCGGTGCAGCGGCGCCGCTGAAGCGCCTTCCGCATTCGCATGCGCGAGGCCTCGGTCATTTCGGCATGCTCGGCCGTGCCGGGCTCCCGGTACATGCTGTCTGCACACAATTGCGCGTATGAGATAAATACTCAATTCGCGGAAGGCCCTCAGACGGCCATCTCCGCGCGCAGCGCCGCGAGCGCTTTTTCGACCGCGGCCGCATCGACGTCGAGGTGCGTGACCGCGCGTACCGTGCGCGCGCCCATCTCGCCCATGCGCACGCCGCGCGCCAGCAGCGCCGCGCACAGCTGCGACGCATCCAACCCTTCGCGCACCACATCGAAGTAGACGAGGTTGGTCTCCACGCCGGCCAGGTCGATCGCCAGCCCGTCGATCGCCGCGATGCCGCGGGCCAGCGCCGCGGCGTTGGCGTGGTCGTCCGCAAGGCGTTCGACATGGTGATCGAGCGCGTGGTCGCAGGCCGCGGCGATGATGCCGCTCTGACGCATCGCACCGCCCCAGCGCAGCTTGAGACGGGTCGCTTCGTGGATGAATTCCGCGCTGCCGGCCAGGACGGCGCCGCCGGGTGTGCCTAGTCCCTTGGAAAAGTCGATCCAGACCGAATCAAAATCGCGCGCATAGTCGGCCGCGGCCACGCCGCTGGCCACGACCGCATTGAGCAGGCGCGCGCCGTCCATGTGGGTGAGCAGACCGTGCGCGCCGGCCGCCGCGGCGACGGCCTGCAACTGCGCGAGCGGCCAGATCGTGCCGCCACCGAGATTGGCGGTCTGCTCGACCTCGACCAGGCGCTGGCGTGGCGCATACGGCCGGTCCGGCCGCAGCACGGCGGCGAGTTGCGCCGCGTCGAAGCGGCCGCGGTCGCCGGCCAGGGGCGTGAGCATGACGCCGGCCAGCGCAGCCGGTCCGCCGCCTTCAAAGCCGATCAGGTGGGAGGTGCGATCGCAGATCACCTCGTCGCCGGGCCGGCAATGCACGGCGAGCGCGATCTCGTTGCACATGGTGCCGGAGGGCAGGTACAGCGCCGCCGGCTTGCCGAGCAGTTCCGCGCAGCGCGCGACGAGCCGGTTGACGCTGGGATCCTCGCCGGCCCGCTCGTCGCCGACCTCGGCGTTGGCCATGACCGCGCGCATCGCTGTCGTGGGGCGGGTCTTGGTATCGCTGAAGAAATCGACGAACTCGGGCATGGCGGGGTTTCCGGCGCGGCAAAGCGTCAAGCATTGCGGCACACGCCTCGCCCCGCAAGCGAGGCGGCAGCGTAGAATCGATTTTCCATGAGCGCCCTGCCCCGTCTGATCCTGTTCGCCGCCGCCTGCCTGCCTGCCGGGTCGCTGGGTGCCGCCACCAACACCGGCTACCGCTGCACCGATGCGAACGGAGCGATCTCGTTCCAGGACAAGCCCTGTGGCGGCGGCCAGCAGAGCAAGGCCTTCGAATACCTGCGCGATCCGCCGCCGCCGGCCGAAGATCCGCAAGCGGAATCAGCGCAGGAAGCCACGGCAGCCGAAGCGGCGCCTCGCGCGATGCCGGCACCGCCGCCGCCACGACCGCCGATTCCCACGCTCTACCAATGCGTGCGCGCCGACAACGGCAAGATCTACTACAGCGAAACCGGCGAAACGCGGCCATATCAGGTTCCGGCCGGCGTGGTCGGCCTGCCGGGCAGTTCGCTCTCGGCCAACGCCCACGTCTCGGCGCCGGAGCTCAACCGCCCGCCGGTCGCCGAACCCGGCGGCGTCAACGCGCTGGCCGGCGCGTACGTCGAAGTCCGCGATACCTGCCAGAAACTGGTCCCGGCTGAAGCATGCCGCGCGCTGCGCCGTCAGCTCGACGACAACCTGTCGCGGCAGCGCAGCGCGAGCAAAGACGAACGCGCCGGCCTGGCCAACGAGGCCCGCGTGCTGGCCGACAAGCTCGCCGGCTGCTGACACGACATCACGCAAAGCGACGACGCGAGCCGCCATGCGGCCTGCAGCAATCCATCCACAGGCTTTACGGCACGCTTGTCCACAGCGACCGACGAAAAATCGATGCGGCAATTTAGATTTATATCTTTCGCTGCAAAGTACTCGCTGCGCGGACGTCGCTGAGCAAAGTTTGCGCAATGCGTGCACGGGCCGCGCCGCCGCTCACGCTGCGGATGCTATGCACAGACTTGTCACCATGCTTGTCCACAGCCCCTGTGGATAGCGCCGGGGGCGCTGGCGAAATCTTGCGCAAAGCGTGCGCGAGCCAGCCGTACCAAGGCCTGCAGCGATCCATCCACAGGCTTGTTGCGGGGGGTTTCCACAGCCCCTGTGGATAGTCGCGGACCGCGTCATTCACACGACGACGCGAACGCTTACAGCAGTTGCAACGGCGGCCGCGGCGCATGGCGTCGCTCGTGGTCGAGCAGCCAGCGCTTGGCCGGCAGACCGCCGCCGAAACCGGTCAGGCTGCCGTCGCTGCCGATCACGCGATGGCAGGGCACGACGATGGGCAGCGGATTGGCGCCGTTGGCCGCGCCGACCGCACGGCTCGCGTTGGGACGCCCGAGGCGCCGCGCCAGCTCACCGTAGCTGGTGGTTTCGCCGAGCGGGATGTCGCATAGCGCGTTCCACACGTCGTGCTGGAAGGCGGTGCCTTCCGCATCGCGCGCGAAATCGAAGGTCATGCGCTCGCCGGCGAAATAAGCGCTCAGCTGCCCGGCCGCATCGGCCAGGCGCGCCGCATCCTGTGGCAGACCGTAATCCGGCATCGTCACGCGGCCGTTGCGCGGGAACTCGATACGGCGGACGCCGCGCCGGCTCGCGACCAGCAGCAGCGGGCCGATCGGCGAGGGCGCGATGTCGTAGACCAGATCGTCGTCGTGCATGCGTCGGATTTCCGTGTCCTGGGTTGACTGTTAAAGGGGTGGCCGGTTCATGCCGCGCGCCACAGCAGCAGTACCGCATAGGCGCGGAACGGGCGCCAGGACTGGCTGGCCTGCTCCAATTGCTTTGCGCTCAGCGTCGTGCCGGGCTGCAGTATCTTGCGCAGCACGATGTCGGCGGCCGGGAACGCGTCCGCATCGCGCAGCGCGCGCATGGCCATGTAGTGCGCGGTCCAGTCGCCGATGCCGCGCACCGCGGTGCAGCGTGCCACGAACTGCGCCGTCGTCTGGGCGGGATCGAAATCGACGTCGCCAACCGACACCGCCTGGGCCAGCGCCTGCACGGTCGCGATGCGCGCGCCGGTCAGGCCGAGGCCGTCGAGGTTTGCCGTCGCGAGCGCGTCGGCGTCCGGGAACAGGCTGTGGCATGGCTCATCGTCCGCGGCATCGGCAATGCGCACGGCGTGGCGCGCGATGATGCGCGCGGCGATCGTGCGCGCGGCGGCGACCGTGATCTGCTGCCCCAGCACCGCGCGCACGCCGAGTTCGAATCCGTCCCAGCAGCCGGGCACGCGGATGTCCCCGTGCATGCGCAGCAGCGGCCCCAAGCGCGCGTCGCGAGCGAAGCAGCGACGGATACGCGCCTGCGGTGCATCGAGGTCGAGCAGTACGCGCACACGCGAGCGCACTTTCTCGATGGCGTCCGTGGACGCATGCGTCACCTCGACCGTGCCGCGCTCGAGATCCACCTCGAACCACCCGGCCGTTCCGGCGAACGCGAAGCTGCGCCGATAGCAGGAACCGGCGACCTGCTCCACCCCCGGAATCGCGCGCCGGGCGAAGAAAGCCAGCACCGCCTCGGCCGGATAACGCGCGGGCAGAGTGAGGTCGAAGCGCGTGGAAGATGGCGGCATCGCCCGAGTCTGACGCGTGCGGCGCGGCGCGGCCATCCGCTTCGTGCTCAGAAGCCGTAGCGCAGGAAGCCGCCGTCGACGGCAATGCATTCGCCCGTGATGTAGCTCGCGGCCGGAAGACACAGGAACGCGACCGCGGCGGCGACTTCTTCGGGTTCGCCGATGCGCTGCAGCGGCGTGTGCTCGAGCACTTCTTCGAGGTATTCGGGATCGGCCAGCGCCGGTTCGGAACGCTGCGTGCGGATGTACCAGGGCGCGACCGCGTTGACGCGGATGCCGTCGCCGGCCCATTCGCAGGCGAGGTTGCGCGTGAGCTGATGCAGCGCCGCCTTGGTCATGCCGTAGGGCGAGCCCGTGCGCACATGGATCAGGCCCGACACCGAACCCACGTTGACGATCGCCGCGGCGCCGTGTTCGGCCAGCTGCGCATGGGCAAGGCGGCACAGCTCGAACGCGCTGAACACATTGGTCTCGAACAGGGCGCGGTATTCCTCCTCGCTGTAGTCGAGCGTCGGCTTGCGCTGGTTGCTGCCGACATTGTTGACCAGCAGCGACAGGCTGCTGCCGCGGTCGGCAATCCAGTCGAACAGTTCCAGGCGCTGCTCGCGCTCGGCCATGTCGCCGGCGAACGCCGCGATGTCCTGGTCGGGGAATTCGTCGACGAGATCGGCCCGCACGGTTTCCAGGTGAACCTCGTCACGCGCGACCAGCAGCACGTCGCCGCCGAGCAGCGCGAGTTCGCGTGCGCAGGCCAGCCCGATGCCGCGGCTCGCACCGGTGACCAGCGCGGTACGCCCATCCAGTCGCCAGCGTGATGCGATCGTCATTGCGGCAGGCTCCGCCTTGTTGTGCGTGGGAGGGGGGCGCAGACTTTAGCAGGCTGTCGAAAACAGCCCGCCACCCGGCAGTCCTCACTGGAGATCGCGATGTTCCGTGTCCTTGCGTTTGCCACCGCCCTCGTCGCGCTCACTGCCTGCTCCGGCAGCGACAAGCCCGCCGCTCCGCCGCCACCGCCAGCCGCGCCGACCGCGACCGTGATCGATCCGCAGCTACGGGCGCTGCAACGCGCAAAGGCGGTGCAGGACGAGGTCGACGCGCAGAAAGCAGCGACTGACGCCAAGCTGCGCGAAGCCGAAGGCCAGTAGCGGTTTCCATACACCACCGTGAAGATGCCTCCACGGGGCTTCGGCTACCATCGCGACGCCCCGCCCATCCTTGAGGAGAGACACAGATGCTTTGGCAGAAAGGTCGACGCAGCGACAACGTCATTTCAGCCAGCGGCGGTGGCGCACGCCGCTTCGGCGGCGGCCCGGGAC
Organism: Lysobacterales bacterium; assembly: GCA_038207515.1. GTDB lineage: Bacteria > Pseudomonadota > Gammaproteobacteria > Xanthomonadales > Rhodanobacteraceae > Tahibacter. Next base: position 18,671 of record JBBQZR010000003.1, on the reverse strand, counting down.
TGGGCATAGGCGGCATCGTCATCGTCTTCCTGATCAGCTGGGCGCTCGGCAAGAATCCACTTGAAATCCTGTCGCTGCTGATGGACGGCGGTGGCGGTCCGGCCCCGCAGACCCAGACCGAGCAGGCACCCGCGCAGACCCAGACCACCGAATTCGTGCGCGCCGTGCTCGGCAGCACCGAAGATGTCTGGCAGCAGATCTACGCGGCGAAGGGCGGCCAGTACAAGGTGCCGCGTCTGGTGCTGTTCCAGGGCGGTGTGAACTCCGCCTGCGGCTCGGCCAGTGCCGCCGTCGGCCCGTTCTATTGCCCGGGCGATCAGCAGGTCTACCTCGACACCAGTTTCTTCGACGAGCTGTCGAACCGCTTCAAGGCCTCCGGCGATTTCGCCCGCGCCTATGTCATCGCGCACGAGGTCGGCCACCATGTGCAGAACCTCATGGGCGTGATGCGCAAGGCCGACGAACTGCGCCGCCAGGGCGCGCCGATGGAAGGCGCCGAAGGACTGTCGGTGCGCCAGGAACTGCAGGCCGACTGCTTTGCCGGCGTCTGGGCCCATCAGGCACAGGCCAAGCTGCAATGGCTGGAGCAGGGCGACGTCGAATCGGCACTGGCCGCAGCGACCGCGATCGGCGACGACAAGCTGCAGAAGCAATCGCGCGGCCATGTCGTGCCCGATTCGTTCACCCACGGCAGCTCGGCCCAGCGCGTGCGCTGGTTCCGCCTGGGCCTGGAACGCGGCGACGTCAACGTCTGCGATACCTTCGGTACGCAGCAGCTCTGAATTGGGAATCGGGAATCGGGAATCGGGAATCGGGAATCGGGTCAGGTTCGCTTACTGCATGGGTCGAAACGAACCTGACCCATTCCACACCGTTCCAGACGATCCGCACCGGCGCGTCGCGCGGGTGCGCAGCGGGGAGACTGCTCAGGCAAGGCGACCGGGTGACGTCGCGTGCACGCGCCGAAACCGGTGCGGATCGATAGCTTGAGTACGCAATCAGCCGCCTGAAGTTGTCATGCCGGCTGAGAAAACGTTCTCAGGCCCGGCTGTGCCACACCGAACGCCCGATCAGGAACTGCGCGACCCAGTAACTCGCGAGCACCCACAGCGGCGCCAGCGGCAGCGGCGTGTGGAAGCGATCGATCGCGAGCAGCGCATCGGAAACCACGAAGCTCAGGCCGCCGAGCGCAGCCGCCGTAGTGCTGGGCGAGGGTTGCCGCAAGGCCACCACGGCCGCCTGCGCGGCCATCGCCGCCAACGCGACGACGTAGATCACGACCGGTACACGCAGCGCATCCGGCAGCCGCGGCCACAACAGTGCGAGCACGGCGGCCGCGAGCACGGCATAGGCCAGGAACGGCCAGCGCAAGGGCTGCAGTCGGACACACCGCGTGAACGCGAACAGATACGCCAGATGCGCGACGAGAAAGCTCGCCAGGCCCGCGACGAACGCGTCCCACGGCAGCATCAGCCAGACATCGCCGAGCGTTGACAACAGCAGCCCGGCGAGCACCGCATGGCGATAGTCCGCCTGCGGCGCGGCCGCGCGCCAGACCAGCAGCGCGACGAGCAGCGTAGCCAGCGGCTTGGCGATGTAGTGCAGCACGCGCAGGTCCGGCAGCAGCGCAGCGGCGATCGCGAGCACGGCAGTCGCACAGACCAGCACCGCCCAGCGGCGCAGCGTCGGCGCGGATTCGGCACGTGGCGTGGTCATGGCGCGGCGTCCTGCGTGGCGGCCGCGCAGCGTAGCCGGGCCGCGCCGTTGCCGGCAATGTGAACTCGCGCATGCGCCGGCCCTGCCGACTGCGCACAATGACAGGTCTTCGCGCCAGATCGCGTCTATCTACGATGTGGCAGACCGCCGCCGTCCACTGTCAGGGGTAGCCCATGTTGCCGCGTCTCGTTGTGCTGTTGTGCCTGTCCGGCTTCGCCGCCGCCGCGTTCGCCGACGACACGCTGTTCGCGTCGAGCTTCGAACGGCGCTGGGTCGCCGGCTACCACGTGGGCTATCAGCGCGATCTGTATCCGATTGCAGAGGTGGATTTTTCAACCCTGACTCACCTGATGGTCGGCCGCGTGACACCGAACGCGAACGGCACGCTCAACACGCATTTCGACATCGACAACGTCAACGGGCCGATCTGGGCGCAGCAGGCATCGACCGCAGCGCACGCGAACGGCGTCAAGGCGATCCTCATGGTCGGCGGGGCCGGCGAATACGCCGGCTGGGTCGGCGCCGCCTCGGCGGCGAACCGCGCGACCTTCGTCACCAATCTGCTCGCGACCATGGACAACCTGGGCTTCGACGGTTTGGATCTCGACTGGGAACCGATCCAGACGGCCGACGAGCCGAATTTCCTTGCACTGGCCCAGGCACTGCGCACGCAGCGACCGAACCTCGTGCTGACCGTGCCGGTCGGCTGGATCAACGCCAACTTCGCGAGCACGCCGAGCGCGTTCTTCCGCAGCGTCGCGCCGCTGTTCGATCAGATCAATGTCATGAGCTACGACATGGCCGGCGCCTGGGAGGGCTGGCAGAGCTGGCACAGCTCCGCGCTGGCCGGTGCCGGCGGCAACACGCCGAGTTCGGTGGAAACCAGCATCGATTTCTACCTGCGCTCCGGCGTGCGGCGCACGCGTCTCGGGATGGGCATCCCGTTCTACGGCACCTGCTGGCGCGGCGTGAACGCGCCGCGCCTGTTCGGCGGCACGGTCGTCGCGAGCGACAACGCGCTGAGCTACCGCAACATCATGCAGAGCTACTACAGCGCGCCGCTGCGCCAGTGGGACGCGGCCGCATCCATGCCGTATCTCGGCTCGGTCAACGCGTTCGGCCCGCAGCAGTGCAATTTCCTGTCCTACGACGACGAGCAGTCCATCGCCGCGAAAGGCGCCTGGGCGCGCCGCAACGGCATCGGCGGCACCATCATCTGGACCATCGCCCAGGGCCACATCCCCGAGCGCCCGGCCGGCCAGCGCGATCCGCTGCTGCAGGCGATCAAGGCGGCGTTCTGAGGCGACGGGCACCGCGCGAGGACAAGGGCGCCGCGATTCGATTCATGCAGGCCGGTCCGTATGGCCGCATCCCGGCGACGGCGGCGGCGATTTGAAATCCGTCTTTTGAAATCCATTTCACGTCGCGGCCTCAGGCTGAGCACCCGTCCCCGCCCGAGGTTGCCCCATGTACCCTTTGCATTCGCTCCGCCGCGCCGTATTCGCCACCCTGCTCTGTGCCACCGCCGGCATCGCCGGTGCGGCGGACACCGTGCTCATCGTCGTCAGCGGCGAGGGCCGCGACCAGGGCAAGACGCGGCCGGGCTTCGAGATGGATGAATTCGCGCAGGCCTGGGCGATCTTCCGCGACAACGGATTCGCGGTCGACGTCGCCAGCCCGCAGGGCGGCCGGGTCGAGGCGGACAAGTTCGACCCCAAGGCCGCCTACAACGCGCGCGTGCTCGCCGATACCGAGGCCATGAAGAAACTCGCCGCGACGCAGCCGACCGCGACGCTGAAGGCGCAGGACTATGCAGCGGTCTACGTGGTCGGCGGAAAGGGCGCGATGTTCGACCTGCCGGCCGATGCGGCGCTGGGCCGCCTGCTTGCAGGCATCTACGAGCAGGGCGGTATCGTCGCTGCGGTTTGCCACGGACCGGCCGCGCTCGTCGATGTGCGCCTGGCCGACGGCTCGCTGCTGGTCAGCGGCAAGGCGTTGACCGGCTTCAGCAACGAGGAAGAAGCGCTGTTCGGCAAGCGCTGGGCCGCGTCGTTCCGTTTCCAGCTCGAGGATGCGATGCGCGAACGCGGCGCGCGCTGGGAGGAGGCGCCGCTGATGCTGCCCAAGCTCGTCGTCGACGGCCGCCTGATCACCGGGCAGAACCCGTTTTCGACCGCGCTCGTGGCCGAGGCGCTGGTCAAGGCCAGCGGCCGCGTGCCGGTCGCGCGCACCGCCTGGCGCGACGAGCGCAGCATGCAAATCGTGCAACGCCTGCTCGCGGGCAAAGCGGATGAAGCGAAGGCTGAACTCGCCGCGGAACGGCAGAACCTCGACGTGGACCTTATCGGACTGCTCGGCTACTACCAGCTCGAGAGCGCCACGCACGATGCCGCCGTGCGCGACGCGCTGTCGATCATGCAGCTCGCCGCGCCGTATATGCCGCAGGCGCAGCTGAAGCTCGGCATGGCCGAAGCGCACTGGCGCCTCGGCGACGTCGCGCAGGCGCGTGAACTGCTGGCCACCGTACTGGCGAGCGATCCGGAGATGGACGAAGCTAAACAGCTCCAACGCAAGATCGACGGCTGACGCATGCCGCAGCGCCTGCATATCCTGGTGGTCGAGGACAACCTCGCCCTGCGCAGCAGCCTCGCCGAGACGCTGCAGGCGCAGGGTCATCGCGCGGATTTTGCCGCCGACGGCCGCAGCGGTCTGCAGCTCGCGCTGGCTGAGCCGCCGGATGTGCTGGTGCTGGACCTCAACCTGCCGGGCATGGACGGCCTGAACGTCTGTCGCCATCTGCGCGAACGCGCCGACCGCCACATCCCCGTGCTCATGCTGACGGCCCGCGACAGCCTCGACGACAAGCTCGACGGCTTCGCCGCCGGCGCCGACGACTATCTCGTCAAGCCGTTCGCGGGCAAGGAGCTGATCGCGCGCTGCCTGGCGCTGTCGCAACGGCATCGCGTCGGCGCGACGCACGAACTGCGCATCGGCTCGCTCGTCATCGACCGGCGCCTCAACGAGGCGCGGCGCCATGGTGTACTGCTCGAGCTGCAGCAGACGCCGTATCGCATTCTGCTCGCGCTGGCCGAAGCCTGGCCGCGCACGCTGACGCGCAGCGAACTGGTCCAGCGTCTCTGGGGCGACGAGGCACCGCTGTCCGATCCGCTGCGCACGCACCTGTATCTGCTGCGCCAGGCGCTGGACAAACCGTTCGACCGGCCACTGCTGAAGACCGTGCACGGCGTGGGCTTCAAGCTGGACAGCGACGCGTGAGCGCACGCCGGCGGACCTTGCGTAACCGGCTCATGTCCGCGTTTGCATTGTTCACCCTGGTCACGGCGGGACTGTTCGGCGGCTACGCGGTGATCTTCATGTACACGACCGAGGACGAGTTCTTCGGCAACCTGCTGCGCGAGGAGGCCGCGCTGCAGCAGGAACACCGGCAACGACATGGCGAGTGGGCCGTGCCGCGGCAGCCGTTCGTGCGTGTCTACGCGGCCGGCGAAACGCTGCCGGACGGGCTCGACGAACTGCTCGCCGCCGAACCGCGACGCCGCGAAGCGGGTGGACGCGAAGGGCGCCACTATCACCTGCTGAAGCTCGACACAGCCGATGCGACGGCGTGGCTCGTCGCCGAAGTCAGCCGGCAGCTCGTCGTGCGGCCGATGCGCGACCGGATGCTGGGCCTGCTCGCGTGGTCGGCACTGCTTCTGGTCGCGCTCGCGCTGCTGCTCGGCGGACTGCTGGCACGGCGCATCACTGCGCCGCTGTCGCGCCTCGTCGCGCGCGTCGACGGATTGAGCGCGCAGCAGCTGCCGCAGGATTTCGCGCGCGATTTCGCCGACGACGAAGTCGGCACGCTCGCGCAGGCGCTGCAGGCCTTGACCCGGCGCATCCATGACGTCGTCGCGCGCGAACGCGCGTTCACGCGCGACGCGAGCCACGAACTGCGCACGCCGCTCGCGGTGATCCGCGGCGCGGCCGAGCGGATCGACAGCGAACCGGCGCTGTCGCCGCAGGGCCGCCGGCATCTGGCCCATCTGCAGCAGTCGGTACTGCAGCTGCAGCAGACGATGGATACCCTGCTGGTGCTCGCACGCGCCGAGTCGGCGCCGGCAGCGGCGGCGTTCACTGTGCTGCCGATACTCGAGCGCGTCATCGTCGAACAGTCCTCTCTGCTGGAGGGAAAAGACGTCGACGTCCGCGTCGACGTCGGCGCTGGTGCCACGACGACGATTCCCGCACCCGTCGCGCACATCCTGCTGTCGAATCTCATCGGCAACGCGTTCGCGCATACGCAGGCCGGCAGCGTCACGATCGATCTCGACGGAGCGCGTCTGCGCATCGTCAACCGCGGCATTGCCGCACCCGCCGCGACCGACTGCTTCGAGCCCTACGCCAAGCGCGAAGGCAGCGCGGGCTTCGGCCTCGGCCTGGATATCGTGCGCCGTCTCGGCGAACGCTGCGGGCTGGACCTGCGCATCACGTTCGACGCCGACGAAGCCAGTGCTAGTTTCCGGCTCGACGGCAGGCCGGATGCGCCCGGCACGGACGCCGCTGCACCAGCCGAATGATCCGCGTGCGCACCAGCGACCGTATGTCCACCGAACCTGCCATAGAAGAGCTGCCATGCCTGCCATCATTTCACTGCTGCTGACGTTCGCGCTGGGCAGCGCGAACGGGCTGCCGGCGTCCGCGCCGGACAGCAGCAGCGACTGCGCGGCGTCGTACCAGACACACCTGAGCACCGATCTGGACCTGTCGGTCGACGCGTTCGACCAGACCGAAGGCCAAGGTTTCCGCGCGCTGGCACGGTCAGGCTGCTACCGCGAAGCCGGCGATCTGATCGAAGCCTGGATGAAGCGGCGTGAGGTCGTGCCCTCGCACGTGCATTGGCATCTGGCGCAGATGCGCGCCCACCACGACGATCGTCCCGCAGCGATTGTCGCCGCGCGCCGCTCGCTGCGGCCCGACGAAGCGCCGGACGCCGCGTTCAAATGGAACGACTACGCACTCGCCACCATTGCCTTCCTCGAACGCGACCGCACCGCGTTCGATCGTCATCGCAACGCACTCGCAGCCGCTGCGTTGCTGCACGCGGGCAATGCGCTGAACCTCAAGCTGATCGACCTGCTCGGACGACACTTCGAACTCGATTATCTTCAGGCGCAGAAGGCAGACCGCGAAGCGCGCCCCTGACCGCGCCGTGACGCGGTCGGTGCCGTCTCCTCGGCCTGCTGCCCGATCGCCTGGGCCAGCCTCTGCGACTGCGATACGGCTTTATTTTCCACACGTTCCCATGTGGAAGGTTACGCATGTCACGGGCCGGCGCCGAGCACTTCGGCGGCGACATCGCAACGCGTCGCGCAGCGCGAGGATGCAACCCAGTGCGGATACGCCGAACGCCGCCGCAGCGCCGATGGCAATCCGCACGCCGGCACGGCACGCTTGCCCTACCGTGCCAACGGACTTCGCGATGCCATCGACGACACCGCTCCACCCGTCCGCCGCTTCCGGCTTTGCACAAGGCGCCGACGACTACGTGCGCGGCCGGCCCGACTATCCGCCCGCGATCGTGGGCTGGCTGCGTGACGCGCTGGGGCTCGACACGCATGCGGATGTCGTCGACCTCGGCGCCGGTACCGGCAAGTTCCTGCCCAGCCTGCGCGCCACCGGTGCACGCATCGTCGCGGTCGAGCCGGTCGCGGCGATGCTCGCGAAACTCGTCGCGGCGCATCCGACGGTGCCCGCGCTCGTCGGATCGGCGGAAGCGATCCCGCTGGCCGACGGCTGCGCGGATGCGGTGGTCTGCGCGACGGCCTTCCATTGGTTCGCCAATGCGCAGGCGCTGCGCGAAATCCATCGCGTGCTGCGTCCCGGCGGCCGGCTCGGACTGATCTGGAACGTACGCGACGAACGCGTGGCCTGGGTTGTCCGGCTCACCGCCCTCGTCAATCGCTACCAGGACGACACGCCGCGTCAGGCCAGCGGCGCCTGGCGCGCGGTGTTTCCGTTCGATGGCTTCGGCCCGCTGCACGCGAGCGAATTCGCATACGAACATCGCGGGCCGGCGCAGGACGTCATCGTCAGCCGCGTACTGTCGACGAGCTTCATTGCCGCACTACCCGCTGCCGACCGCAACGCGCTTGCCGCGCAGGTATGGCAGCTGATCGACGGTGAGCCGGAACTTGCTGGCCGCGATAGCGTCGCGATGCCGTATCGCACGATGGCCTACGTCGCGATCAGCAACGACCGCGGCGCATCGGACGTGTCGGCGTAAGATTGCGTTCGGCCTGACCATGCTTTGAAATGAGCCCAGCGCAGCGAGCGCCTCCTCGAAGCAGGTTCCTATGCACCCGACCCACTTGTTCGAGCTGGTGATCGTGATGTTTCTCGCGATCATCGCGCTGCACTACGTCGCCGAAAAACTGGGACTGCCGCCGTCCGTCGGATTGCTCGCCGGCGGTGCGGCGCTCGCGTTCCTGCCGGGCCTGCCCACCATTTCCGTCGATCCCGGGTTGGTGCTCGTCATCTTCCTGCCGCCCCTGCTGATGGACGGTGCCTGGTCGATCGCGATCGCCCGGTTGCGACGCCATCTGATCGGCATAGGTTCGCTCGCCGTTGGCGCCGTTTTATTCACCAGCGTCGTCGTGGCCGTGGTAACTCATCTGCTGTTTCCCTCGCTGCCGTGGGCCGCTTGCGCCGTGCTGGGGGCGATCGTTTCGCCACCCGATGCCGTTTCCGCGCGCGCCGTGCTGCAACGCGTAAAGCTCCCGCGGCGCCTGCAGATCCTGCTCGAGGGTGAAAGCCTGCTCAACGATGCGAGCGGGCTCGTACTGTTCCGTTTCGCCGTTGCCGCCGGCGTCACCGGCGCATTCAGCGCTACCGCGGCGGCGGGAAGTTTTCTTCTGCTGGCGCTCGGCGGCGCACTCGTCGGCATCGTCGTCGGAACGATCTGGGTCCGCTTCGTCCGCTATCTCGGCGACGAATATCTGATCATCGCCGCGACGGTGCTGTTGTCGTGGACCGCGTATCTGCTCGGCGAAATGCTCCATGTTTCCGGCGTCATCGCCACGGTGACCACCGGTCTGATCGCGAGCTGGCACCAGAGCACCATTCTTTCGGCCTCGACACGCATGCGCGGCACGTCGTTCTGGACGGTCATGGTGTTTCTGATGGAGGCCTCGGTCTTCATCCTGATCGGGCTGTCACTGCGCGGCGTCGTCGAACGCGGCGGCGGCTTCGGCGTGGTGGCCGCAACGATGGGATGGCAGATACTCGTGATCCTGCTGGCACTGACCGTTGCGCGCTTTGCCTGGGTGTTTGGATCCGACCTCGTGATCAGGCTTTGCAATGTCCTCGGGCTCGATCGATACCGGCCCATCGGGACCCGCGGCGCCACCGTCCTGAGCTGGGCGGGTGTGCGCGGTGTGGTCACGCTGGCTCTGGCGCTGAGCATTCCCGAGGGTTTCCCCGGTCGCGATTTCATCCTGGTCACGTCGTTCGCCGTGATTCTCGGCACCGTACTCGTCCAGGGCACGACCTTGGGGCGTGTAATCGACTGGGCGAAGCTGAGCGAACCGGAGGCGGAGAAACCGCGCGTCACCATGAGCCAGGCCGAAGCCACCATGGCCCAGGCGCAATTCGCGACCGTCCGAGGCCTCGCCCATGACAGCGAGGGCAAGCTCATACATCCCAAATTATTGGAGAAGTACGAGCGCAAGGCCGTGGCAATCGTCGACTACGCCGAGCGCACGCAACATTACACGCCGATGATCCATGCCCATTTCGATGTCGTGCTGGAAGCCGTCGCCACCGGACGCCGCGAACTCATCCGCCTGCATCGTGCCGGCGAGATCGACGACGAGACCCTGCGCGAACTGGAACGCGACCTCGATCTCGAGGAACTGAGCGCGATTTCTGCGAAGTCGTGAGTGCTGTTGCCACGAATCCGGGAGTTAGGTGATGCGGGCATGGACCCGCGCCCTCACTACCTGGAGAGATACCGATGTCGATTCGTATTGCAATGCTGGGCGCAGCACTGGCTGCCGTTGCGATGGGCACGGCTGCCGCTGCGGACGTCGCCGACGCGTCGCCGCAGTTCAGCAGCGAAGCCGAGTTCGTCGCCAAGTTCGGCGAGCAGGCGCAGAAAATCGCGAAAGGCAAGTACGTGCTTCAGCGCGGCACCACCACCTACACCGTCAATTTCGGCGCCGCGGCGCTGCGCGCGACGCTGGCGGAGGTCGAGGAGCGTCTGGCGCATCTGCCGAACCGCGGCGATGATTCGGCCAAAGCGGCCAGTGATCGCGCGCAGCTGGAGCAGCGTCGCGACGAACTGTGGCGGCGCCTGAGCGTCACCGGCGCGAAAGCCTACGACCAGCAGAGTGGAAGCATCGACCAGTGCGGCTACCATGTCGATCTCCTGGCGATTGCCTCGCCGAGTCTCGCCGGCGGCTCCGCGTACGCGAGCGCCTCGGTCAGTCCCTTCGGCTCGGTGCCGGCGGGCGGCTGGCATGCGCTGATCGGCCTGTACGCGACCGCCGGTGCGTCCAATCTCGACGGCAGCCCCATGACCGTCCGCTACGACGACCATGTCGGCCACGATGCCACCACCAACACCTCGAGCCCGAGCCGTCCGGCACAGGCGCAAATCACGACCTGGTATGCCTGCCTGCGCGCGACGAGTTCGGTCGAAGTCATCGCGCCCAGCGGCAACATCTGGTTCCCGTACATCTGCAGCACGCCGATGACCATCGTCGCCGAGCATCGCGACACGGGCTGCCCGATCTACTACTGATCCGCGGGCGGACGCCGGACGACGGGACTCGCGCCCGTCGTCCGGCACCGTTTACGACGCCGCATTCAATCCGCGTAACTGAGCTCCGAGGAAATCTTCAGATCGCCGCGCGACCAGCGGAAGTCGTAACCGCCGCGGCGGCCGACCGTCGCCATCAGCGGCTGAAAGGATTCCGTGGCGGTACCGAAGACCGGAATCGTCATCAATGCCGAACCGAATGTCATACTGCTGCTGTTGAGATCGGCAATCAGCACGACGACGTCGCCTTCGGGCGTCCAGTTCAGCTCGATCGCGAACTGGTCAGACGCGGTCAGCACGAAGTCCTGCTGCACGCCGTCGAGCACCACGCGAAGCTGGTTGCCGTAGTGCGACCAGCTGTAGCCCGAGCGGTAGCTGCTGTAGTCGATGCGCAGTTCGCTCGTCTGGCCCGACGCCATCGGAATGGCCCAGCTGACGATGCCGGGCCACCAGCCGCGCGCACCGGAGATCGGATCGGCGTTGCCGACGTAGCCGCGTGCGTCGATATCAAGGCGGTGGCGCAACAGCGTGACACCGCCGATGTCACGATCCAGGTACGTGGCGTTGTCGCCGGGATCGGAGATCACGTTGAGATCATCGCAGGTGCCGTAGACGACGATCGGGCTCTGCGCGGTTTCACCGAGCAGCGACGGCCGCGAACGTGCCGGCAGATCGAGCCGCTGCAGGGCCGCCGGCAGATTGTGCAGGCTGTACGGGATCACCGCGGCATTTGCGGTCGCTGGCGGAGCGCCGTCGCAGCCCCTGGGACTGCGGCAGCCGAACTGACACGGCACGGCACCGGCGACGGCCGGCAGCACTGCTAGCGCGGTAAACGAAACGCCAAGCGTGATCTTCATGGAATCCCCTGCAGATAGAAAAGGTCGCGGATCGCGCGGCCGAATGGCCTGCGAATTCCATCAACTCCCGGAATGGCCGAGGATTCGCTCAACGCGTTGCCGTTGCGGGTCATGCGCCGGCACTTCCCGGCGCAGTACCGGGGCCGCGTCGGCCCAGCGCTGCGCCGACGCCTTCGTGCGCCCGCGTCGAAGATCCACGATGGCGAGTTCGCTCAGCGCCAGCGCGTAGAGCATGCCGCGCTTCGTGTCTAGTGCTAGCGGTACGCCAAGCTCGCGCTCGGCCTCGTCCCAGCGACGCTGATCGCTGAGCGCCGCGCCGAGGCCGACGCGAAACAGCGCCTGTCCCTTGGTCGGCCCGGGATTCAGCGACAGCGAGATCGCAAGCGCGCGGCGATAGCTCTGCTCAGCGGCGGTTGCATCCGCGGCGAGCAGTCGCTGCGTTTCGGCGAGGTTGTACCAGGTCTGCGCGAGATGCGGATGGCTGTCGCCGACGCGCTGCTGCAGGATCGCGATGCAGCGCCGATAGTCGGCGATCGCACCGGTCGCGTCGCCGCGTTCGCTGCGCAGGTTGCCGCGCAGATTCAGCGCGTGGACGACACGCAGACTGTCGGGACCGAACACACGTTCGGCCGATTGCAACTGTTCGTCGGCATGGCGCGCCGCAGCTTCGCCGTCGCCGCGGCGGCTGGCCTCGACGGCGAGCAGGCGCAGCGTTTCGAGAAGACTCGGATGGTGCGCCGGCAACTGCGCGCGCTGCACGGTGAGCAACGCATCGAGCACGGCAGCGACTTCGTCTTCGCGCCCGAGTGCGGCGAGCAGCCGTGCACGCAGGCGCTGCGCCGGCGCGACGAATTCGTTGTCGGTGATACCGCCGCGCCGCAGCGCCGCATCGGTCTGTTCCAGCGCGGCCAGCGCCTGCTCCGGCTCGCTGTTGCGCAGCGTACGCGCGCGCATCAGCCAGGTACGCGCCTGCGTCGTCGCATCCGCGTCGGACGCGAGCGCGGCGAGCGCCTGCGCGCTGAGTTCCGCCGCGGCGCGCGGATCGCCGGCGCCAAGCTCGGCTTCGGCACGCAGCCGCAGGCGTTCCTGCGCCGCGGCCGCGTCGGTCGCCTCGCCCGGCAGCGCGAGCAGACTGCGCGCATCGTCGTATCGCTGCAGCCCGAGCATCAGACGCACGAGCACGAGCTGCATGCGCTGGCGCAGTTCCGGCGTTTCGACATCGGCGTAGCCGACCGTGCGCACGGCGGTATCGAGCACATCGTCGACCGCCAGTTTGCGGCCCAGCGCCGAGGTCGGGTCGGCCTGTGCGAAGGTCTGCTCCAGGAAGCGCGTGACCTGCTCCGCATTGCGCTTCTCGTGCTCGGTGCGCAGCAACTGCGCGGCGACGCGATCACGCTCACGACGCAGCTCGGTCGCCTGCTGCAACAGCAACACGACGAAACCCGCCACCGCGGCCGCGAGCAGCGCGGCAAAACCCGCCGCGACACGATGCCGTGCGATGAATCGGCGCGTGCGGTACCAGCGGCCCATGCCGCGTGCGCGCACCGGCCGGCGGTCGAGCCAGTTCTGCAGATCGGCCTGCAGCGCCGCGACGCTCGCGTAGCGTTCGCCGGGCCGCTTGCGCAACGCATGCTGCACGATGCGATCGAGATCGCCGCGCAGCACACGCTGCAACGCATCGGGCCGCAGCGCGCGCCGGTGCGCGATCGCCGCGGCGGCGGTCGCGTCGTCGCGACGCGCCTGCGCGAAACGCTCGCTCGGCGCCGGCGGCACGACCTCGCAGATGCGCTGCTCGATGTCGGCGGCCGACAATCCGTCGAGCTCGTACGGGCGCAGGCCGCAGACCAGCTGATAGAGCATTACGCCGAGCGCATACACGTCGCAGGCGACGCTGATCGCCTCGCCGCGCACCTGCTCGGGGGCGGCATGGCTCGGCGAGAAATAGCGCGCCTGTGTCGTCGTCGCATCGACGTCTCGCTTATCAACGGCCGGCCCATCGACGGCCGGCGCAGCGGCGGCCAGCGGCTTGGCGATGCCGAAATCGAGCAGCCGCGGTTGGCCGTCGCGCGTGACCAGCACGTTGCCGGCCTTGAGGTCGCGATGAACTACGAGGTGGCGATGCGCGTAATCCACGCCGTCGCACAGGCGCAGGAACAGCGCGACGCGTGCACGCGGATCCAGACGCTGCTCGTCGCACCAGCGATCGATAGCCACGCCGTCGATCCATTCCATCGCGTAGTAGGCGCGGCCCCGCGCGTCCTCGCCGCTTTCGATCAGACGCGCGATCGCCGGGTGCTCGAGCCGCGCGAGCATCTGGCGCTCGAGAAGGAAACGGCGCGCGGTGTCGGCATCGATGCGCAGCGGATCCTGCACCTTGATCGCGGCGTGCTGCTCGACGTCGCCGAGCCGCCGACCGCGATAGACCTGGCCCATGCCGCCGCGGCCGATCAGACCCTGCAGCTCGAAGCTGCCGAGCCGGTACCCCTCATCGAGCAGCAGCACGTCGTGCAGCGCTCGTAGTGGCGGCTCGGGCAACGCACGCGGCTCGCGCGCGGCGACGGCGAGCATCTGCCGCAGCAGGTGTGTGGTATCGGAATCGCACTGTGCGAGGCGCTGCTCGCGCTCCGACGGCGGCATGTCGAGCAAGGTCGCGAACAGCTCCGACAGCGTGGACGACGCGAGGCCGCCGTTCATACCGGGCCGCCGAGACGCATCTCGAGGAACGTGCGTGCGAAACGCCAGAGGCGTCCCTCCGTCGCGAGCGAAACGCCGAGCGCCTCGGCCGACTGCCCCGCGTCGAGCCCGGCGATGTGGCGCAGTTCGACCGCGCGCGCGGCCTGCGGGTCGACGCGATCCAGCGCCTCCAGCGCGTCGTCGAGACTCAGCCACTGCAGCAGGCGCTGCTCGTCGTCGCCGACCAGATGGTCCAGCACGTCGCCGTCGACGCGCTGTGCGGCCGGGCCGCCGCGCTTGCGCGCCTGGCGGTCGCGCACGTGGTTGCTGATGAGCCGCCGCATCACGTGCGCCGCGATCGCGCAGAAATGCGCACGGTTCTGCCAGTCCATGCGCTGCTGCGGCAGCAGCCGCAGGTAGGCCTCGCTGACGAGTTCAGTGGTCTGCAGAGTCAGCGCGCCGTCGAGCCGCCGGCTGCGCGCAGCCACGGCGCGCAACAACGGGTACACGGCGGCGAACAACGCATCCTCGGCTGCCCGGTCGCCCTGTTTCCAGCGCTGCAGCAATTGCGAAATATCGGCGGACGGGTCGGCCATGGGGGGACGCAGGCAAGGCGGTGAAAGGCGCCGGGAAATGCAGGCGAGCGCCGGCGACGGCACGGCCGTCCCGCTGACGTATAGGCTATCCCCCGCTCCGGGTCAGTATAGACGGGCCTGTGCGGCGCGTCCCGGGCGGGTTTATGGCCAAGGAGCGGCGCGAGCGCTTCGCTCGAAGCCGTCGGGAAATCAGATTGTTTTCGGCGCCCGGCCAGGGCGGTTCGGACATCAGCATCACATCGATGATCGTGGCGTTGCCGGAATAGCGGACACCGACGTCGAACGGCAGTGTGTCGCCGACGGCGATGCCAGCTGCAACCGGCGAAAGCTGCTGCGCGAGGCCGACGCGTTACTTGACGAGCAGCGCGTCGCACCGCGTCGCCGATTGCGGGAAGCGGCACATGACGCGCGGAGCAAATCGCCGCGCTGCCATTCTTACAAAATCCATAATGCAAAATATCCTGGCGGATTGTGCCGGATCGGCTCCGGCACTTGTTTGCTGACCACCGGCATGGGTCGCGCGGAGGCAGTGCCGAGCCTACAATTCAGTACCGCGCGGCCACGGCCAGACCCATGCCTGTGCAACACGCCATCTGGAAAGTTGGAGAGAGTCCGCAGGCGTTGACCGTCGCGCGCCTGCCGTCGGAACAGTTACTCGAATCCATGATCGTTTCCTCCCCGGACATCCTCTCTCCCGAGTGGATGCTGATTGGAAGGCAGGAGTCGACCGGTTTCGGCGGGCGTATCGATCTGCTGGCGATTGCGCCGGATGGCTCGCTCGTGCTGATCGAGATCAAGCGTGATCGCACGCCACGCGAAGTCGTGGCGCAGGCGCTGGACTACGCTTCTTGGGTGGAAGCGCTCACCGCGGACCGCATCGCCCAGATCTATCAGCGGTTTTCCCGTGGCGGCAGCCTGAGCGAAGCCTTCAAGCAGCGCTTCGGCACGACGCTGGACGAAGACACGTTGAATGAATCCCACCAGATCATTCTCGTCGCCGCCGCACTCGATGATTCAACCGAGCGGATCATCCAGTATCTGAATTCGCGTGACATCGCGATCAATGTGGTTTTCTTCCAGGTCTTTCAGCATAGCGGCGAGCAACTGTTGAGCCGGGTGTGGTTGATCGATCCGGGCATGACTCAGTTCAATGCCGCGACATCGCCCGTGTCGAAAGGGGAGAAGGAACCCTGGAACGGCGAGTATTACGTCTCGTTCGGCACCGGTCCCAGTCGAACCTGGGGCGATGCCCGTACATACGGCTTCGTCAGTGCCGGCGGCGGCGCGTGGTACTCGCGCACGCTCAAGGTGCTCAAGCCCGGTGACCGAGTGTGGGTAAAGGACCCTGCCTACGGTTATCTCGGCGTCGGTGAGGTGACTGGGACGGCCGTGCCGGTAAAGGAGTTCGCCGTGACGACACCGGCCGGAGAGAAGCCGGCGCTCGACGTCTTGCAGACCGCCACGCATCTACGACACGAGGCCGACGACCCGGAGAAGACCGAATACGTCGTACCAATCAAGTGGCTGCAGACCGTCAACGACCTGAGCCAAGCGTTCAACGAGGTAGGGCTCTTCGGAAACCAGAACACGGTCTGCCAGCCGACGACCCCCAAGTGGCGTCATACCGTCGAGCGGCTGAAAACCTTCTTCCGAAACTGGGACAGCCCTACGTCGATCTGACGTCGTCGCTGCTCGGCCGCTCCTACCTGCTACGGCTTCTACGTTACCGAGACCGCGTACGTCGCGACGATAAATTCGATCGCACAGCCAACACCGAAGAAGGTCAGCAGATCTTCCGAATCTCGCGCGCACGGAGATTCGAGATGGGCGACAGGCAAGCCGATGGAATGGAAACTCTCGATGCGTCCTGTAGCGGACTGGGTATCCGACCTTGTGGACTACCCGGTACGACTCATTGGAAAAACTATACCGGTAGCGCTCACCCGCACTTCGAATACCCGCAATTCAGGCACGTCGCGCAGCCGTCCATGAGGATGCTCGCAACGGTGTTGCACTTCTGGCACAGCGTCGCGCCGGGCGGGAAGGCGCTGGATCCTGCGGGTTCGCGTGCGCTCGTCGCAGCGGCGGCGCCGGCGACATCGCCGTGGCTGCCGCTCCGGCGCGCGTCGCTCAGGTCAGGCTTTTTTTTTGTGCCCTGTTCGTAGGCTGCGCGCTTTTCGGCGATCAGCGCGCGCTGCTCGGGGCTGAGGTCGGGGTCGTGGATCATGCCGATCATCTTCAGGTGCTGCTCGATGACCGCGCCGAGTTCGGCGACGATCGACGGCATGTACACGCCGCCGGCCTTGAAGTAGCCGCCGCGCGGATCGAACACGGCTTTGAGTTCTTCCACGAGGAAGGTCACGTCGCCGCCCTTGCGGAACACGGCCGACATGATGCGCGTCAGCGCGACGATCCACTGGAAGTGGTCCATGTTCTTCGAGTTGATGAAGATCTCGAACGGCCGGCGCAGTTCGTGCGCCGTGCCCTGGTTCAGCACGATGTCGTTGATGGTCACGTACAGCGCGTGTTCGAACAGCGGCGACTTGATCTTGTAGGTGGCGCCGATCAGCGTGTCGGGACGCTCCACCTTTTCGTGCATCTGGATGACCAGGGCCATCGGCGCTTCCGGCGCGACGACGACTGGCGCCAGGGTCGTGGTGACCTGGGCCGCCTTGTCGCTCGGTTTCTCGACGCTGTAGCCCTTGATCTTCTTGCTGATCTTGATCGTCATGTCGCTGTTCCGCCTGCACGCGCCTCTGCTGTATGAGCCGCCGCGTCCTGAGGCCGGTACGCCGCTGCCGGGATGCCATGCGCGCACTACGTCGTGCGTGCTGCCGGCGCGCATTCGCGGCGCCGGACTGAACGAGGCTTCCGGGACTGACTGCCGCAGCGCCGAAAGGATCTCCGCGCCGGCGTACCGACGCGGAGGGGAAACAAGGCTGTGGCGCGTTGCCGCGCGTACTTGGCAGTGGGTCTTGCGTTGATGCGGAAGCGGCGGACCGAAGTCGGCCGCTGCGCCTGAGCGCTGCAGCGGGCCGCCGGTCCGGCGTACTTTCACACCGCCAGTAAATGCCGCGACGCAGCCTCGTCATCGCGGCATCACTTCCGTCCGGCCCCCTTATCCAGGGTTGGTGCGGACGGAAGCCTGGTTACCTCAACGGCGCTTGGCGGCCTTCTTCGCTGCCTTCTTCGCCGGTGCTTTCCTAGCGGCGACTTTCTTCGCCGGTGCCTTCTTCACGGCCGCCTTCTTGGCGGGTGTCTTTCCTGCGGGTGCCTTCTTGACGGCCGCCTTCTTCGCGACCTTCTTGCCCGCGGCCTTCTTCGCCGGGGCTTTCTTCGCCGCTACTTTCTTGGCAACTTTCTTGACGACCTTCTTGGCAGCCGTCTTCGTTGCCGCGACCTTCTTGCTGGCCTTGGCGACGACCTTCTTGGCTGCCTTCTTCGCAACCGCCGCCTTCTTGGCTACTTTCTTCGCGGCCTTCTTTGCCGCCGGCTTGGCCTTGGTCACGGCCTTGCGCGCTTTTTCCACAACGCTCTTGACGCTTTCCTGCGCCGCGTCCTTCACTTCCTTGACCTTCTTGACGGCGGCCTTGGCGCGCTTGGTCACGGCGTCCTTCGCGTCCGATGCGGCCGCGCTCACGCTCGCGACGGCGGCTTCGGTTTTTTCGGCGACGGCTTCGCCGACGTTCTGCGCGGTCTCTTTGACCGCCTCGATTGCGTTGCTCAATGTTTCACCTACGGTTTGCATAGAACCCTCCAGCTCCTCGAACGGGTTTGGTCAGACGATGGGTGTTGCGGAGTGGACATTACTCCATTCCGCGCCCACTCAAAACTTGCCGTAGTAACCCTCTTTGAGCGCGTCGAACAGATTGGCCGCCGAGTGGGTCTCGCCGTCGTACTCGATCTGCTCGTTGCCCTTCACCTCGACGATGCTGCCGTCGTCGAGTTCGAAGCGGTAGATGGTGTTCTCCAGGTCCGATTCCTTGACCAGCACGCCCTGGAACGCGGCCG